>MDLA01000083.1 GCA_001730015.1 Chromatiales bacterium (ex Bugula neritina AB1) | reverse complement strand
AAATATTCACATTCGCCATAGTGATGTTCTGTCTGCCCACTGGCTGAACTTTCTTTTCGAGATTGCTTCATCAAAGGCTCCGCATAGCCTTGCAATACGCTATTTCCTGCTATAGCAATGACATACTTGAGATTTCTCTGCTCAAGATATTCAAGTATTTCAGGTGTCGAATACCCGCCATCAAGGCGAACCAGTATTGATGTGCCGGGAAATGCCTTCCTCAATCGAGTTACGATACGATCCAGTATCGCAATAGCACCATAGCTTGCATGCGCATCTCCCGGACGTAACACATAGGCAAATAAATATTGATCGGGTTCGTTGTTGAATTTTAAAAAACAAGCGACCGGCAGATAGCACCAGTTACCATAGTGTGAATTGTAGAAGGCCAATTGCTGTTGCCCATATGTAGGGTCGTCAGTGGGATCCATATCAATGGTAATTTGATGGACTTTTCCGTCGAGACGTTTGCGATGATGCTCCACCACACGATCAGCTAGCTCGGTTGCCATTCGATCCATGGATCTCACGTCAATTGCATTCTCAAAGCGACAAAGGGTTGCCTGCGAAGCCAGCTCATCACCGTCAACTGGATCACGATCTAGAACGAATCGATGAATTGGATCGGCTCTGAGCCTCGATGAATCGTTGCAGTCTTCGTATCCACAGGCTAAACCATAAACACGTTGTCGCAACAGATCCTGATAAGTATGGGTGATAT
The DNA here is from genome assembly GCA_001730015.1 of Chromatiales bacterium (ex Bugula neritina AB1). Lineage (GTDB taxonomy): Bacteria > Pseudomonadota > Gammaproteobacteria > Granulosicoccales > Granulosicoccaceae. The sequence continues at coordinate 25,094 of MDLA01000083.1, read as the reverse complement.
AGGCAGGATTACGTTTGTCGTGCAGACAGCTGGCCAGGGATGCCGTTAGCTGAAGTCGTTCGTCTGCCGCTTTGAGTAAAATAGCGCCACCATCGACGCTGCTGTCGGGTTGGTCAAATTGAAGGTGAACTGCTCGATCGTGCAGATTTTTAAAAATTACACCTTGTCGCGTGGTATCGTTGGTCAACTGAGGGTCCTTTTGCAGCGAAAATACTTGTGCTAAAGGGTTTTTAACACAATTGGACCGTCAGTTCCCTCAATCTTATGAATTATTCAGGTTAAAAGCTGTCACCTTTTACTGTTTGACCCCTTTACTCTCTTCATTTTACTTCGGGCCATCAAATCCGATCCCCTCAGTGTTCTCGCGTGTAATTATCTCAACAGGCACCGTTTTCGGGCTGGTTGAATGGCCGGTTAGATGGTCGATTAGAAATTTCACTGTGTAGTTGGCGGCCATCTGCAGATTCTGGTGCACCACTGCATTCATAGTTCCTTCGAGCAGGTAATTATGTGTTTTTGGTGTCAGGTTATGACCTATAAAAACAACCTCGCCCGACAAAGTATCGCTTTTCAGTGCGCTGGCTATTCCCTGGTTACCTGCGCCGACGTTGTAGATACCAACCACGGCAGTATACTGTTCCAGTGCATCACTCACTATTTTTTCGGTGCGTTCTATATCGTCGCGCCCGACGAGTGAAGTCGCTATTGCAAGGTGTGGGAATTGGCTTCTCAGTACGGCTCTAAAGCCCATCTCGCGTGCTTCATGGGCCCGGTATAAATCACCACTGGTGACAATCAGAATCTCGCCGGGTGTGTTTGTCATGTGGCCCATCATTAGTCCGGCGGTGCGACCGGCAGCTCGGTTATTGCTGCCAATGTGGCCGATGACCGGTGCGCTTTCCATACCGGATAATACCGTCACACAGGGAATGCCTGCCTGATTCAAGGTGCTGACTGCATGCGCGACCCGCGGGTCTTCCAGCGCCTGAAAAGCGACCGCATCTATACCCTGACCCACGCAGGCACGAAGCTTACGCGCAAGTGCTACGGGTTCGATTTTAACGGCGTACTCGCACTCGATAGTGGCCTGCCCGAAGGTGCCGAGCTGTTGAATACAACGTGCAAAATACTCTGTGGACGGGCCAGCGTGCTTTGGCAGAATGACTTTGATTCGCCACGGACGTTGGCGGTCCGTCGGCACCGAGCCTGACTCGATAGCTTGTTGTGCCTGCAGTACACGCTGACGGGTTGATTCGCGTACGTTGGCGCGACCATTTAACACACGATCAACGGTTGCGGTACTGACACCGGCGTGTTTGGCGATATCCGATAGTCGTGCTGCGTGCTTCATGGACGAATCTGCCTCAAATAACCTCAGAGTGTGGGTAATTCGCTGAATCAAATCAATCAAAAACCATCAATTGCCGCAAATTGATGGGTTTTGCTTGAGTTGCGGGATGATACTCCTTTATCGTTTGCTTACCATAAACATACAGCGGGAAAATAATGCGGGCAGGGATTATCGGGTTGGGAGATATGGGCAGCGGTCTGGCGCGGAACCTGATCAAAAACGGTTTTACCACCTCCGGTTTCGATCTCGACGCCGCCCGTATGCGGGTTTTTGCCGATCTGGGTGGGGCGGTGGCTGGCTCTGTGGCCGAGGTAGGCAGCAATAGTGACGCTGTATTTGTGATGGTCATGAATGGAGATCAGGCGAAAGAGGTGATACTCGGGAGGCAGGGGCTGGTTCACAATATGTCGCAGGGGAGTATTGTGATGTTGAGTGCTACGATCAAACCTGCCGAGGCCGTGGAAATCGGTCAGTCTATGCGGGGTAGCGGAATCGAGTTGATCGACACCCCGGTGTCTGGTGGTTTCTCGGGGGCGCAGGGTGGCGCACTGACCATGATGGCTGCCGGCAGCGAAGCTGCCATGGAAGCTGCGTCACCACTTATGCAGGCGGTATCGAGAACCATTCATCATGTGGGTGACAAACCTGGCGACGGTCAGGTGATGAAGGCCTGTCTGCAATCACTGATCGGCTCTATATTTTCGGCTACCTTCGAAGCGGCTTCGCTGGCGGCAAAGGCCGGAGTAAAGGGTGAAACGCTGCTTGATGTTTTTTCTACCTCTGGTGCGGGTTGCAGTGTTTCTAATGGTGCGCTTGAAAATATTATTGACAGGCAATTTGAAAACACGGGCAGTCACATTAATACTATGTACAAAGATCTAACCATATCGTTGGAGTTTGCACAACAGCAGGGCGTACCCATGCAAACTGCGGCTACGGCCATGCAGATTTTTCAGGCAGGAAAAACCAAGTATCCCAATGGTGATAACTGGGTATGCACACGCGTACTTGAAGAAATAGTCGGTGCAGAACTTCATCGTTAATAGAGTGTAAGAGAATAATAAAATGAAACTAGGCGTTATATGTGATGGCATCAGCCGTGACTTGTCTCATAGCTTGAAAGTTATGGATGAATTCAAACTTGACTATGCCGAGCTGCAGTTTGTCGGCGAAAAAGAAGTGGGCGATCACAGTGTACAGGAAATCGCACAGATCAAAGATCTGCTTGAGGGCCACGGTAAACCGGTGTCATGTTTGTCTCGGCATATATTTGCCGGTATGACTACCGCCAATAAACCCGGTGATGCGTTGCATACCAAACATATGGACGCACTGAAGCGTGTGATTGAAATGGCACATGAAGTTAATTCTCCGCTGGTACGCATCATGACCAGTAAAAAAGAACAGATACTCTGGGGTAATAACGGGGCAGAAAAATGGAATGTCGCGCACGGCGCATGGGATACCTTTGCTCCATTAATTGCACCGGCGGTTGAACTGGCCAGAACCGAAGGGATAACATTGGTAGTCGAAACCGGTAACGGCACCATGGTTAATTCAAACTACACGGCCAGAAAACTCATTGACGATCTGGACGCTAAAGACACGCTGAAAGTGCTGTGGGATCCGGCAAACAATTGCTGGTGTCATGAGCTGGCGTATCCCGATGGCTACGAAGAATTGAAGGGCGGTTATCTCGGGCATGTGCATATTAAAGATGTACTTGTCGATACTCCTCGTGCCACTTTAACCGTGAAGAAAATGGGGGAAGGTCAACTGGCTGATCTGTTCCAGCCCATGGCCGATGCCATGCGCAGCGACAACTATGACGGGGTAATATCTTTTGAAAGTGTTTATCACCAGGGCGATGGTGACTTTGAGCGAGGCTTTAGAGACTGCATTGATCTATTTAGAAAGTTGTTTGGCTGACAAGCCCTCTGAGGCTAAGCTGAAATTGGCTAACCCTAATCTGCCCGACAAGAGCAACAAGAGCAACAAGAGCAACAAGAGCAACAAGAGCAACAAGAGCAACAGGAGAAACTGGTGAACCCGGTACTGGCAGCGGCAAAGACGAAAAACTTTCCGTCGATGGCGGAAGTACGAAAAACACTGAAAATAGACTGGTACCGATGCCCGATCGATAAAAAAGTGTTGTCGTCGCTGGTGCAGAAAAGTGATGCGAAGGGCCTGTTACAAGCGGGTGGGCACTTCGGCCTGTGGGTGGTCACCGGTGCTACCGCGTTTGTACTGTTCAACGCCGGGCAATGGTGGTGGTTTTTACTGGCATTGTTTTTACACGGCACAGTGGCGACTTATTTTACTGCACCGAATCATGAGCTTTGTCATCGAACCGTCTTCAAAACACCGTGGATAAATGAACTGTTTTTGCGTTTATTTTGTCTGTTTGGGTGGCTGAACTTTCGCATCTATCGCTTCAGTCACAATTATCATCATCGCTATACGTTGTTTCTTGAGGGCGACAGAGAAGAGATTCTGCCGGTCACACCCTCACTGCGTGCCTTATATATACTGCAGTTGTTTACGTTCAATATTTTCGGTGGCTATCAGTCCAGAGGGGTAATCCCGACGGTTCGAGGCTTTATAGATATTGCGCTTAACCGGTTTAGCAACCCGTTTAACTCCTGGGGCGAAGAACTTTATCAGGGACACGATGTACATCGACAACAAGCAGTGAAGTGGGCGCGAGTGGTTATCGCATTTCATGTGGGTGTGGCGGTTTTTGCACTGGTGATTGATCAGCCGATATTAATACTTCTGATCTCAGGCTCGGTCTTTGTTGCTAACTGGCACAGATATTTTGTCGGAGTAACCATGCATTGTGGCCTGCGTTCCGGCGTTAGTGATTTTAGAAAGTGTGCTCGTTCAGTCACGCTGGATCCAATATCTGAATTTTTATACTGGCACATGAATTGGCATCTGGAACATCATATGTTTGCCGCAGTACCGTGTTACAACCTAAAGGAACTACATCGGGCAGTCGCAGATGATATGCCGGAGCCGCGTACGCTGCTCGGTGCATGGAGAGAGATGCGCGATACCTGGAGGAGACAGAAAATAGATCCGGACTACGAATTTGATACGCCGGTTCCTGAGCCGGGAAGCGATTCCACATATTCTGCCAACAGCGGTTCAGATCCAAATGCTGAGTCAGTCGGAGATCTGATTGAGGCGGAAATTGTTGCGCAGTCCGTTAAGCCAGTTTAGATTGGTTCGTGCCCATCCATAAACTATCGCAACTGCGACCCTTTCAGGACACGTGATCGTTCGCCGACCACATGTGGTTATTTGGAATGACTAAACGCCCACCTGTGGCAGGCGAAATCTCACGCACTTGAATGATCCTCGCTACGCCCCGGTTTATAGGCAGGCATTTGCTGGAATCGGCACACCTGGCGGAGGACAGGAGTGGCATCGGGCTGTACCTATAACCCTTAAACTGAATATTCCAGGCTAAATGTGCCCCGGATTCTCCGGTGGTGCGGGTTTTAATATGACGTTCGAAACCTATTGAAAAATATCCCTTAAAATATCAGTGTCGATACCGAAACACGTGTGGCCGGGAGGTTTGACCGTTGCGGTGTTTTCACCGGCGACCAGCGCGTTTACCACTGATTCCTCAACGCATTCTACTGCCGCCAGATACAGTGGATCAATCAGTTCTGGATTCAACTCCTGCCGAGTCAGGATGGTATTATCTTTTTGTGGCATTGATCGACTATTCGCTACGGAGAATGCGAGGAATATATCACCGGAGCTGTTACCTCCCGGGCTGCCGTTACGTCCAACGCCTATGGCTGCGCGTTTCGCAATCTGGCGCAAAGATAAAGCGGAAAGCGGTGCGTCAGTTGCGAGTATCACGATAATAGAGCCTGTCTCCTGCTCTAGAATCCTCCCCTCTGTTAGAGTTTCCCCTACCGGTTTTCCAAGAATGTTCAACCACGGGCGGATGCCGTGATTAGCCTGCACCAACACACCGATAGTGTAGGTTTCTTCAGCTATAGATACTTGCCGGGAGGAGGTGCCTGTGCCACCTTTGAACTCGTAGCAGATCATGCCGTTGCCACCGCCCGTTGATCCTTCAGCGACGGCGCCGGAGCAGGCCGAGTTCAGTGCATCGATCGTGTGGTCAGCAGTAACATGTTGCCCGTTAATATCGTTCAGCACACCGTCATAGGTTTCGGCCACAACAGGCATTGCCCAGGCATGTTCATCGCGAAAGTAATCCGCATAGGTGTCGATCATCCACCGTGTTGCGCCATGGTGAACCATGCCCACGGAGTGCGTATTTGTGATGCAGATGGGACCGACGAAATATCCAGCGTCATTAATCCAGTGTGTCCCAGTCATTTCGCCGTTGCCGTTTAACGAATACTGTCCTGCCCACACCGGTTTAGGTTCCGAATCGAAGCTTCGCGGGATGATGGCCGTAACGCCTGTGCGAATGCTTTTATCAGGTTCGGTTAACGTAGTGAAACCTACATGTACACCTGCCACGTCAGTGATGGCATTGTGGGGGCCGGGTGCGCCACGAAACGGCAAGCCAAGATCACGTGCACGGGGTTTAGTTGCGTTCATGTTTATTTTACTCTGCGGGATCTGATGTGGAGGCCGATCGCTGCGGTGATCAACGATGCCGGACTAAGAGAGGTTGCAATTACATAAAACTCCGGGTTGGATTAGCTAGTGCCCATCCATAAACCAGCGCTACTGCGGATCCCTCAGGGCACGCGATCTTTCCCCGACCACATGTAGTTATTTAGAATGACTAAACGCCCACATGTGATAGGCGAAATCTTACGCACCTGAGTGACCCTCGCTACGCCCCGGTTTATGGATGGGCACTAGCTATTGCCCATCCATAAACCAGCGCTACTGCGGATCCTTTGGGATACGCGATCTTTCACCGACCACATGTAGTTATTTAGAGTAACTAAACGCCCACATATGTTAGGCGAAATCTCACGCACCTGAATTATCCTCGCTACGCCCCGGTTTATGGACGGGTACCAGCCAGGTAAAGATTGAGGCGGTATTGAGGGAAATGAAGTCATGAGAAATGTTGATAAGGAAATTAGCAAGCCGTAGAAATGGTAAGGCTAGCAATAATCCAATTCAAATATCCATTTTACTCCATTTCCTGCCGTAGCGATTTCCGTTTTTGTCTGTCTTACAGTGTAAAATTAAAATATAGTACTCATAAAGCCCGCTCGAAGAGGAATTGTTATGTCAGTTGAAATTGAGCCCTTACATGCAAAGCAAGACCAGTTTGCTGCCCGTGTAACCGGGATTAATATAGCAACTGATGTTTGTGAAGAAGTTGCATCACAGATCGAGCGGGCATTGGATAAATACGCCGTATTGGTTTTTCCGAACCAGCGCATTAACGATGATCAGCAGTACCGGTTTTCCACTCTTTTTGGTCCGATGGAAACAGCATCTGGCGATATTGGTTCGCAGTCTGAGCGCAGGCTGTCGATGAACGTTAATGACATCTCTAATCTCGACACTGATGGGCAGGTGTTAGAACGTAACGACCGCGCTCGTTTGTTTGGGCTGGGTAATATGCTTTGGCACTCTGACAGCTCTTTTAAATCCACACCGGCCAAATATTCCTTGCTATCAGCGCGGGTAATTCCGGAGCACGGTGGCAATACTGAGTTTGCAGATATGAGATCTGCATGGGATTCTCTGGCGCCTGAATTACAGCGTGAATGTATGAATCTAACGTGTGAGCACAGCCAGATATATTCACGTGGCAAACTCGGCTTTGAAGACTTTACTGAAGAAGAAAGAGCAAAATGGAAACCGGTATTGCAACGTCTCGTACGCCGTCATCCGAATACTGGTCGATTATCGCTTTATTTGTCTTCTCACATTGGTGCGATTGTCGACTTGCCGGTGCCGGAAGCGCGCTTGTTTATCAGTGATCTAACCGAGCATGCAACAAGACCGGCTAATGTCTATACCCACAGCTGGCGTAAATGGGATTTAGTCATGTGGGATAATCGCGTGACCATGCATCGCGCCCGACGATATGACCACACCAGCAAACGCGATTTACATCGAACTACCGTATCTGATTGCGGCCCGACTTTGAATCAACCTCTGTAAAAAGAAATCCACACTGATTGGTATATGAAGATAGCGGCCACAGAGGACATAATACACGATCAAGGTCTCTCCACCCACTGGTGGCAGAACCGACAACTTCAGAACACTTGCAGCCGGCGCCTCAGGGTCACACGAGAAATATGAATGCCAGGTGTCAGAGGCGATACACTGTGTGTTGGCATCAGCATGTATTCGGAGGATTCGGGCGGTTGGTTTTGCAGCTCAACAAAATTACCAGTCACGGGATGTTCATGCAAAGGACCGAAGCGAGCTAGAGTCTGTGGCTCTTCAATAATGCCGGTTACAGATTCCAATAATACCAATGCCGCAAGTATTAAGATTACCGAGAAAGCGGCAGATATATTCAGGGGTCTGGAGCCATTGCCATCTGCATCGATGGTAGAGTAGTTTAATCAGGGAATTACATCTGCGTTTCAAGCCAGTGCAGGGTTGTCTCGATAAACTCTCTGTCTGGCACAACGCCAGAGCGGGGGCTGCAATGCTCGCGCACTTCGGGTTCAGCATTTCCGGGGCATACGGGAATTGTCGCCACTTCGAGCATTGGCAGATCATTCAATCAGTTCCCAATCGCAACGCTGCTGATGGATTTTGTTGAACATTCCGGCGTTGATAGCAGCGATCGAATTACTTCCACTCCGTCTCCCTCATCCATTTTTTGTAAGGTGCAAAATCAGTTTTGAAGATATAAAACACACTTAATCAATGATTTTTGCATTCATACTGAACCCAACTGTTGTTGCCCGGGTCTCAATCGCTACGGGTTACTCTTTTGTCCAGGTTCGGGGTGGCGAATCGGCCCAAAAATAGTTGGTTTTGTCTGCTCTTAGCCCGCATTATTTATGGGGTGGCGAGGATATCGCACTGAGAATTGCTTTCGCAGTGGATTTTCTTCTCGCGTCGAATACACACTGATATTTGCACGAGAAAAAATACTCTGTGGAAACAAAGATCATGTGAGATTCCGTCAATCCCGTGAATAATGCGGGTTAGGGCAGTTTGCACTGTAACTTCAATAGCATTGATGCACGCTGCACAGAATCGGGGAATACCGGAATTTAATGGATAATCGTTTTTTACTCACCGTTGTTTTTGTAGCAGGCGTGAGCTTAGGTTGGCAAGGCAATGTCTGGTGGGTAACGCGGCAATCAGAACCGCCTGAGCAGTTGTCTGACAACACTCAACCACCCGCTACTCAAGATGACAGCAATCGCCAGAACCACACCGGTGCTTTGGAATTAACGATTAGAACGTCGGCTGATGAATCTTCTGTCAATGTAGATTTTTCCGATCCTTCGACCGGCCAGGAACTCACCGGGGTAATACTATCTGATACCAATACTCACGCTCTGTTTACCAGGCTTCTGCATGACCGGCGCTACTATGACGCGATGGTTCTGTATCAGGAATCCAGCCGAAACAATGGAACAACCACTGATCAGTTGAAACGTGAACTGCTTGACCACTTAAGCGAATTGTCGAATATTCGTAACAATAGTGATTTTTCTGATCTGATACAAAACTACCTGTCTATTTACTACGATGATATAGATGTCCTATTGCTGCTGGCCGAATTCAATCAAGCCAATGGCAGTTACCTCGAGGCAGCGGATGTTTATCTTCTTGCCAAAAATTACAGTTATCGTGTTGCCGATCAACACAATTTACTCAGGCATTTTAGTAGTTTTGTCGATAAAACAGATCGACTGTATACCGAACAGAAAGATTGGTTGTCTCTGATTAATTTTTATTCTCACCTGGAAACTCTGGGTTTAATGACATCCTCTCATCAGTTCGCGCAAGCAATTGCCCACCTGGGAAATGGAGACAGAATTTCAGCTGCAGGGGTGTTGGAACAACTGGTTAATGACAACCTGGTTGGAGAGAAGGCGGCAAATGCGTTGGCAGAGTTGTCAGTTCACGGAGGGTCGACAGCCATCAGCGGTGATTCTGTACGAGGCGTATCAGAGGCAATTGCACTGCAGCAAAGAGGGAATCAGTTTCTGGTTGATCTAACCATTAACCGACAAGATACTGTAAAATTGCTGATTGATACAGGGGCCTCCATGACCACGTTGTCGCAGGCATCTTTTTACTCGCTTCCATCCAGTGGTGTTGCAATTGAACAAGGCAGGCGAGTATTCCATACCGCTAACGGAGTGGTGCAGGGAACTGTTTATTTAGTGCCGGAAATAAATCTTGGGCCATACCTGCTAACTGATACACAAGTCGCCGTGCTTGATTTTGATGTTGTACAAGGTATCGATGGTCTTTTGGGAATGAATATTCTAGGTAAATTCCGTTTTCAGATCGATCAGGAAAACCGAAGCTTACTTTTACAAAGAAAGGAGTAGTGTGGGAAAATATAATAATCACAGAGGTGAAAACAATTGCAAATTCAGCCGAAAGTCATTAATAGGAACGCGGCATGCCGAGTACATGCTCGGCAATATAGCTGAGTATCAAGTTAGTAGAAATCGGTGCCACCTGATACAGCCGCGCTTCGCGGAATTTCCGTTCTATATCGTATTCTTCAGCAAAGCCAAAGCCACCGAATGTCTGCACACAGGCCTCAGCAGCAGCCCAGGACGCATCCGCTGCCAGTAGTTTTGCCAGATTGGCTTCCTCGCCCGGGTTTTCCCCTGACTCGTACAGGCGAATGGCTTCTTTTAGCATTAGTTCCGCTGCTCGCATCTGGCTATAGGCACGCGATATAGGAAACTGCACGCCTTGATTCTGGCCGATGGGTCGTCCGAAGATGCTGCGGTCAGCGGCGTAGCCAGATGCTTTTTCTATGAACCATTTGGCGTCGCCGATGCACTCGGCAGCAATCAGGATACGCTCGGCATTCATGCCGGAAAGAATATAGCGAAATCCCTTGCCTTCTTCACCAACAAGGGCGTCGGCGGGTATGTTCATGTCGTCGAAGAAGAGCTCGGTGGTAGCATGATTCATCATGGTGCGAATTGGCCGGATGGTCAGCGACTTGCCGACGACAGTTCGCATATCGACTAAAAATACCGATAGTCCGTCGGTTTTTTTCTTTACCTGATCCCGAGCTGTAGTGCGTGCGAGTAGAAGAAGCAGATCGGAGTGCTCTGCCCGTGAAGTCCAGAGTTTCTGGCCGTTGACTATATAGTGATCACCGTCGCGTCGGGCGGTTGTACGCAGTGAAGTGGTATCGGTTCCGGATGTCGGTTCGGTAACGCCGAATGCCTGCAGTCTAAGGCTGCCATCGGCAACGCCGGGCAGATAGCGGGTTTTCTGTTCGTTGCTGCCGTGTCGCAGCACAGTGCCCATGGTGTACATTTGCGCATGGCAGGCGGCGGCGTTGCAACCGGCTCGGTGAATCTCTTCAAGAATAGCGGCGGCTGCCGACAGTGGCAGGCTCAGGCCGCCGTACGCTTCGGGAATCAATGCGCCCAGGTAGCCGGCTTCCGTTAGTGCTTCTACAAAGGCTGTGGGGTAGGCTTGCTCGCGATCACACCGGCGCCAGTAGGTCCCTGGAAAATCACTGCAGAGGCGTGTTACGGCATCGCGTATTTCGCTATGGTCGAGTGGGTAGTTCATTTGTTGTTGTGTAATACCTGTGTTTTTTATGTTTTTAGTTTGTCTAGTTTAGTTACGGTGAGTTTCAGAATAGATGAAAAGCGGGGTTAATCTGGAGGTCCGGCATCGTAGCTGGCAACGGCTGCGCCATTGGTGCCGTCGGCTTCGATGAACCAGTCGCCCATGGTGCTGGAGGTTACAAATGTGGTGTCGTCCCGATTCACCAAAAGGTCCAGTGCCTGTTCAAAATACCGCGCAATGTGTGGCACGCCGATAATATGCGGGTGCAGGCCGAACGTTATAATTCGCACTTGATCCGTCATTTCCTGCTCGTACATCGCGAGCGTAGCTTTTACTCTTTTCAGGATCTCATCACTTGAGCTGTTTTGTATGGCATAGATCGGTACATCGTTTAATTCAAACGTGTAAGGCAGGCCGACCATCGGCCCGTGACGGGTGCGCATCCAGACGGGTAAATCGTCTAGTACCCAGTCGTGTAGAAATTCTATACCTTCCTGTTTGAGGATATCCGCTGTGTGCCCGGTTTCGACGAGTCCGGGTCCAAGCCAGGCACGCGGGCGCATGCCGTTTACCTGTTCGAGCCGTGCCAGACTTTTCTGAATAACAGCTTCCTCATCTTCGGCCTGTTTCAATGATTGCTGGAACCAGCCGTGACCTACCAGCTCCCATTCATGCGCCACCACCGCATCGACCAGACTCGGGTAAATATCTGCTACCTGAGCATTTAGAAATGCAGAGGCCTTGATTCCACGATCTGAAAGTAGTCTCAGTAGCCGGGGCATTCCCGAGCGCATTCCGTATTCCACCCAGCTGTAATTGGGAACATCCGGTGGCGCTGCCTTTGCGCCGTGTGGGGCGGGAATAATGCCTCGTGGCATTGGCCGGTCAAATGGCCAGTATTCGATATTCATGCACAGGTGCACGATTAATCGTTTGCCATTGAGCGGTGCCAGTGGCGCGCGCTCGCTGGTTAACTGAAACGGTACACGCGGGTTTGGCCACATAGTTTTTCCTCGATGACACAGGCAGTAGTTCTTTACAACGGGTAAAAGGGAGCCTTGCTAATGCGGCTCATGGAGTAGCAGCATTTGCCGCACTGGTGCTGTTATAATGTGCTTCCCGGTCACTGGAATACCTATCGGTGACAGAATCATGCGCACAGCCAGTATAATCTGCCTGAATCGCTAATGACAGAAGACACAGGTTGACCGGATACGCTATGGACCTCAAGCTTAAAGATAAAACTATACTCGTCACCGGTGCCTCCAGGGGGATCGGCTACGCTACAGCACTGGCCTTTGCTCGAGAGGGTGCCATACCTGTTCTGGTATCGCGAAGCAGTGATGCGCTGGAATTGGCAGCGATGCGAATCAAAGAGGAAACTTCGGTCACGGCTCGGCTTCATGTTGCCGACCTGACGCAAGACTCCGCCTGTGAAGAGCTGCATCGGTTGTATGGCTCAGTTGATGTGCTGGTGAACAATGCGGGGGCGGTGCCGGGTGGTCGCCTGCACGAACTGAGTATGCAAGAGTGGCGCAGTGGTTGGGAGCTGAAAGTTTTCGGTTATATACACCTGTGCAAGCTGTTCAGTGCTTCGATGTTTACTCGCAAATCAGGCACTATTTTGAATATTATCGGTATGGGCGGGCGCTCTGTTCGTGCGAATTACATTTGTGGCGCAGCTGGCAACGCGGCGCTAATTGGTTTTACCCAGGCGCTGGGAAATGAATCAGCTAGTCACAACGTCCGGGTCTTTGGTATAAATCCTTCACCGACTGCAACCGAGCGGTTCACCGGTATGGCTCGCAAGCGTGCGGCCACGGAACTGGGGGATGAGTCGCGCTGGGGCGAGTTAATCGACGGATCAAACTTTCCATTCGGGCGGCTTAAAACACCGCAAGAGGTTGCCAGTCTCTCGGTAATGCTGTGCTCTTCCGAAGTCCAGTATTTATCGGGTACCGTGGTCGATATGGATGGCGGGCAGCAATGGCGTTAGCGCAGGGATTGTTTCTCGTAATTATTAACCCTGGTGTTGCACAAAATTCCGGCCCAGAACCGCTGCGCTGCTTCTATAGCAGCATCTAGGGCGCTGTACTCATTTTTCCTGAATATCACTAAGAATGACTAGGCTCAATCCAGTAAAAACTCCGTGCAGCGCCTTTTATATTGCTCTATAAGCTTCTGAACTCGAAATTTTATACAACCCCAGAGTTTAGTCAGCAGATACTTAATCTGCCAGGCAGTTTCGGCTAATCTGGATTTCCCAGCCCGCAGAGCATCCTTCCGGTTTGGTGCAGTGCCACAGGCAGTACCAGCGGTTACTGGTGACTGGTCTGTTATCTATGATGACATAGCCTGAAGTTGCGAGTGGACCACCGCAACCCCCGCCAAGAATAGTCTCACCATTGGCGCAGACACTCTCAAGAGAAACGAGCTCGTCAAACGCTGCAGGGTCGGTTAAATATTCTTCTTCCAGGGTCAGGGTTATTTTGGAAGATAGTGTCGGCGGTTTGGTGTCTATCTGACAGCTGTTAGTGCCGTCCCAACCCCATCCGTCGCCCACTGGAGGCGTATCTTCACAAACAGCGGGTGGCTTGGGGGGAGCTGTTCCAGTAGGAGCTGCGCCGTCACACTGCCAGAATCCAGCGGCGCTGGTCCATCCGCGGCTGTCGCCGGAAAAGTTTGTATTAAAATCGGCGTCAATAAAGCGGGTTTGCGACATAAACGCTGCGCCCGTGTAGACTCCGTCAGTGATCGACCAGGCAGTGGTACCTGCAAATTGGCCGTTTACTGTTTGTGTCACCATGCCATCTGCGCCGTGTGAGTACTCAGGAGCGAATGGATCGGCGACGTAAGAACCGGCATTTGCCACGTTGGGGTCGGGCATAAACACATGGTTCCGGCAGGTGATGGTTTTACCGATTAAATCGGAGTCTTGCCAATAGGCTCGAGTCTGATTAACCGTTGTGCCGTCATCATTGCGTACGATAGCCGGGGGGGTATCCGGGTTTGCGACCCGGCAAGTTCCATTGTTCTCCCAGCCGTAAAAGTCGCCATCGGGGTCTGAATCAGGAGATTGGCAGACCGGATAAGTCTGAGCGCCAGCGTTGAGTGATACTACAGCAAAAGGGAGTAAAAAATACTTCATGTATTTGATAATCATGAGGTTCCGAGGGTTAAATTTGAATTGCCGCAATTGCTGGAAACAAGGCATATAGCAATTACAGAGAAGGGACTTATTTGAGCTGTAATTGGCTCCACATGCGCGCGAGTGGCGCATTGAACTGCTGCGGAGAAGTTTAACTCTTATGGAATCATAATTCTGGGTATTATTACCAATAGTTATCAAATGGAGTGGTAGCTGGTGGGCGGGGTTGAGCCGTGGGTTGGCACCAGCAGAAAGGTGATCGAAATTAATTCTTAATTATTCAGAGATTTACCATATTCTAGCTAAGGCAGTGCGATGGGGAACCCCATCGCAGCAAGTACCTTAAAAAGTGCTTTATTTAATTGATTCTAACCGGATGTGCACTCATTAGCCGGATGGCTATCGACGAGGCTGATATCGCCGTCGTTTATTTCAATGATATAGGCCGGTAGTTCTGCATCACCGTTTTTGTCGAAGCAGATGCGGCCACTGACGCCCTCGTGTACGAGCGTGCTCAGGGTATCGCGGATTGCCGTGCGTTCTGCTTTTAGATTGTCGTCGTCGCCGGTGATACCGGCTTTTTCCATGGCGGCTTTTAGAATATAGACAATGTCGTAGGCAGAGGCATCAACGTGGTGCGGACCCGCCTTTTCTATGCCTCGTTTAGCGTTTTCAGCATTGAATTTTTCAGTGAAATCACGGGTTTGATCGTCGCGGTCCCACCAGAACCATGCGGCGTACAACATGCCATTGCCGTCAGCGCCAATCTTGCCTGCAAGATCCGGATCAGCTGAAATACCAGAGCCGATGATTCGCCCTTTGTGCCCTTGCCGACGCAGTTCTTTGGCCGACTTGACCACTGCTTCCACAATACCTGCCACGGCCACAGTATCGGTAGGCTTTTCCATCAGTTGAGCAACCTGTGGTGACAGATCGAAAGCTGCGGTTGGAAAGCCGATGGGCTCACCGACCAGTTCAACTCCTTGCTTGCCAAACACCGCAGGCATCAGTTGAGTGCCAACAGCTTTGGAGACAAACTCATCAGACACATACATAATGGAGGTATTGGAAACCTCCATGTTTTTGGCTTTCATGGTGCTGACAAGCCGGTTGAATTGTAGAAATTCGCTCTCGGTTACGCGGTAGGCGTAGCTGAATTTATCGGCCAGTTTAGGGGCAGAGGAGGCATTGGGTATTTGCACAATGCCAAGCCGTTCTCCGGCGGCAAAGGCCACGCGGGCTTCACCTGATGAGAACGGCCCAATCACCGCCAGTGCGCCTTCGTCTTCGGCAAAACTGCGTACCGCAACCTGAGCTTGCTTGGGATCGCCGTTGGTGTCGAATTTAACCAGCTTAATTTGCTTGCCATTAATGCCGCCGGCTTCGTTGATCTCGGCCACGGCGATATCAATAGCAGTCTCGGTGGTGCGGGCACTGGTGGCGTAACGGCCAGTCTTGGCCAGTGTTGCGCCAATTACAATTTCATCGGCCGCCTGTGCCGAGGCGCATGCAAAAAAGCCTACTGCCAGTGCCGTTAGCTTCACACGGGTTAAAAGTGATTTACTCATTTATTCCTCCTCTCTCCTGAATAAGCCGGTCAGTTAACTGGCTGGTTGTTGATCAGGCTATGCCCGATTTGATTCGTTGTAAACTGTAAGTTCAATTGCTATAGCTCTCAACTGCCCAGGTAAGCTGCCTTCAGTTGCCTGTTCTGTTGTAACTCTTCCGGTGAACCTTCAAGTGTTACTGCACCCAGCTCCAGTACATACCCGTAGCGCGCAATCTGCAAGGCCATGTGGGTATTTTGCTCGACAAGCAACAGTGACAAACCTTCTGCATGCAGTTCCCGAAGCAAATCGAACAGTTGTTTTACCAGTAGTGGGCTGAGCCCGAGTGATGGCTCATCGAGCATCATCAGGCGCGGCTTTGCCAGCAGAGCCCGCCCGATCGCAAGCATTTGTTGCTCGCCTCCACTGAGCACCGCGGCGGACATATCCCTGCGTTGTGCGAGGTTGTCGAAGCGGTCGTAGATTGCGTTGGTTTCGCTGGTGGAAAAGCGTTTGCGAGGGTAGGCACCCATGAGCAGGTTTTCGTGCACGGTGAGGCTGGTTAGAATCTGACGACCCTCGGGCACCAGCGCCAGGCCGGCACGTACGCGTTGCGGTACGCTCCAGCGCGTGATGTCCTGCCCGCCGAAATGAATACTGCCGGAAGCATTTGGCACAATACCCATTATAGATTTCAGCAACGAACTCTTACCAGCACCGTTTGCTCCGAGTACGGTGACAATGGCGTTGTCTGTCAGTGCCATATCGAGAGATTTTACCGCGTGATTGCGGCCGTAGCGTACATCAAGTGCGCTGACTTCAAGCAACATGGTCAGTGCCTAGATACGCTTCGAGCACGGCGCGCTCCTGCTGTGCCTGTTGCGGTGTGCCCTGAAATATTTTCTCGCCAAAGTTCAATACGACCACCTGCTGGCAGAGACGCGAAACAAAATTCATGTCGTGCTCGACAACCAGTAGCGTGACGCCTTCCTCAGATATACGATTAAGCAGTTCCAGTAATGCATCGGTTTCTGAAGCATTGAGCCCGGCTGCCGGTTCATCGAGTAACAGCAATTTAGGCTGCGCCATTAATGCACGAATCACTTCTATACGCTTTTGTATGCCGTAGGGCAGATCAGCTACAATCTGCCCGCGATAGGAATCGAGACCGGCATTGTGCAGCGCTTCTTCGGCTTCTCTGACCCAACGGTTTCTACCGATACCCAGTGGAAACAGCATGCCTGCCATGCCAGCGCGGCTATGTTGCCCCAGCATCACGTTTTCGACTGTACTCAGGTGCGGCATCAAGCGGATATTCTGAAAGCTTCGCGACAGACCGTAGCGGCAGCGAGCGTGCGACGGTATGTGACTGATATCGAGGTCGTCGAGCTGTATAGAACCGTTATCGAGTTCATAGACACCACTAATCAGATTAAACAGTGTTGTTTTGCCGGCGCCATTGGGGCCGATTAGCGCGGTGCGGCTGCCGGCGGTTACCGCGAATGACACGTCATTGATCACGCGCAGGCCGCCGAAGTTTTTATTTACCTGGTTTAGAGACAGCAGAGCACGTTCCATTTAATTTGGCTCCGCCGTTCTGCGGCCGCTAACGCGCTCGAGCAGTGTCCTGGTGACTATGCCTTCGGGGCGGAATACCATCATCAGTACGATCAGAGCGCCGAATATGGCAAAGCGGCCATCGGCTATAAGTTCGCTGTTTAAAGATTCTCCCAGGGAGCGCAATAACTCCGGCACTACGGTGAAAAACAATGCCCCGAGCAATGGACCAAACGGTGTTTGTGTGCCACCGAGAAGCACATAAAGCAGTACATAAATGCTGAATAGCACGTTCCAGTTCTGTACTTCTATATAATTATACTGATGACCGTAAAGAGCGCCGTATAAACCACCGAGCAGCCCGCCAAGAGTAAATGCTGCAACTCTTACGCGGCGTACATTGATACCAAACAGCGTGGCGACATTTTCATCGTCGTGAACCGAGCGCATGGCCAGACCAAAGCGCGTATTCAGTAAATACCAGCTGAATACCACAACGCCACAAGTGACGGGAGCCAGCACACCCAGATCTGCATGGCTGTCTACCGGGAAACCGGCTGCACCACCCACGACTTCGAGATTTAGCACAATACCCGCCACCACTTCGGCAAACGCAAAGGTGGCAAGCACCATATAAACCCCCCGCGTACGCAGTATGGGAAACGACAACAGAAACGCGATAGCAGCGGTAAACAACGCCGCCAGTGGCACGCTTAGGGGCATGATCATTCCGAGGCCGTCGTATGATGAATTTAACCAGCCACCTATATAGCCGCCTATTATCGCAAAACCTCCGGCTCCCAGATTAAGCTGGCCCGAGGCTGCCGGTAGAAAAATCGCGTAGGCAATAATAATGTTCAGGCACAAAATAGAGAGCTGGGCAGACAGGTAACCGGACATTAGAATTTACCTTTGCCAATAGCAGATTGACCAAAAAGGCCGGTAGGCTTGACCACCAGTACCAGCAACAGCATGCCCCAGATGGGCACCTTGACTATATCTGCACCAAACCAGTAAGTTGAAAGCGCCTCAAGCAGCCCGACAATCAGGCCACCGACAATAGCGCCCCAGATATTACCCAGCCCGCCAAGCACCATGCCTGCAATCGCTACCGTTGCAACCTGCTCACCTATATAGGGCCCGACCGTGCGATAGTTCAGTGCGAACAAAATACCGGCTATCGCACACAAAAGGCCGGTTACCAGGTACACCACCGGAACAATGCGCTGAACATCGACCCCAAGCAGCAGGGCCGTATCCGGGTTCTCTGCAATGCTGCGCAGGGCACGCCCAAGCTTTGTACGTTTTAAAATAAGATGCAGTACCGCTACTGTCGCGATCGATAGCCCGAGGCTGACCAGCTGCGGTACGCCCACCAGTATGCCGCCGATACGCCAGGTGGCAGAACCAAATGGTGACTGCAGCGACATCGGGTCGGTACCCCAGATCATAATAACAATGTGCTCAAAAATAATGAGAAACCCGAGCGAGCTTACTAATGGTATTGCGTGCTCTGTGGCATCGCCGTAGCGCGTGCGCATGTAGCGATAGGTAAAGCGTTCAATGAGCAGTGAGCATAGTGCGGCGGCGAGAATGGCAAGTATAACGCCTGCAACCCATTGCGAGCCAGCCGGCAGCACGCTGCCAAACAGGCTGTCGAAGCCGCTGCCGAATCCACCGGACAGGGTAGCCCAGAACACCATGGCGGCAACCATAAATATTGCCGGGATGGTGAAATTTAGAAAATTCAACATGCCGATGGTCAGCGTAAACGCTACTGCTACCATAACGTAGACGCCGCCAAGCATCAGCCCGTTTACTATCTGCTGAAGTAGCAGCATCTAGGGCGTTTCCGGAATATGCGATTGATGGTTTTCCATGTACCAGTCTGCAATGTCTTCGCGAGTCGCCCACCAGATATCGTCGAAGCCTTTGGCGTATTCAAGAAACTCCCGCAGTGCGCGAATTCTATAAGGGTGACCAGCCACATGCGGGTGCAGGCCGATATTCATCAGGCGGCCACTGGCAGCGCCTTCGAGGTAGAGTTGATCAAATTGCTCTTTTAATAATTCCAGTACCGCGCTGGTACCCATGCCACGGCGGTGAAAGAAGGTAAAATCGTTTATCTCAACAGAGTAGGGAGTTGATACGATTGGACCTTTCGGGGTTTTAATCAGGTAGGGTTGCTCATCGTTCATGTAATCGCATATAAATGATAAACCCTCCTCAACTAATATATCTGCAGTTTGCGTGGTGCTGCGCAGCGAAGACGACAACCAGCCACGCGATGCCCGGCCGACCACATCTTTATAGACAGATAGTGCTTCTCGTATCAGTTTTGCTTCGGCTTCGCGGTCAAAGTGGTAATTGGTGAGGAGATCACCCTGCTCATAGTTGTGAGCCACCAGCTCCCAGCCGCGCTCGTTAACCGCATCAATGATATCGCGACGCTCCAGCCCCATTTTTGCGTTCATCGTGCAACTGGCCGAAACGCCGGCCTGATCAAACGTGTCGATCATGCGCCAGACGCCGACGCGGTGGCCGTACTCGCGCCAGCTGTAGTTTGGGAAGTCCGGTACGTTGCCGGGCATTGGGTCGGGAATAACTGGTGGACCGCCAGCGTAATAGGGTTTGTCGCTGTCTTTTAGGAGATCCCAGTACTCAAGGTTTATGGTTACGATAAGGGCCAGCCGTGCACCGTTTGGCCACTTTAGTGGCTGTCGCTTCGGTAGTGGCACGTAATCGTAATGCATGGGTTTTCCTTGTAGTAAGGGTTTGTCTATTAGTTTCAGGTGGCACAACGGTAGGCGAAGGAGTTGCCATTTCGCACAATAAAACCGGCTGTTGGTGTGGGAAAGTGAGCAGGCAGCAACACCACCGATGTATCTGCATAGGTGTCTATCAGTTGCTTGCGTGATTGCCGCGAAAGATCTGCATCGAGGCAAAAGCGACTCGACAGATCCGGATTAGCCAGTTGCACTGCCGTGTGCATGACATCACCCGTTAAGATAGCGTGCTGTGTAGCGGCCTTAACATGCACAATGACATTCCCGGGTGTATGACCCGGTGCCGGTTCAAGCCAGATGCCGGATTCAAGCTGGTGGTCGCTGTCGACCAGTACGGCTTTGCCTGCCTCTATAACGGGTAGTACGCTGTCGTCGAAGGAGCCGTGGTTTAGCGGCTGTTCACCATTGTGCTGTTGTGTCGCCTGCTGCCAGTATTGGTATTCTATTTTGCCGAAAATATAGCGCGCATTGGGAAAGGTCGGTACCCAGCGGCCATCTATAAGTCGGGTATTCCAGCCGACGTGATCCGCGTGCAGGTGTGTACACAGAACAACGTCTATATCTTCGGGTTGAAGGCCGAGTGCTGCGAGGCGCTGCAGCCAGGGTTTATTCTGTTGATGCCAGCCGGGACGCTCAGGCCGTTCTTTGTCGTTCCCGACGCAGCAATCGATCAGTATAGTGGCACGCGGGCTGCGGATAATCAAGCTGTGAAAGCTCATGATAATCTTGTTGCTGACGGGTTCAACGTAGTGTGGATACAGCCAGTCTCTGTGCTGCTCAAGAAGGGCGGGGTTGATATCTGGAAGTAGAAAACCGGCATCGGCAAACGGCCCGTCGCTCTCCACCAGGCGGTCTATCTGAATGTCACCTATGTGTATTGTTTGCATAAGCGGCTGGTTACTTCATGGGTGCTCATTACATCGCCAAAGGTCTGGGCGATAGCATTCATACTGGCGTTGTGGTCATCGTCAGTTAATGCGGCGTTGGCATCGTGCGCCATAACAACACTGAAATTCTGCATTAACGCATCGCGTGCCGAGGACTCACAGCACACGTTAGTAACGGTGCCGCAGATAATGACTGTGTCGATTTTGCGTGAGCGCAACTGATGGGGAAGATCACAGGCGCCGGGTAAAAATGCACTAAAGCGATCTTTGCTAAGCTGCAAGTCAGCTGCCCGTATATCAAGTTCCGGCCAGAGCTGGTGTCCCTCGCTGCCTTCACTGAGGTTGCTTACCACGGCCTGGCTGAATTGTGCTGAGTAGACCCCACCGAAAAAGGCACTCCAGTCGCTCAGGGTGGCGCTGCTGAAGCTGGTGTACACCCAGCAAACGGTGCCTCCCGCTGTGCGCATTGCAGTGGCCAGTCGATTGATATTGGGCACAATGCCGTGCGCCTCAGGGATAGCCGACGGTTTGCCCGGGTCAATAAACGCGCTTTGCATATCGATGACGACAAGCGCTGTACTTTCGCCATGCAGTTGATCGTGGATAAACGGCCGACCGCGACGCTTGAGAATTCGCTCGCGGATATCCGGCCGAATTTCAGTGCGGTGCATTTAGAATCATGCCTGTCTCTTCCCCTCGGTGGCGCTTTGCATCTACTATGTGATAAACCGGCCTGCCTCGCAAGCCATCATTGAGGAACCTGCTGATGTTGATCCCGAATAACCCGGAAATTCCGGCTGGAAACGGTCGTCTGGCCGTAGTTGGTGGCTGCGGAGGCATAGGCAGGGAGCTGGTGACAGCGGCGCAACAGCGCGGTCTGCGAGTTGCGGTGCTGGATCTTGCCGCTTCACTTGAGCGGCACCCGCCAGCACCGGGTGTGCTGAGCTACGCTGTCGATGCGACCAGCGCAGACAGCATGGCAGCAGCATTCAACAGCCTCGATTCGCAGTGGAGCGGGCTCGATGGGTTCGTTAATCTATGTGGCTATATGCATGACAACGAAGCACTCGGGGCTATGGCAGCACCCGTATGGAGCGATATAGTCGAGGGCAATCTGAATAGCATGTACATCGCCGCACAAGCCGCCTTACCGTTGCTTGCGAAAGGAAACGACCCGGCCATTGTGCATGCTTCATCCGGGTTGGCGCAGTTTGTCCGTCCGGGCTACGGCGCCTACGCTGCTGCCAAGGCCGGTGTGATTGCCCTGACAAAAACACTGGCAATTGAAAACGCACCGAATGTGCGAGCCAATGCGGTCGCACCGTCTGCTGTCGATACCGCTTTCCTGAGAGGAGGAACCGGCCGTTCGACTGAAGATGAAGCCTTGCAAATGGATCTGCAGGCCTACACCAATGCAATTCCGATAAAGCGAATCGCAACGCCTGCAGATATTGTCGAGCCGATGCTGTTTCTATTAAGTAATGCCTCTGCCTATATGACAGGGCAAGTGCTGTGGATCAATGGCGGCGCCTATATGCCGTGAGCGGCAGGGCTGGGAAAAATCCAGACAGGAGAGCAAATGAGCGCACTGAAAGAAAAGCTCGGAGCTGGCGAACTGCTGGTTCTACCCGGTGTTTTTGAACTGATCTCCGCGACACTGGCAGCGCAGCACAACTTCCCCGGATTATACCTGACCGGCAATGGCACCGTCGCCTCATCGCTGGGCCTGCCCGATGTCGGGCTTGCCAGCTACACCGAAATGCTCGTGCGTGTGGAAGCGATCGCGCAGCGTGTATCGCTGCCGCTGATAGCCGATGGCGACACCGGCTATGGCGGACTTTTAAATGTCGATCGCACCGTTCGCGGCTATGAACGTGCCGGAGCTGCAGGCATCCAGCTGGAAGATCAGCAATCACCTAAAAAATGCGGTTTTGCCGTCGTGCCGGATGTGATATCACTTGCCGAAATGAAGCAGAAAATAGCAGTTGCCGTAGAGGCCCGGCAAAGCGATAACTTTCTGATCGTAGCGCGAACCGATTCCAGGCGCGCTTATGGTATAAATGAAGCGTTAAAGCGTGCCCAGGCGTTCGAAGAGGCCGGAGCCGATGTAATATTTATAGAAGCGCCGGAATCAACCGAAGAGATGAAAACGATCTGCCGGGTAATAGAGCAGCCGAAGTTGCTGAATATGGTCGATGGTCGAAGTAGCCCGGTGCTGCCAAAGCAGCAGATTGAAGATCTGGGGTTTGATATAGCAATTTTCCCGTGCACCGGCTTTCTCGCCGCAACTGCCGCTATGCAAACCAGCTACGCCCACCTGGCTGCAACCGGTTCCAGCTGTGGTCTCGATGCGCCGATCTACCCGTTTAATGATTTTATACAGCTGATGGGATTCGGGCAGGCACAGGCGTTTGATGAACGGTGGCAATCAGAAGAGGCTGGTGATTAGGGTTGTTTGGATGATCGTCATTGTAAGTACCCTGTTGTCGATTTATTAATAGTGATTGTGAGTTTATCAGGAACATCGTTGACTGATTCCCCGTTTTCTCTGTTTAAACGCTTTTGTACCTACATTTTATATCTACTTGCAAATTGCATATAAAAATATAAAGTAAGCCAATACTCTAGATTTTTGTACAAATTAATGCAAAGCCAGCATCGGCTGATCATATGAGATCATGAGATATGTTGCATATTATCTGTAGCCGGTTATTGTTGACGGCCAGTAATTGCTGATGGATGCGCTCCGCTTATTCCTCTCCTACGGAAATTCGCCGCGTTCCACGAGTGTGGTGTGTAGGGTGGATAAGCTTGCGCATCCACCACCTGCCATTCAAGTGCTCAATTTCCTGAATATGAATATATAGATACTAATGAAAAAACAGAGTTTACTTCTGATTTCTTAGATGTTTTATGGCTGTTCTTTCGTTCCCGCGTTTGTAGTTGCCTGTTAATCGTGCCATAAGCTGCTGCTGTTCAGCAAAGGTAAGCTCAGAAATTTTGGTTGCGAAGTTTACTGCGCGCTTCCCCCGGAGTATGGTGGCTTCTGTACCGTTATGTAGAATAGCGTACTGGCCATTCCTATGGCGAATAGTAAAACCGAGATCGTCCTCATTGCTCATGCTTTATCCTTTTCAATTAGGTATAAAGTTGTGATGTCTATCCCTTGAGGCGGCCCATCAATTCTTCACGGAGAGAATAAATCGATGAAAACACCAGTTTCAATTCTTGGCATTATTCCACTTACTCTGCTTTTTTCAACATTTGCCTGGTCGGCAACCGAGCTCCGGAGTACTGATGGCTTTAAAAACCCTGAAAGTGCATTGTTCGATGAGACCCGTAATATAATATACGTGTCCAACGTTGATGGAGAGCCGACCAACAAAGACGGTGCCGGCCATATTTCTCTCTTGACTACAGGTGGCCAATTGCATGACTTGACCTGGGTAACCGGGCTGAATGCGCCCAAAGGTCTCGTGCAGCATGGCAACCTGCTGTTTGTGTCCGACATTGATCAGCTGGTATCCATTGATGTCGACTCCGGTAAAGTTGCCGGTACCTGGGATGCCGAAGGTGCAAAGTTTTTAAATGATCTCGCCGTAGATGATAGCGGCCAGGTTTATGTCTCTGACATGCTCACAAGCAGCATTTACAGGCTCAGTGGCGATACTCTGTCATTGTGGCTGCAGGATGAAGCGCTGCAGCACCCGAACGGTCTGCAGGTAGATAACAACCGGCTGCTGGTAGCGCCCTGGGGTAAAGATCTGCAGGATGACTTCAGCACAAAAGTGCCGGGCCATCTGATCGCTGTTGACCTGGCCAGTAAATCCATAAGTACTGTCGGCTCAGGTGAGCCCGTCGGCAACCTTGATGGTCTTGAATCTGATGGTGAAGGTAACTGGTTAGTCACCGACTGGATGGCAGGAGCTCTGTACCGTATAGATTCTAGGTGGCTGTCCGAGAATGAATGATCTACTGCGGATGTGGTCTTTTGGCCAGCTATTGCGATCGATTTAGTTGAATATGAATAACTATTCGCCTAAATCGATCGCAATATCTGACTCAAAATCACACAGCCTCGCTACGACCCTCATTCTC
>MDLA01000082.1 GCA_001730015.1 Chromatiales bacterium (ex Bugula neritina AB1) | reverse complement strand
ACCATCACCCCCGGCCGGAGCGCCCGTGCCCACGACGGCCCCGAGCCACACGCCCCCGGTGAATCACCCGAGGACATCGTAAGCTGGCGCGAGACCAGCAGCGAAGGGCAGGGCACGATCAATACTCGAAACGACTCCCGGAACGACACCGACAACACGCCCGCCACAGACACTACCGACAAACCCGACACCATCGCCGGCAGCTTCTGGCCCTGGGCCAAGCAGGCCAGACAGACCCCGCCCGAATTCAAACCCTATCGCCTGCCGACGATGGCCGATGACGGCCACAACTACCACGACAATCCGGCCCCTTTAGTGAAAGCCCCGGCGATCAACCCCGATGCCGTGTTCGCCTCGGTGATGGCCTGCTACCCGGCGCCCAGCTCATTCAACATCGACATTGAACTGCGCGGCCAGTTGCGCAGCCGCATTGATGATGACGGCGAGCGCGATCTGTTCGACACCACTGACCTTGGCAGCAACTACGTTGGCATCGTCGCCCGTATGCCACTGTACAGCTTTACCGAGATAGACCGCGAGCGTGACCGCGAATACAAACGCCGCACCGATGCAGCCAGCGCTGTGGCACAGTTTGTCGCCGCCGTGGCCAACCGCAACCACGCCATCCGCGAGCTGGCCCTGCACCGCTCGCTCGAGGCCCGGGCCGCGATCCGCGTGCAGCAGGGCATCGTCGGTGCCAGTGAACAGGTCACTTATCTGGAAAAAGTCGCCGGCGGCCAGCGCACGCTGATCAAGGCCGAAGCCGACATCATGCAAAGCCGGCTGTCGATGTCCGCCCTGTGCGACCCGGCCAAACAGGAACAGATGAACCACTTCCTGCGCAGCGTCTCCGCCGTACCGCGCCACGACCCGCGCAGCGCCGCCAACCGGTACAACACCCACAACGCCGGACCGATCCGCGCATCCCACACGCCATGAAATGGATCAACCACATGGCCATCGCCGGTGCCACCACAGCCGTGGTATCACCGCCACTGGTGCCCGTGGCGCTGATCGGATCGACCGCACCGGACTGGATGGAATGGGTCGCCGCGACCATAGGCAAACGCGTCAAACACCGAAGCGTCACCCACTACGTGGCCGGCTGGATCATCGGTGTACTGGCCTTCGGACTACTGTGGGACTTTAAACACATCGGCCTTGCCTTCTGCTACGGCGGCCTGACCCACGTACTGGCCGATGCCCTGACCGTCACCGGCGTGCCGTTCTCACCACACAGCGACCGGCGCTTTCATTTGTTTGGCGGCAGACTAAGAACCGGAGAGGCAGGCGAATACGGCATCGCCTGGGGCATCGTACTGCTGTGCGTGGCCCTGGGCGGGCTGCTGCACACGGCCATGGGCTGGTATCCGTTTTTCTATGACTGGGCGGGGTTGTATGAGAGCGGGGTGATTGACGGGAGTGAGTGGAAGGCTAATCGGTTTCGGTTTTTGTGAGGGAAGGGGGCACAGATATGCCCCCCTCCGTGTGTTGCCGTGCCTGTTAGGCAGCAGTAGCCTGCTTGAGCTTCACAGCCATGGCACGTTGTTCCAACAGACCAACGGCAGCGTAGTCTTCAGGCGCATACCATGAGCCGTTGAATACGTAGTGAGTGACCTCACCATCGAACCCCTGCGCCTCAATCACGTGGCGCTTGCTTTTCGGCGTTGCGAAAACCGGATATAGCCAATATTTCAGTCATCCTCCTGCCAGTACACATAGTCGCATTTCCTCATTTCCAACTACCGCCTGCAGCAGCATATCGGAAACCGATACAGTCACCGGGGTATTGGTAAAATTACCCACCACCACAAACAACACTGGAGAAACCCTAATACCACCAATAACGTAACAACAACCCGCTCAAACGCTCTGGGAGGGCTGCTGCGCACGGAGATAGGGTGGCATCCGTTTTTTATGGCTGGGCGGAGTTATATGAAAGTGGGGTGATTGGCAGGAGTGGGTGGAAAGCTAACTGGTTTCGTTTTTTGTGACTACGCATGAAGGTGGCTGACAGGGGCAGAGCAAAGAAGAATGGGGGTTCGAATCCTCCCACCTCGGTAAAATTACCAATAGCCTTTGGTATTGAACACCCCTGCTTTTCATAGAGCGCTGTATATTCTTTACATTGTATTGATTAGCACATAGATGAAAAGGAAATCAAGATGGCATATACAAATACAGGCTTTGATGGGCGAACACCCCAGCAAATGGATGAACATAGTGAGCTTCAGTTTGCGATAGCTGATGATTCAAATTTGGCGAATATATTTACACCCGGAAAATTCCCTGAAATAGATGAAACTATTCAAACTGCCAAACTCAACTGTTCGCTGTGTACGGCTGCTGGTATAGTTCGAAACCTTACCCAGCACAAACGAAAAACGAGTGGAGATGTCGCCAGAGATCTACAACTTGGTAATTATCAGCATAGAGATGCTTTTCTTAGATATCAAAGAAACAAGGGGTGTGAAGGCCCGGAAGAAACTGAGGCTGCACCTTTCAACGACACTTTGAAAGGTATGTCAAACTATTTCAATAAATTTGGATTAAACACAACTATAGACACTAATATTGCGGGCTTAGGATCTTTGGCCCGCTGGATGGAGAGAACGCAGCACGTGTACTGTGCAGTATCTCTCCATGCAGATTTCAGCAATCATTGGTTAGTGGCGCATAGAGTCATGGGAACGTTTATAAGATACATAGACTACCAATGTGATCATCCAAAGTATGGTGGAACACCGAGATATTCCGGGCACCCCATGATTGGTGTGACTGGAGAAGAGATATATGCAACTTCACCAAAAACTGTTAGTTGCTATGCGATCGGCGTGGTGGCAGAAAATAGCTAGCATGAACATTTAGTTCATAGATTCTATATGCGATGTACTAACAGGGAAAAACTGATATGTGCAAGACGCCTACCGGTTATAAGACTGCCTCGTTAAAGGAAAAGCTTAAACGTTTGGCGGAGAAAGATGTCAAACTGGCAGATTGTATCCAGTGGAAAGGGGCTGACTGCTATAATCGGGCAATGAACAAAATTCCAAAGCTTGGTTTTACGTGTTCCAAACCTATAGATTTAACTGGGAAATTCACAATAGAAACGACTTTTCATACGATAAGTGAATATGTGTCAAAGACACCGGGTTTCAAAGGTCCGAGACTTTCAGTCCTGAAATCAAACGCCAAATGGGGTGGCGCCGAAAAATCAAAGTTCACTGGCTTTCATTATTCGCTTGTGGTGGACACGGGCAGCGTGAGCGGGAAACGCTTTCTTGTGATATATGATCCTGATGTTACTGCTACAGCTAAATCACAGGCTGCATGGAAAAGTGCAACAAAGGGAACCATCCCTGACGATAAAACTGCTGTAAATCCAGAAATAGTTAAGAAAATGATACTGGGAGAAGGGGATGAAATGGGGCCGTTAATTCGTTTCCATTACGTTTAGTGATGGTGACTTATCGAATATCTGACCTTGGACTCGACAGCGTCACCCACTCGCGGGCTTGCGAAAAGGCCGTTGATGAGCATTGCGTTTCTGGCGAAAAAAGAGGGTAGGTTGTCTAGTGTTTTAGGATTTCAACTAGGCTGTATGCTGTTGATATTGTTGAAATATATGGCGTTATTTTTTTCGATCTGTGTGTGAAACTACGATGGAATGTGTGTGAAACCACGTTAGCTGATCAATAGTTATCCACAGAAATTTGTGTGTGAAACCACGTTCTTTTGTGCTGTGTGTGAAACTACGATACAGTGCCGTGTGTGAAACCACGAAAACCAAAAATGGTTACGCAACTTGTCCCATCATTCGATACCACGACTGTTCCCTGATCGTCATCCGCAAGCGGACTTTTTCGTCTGTGACATCTTCGATGCTGTTCCAAAGTCGGACACCGCATCAATGGAGTACCCGCTCTTTACACTCTCCACGAAGCCTGACCACTCGGAGATTTCATTCGAGCACGGAGACAAGTGGGTCAAGCTATCACCATCGAGATTTGGCCGCGCCACGGTTCATGATCGTGATGTGCCCCCATCGAGTGATTATTAAAGATTTTCTGTCATCTGGTTGTAACATTTGAATTGTAGAATAGTTATTTATCTCAATTTCAAAGACAGGAAAATTCAGAGTATATGGGTCTCCGAAACATTGTTATCGCTGTCGGCCTGGCCGCTGTGTCTGCAGCTATTGCTGCTCAAACCGCTCGCGATCAAATTAGTATTGTGGGTTCATCAACAGTCTATCCATTCGCAACTATTGTCGCGGAACGATTTGGTCAGACCACGGAATTCAAGACTCCAAAAATAGAGTCTACAGGTTCAGGTGGAGGAATGAAGCTTTTCTGTGCGGGGGTCGGTGTGAAGTATCCTGATATCACCAATTCTTCTCGACGGATGAAGAAGAGCGAGTTTGATGATTGTCAGGCAAATGGCGTCAATGACATCACCGAGGTTTTGATCGGTTACGACGGTATAGCGGTTGCTAACTCTGTTGATGCACCTCAACTGCAGCTTACACGCCGTGACTTGTACCTCGCGCTGGCGAAAATGGTCCCCAGTCACGATGGTTCAGAAACTCTGGTTGCCAACCCATACCAAAACTGGTCACACGTTAATCCGGCATTGCCTGATGCAGCGATTGAAGTACTTGGTCCACCGCCAACGTCGGGTACCCGCGATGCATTTGCCGAACTGGCCATGGAGGGTGGCTGCAAGTCATTTCACTGGATAGCCGCACTCAAAAAGAGTGACAAGAATAAATATAAGGAAGTGTGCCATACAGTCCGTGAAGATGGAGCGTATATCGAAAGCGGCGAAAACGACAATCTTATCGTTCAGAAATTGCAAGCTAACCCCAATGCACTCGGGGTGTTTGGTTACAGTTTCCTTGACCAGAATTCCGATGCTGTCCATGGCTCTTTGATTGATGGTGAAGAACCGACTTTCGAAACGATTGCTGACGGACGCTACCCGGTATCTCGCCCGTTGTACTTCTATGTGAAGCAGGCACACGTCGGCGTGATACCCGGCATTGCCGAATATCTCGAAGAGTTCACTTCTGCAACAGCCTGGGGTGAAGACGGTTATCTTGCGGAAAAGGGTATGATCCCGCTAGGCGATGAAGAACGCGAGGAAATAGGTGCTGCAGTTAAAGAAGGAAAGGCGCTTACTCTTAACTGATTTTTTTGTTTTTAGTCCGGCAGCTGTGTGTGCGCTTTTTTCAGTCAGGAAATATTCGGAATATGCGCCATGGATGGCAATTTTCGTATAGATCCCAGCTTCTGGGTAAAACCTTGGAGACACATCGTAAGCTGGTGCAAAGTGCAAACATGGCTCGAAGTGCGGCGCACAACGGCCACCATCTGCTCGACATGCTGTAACGCAGAACTGATTGTAGAGCTGAGCAATAGACATCTGCAGCGATGGCAATACAGTCGAAGCGAGCACAGGTCCACCGCCCCGTGGAAGCTACCCTGGTCTCAACCCGGATCAATCTATGGCAGCATTATTTGCAATTAGCCAGTCGTTTAGCTGATTTTCAATGTTGCGGCATCCGTGTACCAGACCGAATTGAAACCGGGTGAGATCTTCAATCACACGGTCCGGTTCTTCACTGACACACTCATGCATCGTAAATGCACCGTTGGCCGCTGACACCAGGCAATACACACCTTTTCCAGTCGCTTCCAGCGGGTCGACAAAATAGTGTCTGGCGTCTTTGCTCTTCCAGTAAGCGAGGCGTTTTGGCGCCATCTTTCTTCATTCTCCCAGCGGATTCTTTGCACTCGTTTCTATTTGAGCGGCGATGGGAAAATAATGTGAAATATCTCACATACCGTGCCGTTACTGATATAGAGAACTGTTGTAACAGTCCTGTCACTACAGGCAGGGGTCGGTTAGATGGGGGATGTTCAGTTTGCTTCCTTCTTTTCACTCCGCCGCTTTACCGAGGGAAGGGTGGAGGTGAGCTGACATCGCCGGCTCCCTGTGTCATTTCAGGGCATTCAACCAGGCTTTGCGAATCAATGCGGTTACACACTGCAGGGATGTGTAGTGATTCTCTCACAGGGATCGAGAGCAACAATGAAAGATCGCACACCCACGAAGCCGGTCTGCCAATTTGGCACAAGTGCCGGCGTAACACTCTATGTGACCGGCCGGTTTGATTATCAGTTGTATGAGTCTTTCAGGGACAGCTACCAGGATTTACCAAAGCAACCTGATCAGGCTATTACCGTTGATCTGAGCGGCACAACCTATCTCGACAGCACAGCACTGGGTTTACTGCTTTTGTTACGCGAGCATATAGGTGATAGTCACAGGCGGATTGTACTTAAACATCCGCAGCCTGCTGTCGGCCGCGTTCTGTCCACTGCCAATTTTGACAAGCTGTTTGCCATTGAACCAGCCGCTGCATCCGCACCGCAGGAGAGTGGGGGCAGATCAGACAGGCATCTGACAGCGTAAAGATATTCAGAACGGGGTTTCTAAATATCCACACAGGCCATAGGCACGAATCCGCCGCTGCCATCTTGTTCAACAGATGATTGAATGATGCCCAGCAGCGTATTGGTTTGATGGTCAACAACCGGCAGGCCGGCATCTTCCGGATCAAACGGGCGATCTGTCTGTATCAGCACGGCACCTTCACAACGACGTGCCATCGGCAACTTTAGCGATGTGGTTTGAGTGATGGCGGTGACTGTTGCACTGAACGATCGGTTACTTCGGGACTGCCAGCGAACAACCTGACCGGGATATATCTGGTCTAGTCCGGCCCAGTTCAGTGGTACATCACACCACTCATCACACACTTCATCGGGTACATTAAATATAGCCAGATAATATTCCGGATCTATATGCTCTACCGTAACCGGTATGCCACGAATGAGTAGCGACCGGGCATGATAGTCCTGATAGCGATTTAACACCGAAATCGGTGTGATCAACCGGCGCCCGTCAAGGATGCCACTGCCATGATCCGTCTGAAAGGCGCCATCCTGCATACGGGTCATCACCGTGACCGGCTGTACAATACGATCAAGCACGTTTTCATCATGCCGAGCCTGTGTGTCATGAACCCGGGTTAACACCACACGTGCCTCCACACTGGCCTCAACCGGCACTGCGGTAGCACGGTTATGTTCAGCCGTTGCATGGCCGGTGAGTGCCTGCCCGGTAATCAGTAAGAGTAAAACGCCCACTTTGCTCATACCTGTCTTCCCTGTCTGTCAGCATCAGCTCCGCTGATGAGTAAAGACAGCAATTCTCATCCCACCGAGTCACAGTGGCAGTGATTTATAGAGACGACAGGCTAGTATGCGCTGGATCGATCCGGCTTACTTTTTAATCGATATAGTGCCGACAGACCGGTGAAAGAGGGGGAGGTACAGCGCGACACTACTGCGCCGCTACTGTATCAGTGGGTTTATTACAACGCCTCCCTAACGGCGTTGTAGAGAACTACACTTTGGATCAGATCGGTGAATGGAATCACCGGCTGATCTTTTTATCGCACGATTATTCTATCCAGCTAACGAAACCATTATTCTTCAGGAATGTCGTGACGTTGATCGATTGAAGAATGCAAACTATCGATCGTGTGTCTGAGTGTTTTATAAACCTGAACGAGTTGAACGCAATGCGCTTCACCAGTCGGTGATTGAAGCCTGCTCTTAATTACCTGAAGCGTATGACGTAATTCTGATAGTTCCTGCTCCAGTGCAGAAACACATCGCGTTTGATCATCGACCTTCATTTCGTCCATTGTATTTGCAACGAATAATGTTGTAGAGAGAAGGGTACTATAGCCACTCTCGGAGAGGATATCGGTAAATCTACGCCTGGTTGCTACATCCACTATCTCTCAATCAACGCACATACCCATACGCATTCAGCAACTGTTAGGCATATGGTTGGGAGTGCCCCGATCAAACAGAAGACCAGCGTACTCGTTCCAATTCGGTAATATCCCTCACTCACTATGCGCAGAAAGCGGCCGATATACCAAGCCTGAGACACCAGGTTTCTCTTACGTCTCGACCGGACAATAACAACAATAAGTATTTCTACTTAAAGAGAATACAATGAATAATCTGGTAAAGGATATCCTGGAGAATCAGGAAGAATTGCGTTCACTGCATCGACTACCGGCAAGACTCCGAAACAGCAGAGAAAATAAAATACGCCATCAGCAGATCGTTTGCGATCTACAATCACAGCGAAAGAAGCTGGCGATCAGACTAAAAGCAGATCATCATTGACACGATAAGTGTGGATATGACACAAACCCCTTCTGTATCTGGATCACATTGGCCTTGCGATCCAGACACAGAAGGGGGAGAGATCAAGCTGGACTGATCGTTTGCGAACAGCCCGCTATCTATAGTCTACTATTTTTTCTCGACGACCTCCTTGGCTCGTTCGCTCACATCTTCTGCCAGCTTGTCCATTATCCGCTTAACATCTGTGTAGACCTGCTCCGGGCTGGTGATGTCGAGATCACCCAGGTTTGACACCAGGTTGACGATGTCATCACCGATAATTTCCGCCTTTTCTTCATCAGTAAAAGATCGTGGATCGCTTTTCACCGCCAACCGAAGATTCGGTGCGCCACCTTGATTGAGAGTTTCGTCGGTTTTCACTGCAACAGGTGTGGTGAGTTTTTCAATCGCTTCGAAGCCCTGTTTGGTCAAACTGTCAATATAGTTTTGTATCGTATCCTGATTTCGCTCGAACTGGCCGTCATTGAAGTTGGAAACGTAGTCAAAGTAGTTCATTTTAAAATCTACTTTCCCAATCGACGATTTTCCCACGGATACTCTCCATGAGTGTTGATTCACCTGTAGATAGAACAGTCGGAGCTTCCAGTCATTCAGCTCTGTATTCATCACCTTTACTGGATAGTGGAACGAAACCAGGTGATTCAATGTCTGGGTTTGGTCTGACCAGCTCAGTTTAAGCGCTTCGAGCGAATCCCGGACCTTGTTCAATACCCCGTCCAGTTCACTGAGTATATCCTTTGAGAAGTTAAAGTCAGCGAACAGACCGTTAAGAAACTCGAAGTGTAGATCGGCCGTAGTCACTTGCTTATTAAACGACTGAGATACCGCAGGCCCGAAGTTGAGGACCGATGGCAGTCCCTGGGTGATCACTCGGAACTGTGTATCAGCACTCTTGGTTATAAAGTCAGCCGCTTCGGCAGGGTTTCCGATGTCCCACCCCTTGGGATTGTTTTTATATAAAATTGCCGATGTTGACGCTGATATGTAGGCTTCGAGTAAACGGATATTCCTCAAGCTACTCAGATCCGAATCGTTAGGCTGCTTGGGTACAACTGCTATCTTGGTGTTTGTGGGCGCTTTTTTACTGTCCTTTAATAAGTCATCCAGTGTTGGGATCGAATCACCTGCCTGCAACAAATGGCTATTGCTTTTCCAAAGCTTTAGCATTTCGTCCAGTGTTTCTACCTTCCCGCCAAATTCCTCTGCTATAAACTGCTGCGTTGATACACCTTCCATTAATATATCTCCTTTATATATTGATGTCCGATTGTTGACTGCATAAACAAGGCTTTGACGTAACCCTTAAAGCCGGCCTGTCTACGCTCCTCCTGTATAGTTCAGTCAACCAATTTGACAAAGGATACTTAACGCTGCAGGTACTGATTCCCATATATTTAGCAGGCACGGTATACTGTGGCATACTTATTGGCCAGACCAGATTCATCACTAACAGGTAGTTGATTCCGCTATCGAATTGAGCGTTCTCTAAAACAGGCAATCAAATTTCGGAATCTTGTTCAGACTCATGGCGTTATCTACCTAACTCGATAAGGGAAACGGCAATCTGGAATGTATACAGAAACAGAATCATTTCGTTTCGACAATCAGACAGAGCAGGTGTATGAGAGCACTGCTGAGGGGACCTACCGAAAGCTGTGTACCTATAGCCAATGCAGCATAGTTATGTCGGATTCTACGGAACTAAGAATTCGCAAGGTACTTGCCTGGGAGCTCTCGACATTTTTCGGGTGTAATACAGGGAGGTACGCAATAGAGAAGTGAATAATCTCTTGTGCTTAACCCCGTTTTGACCGCCAGCGCCGTATAAATAAGTAACAACAGAAGGAGGCGCTAATGACAACGACCTGGCTGATGGTACTGATACTGGTACTGAGCGTGACGATCCTGAGCATTTACGGCCAGAAGCTCATCAACAAAACTGCAATGAAAACCTGGCTGACCAACATCAAGAAGAAGTTGCTGCTGGTGCGCACCGTCATGGTGATCGTTTTGATCGCGACCAACCTGATTGTCTACGGACAGGAGATCATCAACAAGGCTGGAATCATCTTCAGCTAAAAGCAGCGAAATATGCGCCATGGATGGCCATTTTCGACCATGGTTGCAGAACTGCGTGTAATCTTGATTATGTTAAATAGGGGCCATAGTCAATGATAAACCCGGCCACGACAGCCGCTTGCTGGCCTGCTACCCTCTCCGGAATATCACCCCTTTTGACTATCCCCAATAACTAGTTACTATACAACCCACACATCCAGTGACCGGCTAACAACCATGAGTGACCGGGTAAAAGCCCACAGAGAGCGCATGAAACAGGCTGGCTGGCAGCAGTCAGCCATCTGGTTACCGCCAAAGGCCGTGGCACGGCTCAAAAAGCTGTGCAAGGCACAGGGTCTGACCAAGCAGGAAGCCATTACCCGCCTGATCCTGCAGACAGACGCCCGGGCGCCGGAGGCTCCCGCGCCGGTGTCGAAGAAAGCACCAGCCAGGAAAAAACCGGCAGCGAAGCTGGCGACAGCAGCGCCGAAGAAAAAGCTCGCCAAAAAGAAGGCTGCCGCCAAGAAGAAGGCAACCAGCAGACGACGAAAGACAGCCGTAGAGCTGGATACCATCGGCCTGGAACGCCCTGTCGGCTATGAGGACTGGGAAGCGGCAGTCTCCATCCGGATCGACAGGGGCGTGAATAACCGCAATGGCAAACACACCGACTGGGATTGGGGAATGCTGCGCGACAGCTACCAGTGGGATGGCGAGGCGGAATTAGCAGGTTTCAAAAAGAAGCACAAAAAGGCCATCGCGATCGAGGCGAGCTACCCGTACAAACACAAACGCACCATTGAATACCGGGCCCGCTACCCGGACGGGAAAAAGGATCACCGCATTGTGCTGGGTGCCTTGCCGGCTAAAAAGAAGAGGTAACTAGTTACATCTAAAGCATTGCCCGATCCGCAGCAGGTGCTATCAGCACGGCAGTGCTAAACCTGATGAATAACAGGAAACCGGAACAACTCCCGCTCCGGCGGCAGGTCAGGCCCGCCGAACAGAGACAGAAACCACTGCACCAGATCCGGTAGCCAGAACATAAACACCAGCGCTACGCCCAGTACCAGTAACAGC
Source organism: Chromatiales bacterium (ex Bugula neritina AB1) (assembly GCA_001730015.1). GTDB lineage: Bacteria > Pseudomonadota > Gammaproteobacteria > Granulosicoccales > Granulosicoccaceae. The sequence continues at coordinate 17,305 of MDLA01000082.1, read as the reverse complement.
CAGACTGCACCGACCAGCACCGGTGCAATATAGAGATAGAAAAACGCCTGACGCTGCGCATCCGAATCCACCACAACAGCCGCTTCCCGCTCGGCATCTCCCCCTTGCATATTTTTCTTATCCAGTGCCATCTGCATTTTGGCGATAACCGTCTTTACAGTGGCCCTGTTCAACGCCAGAAAGCCCGCCATGGAAGCAATTAAAAAATGGATCGCTGTAGGTATCAGCGTAGACCCCAGCATCAGCCAGATCCACAGATTTTCACGCCAGTTGCCAGCCCGCAACTGCCGCAACAGATTATCCAGATCAACCACCACTGCACCGCCCGCCCAGAGCGCCACCTGATTCATCAAATACACACCGCCCCAGGTAGTAGCCGCTACCAGCACCAGTAACAGCAGTGCCAGTACCACATCCGCCAGCGCCCAGAACAAAGACCACCCCGCCCCGTGACCGCCCCCGACAATAGAACGCAACAAACCACGGGTAATACCAAAGGACAGCCAGTCAAGCGGTGCGTTAAACACTGGCAATATGCCTAGAAACAGCAATAACGTAAAAGCAGGCCGATATCTCCCGGGATCAGCAAACGCCACAATCATCCAGACAGCCACTGCACAGAACAACAAATAGAGCAGATAGAAGGCTAGATAGTGCAGATGTAAATATTTCCCTTCTCTGGCTCTTTTACTGGAAGATTCAACGCCTATAACACATAAAAGGGTAAATAAAGCAAAAACGAAAGCTAAAGCTAAACCGTAAGTGCCAGATGAATTGAAAACACCAGATAAGCCGACAGCCCCCATGACAAGGCAAGTTAAAACGCTAGCGGCAGCGCCAGCTTCAACGGCTACGGCTACGAGAATGTAAGAGCCAATGGCACCGCCTGCTAAAACGCTAGCGATAGCACCGCCTAAATTACTAACGAAAACAGTAATACCATCGAAAGCGCCACTGAAAACGACAACGCCAGCGAAAGCACTAGCTAAAACACTAGCGACAATGAGCCACACCCATTGACGCCACCCGGATACAATCGCAAAGCGATAAAACGAAAAAATACCTAAACCCAAAAACAGCGCTGCCACTGCACGTTGCCAGGCTCTTTCTGTTTCACCCAATAGTGCAAGATCACCCAACTCACCGGAATTGGTAAACAACCACGCCAACACAACAAACAACACCGGATAAGCCACTGCCAGTAACAACAAACGCTCGAATGCATTGACAGACAATGACAACCGAATCTGTTCAAGTGCTTTTACCTCCCCCTGCTCATCCGGCGCTGGCAAGGCCCCGAAATACTGATCCACCCGGGCCAGAAAGCTTTTCAGCCGAGCTTTGTACCCTTGTGCATAATCCCGCCCCTCACCATCCGCCCCCCGCAAGCGGTTGAGACGGGTTTCAAAGGCACCATCCGCCGGCGTGCCCAGAATCTTCCACTCGTGCCGTATCCACCAGCCCAGACACAGCAGAAAGCCTGACCACAGTGCTGCGGGTACGCCGTATTCCTGAATCAGTTGTCCTATATCCATCACCAAATAATGGGCTATAGCCGGCGCAGCCGGCAATAGCCCATAGTTTTACGCCCCCCGCTTTCCCCCCAACATACGCCCGGCAGTCCCCTGCTTACAGGCATGATCAACCCCGATCCGCAGTGGCGCCCGGGTCAAGGCTCGCACAGCGACCGCTTGCGGCCCGGCCTTGACGCGGGCATAACGCAGGATACGATTTGATCGGGCCTGTCAGCAGCGGCACACACTCAACCGACGCCCCCGCTTTTGCTTTTGACGTTTGCTGTTAACCCGCCCGTCCCCCTGCACGATGTGCCATCCGCGCCACGCCTGCCAATCCTGCCAGCCTGCACGCCGGTACAACCGCAACAAAACCGCACACCGCCCCGACCCCCGACCGAACGGTATGAACCCAACCACTGGCGGGGCGGTTGCGAGGCCGGGACTTGAAGAAGAACGACAACACCATGCGCCGGCAAGACTGCTGACAAATAAAGACAGTCACACGAGCAACAGCATTGGCGGGCGGGGGCCGCGGATGGCCGTACCTGCTTTTAACCGTGTTGGTTGCCACGCAATAGCGCCACCAGTCACCGGGTTTTGCAAGGTATTGGCGCCAGCGGGTATTCGGGTTAATGGAGCCAGCCAGACAACCCCGGGGCCTTATGATCCTCTCCTGGTTTTTTGGTTTTCGCTTTTGCCGCTTTATCGCTTTTGCTTTTGCTTTTGCTTTAAAGGGGCGGGAGTGCCGGAGCCGGTCGCGCAGTGTCTATGCCGGTGCGGCACGCCCGAAGCGAGGAAGCGAGCGCACGGGCAACGCACCGGCATGGACACGGAGCGAGTGGCGCAGGCGCGGGGCGGGACGTAATAGGCGAGCCGCCCCATGCCCCGCTATGGCCCGATAAACCAAACGGCTCGCAACCTTACAGACAACAGAGTATCGCTGTAAGTGGCGGCGGGGCGGGTGGCGCTGGAGCGCCCCGGGGTACGGTGTGACAAGGGGGCACAAGCAGCGTGGGAGGAACGAGCCGCGGAACTTGTGCCCCCCACACGGTACCCCGGGGTGCGTAAGCGCGGGTGGGGAATCAAGAGGCGAGCCGCCCCCGGCCCTAAACAAAACCACTGCACTCAAACGGCGAGCAACCTTTTATAGAGCGATCTGTGACGAAAGGCTGCGTCACGGGCTGTGCGTACGGCGGCCTCCTCGGTCTCGCATGTCCCTCGATCTCCCGGAGCCGCGAAAGGTCATATGCACAAGCCATAGACAAGGACATAGGGAAAAGTGCCTGCAGGCATAGATAAAACATAAAGGTGCCACCCTGACCCGCCACCAGCGTCCAGATTAAACGTTCGTTTTTACTGAACGCATATGTTCGGACTTTTCGGGTTTGATCTGAACGCTATGTGTCCAGAATAAGCCGTTTTAGGGTTTTCACTGAACACACCCCCGGTTTTGTGCCCGTTTTGCCGGCTTTTTGCTTTTGCTGCCCCTGCCTGACCCCGAACGAAGCCACAGGACGCAGGCGCCCGGTGGTGTCGGGGCCAAATCCGCACCCGGGGTGTGCGGCCGGCCGGACGGGCACGACGTTCGGCACCCTCCATCGCCCCGGACCTCAACTATTTGCACTGAGCATGTGGCCCGTCGCCGGTGGGGGCAAATGCGCCCGGCAGGCGTGCGGCACGGGCACTCTGGCCTCAACGCGCCCCCGCCTTCTCTTACAGGCACCAGCCTGCGGGCGGCGGGTGGTCAACAGGTTGCGCGGAGGCACGGGCCCCGATGGCGTCAGCCGTGGGGCCTGTGCCGGAGCGCAATCTGTTGAAGGGCCGGCAATCTGCGGGGGGAGCAGACCGGCGCCGGCACGGGGAGCGAAGGCGAACCTGTGCCATGGCGCCAGGTCTGCGATCCCCCGCAGGTTGCCGGCCCGCCCACCCGACGCCCGCGGGCGCCCCCGCCATCTGCACAACAGCCAATAAGAAACGCACCAGAGTGCCGGTGCCGCACGCCTGCCGGGCGCATTGCGAGCCTTAGCGAGTTTGCAAACGGGCCGGAGCGACCGAGTACCTACCGGAGCCGATCCCCGACACCACCGGGTGCCTGGGTCCTCTCTCGTGCAATGGTGTCGTCACTAGTTCGACGAGAGTTAACACTCTTTGTTGAGCACTCGGCTTTGTTCTAATGGCGGCTTTGTTCCCATTGCCACCGGTCAGTCTTTCACTGTGAACGGTAGGTTTCAATCTAGGTGCACGATATCTTCTATTGGTAGGGGAGGCTTTTGGAAACGTTGCGGCATATGGACCAGTGGCGAATATTCTCATCCACAATTATTATGCTTTTTCCACATCTCCTCATTGTGCCCGGCTGGCACGTTTGCGCATGGATCATCGCTTACTGTGTAACCACGTAATTGATTGTAACTATCAATTTGTGAGGCAGAAAGAATTTTTGGCATCTTCAGATGTGCAGACAAATGAACGTACCTTAGAGAAGATCGAGTCTCTCCAATCTCGGCTAATTGAATGCGGAGCTCCTCAGGTGTAGGCACATCATTTTTGAATTTATCATCAAGGGCAGTTTCCTGAAGAATAAGTTTTTTACCTAGCAATTTTGCGTCAGAGCGCATCTCATTAAACACACGATCTATACTCTCAATCTGAACGTCCGTAAGACCGATCTCATCTTTCATCTCCAGCAAATGCATAGGGCCTGGCACACCATTGAGTTCGGCCGCTTTGGCAAGTCCCCAACCAGCACCGGCTGTAAGATCCGCTATATCATTTTGTGAAAGACTTTTTATTGTTCGATTCTGTTCGCTGGCATAGGGAGAATGGTGGTTAGAGTCTGCTGCTACCGCAACTTCATATGACGAAATTACGCATAGAATCAATACTGCAATAAAACGTGTATTCATCTGAGTAAGCTCCTTGTAAATTGAGTGGAAAGCAGAAGTTCCAATCATAAAACATCTACGACTGTATTGGCTGAAAGCTGTCATCCGGTAACCTCACCACCAAAATACCCCCGCCGCCTCTTCTGCCCCACAATCTCACCCATCTTCCCCAGCGCCAGCGCCTCAGTCTCAAAACTGTCAACCCGCATAGCCCCGCCATCATAGTCCAGTCGACCCCACTGCCGGATCAGCGACCAGCGGCCAAATAAATCAGGATCAACCCGCACACTGTAGTAACGATAGTAGTTTGCACTCGCATCTACACGGATCAGATAGACAGCCTGTTCTTTTTCTATCATTCGTTCATCCTGCCGATCACCGTCACGTTCAAACTATATCACTACCGTTTTGAGGGATCGTCAATGATAGCGAATACCATTTATGGCAGGGTGTTTTATTAGCCGTATATGAACACGCCTGATAAAATGATCAGTGTATTTACCGCAGGAAAGATCATGGCTGTTTATGCTTACCTTCGCGTCTCTACCGATCAGCAGGATGTCGACAATCAACGTCACGGCATTCTCGATTACTGCAACACACACCAACTGCCCAATATCTCTTTTATCGAGGATACTGTCTCCGGTCGCAAGAAATGGCGCGAGCGTAAAATCGGGGATCTGATCGAGGCCACCATGCAAACCGGAGATACCCTGGTGGTCTCTGAAATCTCGCGTATGGCCCGCTCTACCCTGCAGGTGCTGGAAATTCTTGAAGTGGCCGCAGAGAAAAACATCGCCGTACACGTGGTCAAACAAAACATGATCTTTGCAGAATCCGAAAACATGACCAGCACCATCATGGCCACGGTACTGGGGCTGGCTGCACAGATCGAACGGGAGTTTGTGTCACAGCGAACCAAAGAGGCACTGGCCAAACGCAAACAGGCCGGCATGACACTGGGCCGGCCTGTGGGCAATGCAGAAACGGTAAAGCTGGACAAGCGCGAGGCGGAGATTCGATCACTGCTGAAAAAGCAGGTCAGCAAACGGGCGATTGCCAAGATCGTGGAATGCTCGCCTACTACGTTGTATGAGTGGATGAAGCGGCGGGGGGCCGCTTAGTCAGAAACTGAACTACCATCCTTAAATTCGTGACTGCGCCTATGTGTCTCAGTGCGATGTTCAGGTGAATTGAGTAGATTTTCACTAATAAGCTCGTCCCTTGCTATTACAGTGTTACGAATATCTTCATCTGTCCAACATGAGTTATCCCACCATGCGTAATCTACACCAGCAAGTAGCAACTGCTTTATAATAAGCGGAGTAATTTCATTAACTTCCTTTTCCTCTCTTGTTTTTGCTGCTATCCCAACAACTTCTTTATAAGAACGAAACTCGAGTCCATATATGCATATATATTCACAAAGTAAATGACGTCTAAAATTCCGATATTGTTCATTATTTTGAAAATTTTCTTCTGGAATAAGCACGAATACATAAAGAACATTTCCCATTTCCTTTACAACCCTATTGCCCCTGCATTTTGGAGGAACCGACAACCACATATTCCAAAAATTATCAGACATTATTCGCCTTTCAAATCTCGAAAAATCTGCTAGGCGACGCAATACTATTTCAGATTGACTGAGATTTTTCACTCCAGGACCTTCCGCGGTCCCTTGGACAATATGATGAGATATATTTTCTATTAAGCCATCCCAAAAATACGAAATCCAATCAGCCCTCCTTTTTTCATGGAAAACATGATCTTGAAGAAGGGCACTAATTCCATGATGAAAAGTGCATACTGGAGCACCATTTTGCACCAATTCTTGACGCTGTGTTTTGTCGCCATTTTTCACTGTCTTGTAGTACATATGAACGAGATCAGATTCTTTGAATACAAATATATCCACATCGCATGTAAAAACACACTCTCTTTCTATAAGGTATTCAACAAAATCTCGAGTGGTATCGATATGGTTCATTAAAAATGCCAAAGTATCACCGGTAAAAACATGAACAATATCGCCAGGTATATAATCTTTCTGTCTTATCCAAAATTCTTTTCGATAGTCTTCAGATGAAGTATAGGAGAAAGATGATTCTCCACTACGAGACTTTAGAACATCTTCCAATCCATGAGTAACTACTACTTTATGTATTTTTGGATTTTCTCCTAACGGGATTTGAAGTCGCTCTGTACAGCGTTTGTCAAGAAAAATCCTGTTAGGGTATCTCAACAGCCATCTTTCAGCGCCTCTCAACTGATTTGCTGAACTAACTACAGCTTTTTTATGCCATCGATTCCACGCAACATTTTCCTCATGACTATTTTTGTATTCGATGCGTTTATCACTGAATAGCAAAACATCATTCCCAAATATTGCAGTGAAATCGCAGAACTCTTTTCCAGCACCCCCGTTAGTCGAGTCGCCCTGATCACGGTATAAATTAGAATACGACCAAACACTTAAAAACGACTTACTTGCAAGATTAAATAGTATTTTTTCGTCGTTAGTTTCGAATGATGATTCAAAGTTGCTTTTCATTCAGGGGGGGAAGGGGAATAATACAGAAGAGGAAGATAGCGGATAACTCTATGCTAGATTATAACCGCTGTACAGGCTGAAGAGCCGATGACCAAAACTGTAGAGCCGCTACGGGCAACCGCACGGCTTTTTTTCCTCCTTTTTCAAAACTAGCAGATCCAAAGTGAGTGCTCACAAGCACGGTGAAGATCCGCCTAACCTCTTAGGATTCCGACTTGTGTTTAGCATTGTAATAACTGCGTAAAACGGCATTGATCCTGGCTTGATATCCTCTGCCCTGAGACTTCATCCAGTCGACAATGTCACGATCGAGCTTGATATAGATCCCCTGTTTTTCAGGGGCCCTGATTTCGGCATTTTCCCAGAACTTTTCATCTAACTCGGGGATATCGCTCAGGTCGATATCTTCGTCCGGCAAGGCAGCCAGTTCCTGCGGGGTCAGTGGCTTTTCAAAAGGTGGTTTTTTCATAGCGTGTCCGTTCTTTTCTGGTGGCTTTTCGGGCTGAGATGAGACGGATTTTCCCTGTGTCTGTGTCGGTATGAATAACAACCAAAACGGTGATGCCGTCAACGATTCCAATACTGCATTCGCGCAATTCCGGATAGGGAAAGCGGTCGTCGATTGTGGTCATGACATAACCATCGAATATCCGTTTCGCTGTTTCGAAACTGACGCCGTGTTTTCGGATATTGCTGAGATTCTTCTCGCTATCCCATTCAAAGATCACACGCAGGATTTTCAGTTTCTCGGCAAATATATATTATTATATATATTATCTGACTGGTTGTCTCACCAGCCCTGCCGCAAGTTGCAGCCAGGAAAATCCCTGTTAACCTGTCCCCGCGGTACAGGCTGAGGAGCCGATGACCGCCAACCGTGGAGAAGCCGCTACCGGGCAACCGGCAGCGGCTTTTCTTTTGCCAGTATCCTATACACGTATAGCCGTATACGTGTATACACATGGCCGCCCTACCCGATCAGGCTGTCGATTTTCTGCTTGCCCTTTTTCAGGAACAGCAGGTCCAGCGCCTCGGCGATCAGGGCCTGGTTGGTGGTGTCTTCCTCGGCGGCAATCAGGCGCAGCTGGCGCAGGACGTGTTTCGGGAAATGAGCGCCTACGAGCACGGTGTTGTCACGGGCGCGGCCGCCGGTAGTATCAGCGCCATCAGCGCCGGCCGATTTGGTGGTGGCGGATTTGGCAGACTTGCCAGCGGCCGCCGCCCTGCCCTTCCCCGATCTGGCAGATGAATTTTTTTTGGCTGCTGCAGACTTGCCGTCTTTTACCGGCGCGGATGCAGCGCCCGTGAGTGCTGCCTGGAGTGAATTGCCGCGGCTCATGCTGTCACCACCTCATCTACTGCCGGTTGTTCAACAGACTGGCCAGACTGCCGGTTGTATAGGTGTATACAGGTATACGCGTATAGCCGGTCAATCTCCTCGGCGGCCTTGCCGTGTGGCTCGAACTCCTGCGCCGCCAGTCCCTGACCCTGGGCGCGGAAAAATGACTTGCGGTTGCCAATGGTGACCGGGCAAATCTCCACACCCAGCACAGCGGCTGCATCAAATGCGTCGGTGTTCTCGACACCGGTCGGCGCGATCATGTTGAGCACAATAGCCAGTGGCTTGTCGTGCTGCTGGATGGCCCGGATAGTCTCGGTCATGGATTTGATATCAAACACTGCCGGTTTGGTCGGTACCAGCACAAAATCAGAGACAGCCGCTGCATCGTAGGCAATCTCGCGCTGGACGGCAGCGCCGTCGATGATGGCCAGATCGGTACCTTGCTCACGCGCAGCATTGAGCACGGCCGACAACCGGATCGGCTGGATGGAAACCACTGCCGGCGTCTCGCGATGGCGGGTGTCGTGCCAGAAGGTGGCAGTGGCCTGGGGATCGAGGTCGATCAAAGCGACCTGTTTACCGTCTGCTTCGGCAGCGACGGCGAGGCTGGTGGCAAGGGTGGTTTTGCCAACCCCGCCTTTCTGGGAAAGAACAGCAAGCACTTTCATGGTGTATAGCCCTGTGCGTTTATCGTTGTAATTGTTCTATACGTGTATAGGTGTATACGTTTATACACTTCCGCGCAACGGGTATACGGGTATACGGGTATACGGGTATACGGGTATACGGGTATACACATCATGTTCCCTATACACGTATAGGTGTATACACATTGCGCAACGCGGGATAGTGCGCAATTAGTGCCCGATCAGTAAAGTGAAAATATCGAAAGAATCAGTAGGTTATCTACTATAGGCGTATACGTGTATACACCGACAAAAAAGTTCAATGCCGTTGCAGTAATCCCTGAAAGTAACTGGCAGGGCAGGGCGATGAAATAGTTCAGACCGGGCCGGAAATGTGGTTGTGAGTTTTGTAAAAACCGGCAACCGTGCGGCGAGTTTTTGAGGGGAGGCGAGTGACTCTACGGGGGGGCCAAGGTTTGTGTTAACCCGGAAGGAAAGAGAACACTTCTGTTTTCTCAGGATTGAATAAATTCGGAAATCTCACAGGCCGGCCCATCGCCAGCCAGTAATTTTTCCGCGTCAGCACGAACGAAGATCAGATCACCCCGAATCCTGACGCCCTGAGAGCCCCTCTAAGCCCTCTAAATTTTCAAGGCGTAGTTTTGCATGGAAAATCGAAAAAATCGTCGTCAGCGGCCTGTCTGATGCCTTCCTGCCCAAATCCATCCCCGAAATCACACCACATTTCTCCATGGTTGTGAAAATACCTCGGGGTCTGGGGCAGCGCCCCAGGGGGTGTTTAAAAAGCCGAGCGTAGCGAGATCATTATTCCGGCACATGGATGTGCCGACAGGTGTGGCGAAGCCATGGATGGCGAAGGGTAGGAGTACTCGTTTTTGGAACTCGAAAATCTGCCGGAAAAAACACGATTTTCAAGTTATCCACAGGAGTGAGTTTTGTTAACTCTAAGTTAAAAGAGAGTTACGGGGTGTGGATAACCTGTTTTGGGCCAATAAAAACAACAACATAAAAATAGGGTGGGTTCCTAGAATCACGTATGGGGGTTCCTAGAATCACGTATGGGGGTTCCTAGAATCACGTATGGTTTTGACCCTCAGGTTCCTGAAATCACGAAGAGGTTATCCACAGGCAAACGGTTCCTGAAATCCCGAAGAGTTATCACAGGAATTTGGTTCCTGAAGTCACGAAGATATTGCCCCGGATTTGACATCCATTTATGATGCCTGTGGTTCTTGAAATCACGAAGATAAGTATCTCGTCTGGTTATGCCCCTGGTGATAAAAATCCTGACATTTTCTATGACTGGCATTTATTGGAGGTTTTTAATAGATAGCCGGTTATTCAAAATAGGGGGACGAGCAGTTTTAGTGGTAGGAGGTACACATGGGTAAATTGTCCCCTTTATTGCCGGAGCGGCATCCGCAACAGGATTTTTTTATCGCGGATATTTTCGATTCGCTGCCGTTCAAGGACGATGTGGCGAGCATGGAATATCCGCTGTTTACACTGTCCACCAAGCCGGACAAGCGGGCGCTGGACTATGTACACGGGCCTGTAAGTATCCAGGTTCAGCCCAGTTTCTGGGGCCTGCCGACTATCTTTGACAAGGACATCCTGCTGTATTGCGGCTCGCAGGTTATGGAGCGAATGAATCGCGGTGAGACGCCGCACCGCAGGATGCGTATTTCACTGCATGATCTGCTTATTGCCACGAACCGGGATGTTAGCGGGCATGGCTACCGGCTGATTAAAAACAGCCTCAACCGGCTGACAGGCAGCCTGATCAAGACCAATATCAAAACAGGCCACTACCGGCAGGAAGGCTTTTTTCATCTGCTCGATTCGGCGCAGTTGATCGAGAGTGAGCGGTTCAAGGGGCGGCTGGTCGCGGTAGAGATCACGCTCTCGGAGTGGTATTACAATTCACTGATCGCCCGGCAGGTACTGACGATTGACCGGGATTACTTTCGGCTGCGAAAGTCTATTGACCGGCGGCTGTACGAGATCGCACGCAAACATTGCGGCCATAAAAAACACTGGTCGATACAGCTGAAAACGCTGTGGCAGAAAAGCGGCTCCCGCAGTGCGCTGAAGAAATTCCGGCTGGCCGTGAAGCAGCTCGAACAGCAGGATCATTTACCCGAGTACCGGGTTAAATACGACAGTGAAGGCGACAAGGTGAAGTTTATCAGTCGCACGATCAAGGCTGACAAAAAGCCCGCTCAGGAACAGCTGGTACTCCCGCCGGCAGAGATCCCGCCGGAACTGGCAGAAGAGGGCAAAGCCCTGTGCGGCAGGGCAGACGTGTATGCACTGTGGGATGAATGGCAACTCTGGAACCAGAGCAACGGCAAGCGGCTGCAGGACTGGCGGCGGGCGTTTCTGGGGTTTTGCCGCAAGCGCGGTGATGAGCAGGTGACACCAATTATGCGTAACGGTGTTACAGAGCCTGCGTAGTCGCGAGATTGGCAATAGCGGGCACTTCCGGCTATCCGCTAATACTCAACAGCGCAACAAACATCCACTGCATTAATAGGGTGGGTTCCTGGAATCCCGAATGGTTTTGGTGCGGAATGGGTGCGACTATGAGCTGATCATAGCCAACCGGGTTCAGCCGTAGTTGATCACAAACCGTTCACACGATTGTGCCTATTAAACTTATGCGGGCTGGCTGATACGGCCGCCAGTATCCTGCTGGTAACTCCATCTCACGTAACGGTCAGTCCGCATTTCGGCATAATAGAGAAAATGTGTCTATAACAGCTTGCTGCAGTCGTTTAGGTATATTAATAACAATGTACAAGTTGCACAGGCTGACTATCAACGGACACATTGTCAGGAAAGCATTCGATCTGTACGCGGCCGAACATGCAAACAGGCGGATGTGCCTTGTGTGCGGTCATGATCAGCGGCCGACGGGGGAGGGCATCAAAACCGGGGTCTGTGATCAGTGTCGGGGCGATGTAGTGTGCGCAGAGATGATATTGCAGCGTGTGGGTCTGGTACGTCGATAATCGATGCAATCATCGAAAGCAATCCCCGCTATTTTCTATAAGTCTTTCCACTGCATCAACCTGTATTGGCTGGCCGCAGCCACTAGTAACCGGCATTCCAGTCACTCCACTCCTTCAAAGTTGAAATACTTCCAATCGGTTTATCCAATTCATCGATCAAAACCCAGTACGTGGCAACAGAATTATCGGCGGTCCGTGTAGTACCCGTATGATTGGTCCGCAAAGTACCGTATGGTTATCCACTGGACAGGCCTCAGCCCATGAGGGGTGCTGGACGTCGCCAAAGCGGGGTGGACGTGGACAATCATCCGATCAAATCAATCGATTGGCTGGAGAAGCGAGCCAGCTTTGAAATACGAGGTTTTCGAAGAGGCTTGAGACAGACCGTATGGTCGGTGCTAAACAGGACGGGAGCTACATTGAATTTACGTAAATACAACAATGGAGATAGAACACAAGTCGTGGCGCTCTGGAATACTGTGTTTCCAGATGACCCTCCTCATAATGAGCCAAATTCTGTTATATCCGAGAAACTCAAGGTTGATGACCTTATTTTTGTAGCTGAGAAGGATCAACAAATAGTTGGTGCATGTATAGCAGGCTATGATGGGCATCGAGGATGGTTATATGCCGTAGCAATTCATCCATCAAACCGGCGCAGCGGGGTAGGATCCAAATTAGTAAAACATACTCTTGAGCAACTGAAGTGTTTGGGTTGCATGAAAACAAACATTCAAATTCGCTCTACTAACACACAAGTTGTGTCGTTTTATGAATCCCTCGGTTTTAGTACAGAAGACCGACTCAGTATGGGGATATTTATTGAATAGTGAGCGCGGATTATCTTTTAACGGTGCTCAGGCCGCTTTTCTCTCATTTGCCTGACAGAGCTCGGGATGGCTTTCAAACAAGACAGCCAGTGCCTGACGATTTTTCTTCAATCGCTCCTGGAGTTCTTCACAGCGAACAATCGTCCCGGGCTGGATGCGCGAGGCCGGCGGCAATCGTGTTAGCGCCCGGTAGGCTGCCTGATCAGCCAGAATAAGCTGGATAAGCGTGTCCCGGGTTTCTGTGGTCATCTCAGGCAGGTGTTGGCGTGATGATCTTGAAGAGTTTGTCGAAGTTCGCCACGGTGAGAATCCGGGTGATGCCAGGCGATGGATGTTTAAGGACGATCCGTGTCGTGTGTTCACGCAGCAACAGCAACATCTCCAGAGCGCTGTTGTCCAGGGCAGTGGTGTTTTCCAGATTGATGATGATCTGCTGGTTGTGCTGTACCCGATCACACAGGGCGTGAAAATCGCGGTAAAGATGATGGTCAAATTGACCGCTGATGCTTACCACAAGACCACTGCGGATTTCATGAGTGGTGAGGCTGCTGTCCATTTATCCTTTGCCTAAAAAAACACGTCCCTGTGCGCGTAGACGTCCATTCGCTGTTTGTCCAGTGCAATTTTTTGACCGGCTTGGCAAAGTGAGGGCTTTCCCCTTCGGTTGAACCCCCTGCCTCAAGGCAATGCCAGGCCAGTGACATCGCAATGGGACAGGGCTCGTGTTAACCCAAGAGTTTATTCGCTGTCATTCTCTGGTGTGCTTACCCCCTGTTTTGTCCGTAGTAAAGATGTTTCATCTGTGATCGCTCAAGTCTGTCTTGTTCTTCCACTGTGGTGCGTGATAGCGGGTTTGCCAGCAGGCGTCTGACGTCAATTGGCTCACCACTCAACTCACAGTAACCATATTCGCCGGTCGTAACACGGTGCAGTGCCTTGTCAATCTCGGTGAGTAAATCCGTTTGTTGAGCACGTCGTTTCAGACGGATCATCCACTGTTCTTCCTGCCAGGCCTGATCGATCGGGTCAGCCTGCCTACCCCCGGGGCCCGGCTCTTCGATCGAGCGTGTATTGGCCGCATCCCGCATGTTCATGAGTAACTGCCGCACAAAGTCGAGCTGGCCTTCATTCATAAATTCATCTGGTGATGTCTGGACAAATTGTTCTTTCGTCATCATTTGTCGCTCACCTCTACTGCTGTACAGCATCGGATGTGACCATCATGCCGGCAGTGTCTGACCCGCAGACAATTTCAAGCACACCGCTGGCGAGATAGCGATCCTGTTGGGATTTGTCCAGCGTGCCCTGTAGGACTACCGGACAGTGTGGATAAAAGCAGCGCAGCAAAAACAACAGAAACTCGGTCGAGCAAGTACCAATCGAATCAACATCAATGACTACGAGATCTGCTGACTGGTGGTTGAATAAGCAGGTGTTCAGGTAGTCGGCCTGGTTAATCTGACAGATATTCTGCTTGTCTATCTTGCCAAGCGCATCAATGCGGCGATCTATTGATTCACCGGCGTGGCTAATCAGATGAATATTGCGGTAGCCGGTATAGATTGTTTTCAGGAACGTGTTCATTAATGCCCCCGCCAGGTGGTAATTGTTTTTATTGTTCAGATCATGTGATGCCATGTTTTGGCATTCAGTGAATGAAACAGGATGGCGGAGAGTCAGGCAGGTTCTGTATAGGCTCGTAACAAAGTGTCACTATAGTGTGATACAGGCTGGAGAGCTACCCGTTTTGTCGAACAGGCACACCGTAAACTTTCGGATATATGGGGGGGGTTGCCGCAAGCGCGGTGATGCGCAGGTGACACCAAATATGCGTAGTGGTGTTACCGAGCTTGCGTAGGGGAATCTGGTGCCACCGAAATTTTATGTCGTGGTGGCCCCGACGCAACACACCCGGTTTTTGTGCAGGTTCCCGGAGGGAGGAGTAGAACCCACGGCCATAAGGTAGCCCCGGATAGCGTTGCACGATAGCGTTCAATTTGCAGCCTTTCGATGCATTTTATGCATCACATCATTTCTACCGCCGTCAGCCCCGGCTGAACTTGCCAAAGACATTCGACTTCCGGTCGATAAACAATCATGTGTTCCCATATTGGGATCTTGCATGCTACACTGCCTGCATGAGAATCATTGCCCGCAAGATGCTGCGCGATCACTGGCAACGCGCCGGGCGGGCAGATTCAGAGCAACCGCTCAAGGCCTGGTTTGCAGAAGCCAGCAGTGCACAGTGGAAAAAGCCGGCTGACATCAAACGCGACTATCGCAATGCAAGCTTTGTCGCCGACAACCGCGTGGTGTTTAACATCGCCGGCAATAAGTACCGGCTGGTGGTGCACGTGAATTACCGGCTCGGCATTGTGCTGACAAAATTCATCGGCACGCACCGCGAGTACGAAAACATTGACGTCACAAAGATATGAACATCAAACCTGTTAGAACCGCTAAAGACCACAAGGCCGCACTGGCCCGGATTGCCGAGCTGATGGATGCCAGTCCCGATTCACCGCAAGAGGATGAACTGGATGTGCTGACCACGCTGGTAGAAACGTGGGAGGCCAGAGAAATACCTGTCGGTCCGCCAGAGCCGATTGCCGCTATTGAGTTTCGAATGGAGCAACTGGGTCTGACCCGCAAGGATCTGGAACCACTGATCGGTCACCGCGGCCGGGTGTCTGAAGTGCTGTCCGGCAAACGCGGACTTTCACTGACGATGATCCGTGGACTGCACAGAGAGTTGTCAATTCCACTGGAAGTGCTGGTAGGCGAGCATCGCCCTAATCCGTAGTACGGCCTATTCATAGCCGTGAATCTGCTGCCGACATATTGAATGCATTTGCGATCCCTCCCATCTCGCCAGATGCGGCCTCTGCCGGTCATATATTTCGTACTGCCTGTATGGCCGGCGGAGCGTCTAAAACTCTAAAACTACCCCTCTGCCTCGGATTTTTTCGCCCGGATACTGAATTTTTTCAACCTGTAAATGTGTCCAGAATAAACGTCCGTTTTTTATGAACGGTTTCGCCGGGATGAATTCCGGGTGTTATCGCGTATTTTTTTACCCCCTAATGCTACGCATTCCTTCGGACCTTGAGTGTCCAGAATAAAGGGGGTTTTTCCGGTCACAAAAATCGCGGTTTTATAGCGTTTTTAATGGGGCCATAGTCGTTGAATTGTCGCATAAAACCCGCTGAACACTGGTGTTTGATGATGCACTGAGCTACCGTGCCGCCTATTCCTGAGGGGAACAGGCAGTTACAGGTAGTGACGGTTTGCAGTATCTGAGAATTCGTAAAGGGGCCAGTTTGATCCGCGCTGACGGGTCGGCATACGCGATTCCCCTGCTGATTAAAAAAAACCGCAAATACGGCGATGTACTGAGCGAAAAAGCCATCAGCCGCAAGCGCTCGCTGTTAATCACCGGTGCCCACGACAGTGGCAAGTCGCGCTGGTTGTCCCGCCTTTATGACGATGCCCCTGCGATCTGGGGCGCGAAGCATAAACACGAACCGCTCTGGCTCGGTGCCCTGCGACCACTGGCTGCGTGGAGTGATGCGCCGTGTGTCGAGGCCTGGTGGGAACAGTGCCGTGCACAGGAGGAGGCCGATCAACAGGCTCTGCACAATCCACAGACGCCACAGACGCCACAGACATCAACCTCTCCGCAGACACCGGCCCCGACAACGCCCGGTGCTGTAGCTGCCGGAACAAAACGGGCCACCTCGAAAAATCCATCGACCGGAAAAACCCGATCCTCTGCAGCTACCCGAACAGCTACACCCAAATCAACATCTAAAACATCCAAAACAACAACAACACCTAAAACCACAACACCTCGCAAACCCTGGTCAAAACTGCGCCAGTGGGAACGCAGCGAAGCGCTGCCCGACTACTGCCGCGATACCGATGCCGTGCTGTTTATCGACGATGCCCACAAGCTGGCCGGGCGCAAGCTCGAGATTGCCCGGCTGTGTGTACTGGGCGCCGGTATCCATGTGGTGAGCGCCAGCGAGGAACAACGCATTCCCCCCAACCTGCGTGCGGTGCTGATGCGCCGTGAACCCCAGATTTTTCGATTGGACAGTGAGGTGGCGTACGATGCGACGAGCTTGCTTATGTGGTTATTTATCGCGGCATCCATGGGTGTGGGCTTCTGGGAGGCGGCCCTGGTCATGGGTGGACTCAAGGCGCTGGGTACCGGCAGACGATCAGCCCGTCCGGACTAGCCCGCCGACCGCGGCCCTTTTTGCCGCCGCTGTGATCATCACCGTCTTGATGACCATCACCCCCGGCCGGAGCGCCCGTGCCCACGATGGCCCCGAGCCACACGCCCCCGGTGAATCACCCGAGGACATCGTAAGCTGGCGCGAGCTCAGCAGCGAAGGGCAGGGTGCGATCGATTCTCGGAACGACACCCGCAACGACGCTCGGAACGACTCGCGCAACGACACCGGCCACACGCCCGCCACAGACACCGCCGACAAACCCGACACCATCGCCG
>MDLA01000081.1 GCA_001730015.1 Chromatiales bacterium (ex Bugula neritina AB1) | reverse complement strand
CAATAGGTTTTTGACTGGCCGATCAGTGTGGGATCGGCAATTACCCGTCGCTGCAGATCGTACTGGGCGCCCTTACTCATCAGTTTATAGAGTGCTTTTTTATCTTTGCGTTTTTTTACATCGGGAAAGTGCGCTCGCAAGGCGCTTTTTATCGTGCCGTTGTAGTTTGCCTTAAGCAGATCGGCGTTAGTGGGTTTTTCTTTGAGCCCTAGTGTTTTAGCATCCAGGGTTACGTCCAGCTGAATGAACGTTTGCTGGAAGGCTGGCAGACCGCGGATGGTAATGGTGATGATCAGTACAGCCAGAAAAGCGAGGCTGCCGAGAATAGCGGCAAGCCCGTAAAGCCGGAATCTTTTCTCTTTGGCATAGCGACGCTTGATGCTGGCCCGAACCCGTTCGGTGGTGTCCGGGCGTGAGGGTATGTCTGTTGGTCCGGCGCTCATTCGTATGCCTCACGGTATTTTCTAACGGTTCTCAGGGCAATAATATTTAGAATCAGTGTGGTGATAAACAGCATGAGACCAAGGGCAAAGGCGGCCAGTGTTTTCGGGCTGTCAAACGCCTGGTCACCGGTCAGCAGTGTGACAATCTGGACCGTTACCGTGGTAACTGCCTCAAGCGGGTTGATGGTGAGGTTGGCGGCGAGGCCAGCGGCCATGACCACGATCATGGTTTCGCCAATTGCGCGGGATACCGCCAGCAGCACACCGCCGACGATACCGGGAAGGGCTGCGGGAATCACAACTTTTTTAATGGTTTCGGACTTAGTGGCCCCCAGCCCCAAAGAACCATCGCGCATGGCTTGAGGCACGGCGGTAATGACATCGTCAGAAAGTGATGAGACAAACGGGATAATCATAATGCCCATGACCAGCCCTGCCGCCAGGGCACTTTCCGAGGCAACGGACAGCCCGATCGATTCACCGATTCCACGCAACATCGGTGCGACCGTCAGTGCGGCAAAAAAACCGTACACAACCGTCGGTATCCCCGCGAGTATTTCGAGCAGTGGCTTTACCCATGAGCGCACAGACTGACTGGCATACTCGGCGAGGTAGATTGCGGACATCAATCCGAAGGGTACGGCAACGAGCATTGCGATTGCTGAGATCAACAGTGTGCCGGCGAATATAGGCACGGCACCAAAGCTGCCGGAACTGCCGACCTGATCTGCGCGAATAGAGGTTTGCGGGCTCCAGTGCAGGCCGAAAGCGAATTCAGTAAATGGTATCTTGCTGAAAAATCGCAGCGATTCAAACAGCACAGAAAGAACAATGCCAATGGTCGTGAGTATCGCCAGGCTGCTGCACGCGATGAGAAAAAACATAATAGCCCGTTCAACAAAAATCCGTGCGTGGGTGCCTGGGTGAACTGATCGCAAGCCCCATAGGGATCCTGCAACTGCAGCCAGTAACGCGCAGATAACTTTGATATGGCTGGATATAGAATGGGTTGATTGGTAGCGCGCTGCTGCATCAACACGCACCGGATCAGTTGCAGATGCCGATATATTTCCGGCGGCAATATTTTTTATATCGTTTATAACAAGGTTCTGTTGCCCTGGTTTCAACGAATGGAATTCTGTTGGCAACCCGGCGGTGACGAATCCGGTTAGAACTTTTTGTTCAAATGCGGCCCACAGGCAGATGACCAGTAATGCCGGGATAATGGCCCAGATAGCAGCCATATAGCCATAGTAGCGAGGCAGCGAATGGGGAATGTCTTCGGGATTGCCTGAATTGCGCAGCCGCTGCGCCCTGGTGCGTCCTGAGACATAGGCCGCCGCAGTGATGACGCAAATCAGCAGGAGTAACATACTGTTGTTCACATTGATTGTTCCGGGATAAACAAGGGCTGACTATACCGGCCCTTTTTTGCGATGTGCCGTTACTGAGTCTGATTTTTTTACTGTGTGTTCTGTGTTCAGTTCTATAAATATTTATTCGATGGACATAGGTTTGAGTGCTGCGACATCGTCAGCGGCCTGGTAGCGTTCGTCTTCATCGAGTGGGATCATGCCTTTGTCTGCCAGATACCCTTCTTCACCCCAGGAAGCCTCGCTGGTGAATTCTTCCAGATATTCTGCAATTCCGGGAATTACACCGATGTGCGCCTTTTTTACGTAAAAATAAAGCGGGCGGGAAACCGGGTACAAGCCGTCAGCTATAGATTCGAAAGACGGTTCGATATCGTCAATTAACGATGGCTGCACGATATCACTGTTCTGATCAAGAAAGCTGAACCCGAAAATTCCCAGGGCCTCGGGATTGGCTTCAAGTTTCTGCACTATAAGGTTGTCGTTTTCACCGGCTTCTATGTAAGCACCGTCTTCACGCATGGTGTGGCAGATATCTTTGAAAGTTGCTTTGTCGGATTTTTCCATGGCGGCAATCCAGTCAACGGTTTTACAGCCACCTTCCAGGGCCAGTTCTGCAAAGGCGTCTCGTGTGCCGGAAGTTGGTGGCGGACCCAGAACTTCTATATCCGCCCCGGGTAGATCCGGATTGAGTTCGCTCCAGCTGGTGTAAGGGTTTGCAACCAGACTTTCTGATCCATCCGGATTTGGTACCTGCTTTGCCAGCGCCAGAAATAATTCTCCGAGGGTAATAGACAGCTGATCGCCAGAGGTAGAATTGGCGATAGCAATACCGTCGTAACCGATCAGTACTTCGATTATTTCTTCAATACCATTTGCCTGACAGTTGTCGAACTCACTCTTTTTTATACGACGGGACGCATTAGTGATATCGGGATAGCCAACTCCGATGCCATTGCAGAACAGTTTCATTCCACCGCCGGAGCCTGTGGATTCGATTTTCGGTGTTTTGAATTCTGTGGTCTGACCGAAGCGTTCTGCGACCACGGTGGCAAACGGATAAACTGTTGAAGAGCCGACAATACTGATTTGATCGCGGGCGGTTTGCGCATGCGCAACAGATGTCAGCAGTGGCAAGACGAACAGACCTGCTGCGGCAATTGCAGCGCCGGAAATAGATCGCAGATGTATCATCGGTTGAACTCTCTGATAATGATTGTGGTATGAACCCTAAGCGATGAATATGAAACTATTATGACATTGTTGCAAATAATAGTGATTCATTGCAGGGGCGACGGCAGTTTACCTGTGGTTTGTATTTGCAGAGTAAGCAGGCAAAACAGCTAGTTTGCTGCAACAGAAACCTTGTCAGCCGGAGTTGTTAAACTGATCTGATCTGCCGGAAACCGGATGGTTATTTGCGTACCGGTGCCAAGGGTGCTGTCGATAACCAGTGTCCCGTTGTGACGTTGCACTATGTGCTTGACGATTGCCAGGCCCAGCCCGGTTCCGCCTGACTCCCGGGATTGCTCGGTATCGGCGCGATAGAAACGTTCGGTAATGTGGGGGAGATCGCGAGCGTTAATGCCGGGGCCGTCGTCCTGGATGATCAATTCAGCACCGTTGTCGAATGTTTTAGCCCAGCTGATGGTTATATTGGTACCGGCCGGTGTGTGTTGCAAAGCATTGTGACAAAGATTGTTGCAGATACTTTTAATTTCGAGTTCGCTGCCCAGAAGCAGTACTGATTGATCCAGTGCAAGATCAAACGAATGCGCGCTGGCGGAAGGCTGCACCGATAAATCGGAAACGGTGCGCTGCAACAGGGAGGCTAAATCGAGCAATTGCAATTTACTTTCATCGATCCCCTGATTTTCCAGCCGTGACAAGGTCAGCATATCCGTGACGATGTCTGTCATGCGAGTAGCATGTTGTGAGGCCAGAGCAATTTTGCGTTGCGCCTGCTCTGACAGGTCTTTATCTTCAGCGAGCATTTCGAGATAGCCGTTGACCACCGTTAGCGGGGTTTTCAGCTCATGTGAGGCATTGGCTACAAATGCCGCCCGTGTGGCGCGAAGCAGGACCCGCTGGCTGACATCACGGGCACTGAATAAGTACATATTTTCAGCGTATCTGACACGCTTGATCGACAAGGTGAGCTTGTTGTTAACCGGAGAGATCAGTTCCAGCTCGGTATCTTCCGGCTGAGGTTGGCCAAGATAGCTCTGAAATTCAGGGCTGCGCACCAGATTGTCGAGCCGCTGGCCTTCGTCGCGGTTGCTGTAGATACCCAGATGACGCTTTGCTGCATCGTTAGACCAGATAATTTCATAGTTGTGGTCGGTAACGACGGTGGCGTCTGGCAGCGCAGCCGCTGACTGGTTATACAGGCCGACAATTTTCTTCAGGCGCGCTTTGCGTTTTTTGTCACTTTGCTTGCTGCGAAAGATCAGTTGCTCGATATGACCGATAACTCCTTCGGTATCCGGCGCGGTAGATCGCTTTGCGCCTTTTTGCAACCACAGATCGACTTGTCGGGCCTGATACAGCAACCAGCCGCTGTAGCAAATAAAAGCGACGCTGAGGCCGATCCACAGATAACCCACTATCAGGCCGATCACTGCGCCGAACACTGCAACGAGCGCAAAGCGCGCTTTTTCGCCTGACCAGTGGGATTTCACTGCCATGTAATTCCTGTGCCGGATTGATTTGTGGCGTAGAGTTGAGTGAGCACGCGAGTTACCGCAGTGCCAATATGTACAGGCTGGTGATTATCAGTGTGTACAGGCCGCTGATTATCAGGGTGTGTTACAGCGCGGTCAATCGGTAGCCTGCGCCACGTACGGTATCAATAACGTCATCTGCCAGATGCTCGCGCAGTGCTTTTCTGAGCCGTAAGATATGAACATCGACGGTTCGCTCTTCGATAAAATGGTTTTGCCCCCATACGTTGTCAAGCAGTTGAGCACGGCTGAAAACCCGGTCTGGGTATCTGAGAAAAAAGGCCAGCAAGCGAAATTCGGTCTGCCCGAGAGCGACAGTTGTACCATCGATTTTTACTCGATGTGTTTGGTTGTTTAATGTTAGCTTTCCGTGTGCCAGCAGTTCCGGCTTGCTGTGACCGGCACTGCGACGTAGCAGGGCGTTAACCCGGGACACCAGTTCGCGGGTTGAAAATGGTTTGGTGATGTAATCATCCGCGCCGGCATCAAGCCCCTGAATGGTGTCGTCTTCAGTTGCGCGGGCAGTCAGCAGGATTACCGGCAGATCACGGGTTAGTTCCTGACGACGCAATTGCCGGATAAAGTCCAGTCCGGATACCTGTGGCATCATCCAGTCGATGATCGCGAGATCTGGCGTGCTCTGTTCCAGAGTAGCCCGGGCGACTGCAGCACTGCGAGCAGGGGTAACCCGGAAGCCCTGTTCGCTGAGTGTGTCGCCAATCAGATTGCGTATTCCGGATTCGTCTTCAACGACCAGTATGTGCGCGACCATTTTCCCCGGGTAACCTTTGGTTGTATGTCGGAGGAGACTCCGCTTCACTCTATCACTTCTGTAACGGGCACGACATTCAGTGATTCAACCGGTCTCCTGAACTTGTGATCGAGGGGTAAGTTGCGTGGTACGCTGATATTAATTAACCACGGAGCACGGTGATACTGTCGCTTTCAGTGATTTCTCTGCAGATGTATTGCAGCTTACTCTTGAAAGCTGGACGGCTAACCCTGACAATGGGGGATCGGTCAATGGTGCTTCGCATCGGCCCTCTCGCGACGATAAGCCGTGAACCCCGTCAGGCCTGGAAGGGAGCAGCGGCAGCGGTGGACTCGGGTGCCGGGATGTGGCTGGTGCGAAGCGCCACCATTGATCTTACTATTCATTTAATACAATGGTCGGCGTAGCATCGAAGGTGCCGACTCTCCTTTCACTTTCCGATCGCGATAATTCGCAGCGAAGAACCCTCGAAGCAAGAACTCTCGATGAAAACAGTAGATCGGGCCCGGACTGCACTTTTATCGAGCGCTGACTGAATATGGCTTACGAAGCACTGGCGCGACGCTATCGCCCGAAAAAATTCGATGAAATGATTGGTCAGGAGCACGTACTGCGTGCGCTTACCAATGCTTTGGATCATGATCGTTTGCATCATGCGTATTTGTTTACCGGCACCCGCGGTGTTGGTAAAACGACGGTTGCGCGAATTTTCGCCAAAAGCCTCAATTGCGAAAACGGTATCAGTTCGTCGCCCTGTGGTGAATGTTCGGCCTGTAAACAGGTAGATGAAGGGCGGTTTCTCGATCTGATCGAGGTAGACGCGGCATCGCGAACAGGTGTAGACGATACCCGGGAACTACTCGATAACATGGCCTATGCGCCGGGTAGTGGCCGGTATAAGGTCTACCTGATCGATGAAGTACATATGTTTTCCAAGAGCAGTTTTAATGCGCTACTGAAGACGCTTGAAGAACCGCCGCCGCATGTAAAATTCCTGCTGGCAACCACTGATCCGCAAAAACTCCCGATTACCGTACTTTCGCGCTGTTTGCAGTTCAATTTAAAGCAACTGCCCGATCAGCTGCTGCGACCCTATCTCGGCAAACTGCTGGATAAGGAATCGGTTGAATATGAAGAAGGGGCTGTAGCTCATATAGCGCGCGCCGCTGATGGCAGTGTAAGAGACGCGTTGAGCCTGCTCGATCAGGCGATAGCCTACGGACAAGGGAAGGTTTCAGCGGCAGAAGTAGAAGCAATGCTGGGCCGGTTTTCTCCGTCGCGTCTCTACGATTTGCTGGATGCGCTGGCACGTGATCGTGGCGATGAAATTTTTGAGCACGTGGACGCACTGGCTGAGTACGTGCCGGATTACGGCTATGTGCTTGGAGAACTGCTGGGTTTGTTGCACCAGCTCGCTCTGTTGCAGACAATTGACAAGCTGCGCCCGGGGGAAGTACACGACGAACAGCGTTTGCGCGCTTTTGCAGCGGCTATAGCGCCCGAAGATGTCCAGCTGTGGTATCAGATCGGGCTGCTGGGGCGGCGTGATCTGCCATTTGCACCAGATCAGCGGCAAGCGCTGGAGATGACGCTGATCCGCATGCTGGCGTTCAAACCGGCAATGGCGAATGCGCCGGAGCAGATTGCACAGGCCGGGGCAGCAGCTCCGCAAGTTGCGCAATCTGCGCCCCCTGCAAGAAAGCCGGCTGTAGCAAAACCTCGGGCTGATACAGCTTCCGTGACAAAACCTGCGCGACCCGCACCGCCCGCAAAGGTGGTCGCAGCACCTTCGCCTGAGAAAGTTGTTCCAAGGGCTGCCACCGCGTCGAAGCCGGTCGGGCAGAGCAGTAAAGCATCTGACTCTGTGCCTGAATCCAGGTCTGAACCAGAGCCGCAGCTGCCACCTGCACAATTGTCGTGGGAAACAGAACAGTGGGGCGGGATTGTTGCAGAGTTACCCGTGTCGGGAATGCCTTTACAGCTCGCTCGTAATTGTGTGCTGGTTAGTGCGAGCGGAGATCAGGTATTGCTGCGACTGGATCCGGAATACGAGACACTGGCAGCACCACGGTGGAAGGAGCGGTTGCGGGAAAAATTGTCGGTCTATGCCGCTGGCGAAGTGCAGCTCAAAGTAGAAGTCCCGAAGGAATTAACGGTCGCGACACCGGCACTCGCAGCTAAGCAGGCTGAGCAGGCGAGGTTGCAATCGGCCCATGCGGCGATAACCGAAGACCCGGTAGTTAAGGAGATTTGCGATAAGTTTGGTGGCACCGTGAATACCGGTAGCATCAAGCCTATTGATGATGAGACTAAAGACAAGGAAGATTAAGTGGCTGGCAGCATCGGCCGTAAATCATTCTTTCTCGAACAGCCGCCTGGAGTCTGTCCGGGCGAAGCACCCGGTCTGAATGCGTGCGGTGGCAGTGTCTGCCGGTAGTTTGATCTGTAAGGCTTTTTGCTTTTTCTATATCAGATAACCGGACTGAAGATGTTTGCTCACCACAGGTGGGCGGTTTTAAACAGAGATTTTAAATTGACGAAAAAAAGGGTTGGTTATGAAAGGTGGTTTAGGCGGCATGATGAAACAAGCGCAGCAGATGCAAGAGAAAATGCAAAAGGCGCAGGAAGAAGTAGCGAATCTGGAAGTCGAGGGCCATGCCGGTGGTGGACTCGTGAAGGTAGTGATGACCGGTCGTCACGAATTACGCAAAGTCGATATCGACGCCAGCTTAATGGGTGATGATAAAGAAATGCTGGAAGATCTGGTCGCCGCTGCAGTCAATGACGCGGCACAGCGTCTGGAAACCGCCAGTCGGGAAACCATGGCCGGGGCAACGGCAGGTCTGCAACTTCCACCCGGAATGAAGCTGCCATTCTAGTGGTTTATGGCCGATCTCTGCAGGCTGTGGAACTTTCTATACGTAGAATAACTATGTCTTTAATTGTACGCCTTGCTGTACGCACAGACAGTCACGTTGAATCCGCCACGATTTGCTGGTTGTACCACCGTGTCTGAGCCACTTCTGGAACAGTTGATTGAGTCTCTGCGCTGCCTGCCCGGTGTCGGCCCCAAGTCTGCGCAGCGTATGGCGTATCATCTGTTACAGCGCAATCGAGAGGGTGGTCTACGGCTATCCGAGTATTTGCAGTTGTCAATGGAGCGCATTGGTCACTGCCAGCAATGCCGGAACTTTACCGAATCTGAAGTGTGTCGGATTTGTGTGGATAGTTCGCGTGAGCAGTCGAAACTCTGCATTGTTGAATCACCCTCTGATATGGCAGCACTGGAAAAAGCCACAGATTTTCGGGGAAAGTATTTTGTACTGCATGGCAAGCTTTCTCCGCTGGATGGTATAGGTCCCGAGCAGCTGGGTTTAGAGGTTTTGGTTGAGCGTTTCGATAACGGCGGTGTGACTGAAATAATTCTAGCGACTAACTCCACAGTTGAAGGTGAAGCCACTGCGCACTATATCGGTGAGCTGGCACGCGCGCGTAATCTGTCAGTGATGCGAATTGCCCACGGTGTGCCACTGGGTGGGGAGCTGGAGTACGTCGATGGTGGTACCTTGTCGCATGCATTCGCCGGGCGTACACCAGTCTGATCTCAGAAATACTGGTTGGGTTACTGCTTAATTGCGATTTTTATATTTGCAAAAAATGTCACGGTAAGTCACTGATGAAAACCATGAAGCAGTTGCTGGATACCTATCCACGGCAGGGTGAAATCATCTGGATCGGGCTTCGCCCTGAGCGACGTGCTCCGATGCTCAGTGTCGACAAAGCAGAAGCCACTACAGAATCCGGTCTTCTCAATGATCGTTACAGCGGCCGCAGTGGTGATCGGCACGTTACCTTGATACAGGCGGAGCATCTTCCGGTAATAGCGAGCTGTGTCGGCCTGCCGTTGGTTACGCCGGATCAGCTACGCCGTAATCTGGTGGTGGCCGGTCTGAATCTTCTTTCGCTAAAAAACAGATCAATAACTATTGGTAGTGTAGAGCTGGAAATTACCGGTCTCTGCCACCCATGCAGCCGCATGGAGCAAATATTCGGGGAAGGGGGTTACAACGCAGTCAGGGGGCATGGCGGGATTACCGCAAGGGTAACTGCCAGTGGAATTATAGCTGTTGGCGATGCTGTGTCGATCGTGCCGCTGGAGCATGATTAAATATTCGCGGGCGAGAAACTGATATCACCCCGGGCTGGATCGGCAATTTTCTATAATCACAGCTGAAGGCAGTCGAACACGACAAGGTCGGCAGTTCTCATCGATTTTTTCAGGGAATCGATGTAGTCGAAAAGATCAGTGGCAAATAAACGGGACGGTAAAAACGGTGCTGATCCCCGGTAATGAGCGCATTTCATTGACCCGTTCCCGCCGTGTGGCGACGTCCACTTCAACGTGGAACAGGCTGTCGTACTTTGTCGGTTTGACGGACAGAATATCGCTTCGTTGTGTGGCCAGCGTTAATAGCCCGGTGCTATCGCTTACGGTTACGAAATACGTTGAGGTGGTGATATCTGCACCGGAAGCGACATTGTATTTATTGAGGTAGGCTTCGGCGGAGTAACGTTTAAATAAATTAAATACGGAGCTGCCATAGGTTCCGGCTAGCCAGCCAACCGCAAACAGGAGTGGCGGCAAAAGAAGGTAGCCGGCTGTGCGTTTGTAGGTCAATAAATTATGCTGCGTTTTTTTGGACAATTACTGATATTTGCAAGAGAAAAAATTCTCGGTGGAATCAAAGATCCAGTGAGATTCCATCAATCCCCAGTGAGATTCCATCAATCCTAAGAGTAGTGCGGTTTAAGCCTGAGTGCGATCAGTAAAGCCGCCTGAAATGGGCCTGAATTGGAAACAGGGCATTGCCATCGATCCCCGATGGCAATATGTGCGCTCAAAGCAGTCTGAATCAGGCAAGTGCCTGCTTTGCGGCCCGTCGTCGTTGTAGCCAGACAACCAGTGCCAGCAGTAGCAATGCCGGAATATAGAAAACTTCTTTTGGCATTCGCTGAGCTGGTGTTTTAACTTCAGCTATCTGTACGGATTCATCACCATAAAAGTCGAATGACTTTCCGATTGTTTCAAAAAATGGTGTACCTGGAAAGGGTTCGTCGATGCGGGTCTGGCCGTCTTCTATAGTGACGTCCAGTCCGGCTTGACGCAGTCGCTCGGCGGCGTCATCCATTGAGCTGCCTCCCAGCGGCACCAGGATAGTTGTGCTGGTAATTTCACCGGTGTCAAAGTCCGGTCCGCTGACCACCATGGTGATTACGCCGTTGGGGGTGGTTTCCCCGACTACTTCATAGACTTTGGAAGGTTGGATGATGTCGTAGGGCGGGGCGATCCGGTCAAGCCAGTAGCCCGGTCGGAATAGGGTGAATGCAACGAGCAACAGCGCTGCTGATTCCCATAGGCGATTACGGGTGAACATATAGCCCTGGGTTGCTGATGCGAACAATAACATCGCCAGCACGGCGACAAAAAACACAAAGATCGCCTTGGCAATTGAAACATCAATCAATAGCAGTTCAGTGTTGAATATAAATAGAAATGGAAGTAGGGCGGTTCGGATATCGTAGGCGAACCCCTGGATACCGGTTTTGATGGGATCGCCACCGGAAATGGCCGATGCTGCAAACGCTGCCAGACCAACGGGCGGAGTATCGTCTGCCAGAATGCCAAAATAGAATACAAATAAATGAACAGCAATTAACGGTACGATGAGCCCGCTCTTGGCACCTAGTGTCAGTATTACCGGTGCCATCAAGGATGATACGACAATATAATTTGCCGTTGTTGGCAGGCCCATGCCGAGGATCAGGCTCATGATCGCAACGAGTATCAGCATGATAATCAGGCTGCCACCGGAGAGAAATTCAACGAACTCCCCTACCACCTGATGGGCACCAGTCAATGAAATTGTGCCAACGATAATTCCGGCAACACCGGTTGCAACCGATATACCGATCATATTGCGCGATCCGGCAATCATTCCGTTTTTAAAATCGATTATGCCTGTCTTAAAATGTTGCACGTAATTACCGGTACCGCGAAACAGTGATTTAATCGGGTTCTGGGTAATTGTGATGATGATCATTGCGACGGTTGCCCAGAACGCAGATAGCCCGGGTGACAAGCGTTCTACAACAATGCACCAGATCAATATAACAATAGGCAGAATGTAGTAGAGCCCGGTGATGGCGGTTGCGCCGGCTTCAGGTAGCTCGGTTATTGGGGCATCGGGATCATCTACGGTTAAATCAGGGTGTCGTGAAGCCTGAAACAACAACAGTAGATACGCGAGTGCCGCGCCGCATGCGACGATGGTAAATGCCTGCTCCGGCATACTGGTTTTAATCCAGCCAAGCCCGAAATAGACGGCACCGGTAAGGAGGGCGAGCAGGATGAAACCGAATAGAAAGCCCATTGCTTTGCTGGCCAATGTGACACTGCTGGGTGGCCTGCTCAATCCTTTTAGATCCATCTTGCACGCTTCAAGGTGAACGATATAAACCAGTGCGATATAGGAGACCAGTGCCGGTACCAGAGCATGCTTTAATATTTCGGTATAACTTATGCCGGTGAATTCTGCTATCAGGAAGGCTGCGGCACCCATAACAGGAGGTGTCAATTGCCCATTGGTGGAAGAGGCGACTTCAATTGCTCCGGCTTTCTCCGCGCTGAAGCCGGTTCGCTTCATCAGAGGAATAGTGAACGTGCCGGTTGTTACGGTGTTGGCGATGGATGAGCCTGAATATAAACCGCTCATGGCTGAGGCGACAACTGCGGCTTTTGCAGGACCCCCGCGGTAGTGCCCGAGTAGCGCAAACGCTATTTTTATAAAGTAGTTACCGGCCCCGGCTTTTTCCAGGATTGACCCGAAAAGTACAAACAGAAATATCAGTGAAGCCGAGACGCCGAGGGCAACACCGAATACGCCTTCGTTTTGCATCCAGAAATGCCACATGGCTTTACCGAATGATGCGCCTTTCCATTGTATGGCTTCCGGCAGCACTTCGGAGTTACCAAAAAATACGTAGCTGACAAACACCAGCCCGATAATGAGTAGCGGCAGGCCCAGAGTTCGATAGACAGTTATGCCCAGAACGATCATACCTGTGGCTGATATGATCAGATCGGAGGTTGTGGGTAACCCGGCTCGCACGGCGATCTCATTTCGAAAAAAGGCGATGTAAAGGCAGCAGGTTACCCCGATAATAGCGAGTGCCCAGTCATACCACGGAATACGGTCTCGCGGTGAGGATTTGAATAGTGGAAAGGCCAGTGCAGCGAGAAAGAGGCCAAAGGCCAGGTGGATCAGGCGGGCGTCTGAATTGGTGACGACCAGTACGCTGAGTCCGGTTATGTCGGCCAGATAGAACGGTAGGTTGGACGCAATGTAGAGTTGGAATAGTGCCCATACAAAAGCGATGGTGACAATGAGTTTGCCTTGCCACCCGTGTGGATCACGCCCGCCTGTTTCTATTTCCGCGACAAAATCATCCAGCTGATCTTTCTCAACTGCGTTTCTAGCCATGTTCTAATTCTCGCTTTGCTGTCATCTAGGGTCCGGGAACGGTCTACGGGTATAAAAAAAGCGGATTAACCGATGGCTAATCCGCTTTGAGATGCTCGGGTTCTCAGTACTGTTTACATCCAGCCTCGTTCTTTGTAGTACTTGACTGCGCCATCGTGCAATGGTGCGGACAAGCCATCTTTTATCATCTCTTCTTCTTTTAGATGGGCGAATGCCGGGTGCAGTTTACGGAAGCCATCAATGTTTTCGAACACCGCTTTAACGACAACATAAACGACTTCAGCAGGGACATCTGCGCTGCTGACGAATGTTGCGCCAACGCCAAATGTGGAGATGTCTTCTGCGTTGTTGTACATGCCGGCGGGGATGGTTGCTTTGCGATAGAACGAATTGTCAGCAACCAGTTTGTCGATTTCCGGGCCATCTACGTTAACCAGATGAGCGTCGCAGCTTGCCAGTGTTTCCTGAGTTAATGCGGACGGGTGGCCAACCAGCCAGAAGTAGGCGTCGATTTTGTTGTCGCACAATGCGGCACCGGTTTCGGCAGATTTCATTTCGGTGGCAAGTTTCAGATCGCCGCGTTCCCAGCCGAGTGCTGCTTCAATAACTTCCCAGGTACCACGGGTTCCGGAGCCGGCGTTACCAATATTCAGTCGCTTGCCTTTTACGTCTGTCAGGGTGGCTACATTTGATGAATCACCGGCAATTACGGTGACCGGCTCAGGGTGTACAGAGAAAACCGCACGCAGGTTGTCGAATTTTCCCTGATCTTCAAATTTTGATGTGCCATTGTATGCGTGGTACTGCCAGTCGGACTGGGCTACGCCGAATTCCAGTTCACCACTGCGGATTGTGTTGATGTTGTAGATTGATCCACCGGTTGATTCAGCCGAGCAACGGATACCGTGTTCTTTGCGGCCCTGATTCACCAGGCGACAGATAGCACCACCCGTGGGGTAATAGACGCCTGTCACGCCTCCGGTACCGATTGAAACGAATTGCTGTTGAGCAACTGTGATCGTCGATGTGGCCGCCATTGCCGAAAATGCAGTGGCGAGAAATATGCGGTTTGGTTTCATTGTTTAGTTAAGTCCTGATCTGAGAACGATCCAGAATGATCGCTAATCGTTAGTGAAACATTTTTGCCTGTGGATTGGCAAATAGTGCGTGCAAATTTTGGTGATATGTCAACTATTGCTGGCTAGCAAGGTCTGAAATCCCGGGTATCGGGGCAACGACAATGCGTATCGAAACCCGTCATCGCGCCAGCGTTTGCCGCTTCTCCAGCTTGAAATAAAATTACCACCGGGAGTGGCATGAAACCCTCCGGTGATCGTCACGCCTCGCTCGAACAAGGGGTCAGGCAGACAGCTGGCAGTCGGGCCTGCCATAAGAACCCGGCTCGCCCGGGTACAGTGCCCGAGAATGTGGTCAAGCGTATGGTTCAAAAGCGTGGTGCCAGTGACGATGACTTTGTTGCACTGCGCCAGTTTGCCAGTATCAAGCGTTACCTCCACCCGGGCGTCTGTGCGTACCAGTGTTTCGTCAAGCTCAATGACAGTAAGCGGGATGCCCATTTTCGCTAGTGGATCAACAAGTCTTCCGAAATAGCCAACCATACCGATATGATCGTCGAGCGTAGGCTCAAGTGCTGTGAATGTGTCTTCCATCGGGGAGAAAACGTTTTGTCTCGCCAGAACATGCTGGCTGATGGCGTTGATAGCTGCTAGTCCGAGTGCTCGTTCCCAGCCCTCATCGCCTGCGTACAGGCTGGCTATTTCCACGGCACTGGTGGTTGGCAGTGAGTCGATCACGGGGTTATTTTTCAGCCTGGCCAGAGCGCCGTCGAGCGCAACGTAAGTCAGCCCGAGTGAACCGTCTTCAAGGCAGAGTGCGGCGAAATTGTTTTTCCGGCTTGCTGGCGGTGATTCCACCGGCGCGAGATCAAAACTTCGAATCAGCGGCAGGTCGATTTGCCGGGCGATTTGATCGACGACTGAGAGCAGATCGTCTGCGAGCGTGCTCATGGCGTTGCTTCTGGCAAATTGGTAAAGCCTAATTAACAGGGTTTAATTTTACCTGTCAATAGGCCTGGCTGTACGCGCCGGAAATTACCAATACCAGTGGCTTCTCAGGAGATTGCCTAAGGTGGAGACAGTACCATTCGCTGATTACTGTTAGCTGCGTGGCTGCAGTTACAGCCTGAGGTGGCTATGCGAGGATGAATGCTCTGCCGCGAATAAGTTTATTTAGCAGCTATTGTGTTCAAAATCTCAAATCCACGCTACGACCCTGGTTCTCAGGCAGCCAACAGGTTACCGCTTAGGCGGCGGACGAGAGACCCGGGGTGACCAGTTTGTTTAATGCTTCCGAAAATTCTTTTGGCTGAAGCTTCGTAATGTAGGCATCGACACCGACTTCTGTACCCTTACGTATTGATTGCTCTGCGGATATTGATGAATGCATCATGACCGGGATGTTATTGAATCGTTGATCCTGCTTAATCTTGCTGGTCAGCATGTAGCCATCCATTTTGGGCATTTCGACGTCGGTAATTATGGCGTGCAGCGATTGCGACAGACTCTGGCCGTTCGCTGCTGCAGCCTTTGCCTGCACATCGAGCATTTCCAATGCTTGCTGTCCGTCTTTTGCGCATTGGTATTCGATTCCCATTTTATCGAGAATTCTACTAATCTGCTTTCGTGCAACCAGAGAATCATCTGCAAAGAACACCTTAAGATCCGAGACACTTTTTTGCAGTGTTGCCTCCTCAACAACATCGATTCCGTTACCCAGCACTTCTGAAATGATTTTTTCGAAATCAACGACAATTAACATTTCATCGTCAGACAGCAGGCTGATGCCCGTCAAGGTACTGCCGTGGTTTACCCCCGCCAGTTCGGTGATCATCTCAGGTGGCTGGTTGATGTTCTGCCAGTCGAGTTGAATAATGCGATCGACTTCGTGAACGATAAAACCCTGTGTGGTTCCGCTAAATTCGGTAAGAATCAGAATGCTCTGATTATTGGATTTGCGATAGTCATAGTATTCCTGCAGATCCACAACCGGAACAGCCACGCCACGGATATTGGCCATCCCGGCGGCGAACTTGTGGCTATTGGGCTTTTGGTACAAGCGGGGCAGGGTTACTATTTCTTTAACCTTGAAGACATTTATCCCGTACAGGGTCTGTCTCCCGGCTTCATCCTTACCTTCAAGGCTAAACATCAGTATCTCAAGCTGGGAGCTGTCCGCTTGATCAGGGACTTTATCCCTTGGTGAACTGCGCTCTACCATTGCAATTTTTTCCCTAAATTTGTTACAGCGCACTGCGAAAAAGTGACGCTGTTGGCTTTTTAGCGGCGGAAGCGGCAGCTTATTTAATGCCTCTTTACGATGATCTCACAGGTGTCTGAATAACAAGTGCTTCTCATCTTCGGAGATCCGCTGTCATGCGCCCACAAACTGCCACAATGATTATAGTCCGGTGGATGATATTTACGCGCTGAGAATCTGGTTTCAAATGAGGTAACGTCAGGCAAATACTACATAGCCTCTACCGGGTGCCCGCCAGCCCAGTTTCAATTCGTTTTGCAGCACCCATTGCACATACGTGTTGCTGTTCGGGCCTGGCCAGTATCGGTATTGCTCGCGCCATGGATAGTGTTCAGGAGATGACTCAATGCGGGAGGTTAATTGAGTTGCGTTGTCGGCGTGCCATTGCTGCAACAATTGCGGTTTCGCCGGGTGAGGCCAGCTTTCCGGCGCCATCAGATCACGATGCAGGTGACCCCAGCTGGTGCCTCCTGCCGCTTTACTTTGCCAGACTTCCCAGCGTGTTTTCACACCGCTTTGCTCAATGACAAACCAGTGATGCAGGGCGACCAGCCCGATGTAGGGTATTCGAGCGGCCCACAATGCAACTTCTGATGGTTTGGGAGGTGGAGTTTGTAAATACAAAAATCTGCCCTTTATGGTTCGGCCAGTTGCCGCTAGACGTACTTTAGCTGGTAGATGTAAGGATTTTGATTTACCGATTGTAGATACAAGTACCAGAATTCTGTAGCTAAATGAATATACTGGCGCCGACAGGTTTCAAGGCGATAAGCCGCTCTAAAATTTCGTTCAAATCCGTTTGATCCGGGTAAAGTCCGGTGTGGACAGATCCCGTTGTGGGCAGATCCCGTTGTGGGCAGATCCCGTTGTGGACAGATCCCGTTGTGGACAGATCGTAGAGTACCTCTGGAGGAAAATTGTATAGGCTGTTATTGCCGACACAAGGAATGGCCTTTACAGATCTTTTAGCATATTGAGCTGGAGCGGTAGCAATGATGAAAGCAGCGGTTATCGGTTTATTGTTGAGCGTAGCGACCACGTCGCACTCTGCAGATATCAATCAGCAGGTAGCGAATGCCTACAACGAAGGATTAGTGCGGTGCAGTAATGCTGAATGCGCGAAATACCTCTATGCCTGTTTTCGCAGTTACTCGACAGCCAGTATTGAGGAATTCTTCAGCTGCGGCGTGCAGGCTTCCCGGTTAAACAACGATCAGTTGGTAATATTGAATCCCACGGCGAGCTGATAAATCGCGGTGTATTTACCGGGGTTGCAGGGCGTTACCGTTCCCTTCCGGTAACCACATTTCGCAAGCAGCCCTATACCAGTACCAGCTTATCCACTAGAATCAGGTAAATATTTCTGATTCAAGCACCAATGCCAAAGCCCAAGCCCCGGTACGAATTCAATAAGCTCGGCAAGCGATTACGTCGTAACACTGCCGAGGCAATCGTCGACTACAACATGATTGAGGAAGGAGACCGGATTATGGTCTGCCTTTCCGGTGGTAAAGATTCCTACACCATGCTCGATATGCTGCTTAGTCTGCTACGCAGCGCGCCGATCAAATTTTCTGTTACTGCTGTCAACCTTGATCAAAAGCAACCGAATTTTCCGGAGCACGTGCTGCCACAGTACCTGCAGTCGATAGGGGTTGAATACCATATTATTGAGCGCGATACCTATTCCGTAGTAAAGCGGGTGATTCCTGAGGGAAGAACTACCTGTGGGCTGTGTTCCCGATTGCGGCGGGGAACTCTATACGGGTTTGCGGAACAGCATGGATACAATAAAATTGCGTTGGGCCATCACCGTGATGACATCATAGAAACGCTTTTTCTAAATATGTTTCATGGCGGGAGCTTGCAGGCGATGCCGCCGAAGCTGCGCAGCGATGATGGTAAAAACGTAGTTATCAGGCCACTGGCTTATTGTAAGGAAAAAGATATCGAGTTGTACGCCGCGCAAAAAGAATATCCAATCATACCGTGTGATTTATGTGGTTCACAACCGAACCTGCAACGTCAGTTAACTAAAGACATGCTGCGCGAATGGGACAAAAAGTTTCCCGGTCGTGTCGAATCGATTTTCACGGCGATACGAAACGTTAAACCGTCACAACTGGCCGACCGGAGTTTGTTTGATTTTGAAAACCTGGCTGCTGATGCTCGCGAGACTGCGACGAGTAGCGAGCATGTACTGCAGTGGTTGCCAGCAACTACAGTTACAGCAACAAATGATGTGTTCAGACTGGACAGCTAATCAGTATTTTTAACCAGCTGTTCCAGCGTATCTGCAACACTGGGTGCCTCAGCGCTATGCTGAAATGAGACAAGGCGATCATAGATTTTGGCAGCCCCTTCGTGAATATCTCCCGGAAGGGCACTATGTTCCATAGTATTAGCAATTTCTCGCATTTCCCCATTAAAACGCCAGGCTTTTTTCGCAGCAGTCCGACCTTCCCGCTCACATAGGCTCGCAAGGTGTGGCTGCGATAACGCCCATTCATTTAGCAGATGTTTTTCAATTCCATTGGCTTTGGCCAGTGCACGGGACAACAAAAGCAAGGCGCTGTGCCCTTTGGTATAAGCGGCATAGGCCATTTTCAAGGCGGATGCATCGCCGATGTGTTCGCTGATCGCGAGCCCTTGCATAAGGGTTTCTTCGAAAATCTCTTCGATTTGCCCGGCCGCCGGACCGGACACATACAGCCGGGTGGTATCCTGCTGTACAGCGGGTGGTCCGATAATGCCGCCATCTACGAAGGTAGCGTTTTTACTTTCAATGATTGATTGAATAGTGGCAGTGGTGTCGGTTGATACGGCATTGGCATCGACGAAGATACCTTTGAAGCCGGCCTGTGCGACAGATTCGGCCACAGTGACAGCGGCATGCGGCGGGCAGATTGAGAAGATTATATCGCTTTGACTGACCAGCGCTTCTACCGTGTGGACGTCTGTCAGGCCAGCGGATTGTGCGCGGTCATGTGACGCTTCGCTGCGCTGGTCGCCTGCCCAAAGTACCGGGTGGCCGGCGGATACAGCACTGTTGCCTAGAGTGACTCCCATGGCTCCCGGATGTAGTAGACCGATTGTGGTGGTTGTCATTGTCAGTCCCTAAAGGTTTGAGGTAACAGTGGTTTCCCTGCCTGTTGTCTGCCTGATCTCTTTTGTTCTGAAGCCATTGGCGATTATTAAATCAACATGCGGCAAACACCTTAACTTGCCTTTACTATGAACGGGGTGTCAACAACGGCTAAATTGCCTGTTGTGATCTGTCGGAACACCTGCCTGAAGAATTAACCGTTGCCAATTGGAATTATCCGGACGGTTTCATCATCGGCCAACACGGCTGCATTTGCAAGTGTTTCGGCACTGATGAGAGTGCTGGAAAAATACACCAGGCAACGATTTGATTTTTAGTTATGCGATGGCTCGGGTAAGCCGTGTTTAGTTCTATAACGGACAGTGATAAGAACTAAAAAAACGAACCACGTTACTGTTATCGATTATCATTGCCTGGGTACAGGTAGGTAGCACAGTCAGGGGGCAGGAAACCTGGCAGGGAATGCAATAGTCGTTTTAGTCTTCAAAAATCATAAGATATTCAGTGCGGAACCGTACTGTAAGTCTGAAGTGTACGCGGGCAATGTTAGTTTTACCAACCGGAATCAACATTTTAGCATGTCATCTGAATCTGATAGCACGATTGACCTCATCGGTCGTTGGATTGAAGACTGTGTACTCGGACTGTCACTGTGCCCGTATGCACGAATTCCATGGGAGAATGGTGAGGTCCGTATTACTATCTGTGAACAGCGAAAAGACTATCTGCAACATATAAATTCACAGGCCAGTGAGTTACTATCGAGCTCAGTGGAAACTGTTTTAATAATTTTGCAAAACGGCTTGTCGGACTTCCTTGATTTTAACGATTTCCTCGATGACGTCGAGCAACTTCTCGTTGAACTTGATCTTGAAGGTCAACTTCAATTGGCATCTTTCCATCCTGGATATCTATTTGCAGACGAGGCGGCTGACGATGCTTCTAATTACACCAATCGTGCGCCGGTACCCATAGTCCAGTTACTCAGGGTTGAGTCTGTGAGCAAAGCGGTTGATGCTGGTAATACGTTGGCTATACCCGAAAGAAATATGCAGACCCTGCGCTCGTTTGATCGAAAGTCACTACAGGCGTTGTTTCCCTGGGCAGGCTAATTCTATAGATCTGTAAAGGTAGCTGGCTCATGATAACCCGGCGTACTATAGCCACCTAACCTGGCTAGTGCCCATCAATCACACTAATTTAACAGCACCAGTGCTATGCTGTTGCGCTGTGTTCGCCCAGCCGTGAATGAAAGCGTTGGCGACCGGATAATTTGTCGCTTTGTTCGGGTATGCTCTCGTGCTCTACGCTTTCCATTATTATTTCCAGAGGTCCTCGCTTGCCGGACAATTCTGAAAAGCGTTTTAAAAGTTCAAGTAGCTTGTTGCCATTGCCTGATAGCACGGAGCGATCTATCTTTACGATATCTGGTTCCAGGCAGATAAATCGTGACAGAGACGAATTCCCTTCGCCGAATGCATCGAGAGCTATACGAATTCCAAACTCATCCCGAAGTGCCTGTAACTGAGTGGCGAAGCTATTGAGTTCAGGCAGACTTTCTACTGAATTGTCGCTGGCGAGCGAGAGTTTTTCCGAAATTTCGAATACCAGCCTGGCGCCGTGTGTGACCACTTTTTCCGTTAGGTCACGCAACATGGCAATGTAATCCGGTTGCTGCAGGGTCTGGGGATAAACACTGATGCAAAGTGGTTTTGTATCGCTGAAGTGAATCAGGTTTTCTGCTTCACAGACGGTCTTGTAACGATAAGCCGCTTCCGTCAGCGTATGCAGGTCAAGAGCTGTGCGAAATTGCTCGCCCCATTCTTCGGCAGTGGCAAATAGTTGCTGTGGAAACAGATCTGTTTCCTGGTGGACGGCAACTACTTCCCAGCCCCACACGGCAGTGTGCCCGGAGTTCTCCAGTTCCTGAATTTTTTCAAATTGCACCGAGATCTTTTGAAGATCTTCAGAAAAAATTTCGAAACGTCGTTCATTAATTCTGGCACTGGTAGTTCGATAGCGGCGATTGAGACCGTCAAAGATATGCGTTTGTATTTCCCTCGTTGTCGGCGGACTGATCTCCACACCGGTTACGTAGGGGTCGCGTTTGTAGCATTCCGTGGTGTGGCAGGAATATAGCTCACGCACGCAGTCTGCGTAGTACTGATTGAAGTTGCGGATAGAGTGATCGGCATCGACAACAACTGCAATTTTGTCGTCTGCAGTTCCTACGGGAATCACAGCGAAATTGAGTTTCTCCTGATCGGTGAATACGCGGATATCGGGTACGTGCACAGCTGCAGAGCAATTCTGCAAGTCGCTCACCATTGAGGTCAGTGCAGCGTGTAGTGTCTGGGTGTCGGCATCAACGCCGGTAGTGGTTGACGTGGTAGCCAGGATCTTCAGTGTTTGACGGTCGCAAAGATAAACTGTATCGGCGTCGACAGCTCGCCGCAGCTGGTGACAAAAGCGATTGTCAATCGGCATGGACGACGTTACCTGCGGGCAGCTATCGATCATGCATAAGGCGAATATTGCATCGTCGTATTGATCGGATAAGCCTTGCACGGGCTGTAAATCAGCTACGGTAAGCTGGATATCTGCGTGCATGGTCGAGTGTGTTTCAACCCAGGGTTTCATCGTAACGTAGCATTCCACTTTCTTGTGAAGCGCTAAGCGTTCAAAAAGTGCGCCACGTCGAGCCGGCAGCACCGCGTGCTGATTCCGGTTTGGCCGGATCAGCGGTAATTAACGCGCGGAATCGTGGTGGCTATCGATCAATTTCAGTCCACCGGTCACAAGCAGATAAATGATTACTGATAGCAACGCCCAGCTAGCGCCAATAGCAAAAAATATATCCGGAGCTTTCATTAATGTTGTCATAAGAGAGTCCTGATAATAAAAAAACCACGGGTGATCGTCGGGGAATACCAGTACATGGAACGCCTTGAATACTTCGTGTGGACCGATAATTACAATGGCGCATGTTGTGACGAGTGCCAGAATAAAAAGAGTGAGTAGCGATTTGGTGATACCTGGAAGAGGGATAGCGCCCATGCGCGCCAGTATGACCAGTGCAATGAGTAGTGCCAGTGAGCCCCATCCGACCGGGATCATAACGTCGATAACCCGCGCGACATCTTCAAGGTGGACGGCTTCGTCATTGGTTAGCAGCACCTGCAATGGTTGATTGGGCCCGGCTCGATAGCTAAGCTCCCTGAGACCGTCTCCATGGGAATTCACCGCCAGACTGATGGCGTTGAACAAGCGCTTGTGCTCGGCTACAGATGTATTCTCAAAGCCAGTCTTGCCTTGTCTGTTCTGGGCCGCATATTTTGTAATATGCGTGCCGATATCAAGCTGCTTGTACCAGAAGGAATAGCCGTAATTGACGGTCTGCAGAAGTTTCCACGCCAGAAAAAAAGCAACGACAAAGCAGCACACGATAACCAGAGTATGATGTAGGATTCGCAACAGTAGCTTCTCTAGACAATACAAATGGAAAATAACAAAACCTAATGCCTGACAAAGATAGCAGATACCGATTTTTGTTGGAAAAAGCGAACGTTCGGGTAATCATCGTACAACTTGATGAAACCTGGAAAGAAGTATTGCGGCGTGCGGAGTACCCCCGGAATGTGCAGCGGGTTCTCAGCCACGCCATGGTGGCTGTGCCACTACTGGCTTCGACGATCAAGTTCGACGGGCGGCTCACCCTGCAGGCGCGCGGTAGCGGGCCGGTTAAGCTGCTGGTGGTGCAGGCCCACGCCGATGGCGGCCAGCGCGGACTGGCTCAGTGGGTTGGTGAGCCACCTGAAAAGCCGTTACAGGCAGTATTGGGGGACGCCACGCTGACACTGCAGATAGAAAGTGGCAAACGCGGCGAAGTGTATCAGGGGGTGGTCGAGGCAAAAGGCGATTCACTGCAGGATGCAATCGACCATTATTTTGAAAATTCCGAGCAACTGCCGACGCGCTTATGGCTGCATTACAATGGTGATCAGGCGGCCGGATTGTTACTGCAGCAACTGCCGCTTGAGCCGTCTGCTGCCGATTCGCGTGACCGTGAAGACGATTGGCGAAAAGTCTCACTGATGGCCGCGACAGTTAACAGCGAGGAATTATTAACCTCAGACGTTACCACATTGCTGCCCAGAGTATTCAGTGACGACGACGTGCGACTGCTAGAGGTAGAACCACTGCGATTTGCCTGTGGCTGTTCCCGTGAACGCACGTCCGCGTTGATTCAGGGCCTGGGCTACGACGAGGCAAAGGATATTTTGCAGCAGGAGGGGCAGATCGAGATCATCTGTGAATTCTGCAACTCAAAGAATGTATTCGACAGCATTGACGTAGAGACCATTTTTCGAAGCGATGCTCCCGATGCCGACGAGAACACCGTGCATTAGCTGGAATGCCCGCCACATACCGGGCAATCGGGATTTTTAGGCAATTGAATTTCCCGCCATTCCATAGAAAGCCCG
Organism: Chromatiales bacterium (ex Bugula neritina AB1); assembly: GCA_001730015.1. Classification (GTDB taxonomy): domain Bacteria; phylum Pseudomonadota; class Gammaproteobacteria; order Granulosicoccales; family Granulosicoccaceae. The sequence goes on along the minus strand of MDLA01000081.1, from coordinate 75,412 downwards.
TCGAGCAGCAGCAGCCGGCCCTCCAGGGTGCGGCCGAAGCCCGCAAGTACCTTAATCGCTTCGGTCGCCTGTACTGTGCCAATCATCCCCACAACTGGTGACAGCACGCCTGTTTCAGCGCAGGTCTCGGCGGTATCTTCACCACCGGCGTAGAGGCATCGGTAACACGGAACGTCATCTTTATACCCGCTAAACACCGACACCTGACCATCAAAGCGAATTGCAGCGCCAGACACCAGCGGTACCTTGTGTCTGACGCATGCTTCGTTGACGGCAAACCGGGTGGGAAAATTATCACTGCCTTCCAGCACAACGTCGCACTGCGGGGTGATTTCCTGCAGTGATTCGGTATCGAGCACGGAATCGATGGTTTCAATTGTTATGTCCGGGTTGAGCGCGTTGCACGTCTGCCTGGCAGAATGAGACTTAAGCTGGCCGATGCGATCAGTGCCGTGGGCAATCTGTCGCTGCAGATTTGATAGTTCGACCACGTCGAAATCGGCAAAGATAAGCCGGCCGACACCGGCAGCTGCCAGGTACATAGCTATCGGACTGCCCAGCCCGCCCAAACCGACAATCAGTGCAGTGCTGTCGAGTAATTTCTGTTGGCCTTGTGGGCCGATATCTGACAGATTAGTGTGGCGACTGTAGCGTTCAATCTGGGTAGCATTCATAATAATTTATTCTTCAAGCGGTATTGCCGTCGATCCTGTGCACCGCGACCACCGATCCCGGTCGTGCAATGTTTTACTGTTCAAACCGGTACACAAAGGGCATCAATTACCGCACTATGACATACAGATGAACTTTCCGGCATGAACTTTCTGGCACACGTATTTTTTGCCTACGGTGAACCCGCAGCCATGGTAGGTCAATTGTGCGGTGATTTTGTCCGTGGGTCGAATCTTGCCCGGTTTCCCGCTGCAATTCAGAATGGCATTCGACTGCACCGGGCTATTGACTCGTTCACTGATCGGCACCCGCTGAATCGACAGGCGCGCGATCTGTTTGTCGCTCCCCATCGTCGCGTGGCCGGAATCATCACCGATGTCGCGTACGATCATTTTCTTGCAAAGCAATGGGACCAGCACTGCAGTACCGGTTTGTCTGATTACGCAACTATGGTGAGCGCAGCGCTGCGCCAGTATGAGGATGTGCTGCCGGATAACCTTAAACGTTTTGCACCGTACCTTGAATCGGAAAAAATTCTGCAGCGCAATATCGAAAAAGCCCAGATTGATCTAACCCTTCAGCGAATCTCCGGTCGACGTAAAAGCATGTTACCTCTGGCCACTGCCGCGCCGCAATTGTGGGAAAATGAGCCCCGGTTGAATCAGATATTTGACGAGTTTTTCCCGTTACTGATGCAGCATGTATCTACATTGCACGACGACAGTGCAGGGAGCCCCGCGAGTACCGTGTCTGATCCCTGACAAGCGTCATCGTAGTTTCTATGAGTTGGCGGGATGCCAGTTCCGGTTCTGCCACCTCTGTATAACGCGAATTAAGAGAAAGGCGCAGATTTAATCACGGTTGCTTTTCTGATACCTGTAGGGCTTCAGCTGTTGTTAACTCGCGATAACCGCGCAGGTAGGGCCATCCGTATCCCCATCGGAAAGAAGTGGGTAGATACGGCGTGCCGCCAACACGGACGCCAGCCAGCATCAATTGAGAGATCCTGTCTTCACCGGTCTGCGCAACGCAGGCACGTAATTGCTGGTCTGCGTCGAGTCGTTGCTCGTAAGTGCCGCCTTGCCAATAAGCCAGATCGTGCTCGCTGCAGCACTGCAGCCATAAGGTCTTATGGCTGAAAGTTCCATCCGGGAACACACTGCAGCCGTCGGTGCTGAAGGGTTTGATATGGTGTTCCGTGCTGCAGGCAGTACAGATCAAAAGTGCCACAGTCAGCAGAACAGATCTGATATTCATGGAGCTCCCGGTTAATGATTGGATTGTCTGGTGATGTTAGAGCAGTGGGCTTAAATGAAGGGTGCGTTTTTATTCAACCGAAAAATAACTGGAATTAAAAGAGCGTATCGAATGTAAAAAACGTAATGCGATATGCACAACCGGGACCTGATCCGGACTAAGGCAAAGGTCCCGGCGGCATTCTGTGAAGCGGAGTCTATACTTGTTCAGGCATAGTGCGCTCTTTCTGCTAACTCCAGCGTAGTGGTTTCCCTTCCATACCCATTATGACTTACATTTTATGACTCGTTGTCAATTTATGTCGTGACTGCCATAGCTACCCCGTTGAATGATGCCAGTGACGATGGTCTTTTCAAAATAGATTTGCAAGCGGCAACAAAAGCCTGTGCACACGCCAGGTCCGCACTGTCTGAGAATCGTCTATTCGATGCCATAAACCATGCCCTCGATGCAATTGCGTTCCGGCCCAGCTGTTTTATGGCGTATCAGTTACTGGGTCAGGCGCTGGACGGGCAGGGTAGAGCGGTAGAGGCAACGGAGTGCTATCGGGGGCAACTTCCAGAGCGTTTAATCGATGTACGTTTCTCGCGGATACTCCATGCGCAAACTGCTGCCGTGGACTTCCAGCGCTACCCGGCATTCCCGGTAGAGAAAACTAATTTACCCCCGGCGTTTGTGCTTGAAGGGTTGTCTGGCGGTGTCGATCGCGAAATAACCAGCCCCGGATGTTTTGTCGATCAGGTTGTACAAGGAACTGTCTGGCACGATGCCCACAACACCTGGGTGCTGGATAGGTCGGGTAGAGAAGTTTTAGAGCATACACAGGGGTGTAGAGAAGTACTGCAAACCCTTTCATCACAGCACCAGCCCGTTTGGCTCGGGAAGCGAGTGATTGTGCTGGGCGCCAGAGGGGCACATAATTATTATCACTGGACGATGGATATCATCCCTAAAATGGGCGTGCTGGCCGCCGCCGGATTTACCCTCCAGAAAGACGATATCTATATTGTGCCGTTTGCGCGAAATGCCTTTGCTATTGAATTGTTGCGCCGTTTTGCAATCAGGGAATCGCAAGTTGTCGAGACCGAAAAAGTCAGTCCGTATATAACGGCGGATGAAATTCTGGTTCCCTGGTTGCAAAACAAAATGGGTTTGACGATGGGCACCTGGCTGCCACATTTTATGCGGCGTTCGGTTGAAGAAGCCGCAGGTAATTCCACTGAGCCGGATTGCCAGCGAAGGCTCTATATTAGCCGCAGCGATAGTTCAGCAGATGGTCGCACTCTGGGCAACCAAAAAGAGCTTGAGGCCTGCCTGACGCAACGAAATTTTGAGATCATATACCCGGAGAATTATACTGTCGCTCAGCAAGCGGTTCTGTTCGGTAGTGCAAATGTTGTACTGGCTGCACATGGCGCCGGGCTCGCCAATATCGTCTATTGCAGGCCTGGTACGACAGTAATTGAACTCTATGGTCAGCATTTGTCACCCTGCTATCAGGCAATTTGCGCATTGGCCGGGTATCGCTATTTCAATCATAAATGTGATAAAACTTTAAACTGTAATCATGACAACCGGCAGGCGATTCGAACTCTTAGCGAGCGTCGCTCAGCGGGATTCAGTGTTTGCCTGAACGAAGTCGCAAAGTTGCTTGAACTTTCCGGTGCCAGTTGAAATAGCAACACACTTAAGCCATATAAATGAGTCTATTGATTATGGTGCGTTGATACCATGCACCACCAGGGTATACACTCAAGGAACGCAGCGAATCACGGTAGGGTGGATAAGCGGGGCGCATTCAACAATACCCACTTACCACTGATTTACGCAACTCTGGGGCAGCCGGGTGCTCTGATAACTGCAGAGGCACCGGGTGCTGTATCAGATGGTTACTTCGGTGAATTCAAGTAGAATATTTATGGGCAGTGGCTCGTCAGTAAGAATGGGCTCCAGTTCACCGGAGCGGTCCAGTGTTACGGACTGCTCCACTAGAGAATCCGTGGTAAAAAGCTCGACCGGATCAGTGAGTAGAACAGCCGGCTCGATTGGTGATTCTATAAATGGTTCTACATCTATAGTGAGTGCTGCAGAATCGCTTAACCCTTCCGAATCCGTGACTGTATAGTTGAAAGTTTCGGTTAGTGAAATTTCTGTGGCGGGTGACAGATACTCGAACTCCCCCGTCTCGAAATTAAACTCAAGTCGTCCACCGGACGCAGTCGGCACGCTGGCATTAGCGCCCTCAGTCAGTGATGTTAAGGGCAACTCCTGCGAGCTTGTGATGTCGGTGCCGTCGTAACTCAGAACATTGCCGTCAATGGTGAGGGCTGAAACCGTCAGGGGGCCCGGGTTATTTGCAGTATCGTTGCTGAGCACGTTACCCTTGAGGGATTCTGTCACGGTCCTAATGAGGTCGGCGGGAATCCCATCGGCGTCGCTGGTGACAATGGTATTGGTTGAATCGTCAGGGTGAGAGATGATGTCGAGATTTGTGGTGTTAGTTATACCACTGCCGAAACCAATGCCGTAGGCATCGTTGAAGTTATTGTCAACAAAGGCCTGCCAGTCCGCTTCCTCGCGTGCATTTGGCGTAGCATCTTCCGGTCCGCTCGGGAGCAGCGGGTCACCATCGGTCAGAAAATAGTAGTTGGCAGGTATTGCTGTGGGCGCACCTGAAATGTCGGCGTTATCCTGAGTCGCTTCCAGTGCCGCGACATAGTTAGTGAACCCGCTTGCCTGGAGATCATCGACATAGTTTTGCAGTTCAGTTGTGTCCGGGTTTTCTCCGGAGACATCAAACCAATCCGAAATATCTTCTGAGACGGTGTCGAATCCTAGAATTTTTACACCGGCCACTTGCTCTTTGCTGGCGAAATCTACAACCGCTTCACGTACCAGTTGCAAGCGTGAAGTAACCTCTCCATTGGGTCTCTGCAAATCTACTGCGAAAGGAGAGCCACTTTGGTCAGGTCCGGTAATGCTGCCCATGCTACCTGAGTGATCGATCATGATCACAGCGTTAACAGTTTGCTCCGAGCTGAGTGACAAGGCAAACTCATCATCCGCTGCGATGGGGTCGCGGTTTTGTTCCGGTACTGTTAGCTGGCTGCTGTCTTCATCATCCTCTGACTGATCGCCGTCATCGTTGTTGACCTTGGAGTCGGGATCAACCTGATCTGACGCGGTAACCTGAGCGGTGTTAATAATTACACCGGAATCAGTTACTGTTGTTTCCAGAGTTAAAGTCACAGCTTCTCCGACTTCCAGTGATTCTATAGACCAGAGTCCCGTTTCAGAATCAAACACTGACTCCGGGCTATCGGGCGTCGATGAATCACTGACATAGCTAACACCGTCAGGCAATAGATCTTCTATAACAATATTAGTGGCAGCGTCGGGCCCCTGATTGGTTAGCGACAGGGTCCAGTTTACGGTATCACCGATTTCAGCTTCATCGGTGCTGGTCTCTTTGGTCAGTTCCAGGTCGGCGGCAACGGCATCTGTTTCCGCCGCGTCGCTATTGTTGTCGGGATCGTTGTCGTAAGTAGGGCTTGACACAGTTGCATTGTTGACGAGCGCTCTGTCAGCATTGTCTACGGTTACGGTAATACTAAACTCGAATTCTTCGCCCGAGGCCAGATCACCGATCGACAACGTACCGTTTTCGGGGTTGAAAGCTTCAACGCTGGACTCTACAAAGGTAACCCCTTCGGGCAGCGAGTCGTTAATGACAACATCCAGCGCGGTGTCCGGGCCGTTATTGACCACGCTAATGGTCCATGTAACCTCAGTGTTTAGATCGGGTGATGGATTGTCGACACTTTTTACAATGGCCAGATCAGCGGCGACAGCGTCTGTTGATGCATCGTCCGAGTTATTGCTGAGGTCGTCGTCGTAGGTGCTGCTGAAGACACTGGCGTTATTCACACGCGCGCCGTCTGCATCATCTACTGTAACGTCGATTGTAAAGCTAACCCTCGCCCCCGCTTCCAGGGTGCCCAGAGCCAGTGATCCGGTGTCCGGGTTAAAATCACTGTTACTGGCACCGGTAAAAGTTACGCCTGCGGGAAGCGCATCAGTAACCACCACGTCGTGAGCGGGGTCGGGGCCCTTGTTCGTGATATCGATTGACCAGGTAACGGTTTCGCCCAGATCCGGCTCGGCGTTGTCGACTGATTTATTTAATTCCAGATCTGCGTTTATCGCGTCCAGACTGGCTTGCGATACATTGTTGGACGGGTCGGAGTCTTCGGTATCGCTACTGACCACAGCAATATTGTGTTGAGCGTGTTCGGCGTCAGTCACCACGGTCTTTATCTGTAGCAAGGTGCTGGCGCCGCTGGCCAGATCACCAATTTCCCATTGGCCGGCATCCGGAATGAATTCGCCCGCCGTCAAGGTATTTGAAACGTATTCCAGACCGGCCGGTAAATTATCGGTGACTACAACGTTACTGGCGTCTTCAGGTCCATTATTGGTAACCAGAATTGACCAGGTAACTTCACTATTGAGGTTTGGCTGAGGATTGCTAACCAGCTTCACCACTTGCAAATCTGCGCCGTCGTCATTTTTACGATCGCACGCACAACAGCAGGAGACCGGCGGTGGAGATGGCGGATCTATAGGGTCGTCGGTAACAGTAATTGAAGCGTGTGCGGTGTTATTTTCGGTGTGGTGATCGGTAGTGCTGCTGGTTGCAACGGCTGTATTGACGTAGGTGGCGGCCCCTTCGTCATCGATACGTGTTGTGATAACGAGCTCGACACCTTCACCATCGTTTAATTTTCCAATGTCCCATTCTCCCGATTCCGGATCATAGTTGCCCACGTCGGGTGTTGCGTCCAGGAAGGTTACACCGGATGGCAACGTATCGGTTACGACGGTGTTCCATGAAGCATCGGGGCCCGAATTGGAGATCCGGACTGTCCAGTCTACTGTGGAACCGATTTCGGGCTCGGCATCACTGACTGTTTTTTCAATAGACAGATCTGCTCTGGTCGGTTCCCAGGGGATTATCGTAAGTGAATCGACATCGTTTGATGAATTGCAATCGTGAGTGTCGCTGCTGATCTCTGCTGTATTAGTAATGTGATGGTTGGCATCAGTGACAATTGTGCTTATAGACAGGCTGGCATGCTCACCACTATCGAGCCCGCCGATTGACCATATGCCCGTCGATTGATTGAACGCCCCATCGCTGGCATCGGCTGAGATGAACTCCAGGCCATCGGGAATAAGGTCGGTGACGACAACATTTTCTGCGAAAGTATCACTTTCATTAAATGTATCTATAGTCCAGGTGATTTCCTGTCCCAGTTTGGGAGTATCATCGTCGACTGATTTATCTATACTTAAATCAGTGATAGCCTTGCGCGTCATTTCTATTCCTCGTCCGTTGATGTGAGTCTGCAGCACATCAAGATGTAAACGTTACGGTAACGAGTGGTTACTTCTGTTACCTCGCAGGGCAAATTTGCATTTCGCGTTCCATTGTAATGTTAAGTGGCTTGACAAAAACAGATTTATATATGAGGAATTTTGTTCTTTGGATCGCGGTTGGATAAGTTGTTTGAAATCAATGGAATGGAATGTCTAATTCGCTAAAGAACTTTTATTAGTTTCGAAATGTGGCGATGGGCAAACCAGGTTTACTTGGTTCCTAAGAAGAGATTGAGTTACAGAAACAAAGGCTCTAGAGCTTGATTGTTCGGTTGGTTCTTTCAGAATGTGCGGTGTTACTCATTTTCTGAAATTGTCTGCCACAGAGTCTGTATTGACGTTTCCCGTCAGGTTATTGCCATATTTTCAGATGTTGGCATCGTTCTGCAGATTGCCGGAATTTTCCCGTTATATTATTTATTTGACGTTGTCAGTGTGCTGAACTAGCTCTCTGGTTTAATCGGTCGTTATTGCTCGGTGAGTGCTTTTGCACGAACGCGGTTTAACGGTGTGAGCAAATACTGCAGTACAGATTTCTGCCCGGAGAGAATGTCGACTTCCGCCACCATACCCGGAATAATCGACAGAGTCTGTTCACCGCTGGATCCAATCGTTGTGGTGTTGGTACGGATTCGTATCGGGTAATAGGTATCACCCTGATCATTGTTCACAGTGTCGACACCGATATATTCCACAATACCCTCTATGCCACCGTAAATAGTGTATTCATAGGCAGTGAATTTAACCATTGCGACTTGATTTGAATGAATAAAACCGATGTCTTCCGGTCTCATGTTCGCCTCAATGAGAAGTGTGTCGTTGATTGGCACAATTTCCATAATGTTTTCGCTGCCGCGGACGACCCCGCCACTTCCAGCGATATAGATTTTATTAACCGTTCCACGCAGCGGGGAGCGCAGCACAGTGCGTTGTAGGTTGTCCTGTTCCTGAGTGAGCGCACTTTCCAGGCTGGCAAGTTCCGCCCGGTGCCGATCATGTTCTTCCAGGGCATTTCTCCGGGTTTCGCTGATCAGGGTATTTAGATCACCTCTCAGCGTAGCAACATCACGTTGAGCCCTGAGAATGTCCAGTTTGGTTATAGAGTTTTCGCCGCGTCTGAGTATTTCAAGTTCGTCTTTGGCGTGTAGCAGTAATTTTTCAATGGCGTCTTTTTTAGCCAGGTAGTCATCGCGCCGCGCCTGGAACAGTTCTGTCTCAGTGTGGATTGCCTGTGCACTTAGATTCTCAGGATAGACTGGCTGGGTAAAATCGTCGGCCTCTGCAAGCAACCGGCTCATCCGGGCAGTCACGAGATCATGCCGGGCGAGTGTTTCGGTATATCTGGCACTGGCCAGCGTATTGTCGAAGCGAAGAACTTCCTGTCCTTTTTCAACAATTTGCCCTTCAGTCACAGGTATATCAGCAATTATTCCGTCCACCAGGCTCTGGATGATTTGCACCTTGCTGCCCGGGATAACTTTGCCGTGGCCCCGGGTAACCTGATCTATTTTTGCCAGACTGGCCCAGGCAAACAACCCGGCGACACAGATAACACAAATAGTTGGTACCCAGCGGCGTTTCAGGTGGGTGCTTGAGCGCGCGGCTTCGCTGCAACTCGGGAGGTCAATCCGTGAAATCGCCGGGCGTTTTATTTCCAGGTCTTTTTCCGCGCCAATATAGTCAATTTCGCTGAGATCCCAATCCCGAGTCGATATGCTATCGAGGCTGCGCTCCACACTTTTGCTCATGCGGTTGCAGCAGTCGTTTTGGTGGTTTTGGCCCTGAGTTTCTTTTTACCCGGTTTACCTGAAGTACCCAGCACAATCGATGGATCTCCATCGGCAATTATTTTTCCTTTTTCCATAATAATTGCGCGATCTGCTATCTCGACGACTGCTGGTCTGTGGGTTGTTATAACCATGGAAGTGTTGTCTTTCCTGCGCTTTTCCAGCAGTGCTTTTAGTAGTGTCGACTCTGTATTGGGGTCGAGGTTTGCGGTTGGTTCATCGAGCAAAATAAGGGCGTAGTTCTGCACCAGACATCGAGCCAGAGATACGGCCCGCCGCTGCCCACCCGACAGCAATCGTCCCTGCTCGCCGACCTCGGCATTCAGGCCGTTACTATGTGCGTTTACAAAATCCAGTAGTCCGACGTTAGTCAGTGTCTGCATTAGTGTTTCATCGGTTATTGAGGTGTCACCCAGGGTGATGTTATCCCGAAGCGTACCCAGGAATAGCGCGGGTTCCTGTGTGACATAACCTATCCGGCTGCGCAATGCAGACGGGTGGTACTGGGAAATGTCAATGCCGTCGACCAGTAAGGTGCCTTTGGTCGGGGAAACTATGCCGGCCATGAGTTTAACCAGCGAGCTTTTTCCACAGCCGATTTTCCCCAGCAGGACAATGCATTCATTGGCCGGGAATGTCAGTGTTGTGGAACTTATAGCCGGTGCGGATGTACCGGGGTATGCCAGTTCCACCTCATTAAATTGATATTGCGGTGTAAAATAATTGTTTAGCAGATATCCTTTGCGATGATCGACTTCCCGGCCCATGGCCATTACCTCATTGAGGGAATGCAGTGATTGAAGCGTCTGCTGCAGACGGGTCATCAGGCCGGAGATCATCGCCATGGGTGCCAGGCAGCGACTCGTGAGCATAACTGTCGCTATAAGGCCTCCCATACTCAGCAGACCGGCATTGACGTGGTAAACACCGGTAACAATAACAGCGATTGATGTCAGGTTTATGAGTGTCGTGGTAGCTGAGTTGCCGAATAGAGCATACCAGTGTGATTGCACCCCACTGTTGCTGGCGCTGGTCAGCAGTAATTCCATTCTCCGTTGAAAATAGCCTTCGGAATTGCTGGCCTTAATGGATTCCAGGTGACTGATGCATTCAGCAGTCAGGCATTGGCGTTCAAGATTGGAAGCACTGGATTGCTTCACTGAACGATGCAGTGGCCATTGCAGCAGTGCGTTCAGAATAACGCCCGTTAACATGGCCAACACCAGTAACCAGCCGATCGGGCCCGCGATCATGAAGATCACACCGATCATTAATATTGAAAAGGGTAGGTCCACTAACGCCAGCATAGTTGCGGAGATGAAAAACTCCCTGAGCATGTCGTAGGACTTCACCTGATTCGCCAGCGTTCCGGTTGAGCTTGGCAAGGCGCTATAGGATAGTGCCATCAATTGCTCGAATAACAACCCGGCTAGTTCCTGGTCCATTTCCCGGCCCGCTTGCTCAAGCAGCGAGCCCCTGACTATTCGGATAGTCAGGTCAAAAAGAAATACCAGACAAGCGCCAAGTGCCAGCACCCACAATGTTTCCACCGCATTATTCGGTACCACTTTGTCGTACACAATCATGACAAAAAACGGCATGGTCAAGGCAAAAAGATTAACCAGCAGTGATGCAGGCAAAATCTGAAGGTAGTAGGCACGGAAACGCCAAAGTGTGAGCCAGAACCACTTTTTGCGGTGTTCAGTCAGCTCCATATCAGCCGACGAATGAGTGACGGAGTCGCGCGTAACACACGTGAGTGTAAAGCCGTGGCCTATAAACCCGGCTCTTACTTCTGCTTCGCTGATTTGACGAAATGAACCGTCATCGCATGGCTGATGATACTCAGCGTCGCTGCATCCTTTGCGAATAAATCTTATAGCCACCTGATTGTCGCGTAACAATAATATAACTGGCTGTTGCTGTTGTTCTATCCGGGTAAAGTCCTTGCTGAAAATGCTGGCCTGGAATCCCGCGCGAGCGGCTACGCGTGGAAACAATGCCGGGGTTATGCCTTCTGCCGGTACCGGGAGGTTTGCGAGGCTTGTTGTGGAATCAATTTGTCTGTCATATCTCAATGCGACATACTTCAGGCACTCCAGTAGCACATCAATACCTGCTGTAGGTTTCATAGACAATCTTATATGGCCGGGTGGTTTAAGTTAGTGCGTTTACTGGAGGGTGGTAGCTTCGTAGAAGCTGCGGCGGTGGCAAGATTCAGGCCATTGTCGATCCACAGTTGTATCCGGGGCGTGCTACTTCATGTAGATTAAACCCGAACCCCGACAGTGAATAAATGCACCACCCTGTTTCATTTCGCTATAGTGATATGCCGAAGTGATATGACAATAGAAATTTCGCAGATCACGGCCGGTGCTTTAATATCCGTTTAGCGCTCTTTCCAGTGCAGTTAAGAGGGGTTCCATTGTCTGAAAAATCAAAGAATTCGATTGTCCTGTTCGGGGCGCGTACTCCGTTGATCGGCGACTATGTCGATTCCTGTCTGCGGCTTGGGCTTAAGGTTGCTGCAATAATAAATGTTGATCAGCGCCCTGACAGGCTGCCGGATCGAAGCCGGCTGATAGCAATTGATGAGGTCTCCGGCAACCAGCGTACGCTCCCCTATGTACCTGCAGCGTTTTCTCCAGTCAGAAGACGGCAGTTGCGCGAACTGGCATCAGTCAGCGGGTTTGAAAATCCGCTGGCTCTGGTGGATTCATCAGCTGTTGTCGCTGGTACCACTGCTGTTGGCGAAGGCAGCTATGTCAATGCGCTAACTGCTGTTGGTTCGTCCTCGAGAATCGGGCAATTTGTATTCATAAACCGCAGCACAAATATAGGTCACCATGTCATGATTGGCGACTACGCTTCAATTGGGCCCGGGGTGAGTATCACCAGTAGTGTGCTTATTGGTGAAGGGGCTATGGTTGGTGCCGGGGCAACTCTATTGCCAGGGGTACGGATTGGTGCTGGAGCAGTTGTGGCTGCTGCAACCCGGGTGCATACAGATGTACCCGATAATACCCTTGCTATTGGTTCAGCCTTAACACTGAAGCCCATCAGAGAGGGCAGCCGGATAATGGATTACAGCGCGCAAGAGTAAATATCACTGATCAGAAGATCGTTTATTTTAAATTAGAAACAGGCATTTCCCGAGAATAAAGAATGCGTCTCTTACATCGCTGATTGATCCGGTGTGGTATGTCGCCGTAAAAGCGAAACTGCCGGCCATCCAGATATTGGTCATTGCAATGGCCAGACTATTTGTAATCCACGAGCGTTTGTCTGCAAGGTATTTTCCCGCAGTGGATTTCGACCAGATTCGATAGGTAACGACGCCGATGCCCTGATACAGTCCCCACGCCACCCAGGTATAGTTTCCACCGTGCCACAGTCCTATTGCAAGGAAGGTCAAAAAAATTGCAAAGTAAGGGTTTCTGCTAAAGCCTATGGCGGGCATATATATGTAGGACTGACACCAGTTGCCGAGAGACATATGCCAGCGTTTCCACAGAATTGTTATATTGGTCGCCAGGATCGGCCAGTTGAAATTCTCTCCAATCCGGATTCCCAATAGCCTGGAAGAGCCAATAGCAATGTCACTGTAGGCGCTGAAGTCCAGGTAGATGATCAGATAGTTGAGGAGTAGGAACCCCCACACCTTGTAGTGCGCAATAGTTTCCAGATCAGAAAGAACGGAGTCGCCAGTATGGGAACTAAGTAAACCGACCAACAGCACCCCTGAAATAACAAATTTTTTGATTAGGCCATAGATGATCCGCGTTAAACCTTCGATGATATCTGTTCTTCGGTCCGTTGAAAGGCAGTTCCTCTGGAAATTATCGAAGCGTTCGATCGGACCAGCGGTATAAATTGGAAATAGAAATATATAAGTCCAGAACTGGAAAAAACCGTGAGGTTGAAATCTGCCGCGTGAATTTTCGATCAGGTAGTGGATTAGCTTAAAGGAAAAATAGCTTACCCCAAGCGGTATCAGTGTCCTGGTGTCTGGTGTGGCTCCGGCTACGGTTCGAACGATTTCAGGAATGTACTTTGAGTAAAACAGGTATGAGACGATTGCCCCGATCAGGAGCATGTTTAAAGATGATCCGGGTAGTTTTTTCAGGGCGGCAATTTTCGGTACATAGAAAAATACAAACGTCCAGAATGTTAGCCAGTAAATAACGTAATAATTTTGCTTGTATAGATGAAGTGAGTGAGTCTCACTTGTCATGTCTGCATCGGGCGCGACAGAGGCGAGCAGGAAAAATAGACAAACAAACGATAACAGGCCGATGCACTGCAACCGGATTCTTACTGGCACCAGGCTTACAACTGCGAATGCAATTGCCAGGAAAATCCAGTAGTGTGCTTCAGTAATCAACAGTCAGTTTACTTATATCCCGCAATAGCGATAAGTATCAGAAGCCCTGATACCTGAATATTGTTATCCCAGCCTCGGTTTGTAGTAAAAGCACGAGTGCGTAGGTAACTGCTAACCCGAGAGCCACCCCGCGCAGGCACTGGGCGAATCGTTCGATAATTGTATTCATAGTAGTATGGTGTGGAATGTTGAGCACAGAAAGAGAAGGCAGCTCTATGCTACGGATGGGCTGTTTGCTGATTGCGGGCATTAGTAATGCCCTCCGCGAGCAAAGAGGTATATTTCATTGCCGTAACACCACCAGTAACGTGGATTAAATCGGTGAAGTCTGCGGGATCAGGTTTGAAATGATGTACCGGGTTGAGGTAGGAAACATTAAGGCGTACTGCAATCTTTGTCATGAGGTGTTGGTACTTTTGTACAAAGCTGTCTGGCAGGTATTGATGAATAAATAATGGATTCAGCGGTTTTTCAATTAACAATAAATCCAGGCCATTATTGCGATTAACATTTTCAGCGATGGCCTGTAGTACTGCAAGTCCGTTCCTCGAGCGTTTTTCGAAGTTTTCGAACGGAAGCGACAATTCCCGGATGTATTCCTGGATACTTGCGGTCAGCTCGCTCAGTGGCTGCGGTGGCTGATGGAGTTCCTGGTGAGCCACCCGTTTGGTTATTCGTCCCTCTGGCGCACGCCAGTGCTCGATCAGTCGCGGTAGCAGGAAATGAAAATTGTCTATTGCATATACACCGGTGATACGGAAACTTTTTTTTCCACTGGCTATCAGGAAATCGGATAACGCAGAAGACGTAAATCCGCGTCTGTTTCCAGTGGCAGCACTGTCGTAGTCTGTTTTTTCCAGGTGGAAGGTTCTTGCAGATACCCCCAGCACAACAAGGCCGCTGGAGATGGAGTTAATGTTGTCGATTATCGCAAGCGATTCCAGCAGAGTCTGGCCGCCACTTCGAAGGTCCATAATTCTGTGTGCCTGCCCTGCATTTTTCAACTCTATAGCCAGTTGATGTTCCATGACTACTTCCCTCAATGCGCTGTCGCCAACGAGGTATACGGTACGTTGAGGTGTTGTTTCATGCCGCAGGCGGAGGATGTCTGATGTGATAAATATATCGTCGTCTCCATCGTAGGTGGCCAGTCGCGGTGTGTTTTCTATGATAAATTGCGGTGTCGCGATTTTGAAATACAACGCGATGCAAGCAGCAACAGTTGCGCCGCATACCACAAGTGAAAGCGCGGAAGGCTTATAGATACCTCGACAAAATACCAGTGTGGAGGCTCTGACACGGGAGGTGTACATTACCCGCTAACCATCGCACGGATCGTTGCGTGATCTATTTTACCGGTTGCGGTTCGAGGTAGTTTTTCAACAGTGATGTACTTTCTGGGTAGCATAAACGGGCTCAGCAGGCGAGGTGCCAGTTTTTGAAGTTCACTGATTGTATCTTTTACGTCGGGTTTCGGAACCACAACGGCGACGATCATGTCACCGATGATGTCATGGGGTGTAGATACTATAGCCAGATCTTCTACCGTGGGTAGATCCAGCAGCAATCTTTCAATCTCTTCAGGGTTGACCTTGACGCCCATCGATTTGAGCTGTCTGTCTTTTCTGCCCGAGATGTAGAGCATTCCCCGGTGGTCCAGTGCGCCCAAATCGCCGGTGTAAACGGCAGGTTCAGTCGATTTGCCGGATTTACTTTGAGTGACTACAGGTCGGCGAACCTTCGCGGTGATAATCGAGTCTGACCAGTACCCCTGGAAAGTTCCAACTCCGCTGTGGATGATTTCACCGGTCTCGTTAACATTTGCCGGCGATCCATCATTTCTTAATACCTGCAAAGTCACTCCCTGAATAGCGCTGCCAACTGAATCAGGATCGGTTTTCGCCAACTGCCACGGTAGGCTGGTGGATCGATAGGTTTCAGTGAGACCATAGTTGAATGAAAATTTGCTGGCATCGAAAAAATGAAATAAATCTTCCCTGATAGAGGCAGGAATGCTGGATCCTGTATTGGTGACTAACCGGATTGATGCGCAATTGGTATCGCGGATCGGCGATACACCACGGAACAGCGAAGCAAATAGAGAGGGGACACCGGCAAAAACTGTCGGCTTTTGTGTTTCGATGGCGCGACAGACACTGAAAGGGTCATTGGCAGCTGGCAGTATCTGGGGAATACCTAAAAGTAATGTAGATAGCAGTTGTCCAAAGCCATAGTCGAATGACCATGGAATGGCGCAGATAATTTTGTCCGTAGGTTTCAGTCCAATCGAATGCGCTACACACCGAGAAGCCTGTATCAAGGTGTGGTGTGATTGTGCTACACCTTTTGGCCAGCCGGTTGAACCGGAAGTGAATAGAATTGAAGCTGTTTCGGTTGCTGATAATTCTCCCGGCAGTGGCAGGTCTGCTTCGATCCTGTTAGGGCAGGCCTGCTGCTTTGTCATAGAGACACAGTCAGATAATACTGATTTAATCGATGAAATTGCCGTAGTGGACGACGCGCTGATTACAACGCTGCTGCCTGTTTTTTGTATCGCGTGAGATAGATGAGTATCCGGTGCCTGCTCGTTGACCAGTACTGGTATCGCACCCATGCTGAATACACCTAATATAATCGACGCAGTAACGATAGAGTTCGGCAGGCTAAGTACGCATCGATCGCCGGTGACAAGCCCTTTTTGTCGTAACTGTGTAGCTGCATACTCTGCATTCGTTTTCAGCTGCAGGTAGGTAGCAAAGGTTTCCGCTTCGAGAATTGCTGTTGTATTTGGCTGCTCTTGCACCCGGTGTTCAAATGCTTGATAAACACTCAATACGGTCTACTCATTTTTACGTCGCGCTTGACTTTAACTAAAAAATCCCTACGCGGAGCGCAGGGGCTTGGGTCAGCCCCAGAGGGGCTCAGTATGCCTAGCCGTCAAAGACGGCTAGGGTTGAACCTCCCCACAGTCCGTTTTGGTTATAGGCATAGTTGACGTTGTTCATATTGCTTATCTTTTGCATCCTGATACTTGACGTATGCCTGGATCTTCTCCATGTCCAAACCAACCGTATCCACACAGTATCCTTTCGTCCAGAAATGGTTTCCCCAGTACGGCTTACGTCTCAACGCCTTAAACCTTCCTAATATTCGGATCGCCGACCTCCCCTTCACTATTCCTGCATAATCCGACACCGACAGCTTCGGTGGGATCGCTACAATCAAGTGAACATGATCTATTTGTACATTTAACTCCACAATCTCACACTTCTTTTGCTCCGAAAATGCCCGGATACAATTTTCTGCCTCCTGTTTTACAGCTCCCTGCAGCACACGATACCGATATTTCGGGGTCCAGACAAAATGATAGTGACAGTGCCAAATTGTATGTGATAACTTCTTGAATCGACTCATTGGTTTTCCTCTTTTGAGGCTGTGGGGACAGCTCAATATAGGAATACCATTGAGTTGGACCATCGGCAAAGCCTTAGTCCTCTGACCACGTCCTGAGGACGTAGGTTTCTACGTTATAACTAAATAGTGCAGATGCCCGTTAACTATGCGTCGTGGTTATGTTGTGCATTGTATTGTTTCGAATAAGATATTCAGTCGGTGGAGGGTGGCTGATAAAATTTAGCGGACTCGCGCTATAGCCATAGGCACCGGACATGGGGATGGCCAGAACGTCGCCAATATTCGTATCAGGTAACTCGATACCCTGTGCGATAAGGTCAATAGATGTACAAAGAGGGCCGACCAGTGTAAACAGTTTTTTTGTGCCTGTGCTGCTGCTCAGATTTTCAATTGCCCAATTCCTGCGGATGACTGTGCCCATTAAGCCGCAAGCTGCCAGGTGATTGTTGAAACCGGCATCGCAAATTCTAAATTCCACATCTTCGGTGCTCTTCTTACTGACCACGCTGGTTAATAGCACACCACAGGGAGCAATTAACCAGCGCCCGAGCTCAAGTATGCATCGGGTGTGACGAAAATTCTGACCAGCTGTAAACTGATCTATAAGTGCATTGATCTGCTTTGCTGCTGTCAGTATGTGCAGTTCTGTTTCTCCGGAGAAATACGGTACGCCGAATCCACTTCCAAAAATGAGTCGGCGCGGGTTTATATTTGCCCATTGAGATGCTTTTTTAAACGATTCAAGCATTGATTGAAAGTTCTCTACCAGCGCATCAACTGCCAGGCAATTTGTACCTGAATAAATGTGGAATCCATCGAGGGTCAGTTCTTTGTGCGCCAGGATCGAACCGAGGTTAGTTTCCAGGTTTTTTTCATCCACTCCAAACTGACTGTGTTTACCCGCCATCTTTGCAGAAAAAAGTTTTGGCGTGTTTGCAGGATTAATTCTAACCAGTATATTCTGCGTTCGATTGAGGGTCCTGCAAAGTGCTGCAGCGAGATCGGCCTCTCTTGCTGATTCAATAACCAATGCGCCAATGCCAAGTTCTATTGCCTGTCTAATTTCTGACTTTTTTTTTGCCGGCCCGGTGAAGGTAATATTCTCTGGCGCCGCGCCTGCGCTGATGGCGAGCCTGACTTCGCCTATAGAGGAGGCGTCGAAGTGTTTGATCAATTCGTTAAACGTGCCAAGAATTTTCGGGTTGGGGTTCGCCTTTACAGCGTAGCTTAGGGAAAACTGATCTGAAAACAGGGTGTGAAGCTGGTTGACTCTTAAACGTTGCAGTTCGTCATTATATACGTAACACGGGGTTTGGTCATCGGAGCTGATATTCTCTACGAAGGTATGTAGTGCGGACCAGTCAGGGTTTGTTGCAATCATGTTTTTTGCTGGATATACGCCAATATTTTATCGATAGAATCAAAGTTCTCGAGGGTTACTTCGGTGGGATTGACGCGAATGTTTCCATTATCCTCTATAAAACTCATGAGAGAAATCAGCGAAAAGCTATCAATCATTCCTGAACTGAACAATGGTGTGCTGCCAGCTATTGAGGTGTCGTCGATGTCCAGCTCATTTTGAATAAACTGCCTGACTGCTTCTTCAGTTATCAATCCGGGATTCCCTGCAATATTTACAAAATTCAAATACGGAGTTTACAGGCTGAGACACGGGACGCAAGACGATCCGGCTGCTGTTTCCGTCTGGTTCTATAGTGGTTACTGGTTGCGGCATGTGAAGGCATTGTTTTTCTATACAACGACGTTCTTCAAGACGGAAACAGGTTAAGGAGCGCAGCTGCGCATATAATTGCACCGTTGATATTGTGTTCAACGCTTGTGAATCGGTTTTCGGGTTATCAATATTGTTCTCATGTAGATTGCAAATGTCGATTTCGGGTTGTTTTGCATCGACAACTCTGGATAACTGCTGATTACCGTGTATTGATCTCGTTAGCCGGCTGTGGCTTGGGTGCAGTGCGCAATTTTGGTTGCCTGGCGGTCGCCACAAAGGTTGGTTTGTGGCGACTTTGCCGGTGATTCAGCTGCCAGTCCAGTTGGGCGCACGCTTCTCAGCAAATGCGGTGGCTCCTTCTTTACCATCAGCGCTGTTGAATACCTGCTCGACCTGAGTCGCCTGAAATTCCCAGAACTCGGCTTCCGTGCGGCCCTGCATTTCACGCACTAGCTCTTTTGAGGCAATAAGGCCCAGAGGTGCGTTTTTGGCTATACGGTTGGCGAGATCAATTGCGGTATTCAATGCTTCGCCTTTTTCGCACAGCTCGGCAACCAGGCCGAACTGATAAGCTTCTTCCGCCAGCATGGGCTCGGCTGTCAGAGCCATTTTCATTGCTCTGGCATAGGGCAGTGCTCTGGGCAGGCGCAGTAGAGCTCCGGCGGCTGCAAACAAACCGACGCTAACTTCCGGTATTCCGAATTTAGCACCTTTAGCAGCTACGATCAGGTCTGTTCCGAGAGCCAGTTCCAGCCCACCGGCCAGCGCAAAACCCTCGACTGCGCTGATAAGGGGTTTTCTGGAGCCTTTTTCAACTATGCCGCCGAATCCGCGACCGGGTACTGTGGGTAAGCCGGTACTGACATATTCTTTTAAATCCATGCCGGCGCAGAACCCGCGTCCGTTGCCAGTGAGTACACCAACAGAAACCGAAGCTTCATTGTCGAGCTGATCCAGTGCTGCGGCGAGTTCGTTTGACAGTGCCTGATTAACTGCATTCATGGCATCGGGTCGGTTAAGTGTAATGATCATTACGCGATCGCGAATTTCAGTAGTGACTTCGTTTGTCATTTTCGGGCCTTTGATTTTAGGAGTTGAATTGTAGCAACCGGTGCTTATTGTTGCGTAAGTGGGATGCGGCAGTATCTATATATTCCGGCAATGATCGGATTTCCGGATTGTGTAGTGAGCGTCCGCCCGGTTCATGAATTAGAATTTCTGACATCGGCTGAGCATTTCATCGTAGTAGGGCTGGCATAGGTCGGCAATTTTTGTTTGCGTTTCATCAAGCTCTATTGGAGTTGCAGTGGTTGGCTGAAAGCCGGTTGAGTCCTCTACATTTTTATACCAGTGGGGAGCCCAGATGCCATCCGATTCGCGTCGTCCTTTTCTCCACGTAAGCATGGCCTGATCAAAAGCGATTCCGGCTTTGCGGCACATTGCGCTCAGTGCCTGTTCGGGGTGATTGCGCACATCATCTGAATTGATCACCAGTGGATTACTATCGACATGATTCAGCACGTGCTGATACAGCCGGTGCTGTTGCTCAAAGCCCAGGTCTGAAGCTGTTAGATCGGGTCTGGCTTTAGCATAGGAACTGGCCACAGCCTGTGGTGAGCGAATTAGAAAAATATTCACCAGCTTTTCCAGCCAGTCCATTTTGATTGTTGGTAACATGTGTTGGGTCATGTGCTTCTGGTAGTGAATAGTTTCGGTAGTGGCAGTGCCGGTAGTGCATCGGTGAGCAACTTCCTGCCATTGCGTTGGCTGTGTACGGATTATGTCGGCTCGACCCGGATGGTCGACATCCGTGTTTGTGAGGTAGTACGCGTAGAACGGTTCATCCGTTACGAATGTATCTGCACGGTTCTCCCAGGCGCGCATCAACGCGGTGGATATATTGCGAGGCCCCGACCACATGGCGATTCGCGTTATAGATTTATACGCAGAAGTGTTCATGGCTATACGCGCGTGATACCAGCTTCGGTATCCAGTAACTGCAGATACAGATCCTGCAGTTTTTTGGTTTGCGTTCCACGTTTGCCAGTGCCGATCTTCCTTCCGTCTATTTGCGTAACCGGTGCTATACCTGCAAAGGTTCCGGTAACAAATGCTTCTTCGGCACTGTAGGTTTCAGTCAGGCTGAACGTTTTTTCGTGCACCGTGATACCATTGCTTTTGCACAGATCAATAACATTGCCGCGGGTGATGCCGTGCAGACAATAATTACCGCTTGAAGTCCATACTTCGCCGTTTTTAATTATAAAAAAGTGGGTGGAATTACAGGTTGCAACGAAACCCTGAGTATCCAGCATCAGTGCTTCATCGGCTCCGGCTTTGGTTGCCTGAATGCAGGCAATGATGCAGTTTAATTTTGAATGGCTATTGATCTGCGGGTCCTGGATATCAGGGCCGCCTCGTCGCACATGAACAGTGAATAATTCAACCCCTTTGCTTAACGTGGATGGCTTGGGTGATTTGTATTCGGCGATAATCACAATGGTCGGTGCTGATATGGTTACCCGTGGATCCTGGTAGGGTGTTGCCTTGATTCCGCGCGAGACCATTAAGCGTATGTGCACATCACTGTGCATATTGTTCGCTGCCAGAGTGTCGTTTAGACGTTGTGTCAGTTCTTTCTGGCTGATACCGGGCTCGAAGTCCAGCGCTTTGGCGCCTTCCCATAGTCTGTCCAGGTGCTGTTCTAGAAAAACCAGCTTTCCTTCGTGCAGACGCAGGCCCTCCCAGACTCCATCGCCTAGTACAAAGCCGCTGTCAAAGACAGACACTTTGGCTTCATTGCGTGGAAACAGTTCGCCATTAACGTTTATCTGAATGCTCGCATTGCGTTCATCGTCGTTGTACTCGTGCGTACCTGTTGCCATGGTGTTGTTCCGTCTTTGTCCGGTTGTGATTAAATCTGATTATAGTTTTGCAAATGCACTTGCAGCAGCGGTGATCGTTTCATCGATGTCTGAGTCAGTATGCGCATTAGAGATGAAGCCCGCTTCGAATGCGGAAGGCGCCAGGTAAATATGGCTTTCAAGCATATGATGAAAAAATGATTTAAATTTCTCAGCATCGCACGCCATTACCTGTTCAAAGCGACTGACACTGGTTTGATCTGTGAAGAATATCCCGAACATACCACCTACCTGGTTAGTGCAAAGTGGAACGCCCGCCTTGCTGGCGGCATCAGTGATTCCAGCGAGCAATTTATTTACTTTATTGCCCAGTGAATCGTGAAAACCGTCTTCACCGATTATTTCGAGTGTTGCCAGGCCAGCTGCCATAGCCACTGGGTTACCAGATAAGGTACCAGCCTGATACACCGGTCCAACTGGTGCCAGATGATGCATGATTTCACTGCGTCCGCCAAAAGCGCCAACCGGCATACCACCACCGATGATTTTCCCCAGTGCGGTCATATCGGGGGTAACGCCATAGATTTCCTGTGCGCCGCCACGTGCCACTCGAAAGCCGGTCATGACTTCATCAAAGATGAGCACACTGCCGTGTTCATCGCAGCAGCTGCGCAGTGCTTCCAGAAAGCCCGGCTCGGGAGGGATGCAGTTCATGTTTCCTGCAACCGGTTCGACAATGATGCAGGCGATCTGCTCACCGACACGGCTGAATAATTCCTTAACGGCTTCGGTGTCGTTGTAAGGCAGGGTCAGTGTGTGCTCGACAACCGATGCTGGAACGCCCGGTGAGCTCGGTATGCCGAGAGTCAGTGCGCCGGAGCCGGCATTTACCAGCAGGCAATCTGAATGGCCGTGGTAGCACCCTTCGAATTTAATGATTTTATCGCGCCCGGTGAAACCGCGTGCGAGCCGAATCGCGCTCATGGTGGCTTCTGTGCCGGAACTGACCATCCTGACCATATCCATCGAAGGCATCAGCTCACAGACTCGAGCGGCCATGCGGGTCTCGATTTCTGTTGGTGCGCCGTAGCTCAGGCCGGAGCGGGCGGCGTCGATAACTGCCTCCAGTACTTTCGGATGAGAGTGGCCGGCAACCATCGGGCCCCATGATCCGATGTAGTCAATGTAGCGCTGGTCGTTGGCATCAAAAAGATAGGCACCTTCTGCTCGACTGACGAAGAGCGGTGTTCCACCGACACTTTTGAACGCACGAACCGGAGAGTTTACACCGCCGGGTATGTGCTGTTGTGCCTGTTTGAAGAGTGTTTCTGAATTAGCCATGTGGTGCCCTGTGTAAATGTGACGGGTTACAACGGTGAGGTGTGCGTGCCTGTTGCAGATTTGAAGATCCCGCGAACGGCATGTTGATTAGATTCCTGAAATTTTAAAGCGGTTTTATGGATGGAAGCTAATTACCTAACGGTCGACAGACAGACATAATACCGCTTGTACGCCAAAGAGGCACTCGACAAATTGCTGGTTCCTGTGCGGCTCACCAGGCCGGATCAGGATAATACTGCAGCGCTCTCTGCGCCGTCTGGTGTTCGTGTTACTTGTGGATTATTGCAGTAATTGGTGAGTCGTAGCGATTTGAGAGACCGATAGTGACGTATAAAAAATACATGTGCGTGGTTTGCGGCTGGATTTACGATGAGGAACTCGGCGCACCCGATGAAGGTATTGCAGCAGGCACGCTGTGGGAAGACGTACCCGATGACTGGGAGTGCCCGGACTGCGGAGTTGGTCGCGAAGATTTCGAAATGGTAGAAATCTAGCATTGAAGTTGCATTGGACACGGCCTTTCTGCAACGGCGGAATACCTATTAGTTTTTCAACGGGAGCGGATCAACATGTCGCAACGTACCTCTTTTTACAAATTTATATCAGAAGAACAGCGTGAGCATCCGTTTGCCAGCGGAAAGCTGACGGGCTTGCTTCTGGAGGTTATTTCCGCCTGCAAAAAAATTGCTCATCTCACTGGCAATGGCGAGCTCGCCAATGAGGCGATGGGGTCGGCCAATACGCAGAATGTGCAGGGAGAACAGCAAAAAAAACTCGATATCCTGTCAAACGAACTCTTTATTGAGTCGACTGAGTGGTGTGGCTATCTAGCCGGTATGGCATCAGAGGAAATGGACAATTGCCTGCCTGTTCCTGATAAATACCCGCGTGGTCGGTATCTGATTACGTTCGACCCGCTCGATGGCTCGTCCAACATAGATATCAATGTATCGGTTGGCACGATTTTCTCGATCCTGGAGCTGCCGGAAGGCGTCACCGATGTAAAAGACGAGCACTTCCTGCAGGCTGGTGCCAGGCAAGTTTGTGCCGGCTACTGCCTGTATGGTACATCCACCATGCTGGTACTCACGACCGGCAGGGGCGTTAACGGATTTACACTCGATCCGAGCACTGGCGACTTCCTGCTCACCATGCCGGATATCAGAATTCCAGCAGATACAAATGAATATTCGATAAACCAGTCCTATAGTCGCCACTGGCAGCCACCGGTAAAGCGCTATATCGATGAGTGTCTGGCTGGCAGGGAAGGCCCGTTGGCTAAAGATTATAATATGCGCTGGGTTGCATCGATGGTTGCTGATGTTCATCGGTTGTTATGCCGTGGAGGAATATTTATGTACCCCATGGATCAACGGATGGAAGCGAAAGGTGTCGGTGGAAAATTGCGGTTACTTTATGAAGCAAACCCGATGAGTTTTATTGTGGAGCAGGCGGGAGGTATGGCCAGCACTGGGCGCGAACGCATTATGGAGATAGAGCCGTCAGCGTTGCACCAGCGGGTTCCGGTCATTATGGGCTCCACAAATGAGGTCCAGCGTGTGGTTGGTTATCATTCGCAAGCCGGGTAAATCCTGTCGCGCTAAGTCTAAACCGGAGTCTAACTACTGTGACAGATACAAAACCATTCTGGGAAACCAAGTCCCTGGATCAGATGAATTCAGAGGAATGGGAGTCCCTATGTGATGGTTGCGGTCGCTGTTGTCTGCAAAAACTGCAGACTGAACATGAACATTTGGTTAGGTATACAAGGGTCGCGTGTCGGTTACTTGACGTTGAATCGTGCCAATGTACAAATTATTGGCGCCGTAAAGCACTGGTGCCGGAGTGTATTTCGCTCACCGCAGACATGCTCGATGAGATCAATTGGCTGCCGAAATCCTGCGCCTATGTGCGGATCAAGGAAAAGCGCGGCCTCGCTGAATGGCATCCGCTGGTGTCGGGTAATAAAGCGTCTATTCATGAAGCGGGTATATCTATGAGCGGCAAAGTTATGAGTGAGAGCAACATTCACCCTGACGATTTTCCGTCACTTATCATTGAGTTTACGGGGGATTAAAAAATGATCACGGGCTGTTTTTCAAATACAAATTCGATGTACACTGAATCCACAATAACAAATAGAAGCTGCATTGCGGCTTCGTCCATGTCGTTCTAGTAATAGAAATATTCCCCGGGTAAGGGCACGGAACGACCGACAATTGCAACCCCACGAGAGTATGATCGAAATGACAGCAACAGCGAACCCACAGGTGAAAGTAGAAGAGCGACGTCGTGATCTGGGCGAAACACTATTAGCCCTTAAAGACCAGCGCCGGAAAACACTAACTGCCTACTGCCAGATTACCGGTGTCAGCTCACCGGATCAGTCTTCAGTGAGTAGCATGAAAGACATCGCACCGGTCGCGTTGCAGGAGTTTCTCAATATCATGGTCGATTACATAGCCATGGGCCATTTTAGTGTTTATCAGCGTATCATCGAGGGAAAAGAGCGTCGCGGCGCGGTAAAGCAGGCGGCAGATGTAGCTTATCCGGGTATAGGTGAAACAACAGACGTTATGGTTGAATTCAACGATAAATACGAAAACTTTGATGGCGCTTCAAGTGATCAGGAAGCACTCAAAGACGATCTCTCCAGGCTCGGTGAAATGTTCGCTATACGCGGTGAGCTTGAAGACGAAATCATTGAAGCGTTGCTTGGCTAGGAGCGTTATTTGGCCAGGAGTCGGTCAGGGAATGAGGGTCGTAGCGAAGATGTGAGGTTTTGAGCCGGATATCCGGATCGATATAGGCGAGTAGTTATTCATATTCAACTCAATCGATTGCAATAGCCGGCCAAAAGATCGCATCCGCAGTGGATCATTCTCTGTCAGACAGGCTTCCGGGTATCAGCTGTATCACTATATTTTGTATTACTAAATGTTGTATCACTAAATGTCAGAGGTCTCCGAAGGTGTGCACCAGCAGGCACTGGATTATATTCAGTCACACCACGTCCTGTGCCTTGCGAGCACTGATACTCAACAGCAGCCATGGGTGGCACCCGTCTATTATATTTTCTCCGGAGGGCGTTTTTTGTTTCTCTCCGCTGCGCATACGCAGCACGGTCGGAACATGGCAGCAAACACAAAAGTAGCTGCTTCAATTCAGGAAGACTACTCGGGCTGGACTGAAATAAAAGGGATTCAAACGGCAGGCATCGTTCGGATGGTGCCGACGGAGCAGAAGGAGAAAGTAGTGCAGCAGTACGCAGAGAAATTCCCGATAATCGGCAGCGACGCCCCGCCAGAGATTGCGAACGCGCTGGATAAAATCGGCTGGTACCAGCTCATACCAGAGTCCCTTTATTTTATAGATAACTCGAAGGGACTGGGCCACAGAAGCCAGCTGGATCCGCAATGGTTCGTCGCCCGCTAGTCCGGATAACCGGAGTTATAGTGTTTGTGGCGGGTGTATGTGCCGCCAGCGGTGCCAGGGTAGAGATCAGTGCGTTTGCCTCCAATACGCTGAGTGGCTGGCAGGCTAAATCGTTTTCCGGCGCAACAAGCTATAACCTGGTCGAAGACAGCAATCGCACCGTGCTGAGAGCAGTCAGCTCCAATGCCGCTTCTGGCCTGGTTAAAAAAATTCGCATCGATCTCCGAAAAACGCCCTACGTTAACTGGAGCTGGAAGATTGATAATCAGCTTGAGGGCATAGATGAAACGGTAAAAAAGGGCGATGACTACCCGGCCCGCTTGTATCTGGTCAAATCCGGCGGGGCACTGGTCTGGCGAACAAAAGCGTTGAATTATGTGTGGTCAAGCACTCAGCAGCGCGGCTCAGCCTGGCCTAACGCGTTCAGCCCGAAGAACTCGGCAATGCTGGCAACACGAGGCGTTGCCGACACACCGGGGCATTGGGTCGTGGAAAAACGCAATGTACGGGAGGATTTCAAAAAGGCTTTCGGGGTCGATATCAAGCGTATTGATGCCGTTGCACTGATGACCGATACAGATAACACCGGGCGTAGTGCCCGTGCTTATTATGGAGATATCTACTTTACTGCTGATTGAATTCGACGGCACTCACAATTATTTGTGCCGCGGGTTTTTCTTCGCTAAACCCAGATCTTCACCCCAGCGCTGTACCGCAGCGCACTCTATATCAAACAAATCCAGAACACGTGCTACAGACTGATTGACGACATCGTCAATGGTTTGCGGTCGCGTATAGAACGCGGGAACAGGGGGTGCGATGATCGCGCCCATTTCCGTTACTGCGAGTGCATTGCGTAGGTGCCCTGCGTGCAGCGGGGTTTCACGTAGCATCAGTACCAGGCGACGTCTCTCTTTGAGAACCACGTCTGCTGCTCGTGTTAGCAGGCTGGAGGTAACTCCCGATGAAATCTCGCCCAGAGTTTTGATCGAGCAGGGGGCAATCAGCATGCCGATGGTTTTATAGGAGCCTGAAGATATCGCGGCCGCAATATCGCTGACCTGATAAACGCAGTCGGCCAGCGCTTTGATGTCATCGAGTTGCAGATCGGTTTCCGAGGCTACCGTCAGTGCTGTGGCTTTAGAGATAACCAGATGCGATTCTATATCGGACTCCTGCAACATCTGCAAGGCACGGATTCCCAATAGCACACCGGATGCCCCGCTGATTCCGATGATCAGCCTTCCGGGTGTTTCATTTACAGCGTCTGGCGGCACGTTTTCAGTCCATTAAAGAAGGTAAGTATAAAGAGATGGACGGCACCAGAACCAGTAGTGCGAGACGCACGATATCGAGTATCCAGAACGGGGTGACCCCTTTAAATATGGTTTTTGTTTCTACGTCCGGCAGCATGGCCTTGAGCACAAAAACGTTCATTCCAATTGGTGGTGTAATGAGGCTTATCTCGGTGACGACCACAACAACAATGCCGAACCAGATCATCACCATGTCGGGCGGTACATTAGGAAACACCAGCTCGGAAACCAGCGGATAAAATACCGGAACCGTCAGGAGGATCATCGACAGGCTTTCCAGAATACACCCCAGCAATACGTAGATGAGCAGAATAACTGCCATTACGGTCAGTGGCGCTACATTCAATGAGCTGATCCAGTCAATTAACAATGTGGGCATGTCGGCGTAGTTGATGAAGTTGGAAAAAATAATTGCCCCGATCAGAACAAAAAACAGCATTGCCGTGGTCTGTACGGTTTCAACGAAAATCTCCAGGAGAACTTTCAGGTTGAGCTTGCCGCGAAACAGGGCGATTAAAAATCCACCGGCAGATCCGATGCCTGCAGCTTCAGTTGGTGTGAAGATTCCGCCATAGATACCACCGATAATTAAAAGGAACAGCCCCAGAACCGCCCAGGTACTTTTCAGAGCGGCGATGCGATCGACCCACGGCGCTTTGTCTACCGGAGGGCCGGCTGCCGGGTTAATCCACACCGTCAGGCGTACTGCCACAAGATACAGCAGTACCCCCAGCAGCCCGGGCAATAGACCGGCGACAAACAGTTTTCCGATATCGGTTTCAGTCATCACGCCGAACAGCACCAACACCACGCTCGGTGGTATGAGAATGCCCAGTGTGCCGCCTGAGGCGATAGCGCCGGTTGCCAGAGCGTCGGAATAATTATATCGGCGCATCGAAGGAATAGTGACGCGGGCCATTGTTGCGGCAGTGGCTATAGATGAACCACACACGGCGCTGAATCCGCCACAGGCTACAACGGTTGCCATTGCCAGGCCGCCACGCTTGTGCCCTAGAAACTTATGAGATGCAGTATAGAGTTCGTCGGATAAGCCGGCACGTGTGACGAAATTCCCCATCAGGACAAACAACGGCACTACCGACAAAGTATACGAAACACCGGTTTCATAGGCTGTTCCGGCGACCATCGCCCCCGCTGCCGACCATGAAACCAGAATGCCGAATCCGGCAAACCCGACAACACCCATGGCGAATGCGATCGGCACGCGAAGCAATACCAGTGCTAGCAGAACCGAAAAGCCGATAATCGAAGCGGTCATCGGGGCTGCTCTGCTGATGTGGGCTTAGTGGATGCGTCGTTGCGGTTGGCTGCATAATACAGTGCGATACCAGCACTGATAAATGTGAGTACCGACATCGCGAAGCAGACGGGTGCAAGCGGTATATACAGTACAGCTGTCTGGTCGTTGTATGCGTAGAAGTCCAGCCCCTTGAGCCATAAGCGATAGCTGAGAAAGAGCAGAGTAGCTGCGGTAAGCGCAAAAACGAACAGATTGCGCAGTCGGCGCACTTTCTCAGAAAGCACGCTTTCGATCAGATCAACCGTGATATGTCCGTGGCGAAGCGTGACTAGCGGAAGCCCGCAAAAAATTAAGGTTGCCAGCATAACCTCGGTGATCTCAAAACCACCGGTGATTGAACGATTGAAAAAATACCGTGCGATGACATCGACAAATGTTAGCGTCATCATGGCGAACAGCAACAGTGCGCCGACATATTCTAAAATACGAGTGAGGATGCGGATTGCAACCGGGTGTTCAGGTGGTTTGTGCATGAGGGTTGCGGAAGTCTGGAGGATAAAAACAGGTTGCTAAGACTATAGCAACCTGATTATGGCAGCAGTTTACTCTGCTGCCAGCTTGGCTATTTCAGTTTTCATTTCATATAGAATCTGCCCGCCGTCTAGTCCTAACTTAGCAACCTTTTTTGCCCAGTTGGCTTCTATATCGGTTACCCAGCCTTGAATCTGTGCGACCATTTCCGGAGACGCATCGGTGATCTGACCACCGTTCGCATGAAATTTCTCCAGTCCTTCGTTGTCTGCCGCCTGGAAAGCTCTGCCTGCCATACGTGAAAATACCTCACCGGATACACTGTCTATGGCGGCTTTATCTTCGTCGGAAAGTGAGTTGAACTTGCCTTCGTTCATGACCATGAAAAAGCTTGTGTTGTAGAGCCCGCCTGGTATTCGGGTAACGTATTTAATGGTGTTTTCGAGTTTGAAACCATCGATGGCTTCCAGTGGAAACATTACCCCTGTGGCTACACCACGCGATAGCAGTTCATAAACCTGCGGTGCTGGTTTGAACAACTGGACGATACCAAAATTACTGGTCACTTCCTTAACGATGCCGCCACCGATCCGCATTTTCATATCTTTTAAATCAGAGATAGCGTTAATCTGCTTTTCGGTTGTCATGATGTGGCCCGGGCCATGAGTCCATAAGCCGAGCAGTTTGACTCCGCGGTGTTCATTGGCGGCTTTAAGGTGCTTGTCGTACATGCGCCAGTAAGCAACCGAGATATCTTCAGCGTCGTTACCGAGAAAGGGCACCTCAGCCGTGCTGTTTAGGACAAATCGACCGGGCTGATAACCGTGAATGCCGTAGGTGATGTCGGCCAGACCGTCTCGCGCAATATCAAAATGTGCGGGCGGTTTACCCAGTGCTTTCGGCAGTATCTTTATCTTTACCCGGCCTTCAGTGGCTTCTTCCACCTGCGCCGCCCAGGGTGTCAGCATTTGATCGACAATAACGTGCTTGGGTGGCAGCCATGATGACACCGTGAGAGTTGTCTGCGCGTGTGCGATGTTGACAATCAGACCTGAGCCGACAACAACAGCGCCTGCCAGACAATTGCGAATTAGTTTTACCATAGTAGCCTCCAGATACAGGATTTCGGGTGCTTGCACCCTTCGGTTTGAATTGTTGTTGAGCAGGGCGGTCGCACCCCACGGCTGGTAACAGGCCCACACCCAGACAATCTTTTCCGACTCAACTGTAAGTGACATGGGTAGGTGATAGCAAGTTTGCAGGTGGTTCAGACGATCAGGTGACGCTTGCCGCTGAATTTGCATCGGGTACACTGCAGTCCGACACTAAACTCACACGACTTTCCTAAGGTGGCAAATATCTCATGAGTGAACTTGCACAGGCCGGGCGTTTCGGCAGTGGCCAGGCAATAGCGCGGCTGGAAGACCCGGCGTTACTCAGCGGGTCGGGCCGATACACCGACGATATTGAGCTGGCCAATCAGCATCATATGGTGTTTTTACGTTCACCATTTGCGCACGCAACGATTGATGCTGTCGACCTGACAGCAGCTGAGAAAGTAGCGGGTGTGGTGGCGGTTTACTGCGGACGTAAATTGCAGCAGGCCGGGGTAAAGCCATTACCATCGGTGGCTGAAGGGTTCAAGCGTGGTGATGGATCTCCGGCGTTGTCGGCTACTCGCTGGCCGCTGGCACTCGATAAGGTGTACTACGCCGGGCAGCCTGTCTGCGCGGTGGTGGCTGAAAGTGTAGCCAGCGCGATTCAGGCCTGTGAGGCTATCCAGGTTGATTACACTCCGCTACCGGTCGTGGCATCTTTGCAAAAGGCACTGGCAGAGGATGCGCCCGTCATAGCCGACGATGCAACTGACAACATCAGTGCAGAAATGCGTCATGGAGATGCAGAGGCGGCAGCAGCAGCGTTTGCGGGGGCGGCACACCGTGTTTCTTTGAAACTTGAAAATCAACGGCTGGCGCCGAGCCCGATTGAGCCGCGATCGGTTGTCGCGCATAACGATGCTGACGGGCGATTGTGCGTACGCCTCAGTTCGCAGATGCCAACGGCGGTGCGCAATACACTGGCGAGTCCGGTGCTGGGAATGGAGCCGTCGGATAT
Source organism: Chromatiales bacterium (ex Bugula neritina AB1) (assembly GCA_001730015.1). Classification (GTDB taxonomy): domain Bacteria; phylum Pseudomonadota; class Gammaproteobacteria; order Granulosicoccales; family Granulosicoccaceae. The sequence goes on along the minus strand of MDLA01000081.1, from coordinate 43,861 downwards.
CCGAGTTCTTGTCGGCGATGTCGGCGGTGGCTTCGGTATGAAAACGGGCTTGTATGCAGAAGATGCGGTTGTCGCGTTCGGTGCGCGGCAAACCGGGTTACCAGTAAAGTGGGTAGCCACTCGAAGTGAAGAGCTGCTATCTGCAAATCATGGTCGTGATCTGCACACCTTCGCTGAACTGGCGTTGGATGCAGACGGCCGGGTGCTGGCGTATCGCAATCGCTCAGACGCAGATATCGGGGCACTGGCGGTCGCTACCGGGATAGCGATTCAGTTGCTGATCGGGCCATGGGTGGCAACCAGTGTTTATGATATACCGGTTATAGATTTCCATTTTCGGGCAGTGCTTACCAACCGCACTGCAACCGGCGCCTACCGCGGCGCAGGTCGGCCGGAGGCAATCTATACCATTGAGCGGCTGATGGATGAAGCCGCGCGAGTAACCGGCATAGATGCGGCAGAGATTCGCCGGAGGAACCTTATCACGCCCGGGCAGATGCCCTACACCAACCCGATGGCGCAAACCTATGACTGCGGCAACTTTGAATCAATACTCGATCAGGCGATAGAACTGGCTGATAGAGCGAATTTCGACAACCGTTATCGGACCAGTGCTGCTGCCGGCAAGCTTCGAGGGCAGGGGCTGGTGAGCTTTCTGGAATGGACGGGGGGTACGGTGTTTGAAGAAAGTGTCACGATTGACGTGCTCGGTGACGGCACGGTTTCTATTGCTACAGCGCTTCTGCCGATGGGGCAGGGAATCGCCACGTGTTTTGCGCAAGTGGTCAGCGCAGAGCTGGGAGTGCCTGTGGAGCAGATAATTGTTCGACACGGTGATACAGATCATCTAAACGGTTTTGGAAGCGCCGGCTCACGCTCATTGTTCACCGGAGGATCTGCGTTACAGGTAGCATCGGTTGAGCTTATAGAAAAAGCCAAATCTATGGCTGCAGAGCATTTTGAATGCGCCCCGGGCGATATTCAATACAGCACAGAAGGTCAGAGTGAAAAGTCGGTTAAAGATAGTATTTCCGCTGAATTCAGAGTAGTCGGGACCGATAAAACCATTGGCTTGTTTGAGCTTGCGGCATTGCAGGACGGTCAGCTTATAGATATTGCCAGCACCAGTAGTTGTGATGATTCTACCTGGCCTAACGGTTGCCATAGCTGTGAAGTGGAAATCGATCCGGAAACCGGTGTGGTCGAGGTGGTGCGTTACGATAACGTCAATGATATTGGCAATGTGGTCAATCCTTTAATTGTAACCGGGCAGCTGGAGGGAGGTGCGCTGCAAGGGATCGGGCAAGCTTTGTGTGAAGCGATCATCTACGATGAAGATAACGGTCAGTTACAAACCGGTAGCTTGCTGGACTACACCCTGCCACGTGCAGATAACACACCGTTTTGCACAACCAGACTCGATACCAGCATACCGTGTACAAACAACCGGCTTGGTGTCAAAGGGGTTGGAGAACTGGGAACTATAGGCGCAACTCCAGCCGTTGTGAGTGCTGTAGTCGATGCGCTCCTTCGCGCCGGTGCAGATCCGGTAGATGTATTGAAAATGCAAATGCCGTTTACCTCCGCTAAAGTGTGGCAGGTATTACGCAACGCTGCACCACAATAGACAGGAAATTGCTGACTTATGACCAAACAATATTTTGCAAAAGGGCTTTTTTCTAACAAGCAGGTGGTCATTACAGGAGCGGGTCGAGGTATCGGCGCAGCCGTTGCCAGGGCAATGCACAACGATGGCGCTGTAGTGACCGCCCACCTCGGGCGTGAGCAAAGCTCGCATCAGTGGACGTTCCCGGCTGACTCCGATACCCATGTAAATACAGTGTGCGCAGATCTGGCAACGCTTGAAGGGGTTGAGCAGACTGCCGATTATATAAATTCACAATGCCCGCACGTTGATGTATTGATTCACAATGCGGGCACTATGCTCGGTCGTGTGCCGCTGGATAGCATGACAGCCGAGCATTACGCCGACGTCACCAACCTTAATTCACGCTCAGTGGTGTTGCTCACCACCAAACTACTGCCACTACTAAAACTATCAAATGCCGCGAGTATCATTAACGTCTCTTCCATATCGGCTGCAACAGGCGGTAGTGCCGGGTCTTCTATGTACAGTGCTGCAAAAGGGTTTATTTCAACCTATACCCGATCACTGGCCACCGAACTTGCGCCCCACGGTATTCGCGCAAATGCAATTTCGCCTGGTACCATCGACACGGACTTTCATCAGCGTTACTCGTCGGCGGAAAAGCTTGCCGCAACTGCTGCCAGTACGCCCTTGAAGCGTCTGGGGACAGCTGAAGATTGTGTGCCCGCGTGTCTGTTTTTAGCTTCCGCTGAACTTAGTGGTTTTATTACTGGCCAGATTATCGGCGTGAACGGTGGAACGTCTTACGTTTAAACTAAAATAGTTCGACATTAATGTAGTATCGGACTCATTTCCTTGCGCTTGCTCTGCTGAAAAGTTCATCATCTGGCTACGACCGGATAGACACTGGCTAGTGCTCATCCATAAACCAGCGCTACTGCGGACCACACAGGATACGCAATCTTTCACCGAGCACATGTAGTTATTTAGAACGACTAAACGCCCACATGTGGTAGGCGAAATCTCACGCACCTGAATGATCCTCGCTACGCCCTGATTTATTGACGGGGTCTAGCTAAAGCGCTCAATATTAAAGTTGTAACGGAAGATAAACAGTTAAGAAAATCGTTCCCTGATATTGCGATGAAGAGTACTCAGACATCAGTTGGTGTGTCGACAACCATTATATGCACCCATGTAATAATATTTGTGATCACCCCGTTAGACAAAACCAGCTAACTTAATTTCGATTGCCTTTTTGCCCACCACCGCCTTGCCCGTTGCTACGGTTGCCATTGCCATTGCCATTGCCATTGCCATTGCCATTGCCATTGCCGTGATTACTTTTCCGCGGAGGTTTTGCATCATCGTGGTTTTGCTGCCGTTGATCGCTTTCCCTTTCCCTCTCTTTGGCCCTGGCGGGTTTACGGTTCTTGTCGTTTTTTCGCCGCTTCCATTTTTCACGCATCTGATTGCGCTGTGATTCGGGCAGCCGCTTATAGCGCTCATAGCGGTCTCTAAGCTGGCGCTGGCGATCTGGTGGCAATTTTTTATAGCGCTGAAACTGCTGGCGAATTTGTTGTCGATCTTCCAGAGGAAGCTGCTGCCATTTCCGGTATTTCTGTCGTGCACGGGCAAGCTCGGTCGGGGACATTTCCAGCCAGCGTTGTGCGCCATTTATAAGCGCAGATTTTTTCTCTGTTGAAAGGGTTTTCCATTGTTCCTGCGCCGCTGACAATAGTAACTGCTGCTCACTGCTTAGATCTTCCCAGGCGGTATTGCCATCCGCTGCGTTAATCGAGGATGAGAGTGTAATAAGCAGAATGAACGCGATCGCCGGAACTAACCAGAACAAGCCTGAAATGTATAGCTCAAGTGCGGCCGCGTGTGTTGATGGGCTCTTTATAAACCTCATGACTGTTGTCCGGAATGAATTGATCGCCGTAGAAAAAGCGATTTTTTCTGTAGTTTTTCCTTTGGGATCTCTACCTTGGCAAGGGTAGTCGCAGCTGACGGTGAGTGCGGTGTGTTATTTTCGCTACTGTCGTCATCCGGGTTGTTGTCTTTTTTTGTCTCTGCAGTGTCGCCGCCATCATCTAAATGTGGGAGATCGCTTTGACCGGGTTCTATGCCGATCTCCTGTAATTCCGTTGACATGCCCAAAAATTCCAAAAAAGTTAAGCTGGGTACTTTATCTTCTGCGAGAACATACGCCGGCAGTAGCAGGAGGGCAATTTTCAGCAGTCTGAGTCTGCCGAGTCCTGATCGGGGGAATGCCGGTCGAACCTTTGGACCAACTGTTTTTTTCATATTTAGAATGTGTATTTTCATCCCGATGAAACCGGCTCTTCAGTTTCATCCATCCACTCCAGGAACTCGAGTGATTCGATAAACTCGATTTCCACGTTGCTGGAAAAAATAGGCAGATCTTCAGACGCCATCATGGGATCTGGTTGTTGTGATGTGAATGGATAGTAGGTATAGACTACAAAACACATGGCGGCAGCTGCGGTAACGGAGGTAAACGGGTTAAGCCAGTTTGGACGACGTGGCAGGGCGATAGCTCTTGCCCTGGCTGCTGATAGACGGGAGCTGGTGACGAAATCAACCGAGTCGGCGCTGGCATCGAGTTGATTGGTTATTTGTTTCAGCCATTCGTCGTCATTGTCATTCGGGTTTTTAGTCTGGCCTTTCATTGTAGTACCTGCTTTAACGTGCTCAATGCGCGTGACAAATGCGTTTTGACTGATCCTTCTGAGCATTTCATTGCGATTGCGGTTTCCTTCACGCTCATTCCTTCCCATTGCCGAAACAGGAATGCCTGCTGCTGGCGTTGAGGCAAATCGCTTACGGCGTCCTCTATTTTCTGCATCATCTGATCATTGTGCAGATCTGTCTGTGGCTGCGGGTTCGGATCCGTTGCGTTGTATGCCAGTTCGTGCTCTGTGGCCTGTTGATCATCCGCCTGATCGCTATCTCCCTGTCTGCCCCAGAAATGAAAGCGTGACCGTACCGTGCGCTTTCGATGCCAGTCATTCAGACGGTTACTCAGTATACGATAGAAAAGTGGCCGCCACTCTTCTTCCGCTTTGTGGCCGTAGCTGGTAACGAGCTTGATCATCGCGTCCTGCACAATATCAAGCGCATCGTCAGGGTTGCGGGTGGCGATCTTTGCTATGGTGAATGCACGCTTTTCAACACCGGCAAGGAAGTGATCGAGCTTGCGGCGAGTGGTTTCCCCGGTGTTGAAATCTGCGTCATCAATGGCGGGCATATTGGTTATAAACACACCGGGGTCGACAGCGGGTATGGCGAGCATGCAATTGCAACGCGGTTGTTCCTTCACGGGGTAGGGCAGCCTTTTATCATAGTCTATTGACCGGAACTCTGTGCGGGAATGAAGATCAACACCGGGGCGAACTTTTAGCTCAAAAATTATAGCTTCGATACGCCCCTCATTCCGGCACAGGCGTTTTATGCTAGCCCGCATTGTTCACCGGGTGGTGAGGATATCGCGCCGAGATTTGATTTCACAGTGGATTTTCTTTTCGCGTCGAATACTTACTGATATTTGCAAGAGAAAAAAATTCGCTGTGGAATCAAAGATCAAGTGAGATTCCGTCTATCCCGTGAATAATGCGGGCTAGTGCGGGCAATTGAAGCGAGGGCGTGATGCACCCTCGCGAAGTGGTGTAATTGCCGGGTTAGCTGTCGCGGTTCTTTCGGCCACGCTTACCGTGTCCGCGGCGATTGCCGTTTTCCTCCCGTGCGGCGTTCAAGCCGTCGAGCCCGGCTCGTTCCGCGTCACTGAGGTTGCCATCATTGTTGGTGTCGAATTGTGCTTCAATTGCATCGCGGCGTGCGGCGCGAGCGTCTTGGCGCTCGGCTCGTGACAGCTCTCCGTCTCCATCAGTGTCGAATGTTACAACTGCCTGTGCGCGCCTGGCATCACGGGCTGCCCGACGCTCGGTACGTGATAACTGGCCGTCGCCATCGGTGTCAAATTCCGTAACTTTAGCGTCGCGGAACGCTCTCAACGCAGCTTGAGCCTCTTCAGTAGAGATTACCCCGTTGCCGTCTGTGTCGGTGAGGGCGGGGGCGTTTTGCGCGAAGACTGTGGCTGTGCTGAAGGACAGAACGACTGCTACCAGAGTGCTGGAATATTTTGATTGCTTCATTTGAGTTTCCCGTTGTAAGTAGTGAGGGCGACTTTTTGTGTGTCGCTAATGGGTACAACGGGGGACTTTGGATTTGGTTGACACGGGTGATGGATTTTTACATGGTACAAAAAACTTCAACGACCGGGAGTTGTGGATCTGGCGAATTATCAGGGGGTTCGGGAATTTCGCGTAAGTGGCGAGCGAAAACCGGTGCGCCTGGTGGCACCGGTTTTAACAGGTTTGCCGGTGTGCTAACTTTGTCGGGCAATATTAGCGTTTACCAATGCCGGCCCCACGGCAGACGGTGTGGCCAGTACTTCGACCCCGGCTTTTTCCAGCGCGTTCTTCTTCGACTGATAAGTGCCCTTGTCTCCCATGACGATCGCACCGGCATGTCCCATCTTTTTACCCGGAGGCGAAGCGCCGCCGGCAATATAGGCTGCGACAACCGGTTTGCTCATAGTTTCAGCGTATTCCGCTGCTGCTTCCTCCATAGAGCCACCGATTTCACCCACCATAACAACCGCTTCGGTACGGGCGTCCTGATCCAGGGCGATGAGTGCATCGCGGGTGGTGGTGCCGATTATCGGATCACCTCCAATGCCGCTGAAGGCGCTTTGGCCGTAGCCCGCCTGAACAATATTCAGGCACATGAGGGTGCCCAGTGAGCCACTGCGTGAGATCACCCCGATATTACCCGGTTTGAAAATACTGGCATCAAAGGCGGGCATAAAGCCGACAAAGCACTCGCCCGGTGTTACCAGGCCAGCGGTGTTGGGGCCGACGATCTGCACGCCTCGTTCTCTGGCTTCCGCCATCATGAACATGACATCACGCACTGGTATGTGCTCTGTGAGACAGACCAGTTTTTTGCACCCGGCCTGCATTGCGTCTTTGGCGGCAGCCAGTACGCCCAGTGGCGGGATAAATAAAATAGAAACATCAAACTCGGTACCCGCTTTTGCCGCATCGGTGGCGGAGGCGTAAACCGGTACCCCGCAGCATTCGGTTCCGGCTTTTTTAGGATTGACACCGCCAACAACATTGGTGCCGTACTCCTGCATTTTGCCGGTCCAGAAGCTGCCTTGCTTGCCGGTTATACCCTGTACTAATAGTCTTTCTGTGCCTCGAACGATCATTAGTTTGTGCCTCCGCTGGTAGAGCGCGCAGCGCTGATTGCTGCCTGTATGGCTTCGTCCATTGTCTCGAATGATGTCATGCCCAGTCGTTCATGCAACATGCTGCGAGCTTCATCGGAGCCGGTGCCATGGATAGAAAAAAATACGGGAATTTCCGGTTTCAATTCCTCCCAGGCGTTTATGACGCCTTCGGTCATGACGTCGGTTCGAGCGAACGCTCCGCAAAAATTTACTACCAGGCTTTTTATTTTTTCATTGCCGAGCATCAGTTTCAACGCTTCAGTGGCCTTGGTATAGGCTTCTCCGCCAATCTCCAGAAAGTTAGCCGGGCTGCCTTCATAGTGCGTGATGACATCCATTGTGGTCATGGTAAGGCCAGCACCATTGGCCAACAGACCGATGCTGCCATCGAGATCTATATATTTGAGGTCGAGATCCTGCGCACTGAGTTCTCGCCCGGTTAGTTTTTCAGGGGTGCCGGTTTCTGCCAGTTCCTGCTGGCGCTTGATCGCTGAATCGTCGAGCACAAATTTACAGTCGAGTGCCATCAGGCTGTTGTCGTCAAGCAATGCTAACGGGTTGATTTCCATGAGCTCGGCGTCGTTGTCTGCATAGGCCTGATAGAGTTTGGCCAGTAGTGTTCCAAGGCTTGCAGCAATGTCAGGAGTAACCAGTGAAGACACCAGCTTTTCGGCGTCCTCAGGGTTCAAACCATCACGAACGTCTATGCAATGCTGCACCAGTTTTTCAGGTTGAGTCCGGGCTATGTCTTCTATATCCATGCCGCCCTGATCTGAAAACATCAGCAGTGGCCCCTTGCTGTCTGCATCGTTCAGTATTGCAGCGTAGTACTCCTGCTTGATTGGTGCACGTTGTTCGATCAGTACTTTTTCTACGTCGAATTCTCCAATAGTCATTCCTAGAATGGCTTCAGCAGCAGCGGCTGTTTCCTGCGCGTTGTCCGCAGTTTTTATGCCACCGGCCTTACCCCGTTTGCCGGTGGGGACCTGGGCTTTTACAACTACTTTACCCAGTGTTTCTCCAGCTGTTGTAGCCTGTTCTATAGAGTTGGCCATTTGACCGTTCGGTATAGCTATTCCCACTTTGGCTAAAAGTGGTTTGGCAGCGTATTCTTCGAAATTCATGCAGACCCTGTGCGCGTGTGCGTGCTGTTGTTAGTTAAAGAGGCAGATAGTTGTTGCTATTGCCGGCCGTATTTTTCCCAGTGCGAACCGAACATAGCTTGTTCTGAGGGTTTGTCTTCCGGGATTTCGGTTGACAGATGAGTGATATTTATAAAGTGCTTGTAGTTGAGATTCTCGCTTATGCTATTACCTGCCCAGGAGCCACAACCCATACTGAGGGTAAATTCAAAGCCGTTGGTGAAGCTGCCGCCATTGCCGAATGTGTGAGCCTGGTTGACAAGCACGCGAACCACATTCAGGTCTTCCGCAAGCTCTTGAGCTTCGGCAATATTGTTGGTGTGGATGCCTACCGAGTGGCCCATGCCTGCGTATTCCAGCAGCTCACCAAGGCGTGCTTTTGCCGCTTTATAATCAGCCGCCCGGTAGACCGTCAGTACCAGAGATAATTTTTCATTGGAAAGAGGGAAGTCAGCGCCGACCCCGGTTTCTTCTACCATAAAAAATTTTGCATTTTTTGCCGCTTCAGGCAACCCGACAACGTCGGCTAGAATATCCGCGTCTTTGGCTATGACCTTTCGATTCAAATTGCCGTTGACCCATAAGGTGTCGATTATTTTCTGGCGTTCGTCGGCGTTACACATATAGCCACCTGCACGTTGCAGTGCGGTGATAGCATCGTCATAGATTTCATCGACAATGGTTACCGAGTTCTCGGAAGAACACGACGTAGAATTGTCAAAGATTTTCGATGCACAGATTTTCTCAGCAGCTGAGTCGAGTTCTGCGCTGCTGGCTATCATAACGGCAACATTACCCGCGCCAACACCGATTGCCGGAGTGCCGCTGGAATAGGCCCGTTTGACGTTGTTCTGAGAGCCGGTCACTACAACCAGGTCGCACTGCTGCATCAGTTCCTGCGTCATTTCTTTGTTTACCGGCGGCGGTAACATCTGCACCAAATCGGCTGGTAATCCGATAGCTTCCAGCTGCTCACGCATGTAGTTGACAGTTTTAAGTGTGGTTTGAAAGCCGGCCGGGGATCCGGCAATGATTACCGCATTTCTGCCTTTTACCGCCATCATGGCTTTATTAACCGGTGTTGCAGCGGGGTTTGTCGAAGGCGTTACCGCGCCGACCACGCCAACGGGCTTTGCGTACTTCACCATACCGCGAGCTTCATCCCGCTCTATTATGCCGACAGTCTGAGCGCGGATCAGGTCGCGCAGCGTACCAAAAGTTTTGCGGGTGTTTTTGATGATTTTGCTGTCAACATTTCCCATTCCCGTGTCCGTGACTGCCAGTTCAGCCAGTTCACGGGCGCGACCGGGTTCGTATACGGCCCACGCCAGTGCGGTGACTGCTTCATCAACACGTGCCTGATCGGCATTGGTGAGGGATTTCATGGCCTGGCGGCCGTTCTCGATAATTTTTGCGACGGCGGCGTTCGCGTCGCCCGGGCCGGAGTTGGTTTCAGACATAATAATTCTGGCTCCCATTTGTCGGGTTGAGTGCGGGGGGAACAGCAGTTAAGGAATGAGCGTAGGATAGGATGGTTACAGATAAATGTAAACGTTTTCATTTTTGTTTTGATTTGCACTTCATGTTTGCTACCTTTGACGTTATGAAACAACGTCAAAGTCCTCGCAAGTCTGCTCCGGGAATCGTCGATGTAGCGAGACGGGCAGGAGTTTCGACTGCGACAGTATCCCGCTTTTTTAACAACCCAGAGATGGTTCGGGTTGAAACCCGTGCCTCGATAGAAAGCGCCAGTCGCGAGCTCGGGTATATTCGCGACCGCATGGCGGGTGCTATGCACAGCCAGTTTTCGGGTTCGGTGGGATTGATTGTACCGACGATAAACAATGCAATTTTCAGTGGTCTTATAGAGGCGTTTGCCAATCGGTTGATCGAGCACGATCGCACTATGCTGATCGCCTGCCACAACTACGATCTCGATCTTGAAGTGTCGCTTGTGCGGTCATTACTGGAGAGGCGTATCGAGGGTGTTGCTATTGTCGGCGAGGATCATCGCGACGGGTTGCTGGACATACTGCAAAAGCGCGACGTACCGGTTGTTGCGTTGTGGGGTCATGGTAAGCGCACAAGTATTCCGTTTATCGGCGCCGATAATTCGCTGGCCGCAGCCAAAGTGACCCGCCATTTACTGGATCTCGGGCATCGGGATGTAGCGTTTCTATTTCCGGATACGCACAACAATGATCGCGCACGAGAGCGATTTGAAGGAGCAATGGATGCAATGGCGCAGGCGGGAATCAGCGTCCCGGAACACCGGCTTATCGACTGTCCGTATGATGTCGCTTCAGCTAAATCTATAGCGGTGCAGTTGCTGCAAAGCAACGCCCCGACAGCTATTGTCTGCGGTAACGATGTAATAGCGCACGGAGTGCTCTATGCGGCGATGCAAAGCGCGATACCGGTTCCGGAGAGATTGTCTGTGGTTGGTATCGGTGACTTTGCAGGATCGGAGGAAATATATCCGGGGCTTACCACGGTGCGAATCCCCGCGCAGCAAATAGGAAAAATGGCAGCAGATAGTCTGGTGCAACTCATTCTGCATGATGCACCTGTGCCATTCGAAAGCCAGGTGCTGGAAACCAAGCTAGTGGTGCGCGGTTCGACCAGTGGCCTGTCTTAGTTAGCGCTCATTCTCAAGCAGGTGCTACTGTGGAACACTCAATCACGCAATCTTTCACTAACCTCATGTAGTTATTTAGAATGACTAAATGCCCACATGTGGTAGATGAAATCTCACGCACCTGAGCGACCCTTGCTACGCCCCGGTTTATGGACGGGCGCTAGTTGGTTGGTGATGACGGCGTGGATAATGAAATATCGCAGCGCTAATCTGCTATAGACTGTGCGATCGATTTCTGCTGAATGAAATTGTCAGCGGTGATATTATTGTTTGTTAGTAAAGTGACGGATAGCTTATAGATACCGTATGACAGTACACAGACTATCAATAGATTTTTTGCCACTGTGCGAGCGGTTTTTGTTGCCGACTTGAGTTCGCGAGTACTGCTTCGGGACCTCCTTTGGGGTGATTTGCGTCGACGCCGACGGTGAGTGTGGTGAGACGGCTCTCCAGCTGATGATGATCGAGGTTGCTTTGGCATCTTAAAATGCTGCAATAAATCAAACGTGAAATAGTGCTTTTTAACACAAGCAAAATAGCCCGGTCCGTTGCAGTTCTGAAGGCTTTCTTAACGCTGTTTCTTTATGGGTGGAATTGCTTGTCAGGTCCAGCTCGCATTATTCACGGGATTGACGGGATCTCACTTGATCTTTGAGTCCAAAGAGAATTTGTTCTGTTGCAAATATCAGTAAGTATTCGACGCGAGAAGAATGTCCACTGTAAAACCCTTGCCGAGAATAAATTAAGGCCTGCGTGATAACCTCGCCATCCCATGAATAATACGGGCTAGACAGGCGCTTTGTTTTCCTGATCGTCGGTAGAGTTAGTGTAAATGGTGAACCGGTCTTTCTAGTTTAAATGATCCGGCTCCTGCTGTGCGAGCATCCTTTTGAGCGCTGTAAAGTGGCGTTCAGCAACAATCTTTAATTCTTTTTGCTGTTGTGCAGCGGTTTTCTCGATGACATCGTCAGGTATTTCCAGCAGCTCTTTTCCTGTTGAATGTGCAAGTACCTGAAACATAGCCGCGCGTTCCAGATAGTATAAATCGTTAAATGTTTCCTGCATCGATGGGCCGGTTACGGTGACGCCGTGTCCGGCCATGAGCAAAATAGATTTATCCTTCATTGCGTCGGCTAGCCGGTTGCCTTCCTCGTTGCCCAGTGCCAGGCCGTTGTAGGCATTGTCATAAGCAATGCGATTATGAAAGCCCAGAGCGTTTTGCTCGCACATTTTAAGCTTGTTGTCTTTAAGTAAAGTTAACGCTGTTACATAGGGTTGATGTGTGTGCAAAACCACCGCTGCGCTCGGCACGTTGATATGGATTCGGCTATGAATATAAAAAGCGGTGTCCTCGACGGTGTTTTCGCCTTCGAGTACGTTGCCGTCGGCATCGCAAAGCACCATCGATGAGGCGGTTACTTCCGACCAGTGCCAGCCATAAGGGTTGATTAAAAACTGCTCTCCGCTGATTTGTCCTGATGAATCCGGCACGGCGATAGAGAAATGGTTGTCCACGCCCTCGTTCAGGCCCATTCGTGCAGCCCATCGCAGTGCAACGGCCAGATCGACGCGCAGATCCTGGTGACTCAGCTGCTGTTGAGCGTTAAGTTGTGTGGTTTGCATGAGTTTGACTCTTTCCGGTCGGTTTAACCGGAAAGGTATCATTTAAACTGGCTGTTGAGAAGCTTGAGACGGAACCAAGGGTGGTACCGTCAAATCCTGCGTTGAGAGCAGCCTGCCGTAGATCTCGTCGCTGGTTGCGGTGCGGACTGGAAATAGCAGATGTGCAAATGGCAGGAGCGAGTTACGCAAACTTGCTGTACATTGGTCGCCGGTTGCAATAATCAGTTTGCTGAGTGTCTTTTACCAGGGTTAACTACATCTAGTCCGTGCGTGGTGAGGCAGGTAGCGGGTACTATTGCGATACGACAGCTATTTTTGGCTTGGCAGAGGCTGGTTTTTTAGTTTCGAGTTGCTGACGTGCTATTCGGTCGTAAATTTCTTCTCGGTGCACAGAAACTTCTTTTGGCGCATCGATTCCGATTCGAATCTGGTTTCCGTTAGCTCCAAGTACAGTTACCGTTACTTCGTCGCCGATGATAATTGATTCACCGATGCGTCTGGAAAGAATTAACATGTCAAAGTCCCTTATTTATTATTCAGTCTGAAACAAAACCGCTACCCCTGTAGCGCCGGACGAAGATAGAGTCCTGCATGGGCGGTGTAAACAGGGTACCGCTTCATGGACACAATGGTTCACAGATACAGTATCGTTAGAGTACATTTTTTAACCAATTTGGTGCTCAAACCGTATATTTTTTTAGTGAACTAAGGACAGAGACCGTTATTTATAAGAATGATTCCATCCATTGATGAGTGGAATCCGAGCAGGTGATCCCCGATGAATAATTCAAAATCCAGTGTTTTCCCTCGACATTCACAGATTCTGCCGCCCATGGTTGCAAGTGGTGACGGTGTTTATCTGACCGATCAGCAAGATAATAAGTATCTCGATGGCTGTGGAGGAGCGGCGGTTTCCTGTCTTGGTCATGGGAATACGGTGGTAACTGACGCTGTCGTGAACCAGCTTAAGGACGTAGCTTACGCTCATACGAGCTTTTTTACTTCTGCTCCGGCGGAACAGCTGGCTTCAATGCTCACAGAGCGCGCTCCGGGTGCACTTAATCGGGTTTATTTTGTGAGCGGCGGTTCCGAGGCTGTAGAGGCTTCTCTGAAGCTGTCGCGGCAGTACTTTCTGGAATGTAAGCAACCATCACGAGTTAACATTATTGCCCGCCATCAAAGTTATCATGGCAATACACTGGGAGCGTTGTCAGCAGGTGGAAACCAGTGGCGGCGGCGTCAGTTTCAGCCTCTGTTGAGTGATGCTATGCATCATATTGATCCCTGTTATTACTGGCGCTGGTCTGAACCCGGGGAATCCGAGTCAGACTATGGATTGCGTGTAGCTGATCAGCTGGAAGAGAAAATACTCGAGCTGGGTGAAGAGACCGTCGCCGCTTTTATTGCGGAACCGGTAGTCGGCGCTACGCTCGGGGCTGTTGCTGCAACGGCGACGTACTTTAAACGAGTTCGAGAAATTTGTGACCGGTACGGGGTGTTGCTGATTCTGGACGAGGTGATGTGTGGAATGGGGCGTACCGGGCGGCTGTATGCCTGTGAACACGAAGAAATAGCGCCCGATATACTCTGCATCGCCAAAGGCCTGGGGGCAGGGGTGCAGCCTGTAGGCGCCATGTTGTGTAGTGACAAAATCTACGCGGCCATTGAAAGTGGCAGCGGCTTTTTTCAACATGGACACACTTACCTTGCGCATCCGGCAGCATGTGCAGCAGGGGTGGCGGTGTTGCAGGAGATTGATGCCCGACAATTGCTGGACAATGTAGTCAGCCAGGGCCGCGTGTTACTGGATCTGTTGTCGGAACGATTTAGCGAGTCTTCCTACGTGGGCGATGTGCGTGGTCGCGGTCTTTTTCTAGGTGTGGAGCTGGTACAGGACAAAGACACAAAAGCGCCGTTCGATGCATCGCTGAAGTTGCATGCAAAAGTAAAAAAAACAGCATTTGAGAACGGGCTGATGGTTTACCCGATGGGGGGAACCGTCGATGGTGTTTCCGGGGACCATGTGCTGATCGCACCGCCCTATATTTTTAATGAGGCACACAGTATAGAATTGGTGGATAAGCTTGATCAGTCGATCCGGCAGGTCATAAAAACAATTTAGGGTAAATTGCATGATTGCACTTAGCGCGCGTTTGTGGCTTCTGACAACAGTAGTGTTGTTGTCGGCCTGTGGCAGCGACGGGCAAATAGCCGATACATCTCCTGCCAGTAACGGGCCGCTTGGTGGATTGAACCCGGTTGTCGGGATCGAGAATTTTGTGCTCGCCAATGATGGCGCGGCTGTTTCAAGTGAACTTCTTACCTACCGCATGCCTTCCGTGGCTGGTGGTGTTACACAACAGAAAGCTGTTGTGCTTATTCCCGCCGGGACCCCGCCAGCTGGAGGGTTTCCGGTTGTTGCCTGGGGGCATCAGTCTGTCGGGGTCGCCAATATCTGCGCGCCCTCTTCCAGTGATAACCTTGCCGGCAATGCGGCCTATCTTGATCAATTTCTGCAAAACGGATTTGCTGTTGTTGCGGCGGATTTCGAAGGGCTGGGCACAGACGATTCGCATCCCTACCTGAATCTGGCCAGCGGAGGTCGTTCTATACTATATGCGGTTGATGCAGCGGTACAACAGTATCGCGACTTGTCCAGCCAATTCGCGGTAGTCGGGCATTCGCAGGGCGGGCACGCTGCACTCGGTGCTGCAGAATATAGCAGGGAGTTACCTAACCTTGTGCTTACAGGCGTGGTGGCTATTGCGCCGCCGACCAATCTGCGTTCTCAAAGTGAAGCGCTGAACGCAGCGCTGACCGATAACGGCCGCAGCCTGGCCGAGCGATCCAGAGCGGCGATAAGCCAGCTCTTGTTCAGTGCGCTTGTGGCGGCCGGAGTTGATGCAACTGATACCGGTTTTAATCAATCCACCGTATTCGGGGAGGCTGGTGCTGCATTACTCGCTGATTTGCAAACCGAATGCGTCGAGCAGCTGGCTCAGAATCTGATCAGTCTGGTTGTAGCTCCTCTGGGCACAGTCGGCAATGTAGATAGCATTATTCCAGCCTCCGTGATCGATATTCCGGAGGTGGCTCAGTATCTAGCCAGTAATGAACCCGGAACCGAGGTGATTAATGTTCCGGTTCTGTTGGTGCAAGGGTCGCTTGATTCCGTTGTTTTTCCTGAGTCTACGTCTGCGCTGAATAATCTGCTGCGCAACGTAAATGGAACCGACTCTGTCATCACTGAATACCCTAGTGCTGATCATACAACGGTGGTGGATCAAAGCGTAAATGAAGTGCTGAGCTTTGTAGCGAATTTATTCGGTAATTGAGCGTTGCTGATTGCTGATTGCTGATTGCTGATTACCGAGCGATTATCTATTCTTGATAATATTAACCCTGGTGTTGTATAAAATTCCGGCCCAGAACCGCTGCGCTGTTTCTATAGCAGTATCTAAGGCGCTGTACTCATTTTTCCTGAATATCACTTAGAATGACTAGGCTCAATCCAGTAAAAACTCCGTGCAGTGCCTTTTATACAGCTCTATAAGCTTATGAACTCGAAATTTTATGCAACACCAGGGTTAAGTGCCAAGCCCGGGCCTTGATGGAGATAATCGTTTAGCGAAATGGTCAATAGTGCCGGCTGATAGTTCGGCTAGTTCTGTGTTGCTGGCGTTGTTGTCAGCGTATTTTGTCGATAGCAGCTTTTTGCCGTTGCGGTATTCATTAACCAGCCTGGCAGATAGCACGGCCATTGCCGGGGATGTTTGAATACCGTAACCCCCTTGCCCGGCCAGCCAGAAAAACCCTTCAATGTCAGGGTCAAAGCCCACGACCGGGTCGCCGTCCGGAGCAAAGGTGCGAAGCCCGGCCCAGCTGTGCGTGATTTTCGGAACATTATAATCGATGTACTGCTCAAAGGTATCGATAGCCCCGGCCAGATCACCATCGTCTGGCCAGGCATCATGTGGTTCCACTGCTGTTTCGTCGGCCGGTGAGATCATCATTCCATTACCAAACGGGGTGCAATAGAAGGTTTCACCGGCGCTGAAGATCATCGGCCAGGTGTTCATATTCGAGTTTTCAGCAAAAGGCACCAGTGCCGCGCTGCGTCGTTTGGGTTGCAGCTTAAGTGATCTGGCTCCAGCCAGTGCTGCCACTTTATCTGCCCAGGCGCCGGCTGCGTTAATCACAACGGGCGCACAATAGGAGTTTGAAGGTGTTGTGACATACCAGTTGTTGTTTTTATATTCAAGCGAGGTTACTGCCGCATTGCAGACAATAGTTCCCGCATTGGCTCTGTATTTCTTCAGGTAGGCCTGATGCAGCGCATCTACATCAACGGAGAGCATATCTTCGTAGTAGAGAACGGTGCTTACCTTATCGAAGCGAATTAGTGGAACCCGCTGTTTTGCCTGCTCGATTGAAATTGACTCCATACCGGACTCTTTGCTGCATTCTATTTCTGCTTCATCGCCGTGTCGGCCAAGCAGCATTTCGCCGCGTGGCGAGGTAAAAGGTACGCCACCGAGCGATGCCGGTGGTGCACAAAGAGCCTGCCTCGATAACCGGGTCAGTTCCTGTATGGCTGGCGGGCCATATACGGGCGCCCAGGTGGCTGCTGACCGGCCCGTCGCATGGTAGCCGGCATGTGCTTCCTGCTCCAGTACAATAACGGAAGCCGTTTCGGCTAGAATCGAAGCGGCAGAAGCACCGGCGATGCCTGCGCCGATTATTATAATGTCTGTTTCTATTGTCATTGCTTTGAACTCGGCACCGCTATTGGCTCAGCTTCTATAACAGTGATTTAGTTAGCGGTGTTAATGGCATTCCACACCTTCAGTGGCGTCAAAGGGGTGTCAATGTGCGTGATACCGAGTGGATTTAGAGCGTCCATAACGGCATTGTGGATAGGCCCCGGTGCGCCGATTGAAGACAGCTCGCCAACTCCTTTCGCACTGAGTATTGAATTGGGGCTGTCAGTGGGCGCGAAGGAGATGTCAAAGACCGGTAAATCACCTGCCCTGGGTAGGTGGTAGTCCATCAGCGACCCTGAGAGCAGCTGACCGGTTTCATCGTATTTTACCGCTTCCATCAGAACTTCGCCGGCGGCTTGTGCAACTCCGCCTTGTAGCTGGCCGATAGTGGTGGCTTCATTGAATACGCGGCCTATATCGTCGATACTGGAATACCGGTCTATGTGTACCACGCCGGTTAGTGGATCCACTTCCACTTCACACACACAAACGCCATTCGGGAAAGTGGTGTGTGTGCCTTCGAATTCAGCGATGCCAGAGCAACCGGTATCTTCGCTTGTTGTGTCTGTGCTGACTAGATGCTTATTAATGCCAATTGCCGGAGATTTGCTCGCAACCTCGCTCAGTGTGATTGTGCGATCGGTACCGACAATTCGAAATTCGCCACTTGCGTAGGCAATATCTATTGCTGCAGCTTCCAGTATTTCACCGGCAGTTTCTTTCGCGTTTTCGATCATCAGATTGGCAGCCCGATGCACTGTTGTGGCCGCGACTGCGATCAGATTTGAACCACCTGTTCCGCCGCCGTGCTTGAGCCAGTCGGTGTCGCCCTGCTCAACACGAATAGATTCTACAGGGAGCCCGAGCGCTTCCGAGGTGACAATGGCCAGTGCAGTCTTGTGGCCCTGGCCGTTATCTTGTTGCCCGGTTCTAACCAGTATGCTGCCATCGGCAAGAGCATGCACTTCACTGCGTTCGTCGGTAGAGCCGCCGGTTGCGTGTAAATAAAAACCCACACCGGCTCCACGCAGCATGCCTTTGCGCTGACTTTCGCGTTTTCGATCAGGCAGAGAATCCCAGTCAGCTTTGACGCGAATGAGTTCGGCCAGATGGGGAAAATTGCCACCGTCATAAGTCTCCGACATCGGTGTCTGGTAGGGCAGTTGCTCAGGCCTGACGAGGTTTCGTTTGCGAATATCCAGTCGGTCTATTTGCAGTTGATCGGCTGCGTAATCGATCAGGCGTTCCAGTGTACTGCTCGATTCGGGTTTGCCCGCACCGCGATAGGCGTCGGTTGTCATCGTGTTGGTATAGAGGGCATCGACCTCATAGTGCAGAGCGGGAATGTCGTAACTCTGGCCAAAGGGTCGTACGGCTCCTGTTGTCGCTACAAAAGGCGCCACTGCATTAAGGTAGGCTCCCATATCTGCTTCTGCGCGAATACGAAAAGCCAGTATTCTACCGTTGCTGTCGAGTGCGATACCGGCATGATCCACACGCCCGCGGCCCATGACATCCGATAAAAATGATTCTGATCGTGTGGCCGTCCACTTGATGGCTCTGCCTGTGCGCCGGGCGGCGGTTAGCGCCAGTAGTTGCTCGGCATATGGCCAGATTTTTACTGCAAAACTGCCACCGACATCTCGGGTAATTACTCGTAATTGTGAATTGTCTATACCGAGAAAACCCGCCAGCGCACGCTGCAGTGAGATAACCCCCTGACTTGGCGAGTGCAATGTGAGAGTTTCGGTTCTGGTGCAGTATTCAGCCAGACAACTTCGAGGTTCAATGGGCGCAATTGCCACTCGGGGATGCTGGATGGTGAGCTCGAATATGTGATCCGCAACGGCAAACTGTTGTTCAGTTTCCTCGCGATTACCTTTTTCCCAGTGAAAAGCTCTGTTGTTGGGAATTTCAGGCCAGAGTCGGGTTTTGCTGGAGAAAGCGTCTTGAACATCGGTGATCGCCGGCAGTGATTCAAAGTCCAGCTCCACGGCTTCGATAGCGTCTTGCGCTGCCAATAGCGATTCTGCAACAACGGCGACAACCGGCTCGCCGATATGCATAATCCTTTCGCCAGCCAGAATTGGTCTGTCTGGTTCCAGCATAGGTGAGCCATCGCTTGCTTTCATACTTGCACGGCAATTCATCGGCTTAATGGATTTTATATCATCGTCATTTGCTGTCAGAACAGAGACGACCCCCGGCATTGAGCTGAGGTGCCCGGTGTCTAGTCGGGTAATTACTGCGTGCGCAACCGGTGATCTGAGCACAGCCATATAGAGCTGATCGGGATGCTGTAGATCATCGGTGTAGCAGCCACCACCACGCAGCAGTGGCGGATCTTCCAAGCGTAGAAAGCTTTTAGTCATAGGTAAATTATGGTTCGCCAGTGTCAGTGAAATCGAGCTTGAGTGCTTTTTGTTGTAGTGCGGACTGCTGTGCGGCCATGCCCATTTTTACTGCTCGCCATCCGTCTTCAAGCGTAACATCAGGGACGGCATTACCGAGCACAACCTGCTGAAATTTCCGGTGCTGATAAAACGTGGAGCCATGGTGGTCGCCGGCGGCAGTTAATTCAGGATCAACCGGAATTTCGATTTCTACCGGGCCACTCGGGTTCCGCGGACTGATAACAAGTTTTGCAACTGGCGGTGGCCCCAGATGCTCCGCCCAGAAACGCGTCGGTCCGGGAATTTTGCATTCTATTTTACCGAGTTTTCCGACGGCACAGATTTCTTCCTGGTAGCGCGATCCTTCGGCGAACATGCACAATTCAAGCAGTGCCCGCGAGCCGTTGGTGAAGTTGACCACAGCGAATCCGTTGTCGATGATATCGGGAGTTTCGCCGTTGTAGCGTTCATCGAGGTGGTTGTGTGATTGGGCGGCACTGCTCATAATAGAGGTGGGTTCTGACTTTAGAATGAACCGCATTAAATCAAAAAAGTGGCAGCATTTTTCCACAAACGTGCCGCCGGAATAGCGGTTGAACCGGTTCCAGTCATTGACCTTTTCCAGAAACGGAAATCGGTGCTCGCGAATGCTGAGCATAGTAATGCCGCCAGTGACCTCATGAGCGCGTTTGATAAATTCCGCCAGCGGCGGCATGTACCGGTATTCCATTGCCACCCAGATGGGAGCTGAATAGCTGGCCTGAAGGTCTAGAATCGTTGCTTCGTCTGCCGGATCTGTCGCGAGTGGTTTTTCGACAAGTACCGGCAGCACCCGCACAGACGCAATCTTCTGCAGGTTTTCTATATGGGTGTGGTTCGGGCTGGTAATGACCAGGCAGTCAATATCATCGATTGCCAGCAGTTCTTCGATTGAGTCGACAATTATGGCTTCCGGTGCCAGCTCTGCCGCAGCACTGCGCATTTCTTTGTTTGGTTCAAAAATTGCGCCTATGGCTGTGTCCGATAGCAGGCGGATATTGCGAATGTGTTCCTGCCCCATCATGCCGCAGCCGACAAGACCGTATTTCAGTGTACTCAATTATTTAATTCCAATATGATTTGTTCTGAATTTAGCGGACAAGCGAGCTAGAATTTCATACGCGGCTGTCAGGTGGGTGAAGTTTTCTTCGTGCGTGAAACTGCCGACTATCGGATTCAGTGTATCAAAGGCTTCCTCCTGACGCCCTTTTGCAATTAGGTATTTTGTCAGGCTCATAGTCGATGTCAATTCAAACAGCCGTGCACCCTGGTTTTGACACAGCTCTATTGAGCGTTTGAAAAATAATTCTGTTTGAGTGTCGTCCGGTGCCAGTACCTGCTGTGATTCAGCACGAACACGCCACCATGCTGCTCTAAAATATTCATTGCCCATATCGTCCATGGCTTGCTGCGCTTCATTGAGCAGATCTATGGATTTCTGCACCTGATCAACCCGGAGATAGCCCTCGGCAACGTAGGTCATCCATTTGGGCACCCCGAGTTTTGACTGGCACGCCTGATAGCGCGCAAGCCCCGCCGCAGCGGTGACCACTCCATTTTCAGCGCGGTTGTCTGAAATCTGTTGTATGCCCTCGTACATTTCTGCACAGGCCTGAAAGAATACCATCTGATGTGTGTCTGCCAGCTCTTTCAGTTTCTTCAGTTGCCGACTATAGTCGTCGCCGCGAAGCAGAATGGATGTGATCCAGGACTCCATTGCCTGGCAATAAGAGAAAGGCTGATTAAGTTGCTGCGCCATCTCAACCGACTTTCTATGCATTTTATCGCCTTGACCGGGATGCCCCAGGCTGGTCAGAGTAATGCCTAGAAAACCAATGCATAGTACGCCGTCATCCCACTGTGAAAGCGGAGACTGACAGGCTGGATCATAGAGCTTGATTGCCTCTTCAAAACTCTGCCTTGATTCTTCAAAGCGGGCTTGCCAGAGGAATATTTGTCCCTGCATGCGCAGGGCATAGAAGCGATGCATATCAGTGATCGCACTGGCGAGCATCGATTCAGCCAGTTGCAGGCCTTCTTGAAATCGACTGGATACAATATGCGCTGTTATAACACCGCGTGCGGCCTGGCTGTAGCGTTCTCTATCGTCCAGATCTGTTGCAATCCGCATTGCTGCGGTGAAGTTGCTGGTCACAGTGTCGGCGGCGTAGCCGTGTACTGCCATGTAACCCATGCCACGTGCAAATAACAGGTCGTACTTTCGATTGCTATCGGCTGATTCTTCACCGGCAGATGTCAGGCACTCAAGGCCACTTGTTGCATGAGAAATTGCCTCCCGGTTAGCGATTCGCTGCAGCGCGAGTGTGGCGGCGCTATGCCAGTATTCGGAAGCTTTGGAATAGCTGCCGGCCAGGCGAAAGTGGTAGGCCGGTATTTCCGGTTGTGAGATTGCCAGAGATTCAAACTGGTTTTCCAGTACATGGGCAATCTTCAGGTGAATGCGCTGCCGTTTACTTTTTAACAGACTCTCGTAAGCTGCATCACGAACCAGAGCGTGTTTGAACGAGTAGCCTTGTTCCTGCCTGAACAACAGATCGGCATTAATCAGTATAGTCAGTGCCGCTTCCAGTTGTGCTTCGTCAATTGGCACAATAGCCAGTAGCAGATCAAAATAAAATTCACGGCCGTGGCAGGCTGCGGTCTGCGCTACCTCCCGCGCCGGTTGCAGTTTATCAAGCCGGGCCATCAGGGAGTCGTGTAGTGAGCTTGGAATAAATAGATCACTACCTGATGAGTTTCCCTTGCTATTGCCGGGTTTCTCAACCGAATTGAATTCGACCACTGTTTTGGTCAGCTCTTCGGTAAAGAGGGGAATGCCATCGGTTTTTTTAACGATCTCGTCCAGAACACTGTCTGGTAGTTCGGTGTCTCCGGTGACTGTCGATATAATCTGCCGGCATTGTTGTTCACTCAGTCGTGTGACCGGAATAATAACCAGTGCATCGGGGGCGAGCTGCGATGACTGAAATTCGGGTCTGGCTGTAACTAGTATAAATGTGTGTCGGGCTGATTCGCTTACGGTGAGAAGCTGAAGAAGTTCCAGTGTGGTCGGGTCAATCCAGTGAGCATCTTCTATTACTAGTAACAGTGGTGCCGGAGGCTGGGGAGAATTAGTGGTGTCAGCTGCTAAATGGCTCGAGTCGCAAAGAAAATCCACTATCGCCTGCAGAGTTAGCTGTTTAATCTGACCGGCGTTAAGATGTGACAGTTGCTTGTCGAGTCCGGTGTCGCTTAAACCGATAAGCGTGGCTATCAGAGAGAATCGGTCAGCCGATGTTCCGCCGGACTCTACCACCCCTGAGCTACCCGGTAACGCTTTCAGTTTTTGCAGGCACAGTGACTGATTATCACCACTATTGATTCCAGCTAAGCGGATATAGAGCTGGCGAGTAGAATATAAAGGGGTGTCGGCGTGCTGCGCATCGCACTGCAGAATTGCACGAGTCGCGGTGCTGATGCCTGTCGCGTCAATGAAGCCATGCAGTAATCGGGATTTTCCGATACCCGCCTCTCCGCGCAGCAGTGCCCAAACCTGTGTGCCGTCTTTTGCCTGTTGCCAGCACTGCTCAAGTGCCGCAATTTGCGTTTCTCTGCCAATCATCGGCCGCGAGCTGGCGTGTCGGTCTGCGTGGTAGCGGCTTTCCAGAATATGCGTTTTTAGCACTTTATAGACTGGCACTTCTTCGCTGATGCCTTTGAGCTGACGCAGTCCCAGAGATTCGAACTCGAATTGATCGCCTAACAGGCGTCGCGTGCTATTGCTGATTAACGTGCAATCAGGAGCGGCCAGTGCCTGAAGCCTGGCTGCCAGGTTGGGGGTCTCACCGATTACAACGTGCTCCTGCGAAACACCGGTGCCGATCAGTTCCCCGACCACCACCAGCCCGGTGGCAATCCCGCATCGGCAAGCCAGTCTGTCGCCGTTCGGTGTTCGCAGTTCCGCAACACTTTCAGCGATGATGAGAGCTGCATGTGTTGCGCGGCTGGCAGCATCTTCACTTGCCTTTGGCCAACCGAAGTAGGCGAGTACGCTGTCGCCCATGTAGCGGGAAATATAGCCGCCGAATTGATCGATGAGTCGACGCACCTCAGACTGAAATTCACTAACCACTTGACTCATGTCTTCCGGGTCGAGTGTTTCGGTCAATGCAGTTGATCCGACCAGATCAATAAAGGCAACAGTCAAGTGCCGTCGTTCGGCTTCTGCTTTCGGATCGGGTATTGGTGATCGGGTCGACGTGCCATCTGTTGCAGCGAGCGCCGTATCGTTGCCTTCTTTTACAGCGCGTTGAAAGCGTTTTCGATCTCCCAGACTCAGCCCTAACTCACGAAGGTCATCGTTGTCCAGATCTCCAAGCAGATCAGTGCTAATGTTATGGTCGAGAAACGCCTGGCTATACTGAGACAGTCCGTTCAAATTCAACCACGTGGCTATGTGTTGCATCTAAGTATCAGCTGGTCCCTGGATGATGATGGGTGAACGCGAAAGATACCTGGCTGTTACGTCAAAACTCACGATTTATCTGATGTAGGGCGATTTTCAGAATCAACGGCGTGAAATGCCGGGTGCAGATTATATGTTGTATAACAACAATAATTAAATTTCATGCAAAGCGATAGGACTGTTGCGACAATTCGCGCTGGAAATCCATAGTTATTTACCGCATAAGAATTGAGACAGGGCTTTGGCCTGCATTATTTAGCAGTAGACGGTGCCTTGCCTGATCCTTGATTCCAAAACTTTTTTTCTCTTACACATATCAGCAGGTTGTCGATACGAGAAGAAAATTCACTATGAAATCCCTTTGGTGATATTGTTTCGCAGGTAAAATCTTTTTGCTAAAGCAGACCGGAGGAAAACAAGATGGCTGATTTTGTATTAGTGCATGGTGCCTGGCATGGCGGCTGGTGTTACCGTGACACCGCCAATGCACTACGGCAGGCGGGTCACCAGGTGTTTACACCAACGCATACCGGGGTCGGTGAGAAAGCCCATCTCGCCAGTGAATCAATAACGCTCGAAACGCATGTTCGCGACATCGCCGGTTGTTTAGAAGCGGAAGAGCTGACAGATGTCATTATCTGCGGCCATTCCTATGGCGGTATGGTGATCACTCAGCTTGCTGACCGTATGGCGGATAAAATCAAGGCGATGGTCTACCTGGATGCGTTTGTGCCAGAGCACGGCCAGTCACTGAATGCATTGCTTGAGCTGGCGCTCCCGGCTGAAGTGGCGCAGCAATTTCTCGACGGTTTCCGCGGCTCTGCGCAAGAGGGCGGCAGCGGCATGATGCAGCCTATTCCGGCAGAAATGTTTGGTATTCTGGAAAAAAATCGGCCATGGGTTGAGCGGCGTTGCGTTCCACAGTCACTGGCAACTTTTGAGATGCCGGTATTGCTGTCAGACACAGCCCCTGTCGCCGAGCGTGTCTATATTCTAGCCGATAGCTGGGATCCGAGTCCGTTCCGGTATTTTGCTGAAAAATACTCCAGTGATCCGGGCTGGACCGTAACAAAAATGCCGTCAAGCCATGATGTAATGGTTGATATGCCAAAGGAGTTGGCAGATGAACTGATGAAGCTTGCCTGACCCGATGAGTCAGGCAGGTTAGTTTTCCATTGGAATATGGCAGGCGATTCTGCGCTCACCATTAAGTACCAGATCAGGGCGTTGAGCGCGGCATATATCAGCAGTTTTCCAGCAGCGTGGGTTAAACGCACAGCCCTCTGGTGGAGACAGAGGCGAGGGTAGCTCACCTTCGAGCTGGATGCGCTTTTGCTTGCGGGTGGGATCAGCCACTGGTGTGGCTGAAACCAGCGCTTTGGTGTACGGGTGCTGTGGATGATGGAACACCTGCTCGGTGATTCCGGTCTCAACCACGCGCCCCAGATACATGACCATGATTTCGTCTGCCATATGCCTCACCACCGACAGATCATGTGAGATAAACAGATAGGCGAGATTCAAACGATCCTGTAACTCGACCAGCAAATTAAGTATTTGCGATTGAATAGATAAATCCAGAGCAGATACCGGTTCATCGAGTACCAGAATGCCGGGTTCCAGCATCAGTGCCCGTGCAATCGCAATACGCTGGCGTTGTCCACCTGAAAACATGTGCGGGTAGCGCTCATGATGCTCCGGCCGCAACCCCACCAGTGACAACATTTCTCTGGATCGCTCTTCGCGCTGGCTGGCAGACAGTTCAGAGCGGTTGATAATCAGTGGTTCCTGCAGAATCCGGCTGACTTTATGGCGCGGATTAAGTGAACCATAGGGATCCTGAAATACAATTTGAATAGAAGTACGAAGATCCGCACTGGCATCGGTTGGTGTGGTATCGATGGTTTGACCGTTGATGCTGAATTCACCGGAACTTGGCGGTTCTATAAGAGTAACAACTCGCGCCAGAGTGGATTTTCCGCAGCCCGATTCCCCGACAACGGCGAGAGTTTTACCGGCATGCAGTTCAAAAGAAGCATCACTTAAGGCTTTAAGTGTGGCGGGTGGTCGCAGCAGGCCACCGCCCACCTGATACGCTTTGCTGATTGAGTTTGCCTTGATTAACGGAGCTGTGCCTTCAGTCATGCGG
Organism: Chromatiales bacterium (ex Bugula neritina AB1); assembly: GCA_001730015.1. Taxonomy (GTDB): domain Bacteria; phylum Pseudomonadota; class Gammaproteobacteria; order Granulosicoccales; family Granulosicoccaceae. The sequence goes on along the minus strand of MDLA01000081.1, from coordinate 17,720 downwards.
ATTTATCCGTATGTTGATGCGGAGTAATCTGCTGTATCGGATAGTGGCATCGCGCAAACCCGAGTGCAGCATCGGCAACCGGTGCCGGTGTGCTGTGGCACGTAGGGTCCGCCTTTTCGCAGCGTGGAGAAAAAAGGCATCCGGCCGGACGATCAAACTGGCCGGGCACCACTCCCGGTATGGTTGGCAGTAGCCGGCTGCTTGCGCGTTCCGGCAGCGCTGCTAACAGTGCTTTTGTATAGGGGTGGTGCGGGGATGCAAACAGCGGTTCGACAGCCTGTTCTTCAACTTTCTGGCCAGCATACTGAACGCTGACCCGCTGCGCGGTTTCGGCAACTACGCCCATATCGTGGGTGATTAGAATCAACGCCATGCCGGTTTCTTTTTGCAGCTGCAGGAGCAGGTCGAGTATCTGCGCCTGTATTGTTACATCAAGTGCGGTGGTTGGTTCATCGGCTATCAGCAGTTTTGGCTGACAGGCGATAGCCATGGCAATCATGACGCGTTGATTCATACCCCCGGATAACTGATGCGGAAACGCGCGCAGACGTTTTTCCGGTTCAGGTAACCCGACTTGCTCCAGCAATTCTATAGCGCGCCTGCGTCTGTCTCTTCGGGACATATTCAGGTGGGTTGCCAGTGCCTCGGTTAACTGAAAGCCAATTGTAAAACACGGGTTGAGGCTGGACATAGGCTCCTGGAAAATCATGGTCAGTTCTTTGCCTACCACGTTCCTGCGCTGCCGTGCTGTCATGCTGAGCATATCGGTATTGTTAAACCGCATGACATCGCTGGTGACTTTTGCCGTCCACGGGAGCAAGCCCATCATGGCGAGCATGGAAACCGATTTACCGGAACCCGACTCCCCGACAATAGCCAGAACGTCGCCGACGTCTACGCTTAAGTCGAGTGAATCGACGGCGGTAAACTGACCATCAGATGTGGTGAATTCTACTTTCAGGTTTTTAACTTCAAGCAATGCCATTGAGTTCAGTCCGGGTCAACTTCGCTTGAGTTTCGGGTCCAGCGCATCTCGCAAGCCATCGCCCATCAGGTTGATGGCGAGTACCGTGACGAGAATAGCAATACCAGGCAGTGTAACCACCCACCAGGCGCGCAATATAAATTCGCGTGCCTCGGATAGCATGGTTCCCCACTCGGGGGTTGGCGGCTGTGCCCCTAAGCCGAGAAATCCGAGTGCGGCTGCATCTAGAATTGCTGTGGAAAACGACAATGCAGCCTGAACTATAATGGGCGGCAGGCAGTTGGGTAGTACGGTGATAAACATAAGTCGGAAAATACCGGCCCCTGAGACCCGTGCTGAGGTCACATAGTCTTTGGGTAATTCACCGAGTACCGAAGCGCGTGTTAAGCGAACATAGTGCGGCTGTAAAACTATTGCTATGGCAAACATGGCATTAATCAATGACGGCCCTAGAATCGCCACCATAACCAGCGCCAGCAGTAAGCTTGGAAAAGATAAAATTACGTCCATCAGGCGCATTATCATGGTGTCTACCCAGCCACCCGCAAAACCTGCGATCAGGCCGGTTAGCACACCTCCGCTGACTGCCAGGGTAACGACAATCAGGCCGATAAAAAAAGAATATCGCGCACCGTGTAGAAGGCGCGATAACATATCGCGGCCAACGGGATCGGTACCGAGTAAAAATTCGCTGCTGCCACCTTCCTGCCACGCTGGAGGTTGTAACAGGTGATCCCGGAACTGCTCGGTAGGTGAATGCGGAGCAATAACATCTGCAAGGATCGCAACTGCAATGAAACTGACAAACACAACAAGACCAAATACGGCACCACGGTTCTCACGAAAGTAGTGCCAGAATTCCTGTAGGCGTCCCGGGCGGGGTGCATCAACAACTGCTGTTTCTTCAGTCATGATCAGTTGCGCCTGATTTTAGGGTTGATCAATCCATACAGCAGATCGACAATCAAGTTCACCACCATGATAATAACCGCGATCAGCATCAGGCCCCCTTGTACTGACGGGTAGTCGCGGCTTTCTATGGCCTGGATCATCCACTTGCCGATCCCCGGCCAGGAGAAAATGGTTTCGGTAAGAATAGCGCCCGCCATTAAGGTGCCGACAGATAAGCCAATAACCGTTATGACGGGAATCATCGCGTTGCGCAGCGCATGAATACTATTGACTCGAAGTGGCGACAGCCCCTTGGCACGGGCGGTTCTGACATAGTCTTCGCTTAGCACTTCAAGCATGGCGGATCGGGTTTGCCGGGCGATGACCGCAAGCGGGATCGTGCCTAGAACAATCGTCGGTAGAATCAGGTGCTGAACGGCGGAGGCGAAAGCGCCTTTTTGCCCGGAGCGGAGGCTGTCTATTAACATGAAGCCGGTGTCTGTCGGGAAATAATAGAGTAACGATATGCGACCCGAAACCGGGGTCCAGCCCAGCATGCCTGAGAAAAATATAATCAGTAGCAGAGCCCACCAGAATATCGGCATGGAGTAGCCGATCAGAGCGGTAGACATGAGAGCCTGATCGGGCCATTTACCGCGGTTGACGGCGGCAATTATTCCAGCCGGTATGCCGAGCACGATAGCGAATATCATGGCACAGACCGATAGTTCTACCGTTGCCGGAAAGAGGGCGAAGAATTCATCCCAGACCGGTTTTTTGGTTTTGAAAGAGATGCCGAGGTCACCTCGTAGTATGCCGGTAAAGTAGTCCCAGTACTGCACCAGTAGTGGCTGGTCATAACCGAACTGTGCCATAAGTTTTGCGTAGCGCTCATCGGTCATACCGCGTTCACCAGCCATCAGTATGATCGGGTCGCCGGGCAGAATGCGTATAAACAGAAACGTGATAATAGACACGCCGATAAACGTCGGGATGAAAGTTCCCAGTCGCTTAAGCAGGAAGCTGTACATAATCAGGTGGAGTTAAATTCGGGGCTTGTAAATAATCGCGTCAGGCGATTATCGTCAGTGATTTATCAAACGAAGTCAGTGACTCGAACCCGCTGCTGGTCACGAGAATGTCATCTTCGATACGGACACCGAAGTCATCCAGCTGGTATAGACCGGGTTCAATGGTAAATACCATGCCGGTCTCCATGATTTCGTTATTACCACGCATTATGTAGGGATCTTCGTGAATATCACGGCCCAGGCCATGGCCTGTTTTGTGGCGAATTCGATCGGCGTAGCTTGAATTTTCCAGCACTCGGGTAGTGGTGTCGTCAATTTCGTGAGCAGATACGCCCGGCTTCACGATAGCGGCACCCGCCAGATTGGCATCGAGCACCGTGTTATAAATATCCTGACAGCGGTCATCGCAATGCGCTATAAAAAAAGTGCGGGTGATATCGGCACACAGTCCTTCCACTTTGGCACCGAAGTCAATCAGCAGTGCATCACCGGGTTTGATCGGTACATCATGCCGGGCATGGGCATGTGGCCTGGCGGAGTTTGAACCGCAGGCAACAATGGGGTCGAATGAAAATTCGTCGGCTCCCGCGGCGAACATTTTTTGAATCAGAATAGATTCTATTTCTTTTTCGGTAATACCGACTTTAACCAGATCTATAGTTTCCGCCAGTGCTGTTTCAGAGACTGCAATCGCTTTGCGCAGTGAAGCAATTTCAGATTCGTTTTTGCACAAGCGCAGGGCGGCTATTTCGCGCTGTGCATCGCTTATTTCCAGTGACGCACGGGCTTTTTTCATTGCGTGGTGTACAAACACCCGCATGGATTGCCCTTCGACACCGATTCTCTCCAGCGGGGTCTGACTGAACATGGCGTCAAATGCAGCCTGGTATCCGGTCTGGTCTTTCCAGTCGAATACCTCGCCTTCAAAACCGATTGCAGCAAAGGACCCCATTTCAAGGTTTGGTACAACGGCAGCTGGCGCACCATCGACAGGAATCAGCACCATTAAGGGCCGTTCGTTCTGGTGGAAGCTGGCGCCGAAGATGCGTTGAAAATTTGCGCCAGGCACCAGTGCTACTGCGTCGAGAGACAGGGACTTTGCAACATCGCGTAGGGGGGAGAGTCGGTCTGACATGAGTGCTGAGCGCCGGGGTCTTTAAAATGATAAACCCCGAAGCGATGTGCTCCGGGGTTTGTTTACTTTGCTAGTTGACTTTTACACCGTAAAAGATGTGGCCGCCGAAAGGATCAATCTTGAATCCTTCAACTTCCTTGCGCAACGGCTTGTAAACTACCGAGTGAGCAATAGTGGCCCATGGCGCCTGTTCTTTGAAGATCTTCTGCGCTTCTTTGTAGAGTGCAGTGCGTTCTTCGACGTCGGAGACAATTTTGGCTTTCTGGATGATGTCGTCAAACGGTTTGTGACACCATTGCGCCCGATTTGATTTACCAACGCCATCACAGCCAAGCAATACCGCGAGGAAATTGTCAGGGTCGCCGTTGTCTCCAGTCCAGCCAAGCAGTACTGCGCCGGGACGATCAAGTTCTTTTGACTTGGTCAGGTACTCGCCCCAGTCGTAGCTGACGATGTTGACTTCAACACCGACTTTGCTCAAATCTTCCTGCATCACTTCTGCCATGCGACGCGCGTTTGGATTGTAGGGGCGCTGTACCGGCATGGCCCAGATATCCATCTTCAGATCTTTAACACCGGCTGCTGTCAGCATTTCTTTGGCTTTTTCAGGGTCATAGGCATCGTCAACGGTGCTTTCGTCATAGGACCAGATTGTTGGTGGAATCGGGTTTTTAGCAATTTTGCCTGAGCCCTGGAATACGGCGTCAAGGATCGCCTGCTTATTGATTGACATATTCAGAGCTTTGCGGACATCAACGTTATCGTAAGGAGCAACACGAGTGTTGTAGGCCAGATAGCCAACATTCAAACCTTCCTGTTCGAGTAACTGCAGATCAGCATCGGCGGCCATTGCTTCCAGATCTGCTGGGTTCGGGTAAGGCATTACGTGGCATTCACCTGCCTTCAGTTTCTGGTAGCGAACCGAGGCATCGGGTGTAATTGCGAACACCAGTTGTGCGATATCTGCCTTGCCAGCCCAGTAATCATCGTGTGCTGCGTAGCGAATTACGGCGTCTTTCTGGTAGGCGATGAATTTAAATGGTCCGGTGCCGATTGGCTGCTGATTCAGCGCTTCGACGTTGCCGGCTTCGAGTACCTGATCTGCATATTCCTTGGACAGTACGGAGGCGAAGTCCATACCGAGGTTTGCGATCATTGGTGCTTCAGGGCGGTTCAGTACAAACTTAACTGTGTAGTCGTCAACTTTTTCAACTGCGCTGATCAGATCGGGCATAGACATGCCGCCGAAGTATTCCCAGGTGCCGCCGGAGGCTTTGTTGAACGGGTTGTCTTCGAGGCGTTGGCGTTCGAATGAGAATACGACATCGTCTGCGTTCATGTCGCGGGTTGGAGTGAAGTAGTCTGTGCTGTGGAATTTCACGCCTTTGCGCAAGTTGAATGTGTAAGCAAGGCCGTCGTCGGAAACGCTCCAGCTTTCTGCCAGAGCCGGCGCGATTGTGGTAGTGCCGCGCTCGAATTCGACGAGCTTATTGTAAAGTTGGCGAGACGATGCATCGAAGGTGGTTCCGGAAGTATACAATGCCGGGTCAAAGCCGTCGGGAGAGCCTTCGGAACAGTAGACGAGCGTCTGAGCGCTGACGCCTCCGCTAAGTACTAGCCCCAGTAGTCCGGCGGCCAGCAGAGTGTATTTTGAATTCATGGGTGTCCTCACATTGGAGAGATAAGATATTTCGAACCGTGATGCACGCATTCAGTCGAATGGCGAGCATTGAGATACAGTGTACATGACAGCACCAGTCGTCGGTATAGCGGTTCGGGTATTAGTTCGGGCGAATCTGTCTGCTGCGCAGAATGCTCTTGGGGGGTAAGAGGCATGGCACTACCCTTGACCGGGCATCAGGCGCGATAGGGCGAGGACGTATGCGAGCTGGATCAAGCCTCGTCTTTTCATTGGCCCGAATGACTTGTCCGGGTGCATTTGTTTAAAGCCAGGAACACCACTGAATGTGGTGGTGATTCTATTGTATTGATGAACCGCAGCTTTTAGCGGGCGTATAAAAGGGTGCGTGCATAGAAGGGTAATGGCTTTCTACTGCGTAGACTCCTGGCGTTCTGTATATCCGAACAGGCCTTCGGTTTTAATAGTCTCCGCTGTACCTTCCGGCAACAGCGCTTCCCAGTCTCCGGCGCCACTTTCCATCTGCTTTAGTATATCGCGGGAATAAATAGTCAGTAACTTGCTGTCGCTGCATTCGATGCCGAAAATATACTGATTCTCAAGCAGGTGCTTATATAGATAGCGCAGGTGTTGTGGAACCGTTATTGTAGTGAAATCGAGTACCTCGTTTTCTACGCTCAGTTCCGGGTATACAAATAAACGGGTATTGTCAGGGAATAACTTTCCAAAACCCTCCAGTATACCGCCTTCTACACCTTCGTATCGTTCTTCGTCGAAAATCTCCTTGATGTTGATCATTCCCAGTACGATACCAATTTGCAAACGAGTGTACTGGCGGAAATAGGCACGCAATGAAAAATAGCGGGTGTAGCTGGATACCATGACACTGTAGCCGAGCGCATTGAGCAAGCCCACTCTTGCGATGAGATCGGCTTCGGGAACCATGAGGTCGACACCGTGGGCGTCATTGAGCGAGATCTCGGCAAGCACCATGGTGTTTTCTTCGTTTACGTTTTCAAATTCTCCAAATGATCTTGAACCCTGTTCAATCATATCGACGTTCAGATTGGTAACCGGTCGGAAAGAACCACGAATAGTCAGTACGTTTTTTTTGTACAGCATTTCGGCCGGTACAGCGACACAGCCATCGGGCTTGAACATGATCGCGCGCGTTTTTTCGCTTCGGATTAAATGCAGATTAATGGCGCGGTTATCTATTTCTTCAAAGTACGGTCCGGAGAATTCTATAGAGTCTATTTCAATGCGGCTTGAAGATAAGTTGTCGGTGAGCGATTCGATAATTCGCGTTGGCGTTTCGTAGTAATAATAAGCGCCATAAATTAGATTGACGCCAAGGGTGCCGAGTGATTCCTGTTGTTGTTCTGCGGTATTGTCGAGCATGCGGATGTGCATAAGAATTTCCGATGGCTCGGCACCCGGGTACATCTGCACACGGATTCCGCACCAGGCATGGCACTCGTTGTTTTTGTTGTAACTTTTGGCAGAGACTGTCGCGGCGTAAGAAAAAAACCGGGAGGATTTAGAGCGTGAACCGGCTACCCGGTTTAGTACCAGGGCAAACTCTTTATCGAGCATTGCCTGAACCCGCGATTTACTGACGTAGCGTCCGCCTTCCTGGGTGCCGTAGATTGCATCGGAGAATTGCATATCGTAGGCTGATATGGTTTTGGCAACCGTACCCGCGGCGGCCCCTGCAAGAAAGAAGTGACGGGCTACCTCCTGGCCGGCGCCGATCTCTGCAATAGTTCCATATTTTTTTTCATCCAGATTGATTCTCAGTGCTTTGTTGCTGGTTGATCTGCTACTGACGTTGTGTGACTGCTCTTCAATTGTAGTCATCGGAGAATATTTCTCTGGCGTCTAGGGTCGGGTGCTGGAATTTTATCATATTCCCCGGTTGCTTATACTGCCGTCTGCTAAGGCGGTTTTACGTTAATTTCTAGGGTTGATTGGTGTTGCTATTCGGGAAGCGGGAATTATTAACGCAAGTGCCGATCTCTGCTGCAACCTCGATCAGGCTTTCCCCGAGTGCTCGTCGATGCGTTGCGGTAAAGCGGCGAATGGGGCCTATAGCTCCAACGCTGAAAACGGCACCAATGTTGTCATCGTTCACCGGCGCTGCAACGCTCGATACGCCGGTCTCAATTTCTTCCACGCATTCGGCGTAACCTCGTTTCTGGATTTGTGCGAAGTCTTTTTCCAGCTCGGTGCGGCTGGTGTAGGTTTGGCTGGTGTAGGCCTTCATCGGGCCATTGAGAATTAATTCGCGAAATGTGTCATCGGCGAAAGCCGCAATTGCCTTTGAGCAGGAACAGGCGTGCATGGGGCGATAACCTAAGCCGGGATGAATGTAGGAAACAGACGGATCCGGAGGGGTCTCCACGTGAATGATACTGACGCCTTTTTCGCGGAAGCGGGACAGAAAAACCGCTTCACCGAATTGGCCTGTTGCCTTTTTTAAAATCGGTGCGGTCACTGCGCAGACGTCAGCATCTGTTTTGGCCAGAAACGCAATACGAACCAGACGCTCCCCGATGACATAGCGGTTGTTAGCACCGGGATCTTCGATCAGGCGTTGCTCCCTGAGCAACTGCAGCAAGCGATAGCAGGTGGGCAAGGGCAGGCGGGTCATTTCGTGCAGATCGCCTGCTGCCAGCGGGCGCCCGGCAATAGCGATCGCTTCGAGCACGGAGGTCAATCGTTCAAGATGCATGGATAATTCTCATGATATGGACAACAATATCATCTAATGATAATTTAGGTGCGTTATACCTTCAGACAGATTCCAAGCGTTCCGCTGCGAACGGGCGTCTGCGGGTTCTATCGACTTCACTCCATGGAGTATATCTTGTCTGAAAATGCTATAGCGCCGTGCTGTGGTCCCGGGTATGAGTCACCGGCACATGCCATGCAGGCGCCGCGTGAGAAGTTGCTTTACACCATTGCCATTTATGTGGGCACCGGGATCCAGAAGCCGGATTATCTGGCAACGGTTGATGCGGATCCGGACAGTCCGACATACTCCCAGGTTATTGCCCGCTGTGAAATGCCGGGTATTGGCGATGAACTGCACCACATGGGCTGGAATGCGTGCTCGTCGTGCCACAGTGACGGGGCGATGGAACGTAAGTATCTGATCGTACCGGGTGTTAGAAGCTCGAATCTGCATATAGTCGATTGCGGAACCGACCCTCGTAATCCGGTTGTGCACAAGGTGATTTCCGGTGATGAGATCAAAGAGAAAACCGATCTGTCGGCACCGCACACGGTGCATTGTCTGGGCTCCGACATCATTATTTCGATGCTCGGCGATGCAAAGGGCAATGCGCCTGGCGGTTTTTTGCATTTGAACAAAAATTTTGAAATTGTCGGCCGCTGGGAGAATGATCTTGGCGGAATGAAATTCAATTACGATTTCTGGTATCAGCCGCGTCACAACGTCATGGTCTCCAGTGAATGGGCGGCACCGAATACCTTCATGCCGGGCTTTGATCTCGAAGAAGTCGGTCATTTGAAATACGGTCGCGAAATACACTTCTGGGACTTCGAGAAAAAGAAAGTCGAAAATACCGTCTATCTGGGTGAAGACGGTTTAGTACCTCTGGAAGTACGTTTTCATCATAATCCCGATTCAACGCATGGCTTTGTCGGTGCGGCGATGTCGTCCAATATTATTCACTGGTATAAAAAAGATCAGGAATGGATTGTTGAAAAAATCATTGATGTAGAAAATGAAAAGCATCCGGAGTGGCCGATCCCGCTGCCCGGGCTGATCACCGTGATCCTGATTTCCATGGATGATCGATTTCTCTATTTTTGCAACTGGCTGCATGGTGATATTCGCCAGTACGATATTTCAGATCCGCACAACCCGGTAATGACCGGTCAAGTGTGGATGGGCGGAATGCTGAACAAAGCACCGACAGTTAATGGTGTCGATATAGCCGGCGGCCCGCAGATGATTCAGATGAGCCTGGATGGCAAGCGGCTCTATGTCACAACCTCGCTGTTTTCCACCTGGGATAACCAGTTTTACCCGGAAATCCGCCATAAGGGCGGGGTGATGCTGATGGTTGACTGCGATACCGGAAAGGGTGGTATGGAAATAAATAAAGATTTCATCGTGAATTTCGGCAATGAGCCCAATGGTCCGTCGCGATGCCATGAAACCCGTTACCCCGGTGGTGACTGCACATCGGATATCTGGCTCTAGAGGAAACACGATGAACCACAAAGAAGATTACCCGTCCGAGTACCTGGCCAGTATTCTCTCCGACACTAAAACCATAGCCATGGTGGGTGCTAGTCCGGACGCAACAAAATTCAGCTACGGTGTCCTGCGGGTGCTTCATGAACAGGGTTATAATATGTTGCCGGTTAACCCGAAAGAGGCAGGTAACGAAATCCGGGGTTTAAAAGTTTACGAGTCGCTTGCTGCAATTGATCAGCCGGTGGATATGGTTCAGGTCTTTCGAGCTTCAGCCGCGTTGCCGGGTATTGCGCAGGAGGCGGTGGATATAGGGGCGAAAGTACTGTGGGGGCAAATTGGTGTCTACAGTGATGAGGCTGCAAAGATAGCTGAGGATGCCGGCATGCGCGTGGTGATGGATCGATGCCCGAAGATTGAATTGTTCCGGCCGTTCTGGAAGCCGAAGCTCGGGCAGGTGATCTGAAGTGCCGGAAATCTTTCGGGTTGAATTGCGCAATTCCGGCCGCGTGCTGGAGGTTGCAGAAGACAGCTCTATCTATCAGGCGGCACTGGATGCCGGTGTGCAGCTGCCGATAGGCTGTAATTATGGCGGTTGCATTACCTGTGCAGCAAAGTTGATTGAAGGTTCAGTGCGTCAGCCAGGTGCCAGTGCACTGAATAAAAGGCAATCAAAAGCCGGTTATATATTGCTGTGTGTGGCCCGACCTAAAAGAGATTGCATCATCGAAGAGGGGGTTGAGTCGCACGATTCTCTATACGAAAACCCTTTTACCGGCACTATTTCCAAAATCTGAATCTGTCTTTTCTATGCTGTCATTCACCATGGCGGAGCGTCCAGCGCCTCGGGTGGATTTGCTACAGCCAGATAGGTCGCTTCGGATATTTTAACCAGATCAGCAATGCCCAGTAACTCTCGATCTGATGGGGACAGCTGCTGTATGGCACTGGAAATTGCATTGAAAAGCAGGTCTGCGTCCATGGTTTTCGATGTGATATAGGGGAGGCCGGGTGTTGGGTCGGTCCAGTCGAGCACACGCAAAGAGGCAGAGTAGGGGTCGTGTTGCTGAATCAGTCGCCAGGTGACAGCATCCAGCGCGGCAATGCCAACACGTTTTTCTGCAACGGCACGTGCCGATTGCAGATGTGAATGAGTTTGCTGTTTATTTTCAAACCAGAAGTTATGCGCTTTCAAATGCTCATGCATAGCAGCGTAGCCTGATTGCGAAATGGTTTGGTTGTAGCCAAATACATCGTGTTTGAAGGAGGCTATATCGGTGCGCTGATCATCAGCGTGAACAATTATTGCACTTCGATAGTAGCCAGGCTGGCAGCCTTCCAGAGCGTAGTCGGGTGTGCCTATCAGTTTAACGCTGTCGTGCAGGAATTTTCGATAAGGCATACCGCAGGTTTGGCTCAAGACCAGATATGGATCACGCCAAACAGAAAATTCTTCAGCGTCCTGCGACAGTGTGGCCGGGCTGTCGATACCTGCCTCTGCCAGATGATGCCGAATACCAGCCCAGTAATTTGTATGTGCCTCTGCCAGTTCAGGTCGGGCATACATCATGAGGTTTGCAATCATCGGTCGGTCTCTGAAAAAGTTAGATTGGGTCTATCTACTATGGCTGCGTGCATTGTTCAAATAGAATTTATACATCAGCAACATTATGACGGCACATACACGATGAAGTTATCTCGCAATCTGCCTGTGCAAGCGCCAGTTTTAATTTCTTTTCCAGTAGCGGCCTTTCTATTTTCTCCCCGCGCATCTTCAGACATTCAACGAGGCCGTGCAGTGACCATACGTTATCCGGATGGCGAGCGCAGCGTTGCAATTGATTGTTTAATCCAAGGTCGGTTCGATACACTTCTTCGGCTTCCTGGTAGTGGCTTTGTTCGGCCAGTAAAGCGGCAAGTGCGTGACGCGGTGGATGCATCCAGGCCCAGGGCTCCGAATATTCCAGTTGATCGTCTCTCCTAACGCTTTCGCGCAAGTGATCAAATGCTTCGTGATAGTTACCAAGGTGATACGCCATTTCACCGGCAAGCATTTTTTCACCGACACCCAGCGTACTCAGTGCGCTGTTGTTAAAGAACTTTCGTGGTGGTGGAATGCGTGTTAATGAATCATGGAAGTGTTGTTGCTCGACTGCGGCTGCTTCCGGATTTTTCAGTGTGGCGTAAGCAATGCCGCGTGCGTAGTGATGCATGGCGATAGATACGCAATACAATTCTTGATCATCAGGCAGGTCGGTTTCTATAATCTGCCGCCATTTGCCGAAGCGCACCAGAACATGCATTTTCATGGCGTGGTAGCCCTCCATGGTGGTGGCAAGCTGAGGGCGTCCTGTTACCGATAAAACCTCTTTACTCAGTGTTTTTTCTATCCGTTCAGCAGCGTGCAGCGCCGGTTTGAATTTGCCGGACAGCATGCAAGTGTACATCATCAGGTGGAGATCGTGGCAGCGTGCCGTTGTGTAAAAGTTGTGTGGCCCGGCGTATTCCAGATACATGTCGTCGGCACGAATGGCTTTAACGCTGGCCGCTCTGGCTTTTTCATAGAGACCACACAGCACATAGATATGACCGGACATATGATTTAGATGTCCGGCATCGGGGCAGAGGTCCTGTAGTGAATCCGCAGATTGCATTGCCTGCTCGGGGTGGTTTGACATCTCCAGCGCATGTATATGCAAGTGCAGCAGCGCCGGATGCGGTGCCGAACCTTGTTCTTCCAGCGAGGCGATTGAGCGTTCCAGTACGTCTATAATTTCATAGGTATCAGTTGCGGCTGGCGGTTTCCCGGTATGGACATCCCACAGTTTCCACGGAGTGCGTGTCATCATGGCTTCGGCGAAGAGTGCTGCGACGTCGTGATCATTCGGGTGGCGGGTATAGACGGTTCGCATAGCGTTGCTGTAGTCGTCGTCCCAGCGGTTAAATTCGTCTTGCGTGACACGATGCGGTTTCTGGAACCGGTACGCGAGTGCTTGTATCAGATCCTGTTCCACCGGTGTTGTGGTTTTAGCATAGAATTTTGCCCGCTCTACGTGCTGGTAGCACAATTTACAACAGCGTTCCGCTTCATCTTCGCTGAAGTCGCACCAGGCGTAGTTATAAAATGGTCCGGCCGCATAGGCGATGCCCCAGTGAGCCATGGCGCATTCGGGGTCATACTCAAGTGCTTTTTGAAAACAGGTCACTCCTTCTTCCTGATTGAATCCGTAGCACCAGTTCAAGCCATAGGTAAACCAGTATTGAGCCTTACCGGACGATGTGGTTATTTCTCTGGTATGTGTGCCCAGATCAAAACGATCCATCAGAGCTCCGCTTATTGATAAAATAGTAAATTGTTACTAACACGCCATTGTACCGCTATGTCATCGAACTACCAATTTACACCATTGCAGCATACTCGCAGAACACAGGCCGAGCTGATGGATCGATCCGCGCAATTTTACGAAAGTATGTGTGAACGCAGAACCGTCCGGGATTTCTCTGATCAGCCGGTACCCGTGCAAGTGATTAAAAACGCGGTAGCAGCAGCGGGCACCGCACCCAGTGGTGCTAACCAGCAACCATGGCATTTTGTGGCAGTAAAAGATCCGGATACCAAGCGGCAGATTCGTCAGGCGGCTGAAGTCGAGGAGCGTGAATTATACGATAACAGAGCATCGGAAGAATGGCTGGAAGCGCTTGCTCCTCTGGGTACCAACGCCGAGAAGCCGTTTCTTGAAACGGCCCCCTGGCTGATTGCCGTATTTAGTCAGAAATACTCCTTTGATTCTGATGGTAAAAAGCACAAGCATTATTATGCGCCGGAGTCTGTTGGTATAGCCACCGGCATGCTGATTACCGCATTACATCAAGCGGGTCTGGTAACGCTCACCCATACTCCTAGCCCGATGGGCTTTCTGCGGGAGGTACTCGACCGACCGTGCCATGAGCGACCGTTTCTATTATTAGTGGCTGGATTTCCGGCTGAAAATGCAGAAGTCCCTGATATCAGTAAAAAACCGTTGGGTGAAATTTTGTCGATACGATGAACTCCAGGAAGGGTACAAGCTTTCGGTGGGCTGATTAATTGAAAGCGCTTGGATTGTTTATCCCGACCTCGTAGACTCTGACGGATCGTTATTCTGTAGAGCTGCACAATGGTCGAAACCGGAACTATGAATACCCTGGTTGTCTGTCGGACGAGTCCCTACGGTACTTTTCTGGAAGGCGGCGATCACGGTGAAATCATGTTGCTTAAGGAATCTCCGGCTGTAGCAAGAGCCCCCGGTGATAAAATAGATGTCTTTGTTTATGTCGATTCTGACGATACTCTGCTCGCCAGTGTCACGCGGCCCGCCATTGTAGCGGGTGAATGCGGTGCACTGACCGTATCTGCACTGACCGACAGCGGTGCTTTTCTCGATTGGGGAATGAAATCTGATTTGTTTGTTCCGCGCTCTCATCAAATGGGAGATATGGCGGTTGGTCAGCGATGTGTTGTGATGGCGCTCGTCGATGAACTCAATGGTCGTATGATCGGAACCACACGGCTGTACGATTACCTGGAAGATGAAAATGCCGGTGATTTCAAATCAGGGCAAAAAGTTGAATTGCTGATTTGCCAGGAGACTGATCTTGGCTATAAAGCGGTAATTGATGGCACGCACCTTGGGGTTATCTACCGTGGAGAGATTTTTCAGCCGATTGCTATTGGCGATCAATTGCCCGGCTATATCAAGGAAGCCAGGTCAGATTTGAAAATAGATCTGGCGTTGCAGTTACACAATCCGGAAGCACGCACTGAAATTGAAGCGAAAATACTGCAGCACCTTAAAAAGAACAATGGTGAATCAACTCTTACCGACAAAAGTCGACCTGAAGATATTTATCGCACCTTTAATGTGAGTAAAAAGGTATACAAGCATGCACTGGGTGCGCTCTATAGAAACCGGTTGATTTTGCTGACAAAGGAGAAGGTTAGTCTGGTTTAGCCCACTGGAATAACGCCAATGCAGTCGCACGATTCACACTACAAGCAGTTGTTTTCGCACAAAGAAATGGTGCGCGATCTGTTGCGCGGATTCGTGCAAGGTCAATGGCTGGAGCAGGCTGATCTAGAAACACTGGAGCTTTACGGTACCGATCTAGTCAGTGATCAGACCCTGCCTGTACAACACCACGAAGACATCGTGTGGCGATTCAGGTTTGGCGAGAACTGGGTCTATTTGTATTTGCTGCTGGAATTTCATTCAGCGCCGGATCGATGGATGGCGCTGCGGTTGCTCAGTTATACCGCGTTGTTGTGGGAGAAGCTGGTCAAAACCAAGGAGCTTGCGCCCGGATCAACATTGCCTCCGGTATTACCGGTGGTATTGTATAATGGCGAAGCGAACTGGTCGTGGAGCACTAGTCTTTCAGAGTTGTGTTATCCACCACCCATTGGGTTGGAACCTTATCAGCCGCAAGCACAGTATTTGCTGCTGGATCAGGGAAAACTTGTTAAAGAGTCGGCAGAGCTGCGTAACCTGGCAGCTGTATTATTTCAGATAGAATTCAGTGAAAGTCCTCAGGAATTTCGTCGCATTCTTGAGCAACTGGCTCGTTGGATCGGAAATGAAGCTCCTAAAAGCTTGCAGCGTGCGCTGTACGCATTTATGGTTAAATGGCTCAAAGGCAAAGCGCCGGGTGAGTACCCGGAAGAAATGCAAAACTTCGAGGAGGCGATGCCGATGTTAGCGAAACGAGTTGAACAATGGGAAGTTCAGTTTTTTGAAGAAGGGCACGAAAAAGGTCGTGAGGTTGGGCGCGAAGAAGGGTTGCGAACGGCACTGTATCAACTAATACAAAATAAATTTGGGCAAATATCAGCTAATCATCAAGAATTGATTGATGGGGCTGATGCGCAAGCTCTGGATAAATACCTATCAAGGGTGCTGCAGGCCGAATCTATTGAAGAAATCCTTGATCGACCTTAAAACAACACGATTCTATATTTTGTCGGCAAGACTAGTAGTACGTGTAAAATAAGCCAGGCCGGTACGTTGAATTGAAGTGGTAGGCTTCATTTAGCGATCTCAACCGGCGCCACTGTGCAGGAATCTGGCTTATGCGTGAAATAAACCGCCGGGGTATTCGGCCTTGGTCATTGTATGGTACCTATGCAGTTGCATTGCTGTTCGGCTTGCTGTTGTGCTCGCATGCCAATGCCGCCAAACGGGTGGCACTGGTCATCGGTAATGGTGGCTATCAGCACGTGCCGGCGCTGAAAAATCCCGGGAACGATGCGACCGATATGGCCGCAAAGCTCGATAAGCTGGGTTTTGACGTTGTGGTGGGAAAGGATGCCGACCTGGCTGGCTTAAAGCAGCAGTTGCGGCAATTTACCGGCAAACTCAGTAACGCCGATGTGGCATTGTTTTATTACTCCGGTCATGCCATTCAGTTGCAGGAGCAGAATTTTCTGTTGCCAGTTGATGCGGCCATGGAACAAGAAGACGATGTCGACCTGGAAGCACTGTCGTTGCAAACGATATTGCGACATATGCAGGCACGGGCGCGTGTCAATCTGGTGTTTCTGGATGCCTGCCGCGATAATCCGTTTCTGAATCGCTGGCAGAGCAGCAACCGCACGGTATCCGCCACCCGCGGCCTGAGCCGAGTTAACAACAGCCCGATCGGCAGCGTCATCGTATTTGCGACAGCGCCGGGAGATGTGGCGCGTGATGGCAGCGGCCGTAACAGCCCGTTTACTGAAGCCATGTTGCGGCATATAGACACCCCCGGTCAGGACCTGAGTATCACCTTGCGCAAAGTGCGCGCTGATGTTGCCCATGCCACCAACCGACAGCAGATCCCCTGGGAGCGCAACTCGCTGACCGAAGAGTTTCTGTTCACAAGCCTGTCCCCGCAACCGTTACCGCAGCAAACCGGTCGCTTTTCGGTAACCGGTTTACCGGCAAACGGTCGCGTTTGTTTTCTGGTAGAAAGCGACTGGCGTTGTAATCGTCGCGAGCTACTGGACATTGGCCGCGAGTACACGGTTTACGCGAGTGCTTCAGGTTACAAGGAGTGGCGCTCAGTGGTTCACTTGCAGCGAGACCAGCAGCCGCTGGCGATCTCGCTGGTGCAGGATACCCTGGCGTTCGAACCGGTGATGATGGATATACCAGAGGGCAGCTTTTTAATGGGCAGCCCGGCATCGGAAGCCAATCGAGAAGGTAATGAAAACCAGCATCGAGTGAACGTAAAGGCGTTCAAACTGAGCAAGTACGAGGCAACGTTTGAAGAATACGATGCATTCGCACGGGAAACCGGTCGGCAGTTGCCCGATGATGAAGGTTGGGGTAGAGGTAAGCGGCCGGTGATCAATGTAAGTTGGCACGATGCCACTGCCTATGCAGATTGGCTGAGTGGTAAGACAGGCAAGCGTTACCGATTGCCAACGGAGGCTGAATGGGAATATGCTGCCCGTGCAAAAAGCCGCAGTGCCTATCCGTGGGGCGACGATATAGGTCGTAACAAGGCCAACTGTGACGGTTGCGGTAGTCGGTGGGATAATAAGCAAACTGCACCAGTCGGGCAGTTTGGAGCAAACCAGTGGGGACTTCACGACATGCATGGCAATGTGTGGGAGTGGACGTGTTCGGACTACGACGATCCGTACAATGGTGCTGAGCAGGAGTGCGTAAGTGGACAAAGCAACGTTAACCGTGCGCTGCGCGGCGGTTCCTGGGACTTCAGACCGCGCTACGTGCGCGCGGCCTACCGCTACATCGGCAGGCCTGACTACGCCGGCAACACCATTGGTTTTC
>MDLA01000080.1 GCA_001730015.1 Chromatiales bacterium (ex Bugula neritina AB1) | reverse complement strand
GGTCTTCTGAGAAAGCCGTGATAATACATAACTGATACAATCATGAGAGGGAACACCATTTTCCAGCGGAACGAACTGTCGAAGCCACTCTAGTTTTTCACGTCCGAACTCCTCTATGGATTCCCACCCAGTGGCCCCACTACATACAGCACAAACGGATAGAACAATGATGTCGATCAGCGCGTGTTTTCTATGTCTTTCAATACGAGGATCCTCTATATGGGAAAAGTGTTCTATTAGATCTGATTTCATGAGATTGCGCCAATTTAAATTCTCATGCCATAATATTATGCTACTGAATTATATATCATTTTAATGCGGTAACCCTGACCCTGGAGCCGGGTGCCTGGCCTGCAATTAATATTCGAGCGTTAGGATGCACCTGTAGTACTGGTCTTACGCCATCTGCAAGTTCGTTAACACAAATTGTGCAGGACTTTACCGACGACACCAGCGCGCTGAATGATTTTTTTCGACTACCCGCCACTATTAATTTATCCCGGTAGTGCTGAATGTGATCTTCTTGATTCAGAGCTCAGCGTTCGACCCTTTGAGCCGCATACCCAGCGACTCCTGTTCGGAAAACAAATCCTCTGAAGGAAGCCAATAAAGTCAAAATAAAGTTCGATATGGGCAAAAATGACCGAATATATTGATCATCCGTACAAAATACTTTCCAAAAACTGCAATTTCTGTTAAAAGCACGCCTTAATAATAAAAGACAAGCCAATGGATCTACTTAGCAGTATATTAAACATGATGAAGATGTCTGGAACATTGTATTTCAGAACATCATTCACCTCTCCCTGGGGTGTGGAAGTACCTCCACACGAGAATGTTTCAAGATTTCACTATGTTCATCGCGGACGATGCTTCGCTCGCCTGGAAACACAAGAAAACCCGGTAGCTCTCGAGCAAGGCGACCTGATCATTATCACTCACGGAGAACGCCATTGGCTATCCGAACCTCATAATTCAACCGTGTCTTCACTGGAAACCATTGTCGAAGATGCCGGTTTCAACGGCCGCGGCGCTCTGATCGTGGGCGATCCCGAGAACGGACATGAAACACAACTAATTTGCGGACACTTCGCCTTCGATCCAGGGGCTCAGCATGTACTGTTCGAATCACTCCCTCAATTTATACACGTGAAAGACTACGGAAAAGCATCTCCCGACTGGCTAGACAATAGCCTGAAAATGATTGGCGCAGAATTAGGCCACGAAAAGCTGGGAGGCGATCTCATTGCACTGAGGCTATCGGAAATCATTTACACCCAGGCAATTAGACACTACCTTGAGAACGATGGGAAATCTCTGCCGGGTTTGGCAGGGTTCAGTGACTCTAACATTCGCGCTGCACTTATTGCCATGCACGATAATCCCGCCAACTCATGGTCAGTTGAAGATCTGGCCAAAATATCTGGCATGTCACGCACCGCATTTTCCAATCGATTTAACGAGTTAATTGGCAATTCACCGTTAAATTATCTAATCAACTGGCGAATGCAGATTGCACGCCAACTACTAATTGACACAGATAGTTCTATTATTGATATTGCGTTAAAGTCCGGATATCAGTCTGAAGCGGCATTTGGCAGAATATTCAAACGATATTTTAACGTACCACCAGCGGGTTTCAGACGTAACTTCACAGGTCCCTAAGATAAACTACCTCCTGGGATAAACCACCTAAATTCCAGCAAAATAAACTAATAGCTTTTAAGCTAATACCGCTAATTTGGAAACACCTGCGCTGCAAACAGCAGTTTGCACGTCAAACGCGTGCAACTGCTATTCGTAACGCCTTAAACTACATTTGCACCGGGCGTCTAAGTAGTTTCCAACTTACCTAGCCCACATTATTCACAGGATTGACGGAATCTCACCTGATCTTTGATTCCACAGAGAATTTTTTCTCTTGCAAATATCAAACAAACTATTCGACGCGAGAAGAAAATCCAGTGTGAAATCCCGTGGTGTGAATAGATCAGGTCGGCGCGATATCCTCACCACCCCATGAATAATGCGGGCTAGATCATTTTACTGTCAAACTGGCCTTCATCGATGGATGAAACTTACAAAAGTAAGCAATCGTTTGATTCTCTGTCACCGTTATACTTCCCGATTCATTTTGCTTAAGTAAGCCGGTATCAAACGATGAATCATCTGCAGTGGCGGTATGGGGGGCTATGTCTTTGTTAAGCCAGGTGATCGTATCGCCCGCTTTAACCGTAATTGTCGCCGGCACAAACTTAAACCCGGTTATTTCCACAATATGCTCATCCGCGGCATAAGCACTAGTCGTCACCAGCGAACCACAAACGGAAAATAGAACAGCGCTTGCAACAAAAAAAACGGCGGGTTATATTCTTCATTTTAGATTCTTCACCATCATTTCTGCATGACCTTCATGGACCTTGAAAATTTTGAGACCAGCTTTAAATAGATCTTTCACTTCCTCATTTTCTATATTCGGAATGAATGTATTTTCAACCAGGTCATTAACAGCCCTATGATACGCCAGCTCATTTTCCGCATAGCGTCGGTCAAACGCATCACCACGAAGGGAAGTTAGCTCATCAACTATTTTTACAGCGTCTTCCTGGAGAGACTGGCTCAGGAAATTATCCTGTGGGCTGGCGTTTAACTTATTCAACAAAGCTAAAGCCTGATCATTAACTGCCTCGTGATCGCGAATCATTGTATTCGCAAAATCACGTATTTCAGGATTAGTACTAAGTGCAAGTGCAATATGAGCATATTGAATATCAATATTATCGGCAACATAAGCAACGTGTGCGATCTGCAGATCGTTTAAATCGGCAGGTGAGTCGGCAGCATTGGCCTGACTACCCAATACAGGTAACGCCAGCGCAAAAAAAAGGTGTCTGAATTTCATAGATAGTACCATTAGTGAAAAGTAAACGCTGAGACTAACCCAGCGCAATTTTCATTAGACGCTTGCGCTACCGGGATTTGAATGATCGTTCCATCATTATTTTTGACTGATCGTTCAATTCACTATGGCTTGTACACTACAATTGGCGAACATTCCACATACAGCATAGTCTCCATCATCACACTAACCAGGCGAAGCTCGCAGCGTCGGCAAGCCAATACCGGTGGAATCAAAACCACCATCAACACAGATTTCCTGGCCAGTGATGTAACTGCTCTGCTCACAACCCAGGAAATAGATCGCATTGGCAACTTCCTCTTCTCGACCATACCGGTTCAGTGGTATAGCAGCATGATAATCTGCGCGAATTTCATCACTATGAACCTTTTTTGCCATCTCCGTATCAATAGGGCCAGGCGCTACCGCATTAACGCGAATGCCATGCTGACCAAGCTCTGCTGCCAGCTGCTTAGTCAGGTGAGCAAGCGCGGCTTTAGAGGTACCGTATGCTGCGCGAAGCGTGCTGGCTCGCAGGCCGGAAATAGAGGTAACATTAATTATAGAGCCAGACCCTTGTAACAACATCTGCGGTATGCATGCCTGGCTCACAAAAAACGGTCCGCTCAAATTGGTATTGAGAATGTCACTCCACAAAGCTGACGATGTTTTAGCAACCGGCTGGAAATCTGCAATACCTGCGTTGTTTACCAGCACATCTATACGCTCAAGGAGAGTGACTACGTTTTCTATAGATTGCACAACCTGTTCTTGATCGGACACATCGCACACAATTTGCAAAATGCGGTTGGACTGATTCAACTGGCGCACTGCCTGGTCCAGCGTCTCGGCATTGTTATCGAGCATCACAACGTGATAGCCCTCGTGTAAAAATCGTTGCGCAACGCTAAGACCAATGCCACGCGCAGCCCCTGTAATAATCGCTGTTTTCATGCGACGATCCTCTACATCAATCACTTAATCATCTCGTTTATTTCAAGCAAATTCATACTGGGATCGTACACATACAGATGACGCATTCCTGGTATCGCGAACGTGCCGGTGAGTGAGAAAGGAATTCCGGCTGCGTTCAATCGGTTAATCACAAGATCCAGATCCTTTACCTGCAATGCCACATGGCCGCCTATGGAGGGATTGTGGTCAAGCTGGTTTTTACGCGCGAACTCCGGTTCCGGTCTGATCAGGTGCAATCCGGCGTTATCGCCTTCGCTGGTTGTACTGGTTGGAAAAATGGTGAGCTTATGCAGATCGGCGCTGATGTGCCCTACCTGGTCAGCGGGAGGGAAAATCCAGCTACCCTCCGCCATACCCACTATTTCGGTATAAAAGCGTGCCGACGCCCGCACGTCATTTGCCGGCAAATTTACGTGATGAATTGTGCAACTCATGATAGGCCCTCTGTAGGAGAAAACGTTTTAGCCCGATAAATTCTACACCGGTCTGCATCGGGCGTTGCCGCGTTGCGGGCTCAGTCGCCCAACCATTCTCTCTGGCAATGCCTGCTGCTATTCAGATAGGCAACGGCTCTCGTATTCGCGTAAAATCCAGCATTTGTCTGAGGGAATTACCGTGGGATGTCAGTACTTCGACCCGTGTACCGGCGGCGCCAACAGCTTTACGGTGGCAATGCCAAGACTAACCTTTGGACGTGGCGTACTAAGTGAGACCGGATCACGCGCTGCAGCACTCAGGTTAAAGCGCGTTGCACTTTTCACCGATTCGCACCTTCTTAACGGACCACTGGTAGCAATGGTTCGCGAATCACTGAAGAAATCCGCTATAGAGGTTGTGGTTTTTTCGGATATTCGCATTGAACCGGATGACGACACCATCATGCGTGCGGCACATTTTCTGAGCGATGCAAAAACAGATGGAGTAGTTTCAGTTGGTGGCGGCTCTGTTATCGATACCGCTAAAGGAGCATTGCTGATACAGGCTCACGGCGGCCACATCAGGGAGTACTTCGCACCACCCGTAGGTAACAGCAGAGCGGCCCCCGGCCCGGTGGCCCCGCACATCGCCTGCCCGACCACTTCTGGCACAGGCTCGGAATGTACTTCAATCTCGGTTATCCGCATTGGCGAACTGAACTCCAAGTTTGTCGCCGCAAGCCCCCATCTGCTTCCGGATGCAGCGATCGTTGATCCGCAATGTTGCGATAGCCTGCCAGCGAATATTGTTGCTTCAACCGGTTTCGATCTACTCTGCCATGCGCTTGAGTGCTATACCGCCCGGGCCTACACCAAATGGGATGAAGTCAGCGATGTAAACGCACGACAGTACCTTCAGGGCGCTAACCCGTTCAGCGATCTTGGAGCCAGAGAAGCTCTGGATATAGCCGGTAAATATCTGCAGCGGGGGGTGGCGGACAGCAGTGATCAGGAAGCGCGAGACAAACTCATGTGGGGCGCTACACTGGCCGGAATCGCATTCGGCAATTCCGGCACGCACCTGCCCCACGCGATGTCCTATGGAATTACCCACCTGATGAAGGACATCACCAGCAAAGACTACACAATGGCCTCCCCTTTTGTTCCACACGGCATCAGCGTTATTGTGTGTGCTCCCTCAATTTTTCGCTATACGGCCGAAGGTGCACCGCAGCGCCATATGGAGGCAGCATCTTTTTTAAGCGCCGATACAACCGGTGCTACACTTGATGATGCCGGAGAAGTATTGGCGATGCGGCTGATCGAATTGATGCGATCAACCCATATTCCCAACGGACTGAGTGGCGTCGGGTTCGGTGTCGACGACATCACTGCCCTGACTCAGTCGTCCGTTCGCCAGAAACGCGCGATTGCCAACGCACCCCGGGAATCAAATTCGGTCGATATGGAAAACATGTATCGCGATGCCGTCAGCTATTGGTAGCGATAAATTTCTACCAGCGACTATACAGCGCTCAATATCGCCCATATATACACCCAGTTTCTATCAGCTACTCCAACCCGTTTTCAGATTACCGGAGAATTTATGTCTGCCCTGTTCACCCCTGTTACCGTGCGCGGTGTCACTTTTCCGAATCGAGTGGTGGTTTCACCTCTGTGCATGTATTCCGCCAGGCAAGGCGTCGCACAGCCCTGGCATTTTGCCCACTTAAGCACCTTCGCTCGTGGCAAGGCGGGTCTGGTTTTTGCCGAGGCAACCGCCGTTGAAGCAATCGGTCGAATAACACCAGCGTGTCTCGGAATCTGGAACGACGAGCAGGTGGAAGCGTTAAAACCCATTACCGCTTTTATCGATGAAATGGGCTGTGTACCCGGCATACAACTCGCACACGCTGGCAGAAAAGCATCCACTTCGCCGCCGTTTCTGGGCGGCAAGCCGCTGACAGCAGATGATCCGGACGCCTGGCCCGTGGTCGGCCCGAGTGCTCTTGCTGTCGGTGAAGACTTCCCTACTCCGCACGAGCTGAGCGTTGATGAAATCCGCGCATTGACCGAAACCTTTGTTGCTGCAGCAAAGCGATCTATAAACGCCGGTTTTAAGGCAATAGAACTGCACGGCGCTCATGGCTACCTGCTGCACAGTTTTCTATCGCCAATTTCCAATCAGCGCAGCGATGAGTACGGCGGCAATATAGAAGCACGTATGCGCTTCCCGCTTGAAGTCTCTCGCGCAGTACGGGCGGCAGTCGGTGAAGATTTGCCATTATTTTTTCGTATATCAGCTGTAGACGGTATTGAAGGCGGCTGGACGATGGACGACTCGGTGACACTCGCCAACGCGCTGGCTGAAAACGGAATCGACGTTGTCGATTGCTCTTCAGGCGGTGTTAGTGGGGCACCACGCTTTCGTCTTGACGATGCAGGTAACCCTTTGACAAAAAGCTCTGCGCGAAAGCCTGGCTTTCAGGTTCCCTATGCTGAACGGATCAGTAAAGAAACCAAGCTCAAATCTATGGCGGTCGGGGTAATCATTGATCCGCAGCAAGCTGAAGAGATTGCAAGCTCCGGCCAGGCCGACTTTGTCGCTCTGGGGCGTGAAATTATGCATAACCCTTTCTGGCCATTGCACGCAGCACGAACCTTGAATGCCGACACCGAATTCGACCTGTGGCCGAAGCAATATAAATGGGCGGTTGATCGGCGCGCGCAAATAGCGCCGCTGAGCAACTGAAATCTCATTCGTTTGCAAACGGCCCGATGAAATTTCGCAACACCGTACGCATATTCAACGCTAACCGATACAGCAAATTATATCAGCGTCCCGTTTTTTTTCATATAATGGCGGGCTACCAACCGTAACTCTATACAGGATACAACCTTGATCTCCACCGCCAATATCACCATGCAGTTTGGCGCCAAGCCGCTGTTTGAAAATATTTCTGTCAAATTCGGTGACGGCAACCGCTATGGTTTGATCGGCGCCAACGGGTGCGGCAAATCTACTTTCATGAATATTCTGGGAGGATCACTTGAGCCCACCGCTGGCAATGTCAGTGTGACACCGAATGAGCGTCTGGGAAAACTGAACCAGAACCAGTTTGCGTTCGAATCTTACACCGTACTTGACACTGTAATCATGGGGCACCAGGAACTGTGGGAGGTAAAGCAAGAGCGCGAACGGATATATAGTCTGCCTGAAATGACTGAAGAAGATGGCATGAAGGTCGCGGAGCTTGAAAATCAGTTCGCCGAGCTAGACGGCTACACCGCTGAAAGCCGGGCCGGAGAATTTCTCTCAGGTGCCGGTATCGAAGAATCACTCCACAACGGCCCCATGAGCGAAGTAGCTCCGGGCTGGAAACTTCGTGTATTACTGGCTCAGGCGTTGTTCAGCTCACCTGATATTCTGCTGCTCGACGAGCCAACCAACAACCTCGATATAAACGCAATTCGCTGGCTGGAAGGAGTCCTGAGAGCTCAGGACAGCACCATGGTAATCATCTCCCACGACAGACATTTTCTTAATGCAGTCTGTACCCATATGGCAGATATAGACTATGGCGAACTGCGGGTATACCCGGGCAACTACGACGATTTCATGACCGCATCAACACAGGCGCGCGAACGCCTGCAAGCTGATAACGCCAAGAAGAAGAGCCAGATCGCCGATTTGCAGCAATTCGTCAGCCGGTTCTCAGCTAATGCCTCAAAAGCCCGTCAAGCCACTTCACGCGCCAAACAGATTGAAAAGATTCAGCTTACCGATATCAAGCCTTCCAGCCGAGTCAGCCCTTACATCCGGTTTACGCAGGAAAAAAAGCTGCATCGTCTGGCATTAACAATTGAAAATCTGGGTCACGGCTTTGACGAAGGCCCGCTATTCAGCGGGGGTGAACTATTGCTCGACGCTGGAACACGCATGGCGGTAATCGGCGAAAACGGCACCGGAAAATCAACTTTTCTGCGATTGCTGATGGACAAAATCAGCCCGAATTCCGGACGGATTCAGTGGGCTGAAAACGCAACACTCGGTTACTGCCCGCAAGACAGCACGGCCGACTTCGATAACGATCTCAACCTGTTCGACTGGATGACTCAATGGCGAAAGCCGGAACACGACGATCAGATTGTACGAAGCACACTAGGGCGTCTTTTGTTCTCCAATGACGACTTCACCAAAAAGGTTAAGGTTTGCTCAGGTGGAGAGAAGAACCGCTTATTGTTCGGCCACATGATCATGACCAGCCCCAATGTTCTAATTATGGACGAGCCAACCAATCACCTGGACATGGAATCCATTGAAGCGCTTAACCTGGCTTTGGAACACTACGAAGGCACGCTGATATTTGTCAGCCACGACCGGGAATTCGTCTCTTCACTTGCTAATCGAATTATAGAAATCAAAGATAACAAACTGAATGATTTCCGCGGCACCTACGAAGAATATCTGGCAAGTCAGATCTCTGCTGGCAAGGTGGCCAATTTTTAGTGTGTTGTTCAGGAATCCGTAATTCCGCATTCCCGGGGTAACGTGCGACAATTGTCGAAGAGGGGATCAATTATCAATCGATCCTCTCCCTTTATAGATTATCACCCGCCGTTTCCAGCTGGCGTTTCAAATTAAAACTACAGCAGGGTTACTTCAACTCTCAGCGTAGCGTCAGTACCGGAGTTGCGGATTTTTTTGAAAATTTCTGCAAATCAATGCAGTCAGAGTTAAATTGCAGTTTACGATCAACGCAAATCACTATTGATAAGTAGTCCGCATTGAAGCGGATATTTTTCTAAGGCTACAGCGATAGTACGCTGACGGCGCTGCGTGACGATTTAACAAATTATTCCACCTCCATCGACAGACGTATTCCAGTCCGGTACACAATTGTAATAGCCCGAACATTCTGCCTCGTACGAAAATCATTCGCTGGCTCGCCTTTTTGTCATGACGCTTGTAATCACTGGCATTCTCAACTACAGTATATGTCATGACGTTAAAACCATTTCGACCCGCCCTTGCAACGGCTGGATCCACATACCCCCTCGGCATAGGCATATCCAGATGAGCAGACTCCTGTTGGCCTTTACGATTATTTCACTCGCTGCATGCGGAAGCGGCTCTTCAACCAATTCGCCAGTTGAGGATATTAACGATGGTGAAAATCCATTACTCTCTGATCCGGTCAGTCCGCCACCGCAGACAGATAGCCCGGTCGCTCCCGTCATTGCAGCTGGCAGTTGCAGCCCACCTCCGGCAGGCAGCACGCTGGTCAGCGAAACTACGCCGGTTCGAAGCACGGGAAATAACTACTATCCCGACATGGGGCCACAGTGTGTTTATCCAGCAAGCCAGTTTGACGGGCCGGGACTCGGATACGGCAATTTCCTGATCATTAACAACGCCTGGAATGGACAAACTTCAAGTGCCGACTGGTCACAGTGCATCACTCTGAATACTGCCGCGGACGGTTCAGTTAATCCGTCATGGAATTATAACTGGGGCAACGAAGATGATCTGAAACCCGGCTACTTCGAGTGGGAAGTCAAGTCTTACCCTGAGGTTATATACGGCGCAAAATCCAGTACGGAAATGTCTGCCCCGTGCTCCAGTACCGGCCTGCCAGCTCCTGTCAGCCAGCTACCGGATCTTTCAATTGCTTATAGTTATCGTTCACAACAAAGCGGCAAGCGCGTTGGCGACAGAGGAGACGAAAACAATAATCCGACACGGGTTACTGGCGGTGATCGAAACGTTGCAATTGAATCGTTTTTTCACTCGAGTTGCGAGATATCCCGCGGGTCCAACTCTAATATAGAACTTGAATTAAT
Source organism: Chromatiales bacterium (ex Bugula neritina AB1) (assembly GCA_001730015.1). Taxonomy (GTDB): domain Bacteria; phylum Pseudomonadota; class Gammaproteobacteria; order Granulosicoccales; family Granulosicoccaceae. Next base: position 306,161 of record MDLA01000080.1, on the reverse strand, counting down.
GGTTTGGCTGGAAGTCGGCAATGAACGCCTGCCATCGGGAAGCGCACCGGAATTCACCTATACCAGTCGAAGTGGCGAACTATACGATGTATATACCAAACCGGGGGCTGGCAACTACCTGGCTTATGTCGCAAAAAACCCTGTTCGAAACGGCACGTTGTCGTGGAGCGAATTTATAGACGATGCGAGAGCCAATGCAGGAAATTACGATATAAACGCCGTTAAGGACTCGTGGTGTCTGGCTAATGTGATCTTCGGCTCTGAAATCTGGTGGGGAGAAGGCAGCATCAACCTGGACTACTATCAGATCACCAGACAATACTAAATCAGATACACAGCACGTTCGTTGGTTATAACAAACCCGTTAAAAGAATTCGCGGCATGCCGCGATCATGGTATCGACATCATTAGCCGTTATGTCTTTATGCAACACCAGTCGCACATGATCTGCGGGTGAAATCAAAATATCGTGTTTCAGAAGATGCGCTGCAAGTTCATTGGCAACCGCCGCACCGCAGTTTAAAAACACCATGTTGGTGCGCACCGACTCATTAGTCAGATTAAAAGCCTCCAGTGATCGCAAACCGTCAAACAGCGCTTTTGCGTTGTTGTGATCATCAGCAAGACGCTCTACATTTTCATTCAACGCAACAATACCCGCCGCTGCAATGAACCCGGCCTGTCGCATGCCGCCACCCAGAACTTTGCGCCAGCGCCTGGCTCTTTGAATCAAACCGGCACTGCCGCACAGCACTGAGCCAACCGGCGCGCACAAGCCTTTTGACAAACACACGGATACCGAATCAAAATACTGAACTACTTCAGTAATATTAACACCAAGTGCAACCGACGCATTAAACACACGCGCCCCGTCCAGATGCATAGTTAATCCCCGGTTGTCGACAAACTCCCGCATCGTTGCAAGATAGTGTAACGGCAGCACTTTACCGGAAACTGTATTCTCAAGCGCGATCAGCCTGGTTTTCGCAAAATGGAAATCATCCGGCTTAATTGCAGCTTCAATAGCGCTGAGCGACAGCGTGCCATCGTCACGGAATTCCAGCGGCTGCGGTTGAATACTACCAAGTATGGCTGCCCCACCACCTTCGTACTTGTAGGTGTGGGCTTGCTGCCCGACTATATATTCATCCCCTCGCTCACAATGAGCCAGCAAAGCAAGCAAATTCGTTTGCGTACCGCTAGAAGCGAACAATGCGGCTTCAAAGCCCAGCTTATCAGCGGCCAGCGCTTCAAGAGCATTGACAGTCGGGTCTTCACCATAGACATCATCACCCACCGCTGCAGCGGCCATCGCCTGGCGCATTGCACTTGTGGGCAGGGTAACAGTGTCACTACGAAAATCGATCCTGGGTGTTTGTTGTGTTAGCTCAGTCATTGCGCAGGGTCATTATCAATTATTTAGTGATTCAGGATCATTGGCGTAATAGGCATCTATTTCTTCTATAAACGGATTGAGATCCGGCTTATGCAGCTTAAGCTCTGCCCTGTTCATACCATCCATTTCATGCGGGAACACCAGCCATTGATCAGTTTCATGGATATAATAATGCGGTGTCAGTTCAGTGCGATTCTTCGAGGGTTTAAAATAAGGAGTCGCTATTCTAATCTCCTCGGGGGTATTTCTTCTCGCCTTGGTTGTAAGTGTTTGCATTACTCCTTGCACACTTAAGCCGGTATCGTAGACATCATCGACTATAAGCAATTTATCGTCTGCATTTATATTATTGATCAGGTAGTCCAGACCATGCACACGAACCGGTGCTTCCAGTCTGCTTTTACCACTATAAGACGATGTTCTAATGGATATATGATCGGTGTGTACACCATAGAAATCAAGAATTTCCTGCACCGCTATTCCAACCGGGGTACCACCACGCCAGATGCCAACAATAAAATTGGGGTGAAAGCCGCTTTTTAGAATATTGGCGCCAAGGCGCCAGGAATCTTCCAGTAACGACTGCGCACTTATATAGTTTTTTTCGATCACAAGCTACCCGCTAACCAGTTACAATACTCTAGTTGATTGACTATTATCAGAGTGATTTTAACGCGGCATCTATTTGCTGCAATCGTTGCAGAGGGTTCTGTGCCGCAGTAATTGACCGACCAATAACAAGATAACCGGCCCCGTTTTTAATGGCCTGCTCCGGTGTGGTGATCCGGGCCTGGTCATCGGAACTGTCTTCAGCAAGCCGGATACCGGGAGTCACAGACAATTGACCGGGAGTTTCAACCGCCAGAACTGCCGCCTCCCGGGCAGAGCAAACTACGCCATCCAAACCACTGCGTTGCGCTGCCTGCGCCAGCGCTACAACTTGCTCCTCTACGCTTCGCTCTACGCCCATGGCAACGAGATCGGGAGCACTCAAACTGGTAAGCACGGTTACGCCAATCAGAAGAGGAACTCCGGACCCTGCTGCACCGACTGCATCACGCGCGCCAGCCATCATTTGCTCGCCACCGCTGATGTGTACATTTAGCATCCAGACACCGAGGTTTTTGGCAGCTCGACAGGCACCGGCGACGGTATTAGGGATATCGTGAAATTTTAAATCCAGAAAGACCTCAAATTCCAGTTTATGCAGTGCCTCGACAACCGATGGACCGGCACTGGTAAAAACCTCATTGCCAACTTTAACCCTGCACAGAGCTGGATCGAGCGACTGTGCCAGCGCAATAGCATCGGCACCCGATGAACAATCCAGCGCTACAATAACCCGTTTGTTATCACTCACCTTCAGCTCCAATAATTATTTTTACGGAATTCCAGTTTTCACAGCCCGGGCAACGCCACTGTATTTGCTTGCAACGATAACCACAACGCTCACAACGATACTGCGGTTTTTCATCTACCACATCACGCAGCATGGCAACTACTGCTTCTATTTTGTCTTTATCTCTTGATTTAGTGGTTGCCAGTTCCCGCTCAGCCCATTCGCGCAATCCCTTGAGTGACGGCCGTCTGGCAATTTGCTCGATAAAAAACTCACTGGCACTCTTCTCACCTTCGAGTTCACTTATCGCTTCGCGCGCCAGTTTAACTACCGTGTAACTGTTCTTGCGCTTACGCAGGTAAGCCAGATGCTGACTCATGGCATTTTCATCGCCGTTTTCACGCAACGCAAAAAACACGGACTCAGCAATTTCGGGGGCATACTCCGGATGATGCTCTTCGATTCTAAAAAAGTACTCCAGAGCTTTATCGAAGTTTTTTAATTCTATATTCTGCCGTCCGAGCATCAATAATGCACGACTGCATTCAGCATCGTGCGCAAGAGCCTGCTTTAACCATTTTTCTGATTCTTCGAGTTTATCTTCCACTTCCTTCAACGCAGCTACCTCACAGGAATACTGCGCTATAAGAGGGGCTTTATCTTCATCTGTCATGCATTGGCTGTCTTTGGCCAATGCAATTGCTTCTTCCCACTCCTGCTGTTTCTCATAGAGACGCAACAAACTGGAGCAGGCATCGGCTTTCTCCGGATGCTCACTGACAAGCGGCTTCAGCAAGGCTTCGACGCGATCAAGTAATCCGGCTCCGCCGTAGTCACGGGATAACTCCAGTGTGACGAGACGACGCTGCTCGTCAGACAAATTCTCAGCCGACAGCAAATGCTCATGAACACCGATAGCACGCGAGTACTCGCCCCGCCGACGGAATGCGTCAGCCAGAGTCAGGTAGACATCAACAGAGGTTTCATCAACGACGTACTGATCGAGAAGATCGATCAATTCAGGATCACGTTCAACACGGTCATCGTGGTCCGGCAGTAGAGTTGCAAGATCAGTTGCCCGCCGGGGCGTCCACAGGCGACTTAAAAGATACCGCATTTTTTCGTAGCCGATACACCAGCCAGCAAAGCCGGCGAGCAGCACAAGCCACCAGGAAAATTCCATGAGTTGTTTTAGTTGTTACGGACGTAGACCGAATACCCGATTCTGACGGTCTCGTGGAGGGATGTCGAGTAAAGCTTTAGCTACCAGAGAGATGGACGCACTGGCGGTGTTTATTCTCAGCGCGATTGGTCGCGCATTAAAAACCGGCTAGTCGTCGGTTCCGGTTTTCTGCTCGGGAGATGCCATTGGGTCGTTATCAGCGGCGCTGTTCCCGATACTTGTGTTTACCCGTTCGCGTAGCTCTTTGCCCGGCTTAAAATGAGGAACGTATTTACCACGAAGTGCTACTGCATCACCCGATTTGGGATTTCGTCCCATGCGCGGCGGACGAAAATGCAGGCTGAAGCTACCAAAACCACGAATTTCAATTCGCTCACCCGTGGACAGTGCACCACTCATACGTTCAAGCAAACCTTTAACCGCCAGTTCAACATCGCGTAACGCCAGATGAGACTGGTTATCGGCTAATGCTTCAATCAGGTCAGATTTGGTCATAGGCTTAAACTCCACTGGTTGCAAATTTTCTGTAGTGCACCGGAACAAACTCCAGTGCACCACAAAGCTTCTAGCCTAGGTTGATGCTTCGTCAGAATCAGACGATGCACCGGAATCCAATGCACCCATCTGTTCTTTCATCAAGTCGCCGAGAGTGGTCGCGGTCGGTGCAGTGCTCTGCGCATAATCACGCATGGCCTCACCTTCCTCATCCGTCTCTTTCGCCTTGATCGAAAGCGATATCGCTCTGGCTTTGCGATCGATGTTAATGAACTTGGCTTCCAGCTCGTCGCCTTCTTTCAAATGCATTCGCAAATCTTCGATTCGATCCCGGGCATATTCGCTTGCACGCAGAATGCCCTCGACACCATCACCAAGATTAACCATCGCTACTTTTGTATCGACTTCAGTAATTACGCCTTTAACGATCGTGCCTTTTGGATTGTCTGCAACGAACTGGCCGAATGGATCCTGCTCAAGCTGTTTCACACCCAGAGAGATACGCTCACGCTCCGGATCAACAGCCAGAACTACCGCTTCGATTTCCTGACCTTTCTGGAAGTTCCGCACCGCTTCTTCGCCAGTATCGTTCCAGGACAGATCAGAAAGATGAATCAGACCATCTATGCCGCCATCAAGACCGATGAAAATCCCGAAGTCAGTGATCGATTTGATCTTGCCGGAAACCTTATCTGCCTTGTTGAACTTATCGGCAAACTCGTCCCAGGGATTCTGCTTGCATTGTTTAACACCCAGTGAAATACGCCGACGCTCTTCGTCGATATCGAGGATCATGACTTCGATCTCGTCACCCAGCGCTACCACCTTGTTTGGATTAACGTTTCGATTAGTCCAATCCATCTCGGATACGTGCACCAGCCCTTCAACGCCTTCTTCGATTTCTACAAAGCAGCCGTAATCAGCGATGTTGGTGACTTTACCGAATATACGAGTGTTCTCAGGGTAGCGACGTACCAGATCCATCCACGGATCGTCACCCAGTTGCTTGAGTCCGAGCGATACGCGGTTGCGCTCGCGATCGAACTTCAGCACCTTGACTTTCATTTCCTGACCGACTTCAACCACTTCGCTCGGATGCTTGACTCGCTTCCAGGCCATATCGGTGATGTGCAGCAAGCCATCGATGCCGCCGAGATCAAGGAACGCACCGTAATCGGTGAGGTTCTTGACGATACCGGTAACTTCCTGACCTTCCTGCAGACTTTCAAGCAGCTGTTCGCGCTCAGCAGAGTATTCTGATTCAACCACTGCACGGCGAGAGACAACTACGTTGTTGCGCCGACGATCAAGTTTGATAACTTTGAATTCAAGCTCTTTACCTTCGAGGTAGCTGGTGTCGCGAACCGGCCGGACATCAACCAGAGATCCCGGCAGGAAGGCTCTGATATCGTTTATTTCAACAGTAAAGCCGCCTTTGACTTTGCCGGTGATAGCCCCTGTGACGATCTCTTCGGTTTCCTGAGCCTGTTCCAATCTGGCCCAAGCGCGTGCTCGTTTCGCTTTTTCGCGAGACAAACGGGTTTCCCCGAAGCCGTCTTCGACGGAATCGAGTGCAACTTCTACAACTTCACCGACACTGACAGAGATATTGCCGGTTTCATCCATAAATTGTTCAACCGGAATAACCCCTTCCGATTTGAGACCAGCGTGGACCATGACAAAGTCACCGCTTATCTCGATAACGGTACCCGAAAGAATCGAGCCCGGTTTCATTTGGGTTTGGGAGATACTCTCCTCAAACATCTCAGCAAAAGATTCAGACATTAAATTACGTGTTCCTGGATAGAATTTACAATGCGTATGACATTCCTGTCGCGGCAAGGCGGTTAATAAACGCTGCGATCCGTCGCTGGCGAATTAAAAGCTCATAGTCTAACACTAGCTAAATCAAGCACTTTTGTGACCACTTGGGCCACACTAAGAGACGTGGAATCGATCTGTATTGAATCGGCAGCGGCTTTCAGTGGCGCTATCGCGCGGTTATAGTCGCGTTTGTCACGTGCCTGAATGTCGCTTAGTAAACCCGAAATATTAGCTGATATACCCTTTTCTTTCAACTGTTTAACTCTTCTTTTTGCCCGGATTTCGGCCGATGCGGTAAGAAATATTTTTATCAGAGCATCAGGAAAAACCACGGTACCCATATCCCTGCCATCGGCCACCAGCCCCGGCAGCTGACGCCAGCGCCGCTGACGATCGAGCAACGCATCGCGTAATTCAGGGTGAGTCGCAATTTTTGATGCACAATTACCGACCTCCTCAGCGCGCAATTGTTGCGTGACGTCCTGCCCGCCGAGCAACACAGCAACGTCGCCGTTGTCGCTGTGGGCAAAATCAATTGGTGCGGTTGAGGCCAGCAGCGCCAGTCCGCTTGAGTCATCGGCAGCTGTACGGGTGTTGATTGAAGCCAGTGCCACTACGCGATACAACGCACCGCTGTCGAGAAAGTTAAAACCCAGCTTCTCTGCAACGGCGCGGGCAATTGTGCCCTTGCCAGAACCACTCGGCCCATCAATCGCTATAACCGGCACGGCGGAACGATCAATATCGAGCACCGCGGTGTTACCAGGCTCATCCATCAAGCGACTGCCGCTTAATGACCATTCCCAGATCAGCACATTGCTCAAAGAATCCCGGGAAAGATGTTTCGACATGGTGCGTATCCCGGATAGTTATGGGGTCTGTCGCACACAGGCTTGCCACACAAAACGACATAGCAATGCGATGATCATAAAAAGTTTCAACCGTGCCACCGCCAATGGTGCCGCCATTGATAATCATGCCATCGGCCGTGGCTACCGCATCGACCCCGAGACTAGCCAGCCCTTCGGCCATCGCTGCTATCCGGTCACTTTCCTTTACCCGCAGCTCTTCAGCACCGGTTACGGTGGTGGTGCCCTCAGCACAGGCTGCTGCGATGAAAATAACCGGCAATTCATCTATCGCCAGTGGAACAAGCGACTCCGGAATAGCAATTCCCTTTAAATTCGCTGTCCGTACGCGGATATCAGCAACCGGTTCTGCGCCGGCATCGCGCCTATTCTGTAACTCGATATCAGCTCCCATCAGCTTCAGGATATCGATTACGCCGGTCCGGGTCGGATTAACTCCAACATTTTTAAGCAAAACATCTGAGTCCGGAGCAATACTCGCGGCAACCAGTAAGAATGCCGCTGAGGATATATCTGCGGGTATTTCGAGCTCAGTAGATGAGAGCTTTCCTTGCCCTTGCAGAGAGACCTCAGCACCATCAGTTTCAACAGGGTAACCGAACGTGCGTAACATGCGTTCAGTGTGATCACGAGTAGACGCTGGCTCGGTAACCGATGTGCGGCCCCGGGCATACAACCCGGCTAGCAATACGCAGGATTTAACCTGCGCGCTGGCCATAGGCAGCTGATAACTGATCGCGGCCAGTGCGTTTGCCGGATCAATAACCAACGGCGGGCATCCGGACTGCTGTGAATCAATCACCGCTCCCATCTCACGCAATGGATCAATAATGCGACGCATGGGCCGCTTGCTCAGTGATTCATCACCCGTAAGCTGCGTTGAGAACTTCTGCCCGGCCAGAACTCCGGCGATCAAGCGCATACCGGTACCTGCATTTCCCATATACAGCGATTCAGAAGGAGCTTTTAATCCGTGCATGCCAACACCGTCGATAATAAGACCGGTCTGCGAGGTGCGCTCTATGCTGACCCCCATTGCCTGAAATGCTGCTAGCGTGTTCAGGCTATCTTCACCCGCCAGAAAACCTTTGATCGAAGTGCGCCCTTCTGCCAGTGAGGCAAACATCACTGATCGGTGCGACATCGATTTATCACCCGGCACCACTGCCTCACCGTTAACCGAACCACCCGGCCCCGCTGTTACGGAGTTCGACGGGGTAATCGCATCTAATGCATCTGTACTGGCAGTAGTCATTGTGGTTTCTCTGGAGATGGTTCGGGCTCGGGTCCCCCTTCGCTTACTTCATTCTGCTGTGGGTTAGTCTGCTGTGGCTTTGCAAGAATTCTGGTATCACGGGTGTCTTTAGCAATTTTAAACAAGCCTTCGATCCGCTTCCCGTCTCCCGCGTTTATGGCATCAACCAGGGCATCCATTCCTTCACGCAGATTGGCCATAGACTCAAGTACTGCTTCGCTGTTATGAAGGCAGACATCTCTCCACATCACCGGGTCACTGGAGGCAATTCGGGTAAAGTCACTAAACCCGCCCGCGGCGTACCGCAGTAGTTCCTCACGCTGCTCCATTCGATACAGCGTTTCCACCAGGCTAAATGCCAGCAAATGCGGTAAATGACTGGTTGCTGCAAAAACTTTATCGTGACGCTCAGCAGACATTTCCTCAACCTGGGCACCAGTTTGAATCCAGAGTTGACGAACGGTCTCAATAGCCTGTGCAGAGGTATCAGACTGAGGTGTCAGGATTACTCGTCGATCACGATAGAGTGTTGCGAAACCCGCTTCGACTCCGCTGTGCTCAGTACCCGCAATCGGGTGCCCTGCTACAAAGTTTTCCATGTGTGATAGCTGTCGACGAGCAGCGCCAATAATACTCTGCTTGCAGCTGCCGGCATCGGTAATGATAGTTTCCGGCGAGGCCACTTGTGCAACTTCAGCCAGCACCGCCTCCATGGCACCCACCGGTGTCGCAAGAAACACCAGATCGCTACCTGCCACAGCCTCTGTCACCGAAGTGCTATAACGCGTAACAATTCCCAGATCTACCGCCCGCAGCAAACTGTCTTCGTTGCGACCGCAGCCGGTAAATTCTATATCAGCGCCAACGGCTTGTAACGCCAGTGAAAATGATCCGCCAATCAAGCCCACTCCAACGATGGTAACCTTCAGGGTCATGAAATTGCCCCCGCACTGTCAGGTACACTCGGTTTTATAAGCCACGCGCTTAAGCGCTTACTCAATTGCAAGTCGTAGTCAGCGAATCTGTTGTTGCCGGAAGCGGATTCTTCAATATGCATCTCTGCAATCATGCCAGTGTTCGACAGGATGGGCAATTGACTTCAAAAAAACAAAGATCGGTTTGATACCCCGGTCAATCTATTCCGTCTAAATTCGCCGTGCTTTCAGCAAACCTTCAATTGCACGAATCGCCTCCATAGTTTCGTCCGGCACCGCAACTTCCGTGTCAATCAACGTGCACGCCACGTGCTGGTGCGACTCGTTGATCATATGGCAGATATTGATCTTGGATACACCCAGCTGATGGGAAATCTGACCGACCATATCCGGCACATTACGGTGAATCAACGCCAGCCTGAATTCACTCTTGCGACTCAACTCAACAGTCGGGAAATTTACGCAATTGCGGATATTTCCGTGTTCCAGAAAGTCCCGTAACTGATCCGCCACCATAATTGCACAATTTTCTTCAGCTTCAGCAGTGGATGCGCCCAAATGAGGCAGCGTAATCACATTCTCGTGCGAAATAGTTTGCTGCGTCGGGAAATCACACACGTAAGTTTTTATTTTGCCGCTTTCAAGCCCGCTCAAAATCGCATCATCGTCTACTACACCAGCACGCGCAAAGTTCAGCACAACAGTACCGTCGCGCATGCCATGCAGCCGCTGCGGGTTTATCATGTGGCGCGTAGCATCCAGCAACGGCACATGAAACGTCACAAATTCCGAACGCGACAATACCTCATCAACACTGTTAGCCTTCTCGACCGCTGAACTGAGCTGCCAGGCGCTGGTAACAGTGATCGCCGGATCAAAGCCAATCACTTCCATTCCAAGCGCCACAGCCGTGTTTGCCACTTCAACACCAATAGCACCGAGTCCGATCACACCTAAGGTGCGACCCGGTAACTCACGACCGACGAATCTTTTTTTACCGTCTTCGACTTCTTTATCGAGTGCTGCACCTTCTGATGTAAGCGACTTGGTATAGGCCACTGCCTGATATAGATTACGCTCCGCTAGAAACAGGCTGGCAATGACCAGTTCCTTTACCGCATTTGCATTTGCACCAGGCGCATTAAACACAGGCACGCCCAACTGGGTCAGACGTTCGACCGGAATATTGTTTACACCCGCTCCGGCTCGACCGATCGCCTTGAGGTTGTCATCAAATTTCATATCGTGCAATTTTTGCGATCGCAGCATTATCGCATCGGGGCTGGCTGTGTCGGTTGCAAGTTCATAGTTGGCGACAGGAAAACGATCCAGCCCGAGCGGCGATAAATTATTTATTTTTTGAATTTTAAACACGCTTGTTTCCTTATCAGAAGATGGGCATCGAAAGCCACTGCCCTGAAGTGCCGTACGTACTTAACCGTGCGTTCTTTCAAACTCGGCCATATAGGAAATCAATGAATCGACTCCAGATTCCGGCATGGCATTGTAGATACTGGCGCGCATACCACCGACTGATCGATGGCCCTTCAGAGAGTGCAGACCGGCATCAACTGCACCGGCTAGAAATTCAGTATCGTGCTTACTGTCTCCACATATAAACGGTACATTCATCCATGAACGCGAATCCACGGTAACCGGGTTGCTGTAGTAGGATGAAGAATCAATGGCCGCGTACAGTTTATTTGCTTTGCGTTTGTTTGCCTGCTGCATGGCATCCAGCCCGCCTCGCTGTTTCAGCCACTTAAACACGAGACCGGCGATATACCAGCCATAGGTTGGCGGCGTATTAAGCATTGACCCTGCAGCGGCCTGCAGTTGATAGTTAAATGCATCGGGAGTAATAGTAGCGGCCTTGCCAAAGAGCGATTTGTCAACAATGACTACGGTTAAGCCGGACGGACCAATGTTTTTTTGCGCACCGGCATAGATCAGACCATATTTAGAGACATCAAGCGGCCGCGAAAGTATCGTCGACGACATATCTGCCACCAGAGGCACAGCGCCGGTGTCCGGCACAAAACCATACTCCACACCGCCTATGGTTTCATTTGGGGTGATATGCAGATAGGCAGCATCAGTAAAGGTTGTCCATTCACTTTGCGCCGGAACAGTGTTAAAGCCCCCGGCTTCGCTGCTGGCGGCTACATTAACCGCTGCAAATTTGCTTGCTTCTTTAATCGCCTTCGTTGACCACTGGCCCGTATTTACATAGTCGACGTTTGTTTTATCGCCCAGCAGGTTCATCGGGATCAGACCAAACTGCGCCGATGCTCCACCCTGCAAAAACAGCACGGCGTAATTGTCCGGCACCGACAGAAGTTCACGTAAGTCCGCTTCGGCTTCTTCAGCGATCGACATAAAAGCTTTACTGCGATGACTCAATTCCATCACACCAGCACCGTTCTGGCGCCAATCGGTCATTTCCCCGGCTGCCTGCTGTAACACCTCTTCAGGTAGTGCGGCCGGACCTGCGCTGAAATTGTATACGCGGCTCATAATCGGAAACGGAGTCCAGATAAGTGAACCCCGAGTATAAAGAGCAATGCGGCGAAATTCGCCTTTCCGGGCGACTATGTTTTATGAATAGATTTCACTAGTTAATGAATCTATTCGTCTTCCGTGTCGCTGCCAGTGTTATTGTCATCGTTTTCAGGCTCTGAATCAGGTGATTGTTGCCCAGTTATGGTGGAATCATCTACCGCAGCAGCACCAGAACCTGAAGACTCAGAGGTGGTATTTTCTTCCGCTCCGTCAGGGTACTCTTCTTCTTTCTCTGCAGTGGCGACGCGCTCTACCTCGACCAGCTGCTCGTCTTCCCCTACGCGAATCAAACGCACACCCTGTGTGTTCCGACTCTGACTGCTAATGCCATCAACTGCTGTTCGAATTAGCGTACCGCCATTGGTGATCAGCATCACTTCATCAGTATCGAGCACTTGCACAGCACCCACCACCGGGCCGTTCCGCTCGGTAGTCTTTATGTCTATAACACCTTTGCCGCCTCTGTTTTTACGCGGATACTCATCGGTGGAACTACGTTTGCCATAGCCGTTAGCCGTAGCTGTGAGGATGTCGCCTTCAGCAACTACGATCAACGCAATAAGAGAATCTTCTTCCGCCATTCTCATACCGCGTACACCTGCAGCCGTACGGCCCATTTTCCGGACGTCGTTTTCCAGAAAGCGCATTGCCCGGCCATTGCTGGATATCAGCATGATGTCACTTTCACCATCAGTCAGGGCTACATTGATTAATTCATCATCGACGCGCAGATCAATCGCGATAATACCGTTGGCTCTGGGCCGGGAGAAATCGGCAAGGGATGTCTTCTTAACCACTCCATTACGGGTAGCAAAGAACACAAACTGATCTTCACTGTACTCACGCACAGTCAGTACCGCGTTGACGCGCTCATTTTCTTCCAGTGGCAGTAAATTAATAATCGGCCGGCCACGGGCACCACGGCTAGCCAATGGCAATTCGTACACTCGCTTCCAATAGACCTTACCGACACTGGTAAAGAACAGCACAGTGTCGTGCATACTGGCAACAAAGAGTTTGTCGATGAAATCTTCATCTTTCATTGACGTGGCGGACTTGCCCTTTCCACCGCGACGCTGCGCCGTGTAATCTGACAGCGGCTGGGCTTTGGCATAGCCCGCATGCGATAGTGTCACGACGACATCTTCATCAGAGATCAAGTCCTCCACCGTCATTTCTGAGTAGTCGACCACTATTTGCGTACGACGATCATCATCGTAGTGATCTCTGACCTCTTCAAGCTCCTGCCGGATCACTTCACGCAAACGGTCGGGGCTCTCCAGAATCTCCAGCAACGCCTCAATCTTTGACAGAATGTCGCGATATTCGTCGATGATCTTGTCTTGCTCAAGGCCGGTTAATCGATGCAGACGCAGATCGAGAATCGCCTGCGCCTGAGCTGCAGACAGATGATAACCGTCTTCCAGTAACCCGAACTCCGGACCAAGGCCTTCCGGTTTCGATGCATCTGCTCCGGCACGCTCCAGCATCTCGACAACACTACCCGGTTTCCATACACCCGCGATCAGGCCGGCTTTTGCTTCCGGCGGATTCGGCGCCGCCTTGATCAGTTCTATTATTGGATCAATGTTGGCCAGGGCTACCGCAAGACCTTCGAGAATATGGGCACGATCACGCGCCTTGCGCAGATCGAATATGGTGCGACGGGTAACCACTTCTCTGCGGTGCCGGATAAAGGCATCGAGTATCTCACGAAGATTAAGCAGCTTTGGCTGACCATCTATAAGCGCCACCATATTGATGCCAAACACCGTCTGCAATTGTGTTTGCTTGTACAGATTGTTCAACATCACATCGCCGGGCTCACCACGACGCAACTCGATAACCATGCGCATGCCGTCTTTGTCGGATTCGTCGCGAAGCTCGGTAATTCCTTCGATCTTTTTGTCTTTTACCAGCTCAGCAATCTTCTCGAGCAAGCGCGCTTTGTTAACCTGGTACGGAAGCTCGGTAACTATGATTGTGTCTTTGCCGGTTTTTTCGTTGTGCTCAACCTCAGCCCTAGCGCGTACATGTATACGACCACGGCCGGTTTCGTAAGCCTCGCGAATGCCACGGGCTCCGTTAATAATTCCGTGCGTTGGAAAATCCGGCCCGGGAATGTGTTCCATCAATTCCGGCAACGCTATAGAAGGGTTATCGAGCATGGCAAGCGTACCGCCAATAACCTCGCCGATGTTGTGCGGCGGAATGTTGGTGGCCATACCAACCGCGATACCCGAGGATCCGTTAATAAGCAGATTGGGTATCCGGGAAGGGAAAACAGCAGGCTCTGACTCTGAGCCGTCGTAATTCGGTGTAAAATCGACGGTTTCTTTGTCGAGATCTGCCAGAAGCTCATGGGCGATACGCGCCATGCGAACTTCGGTGTAGCGCATCGCTGCCGGGGAATCACCATCTATGGAACCGAAATTACCCTGACCGTCTACCAGCATGTAGCGCATAGAGAAGTGCTGAGCCATACGAACAATGGTGTCGTATACAGCGGTATCGCCATGAGGATGGTACTTACCGATAACATCACCGACCACCCGCGCCGATTTTTTATACGACTTGTTCCAGTCGTTACCGAGTTCACTCATCGCGTAAAGTACGCGACGATGCACCGGTTTCAGGCCATCGCGTACATCTGGCAGCGCGCGCCCAACGATTACGCTCATGGCATAATCAAGGTAGGATTGCCGCATCTCGTCTTCGAGATTTACCGGTATAATTTCCTTAGCAAAATCAGACATTTTTCAACGGTTGCTTTCTGGACGGGGAAAAAGCCGGGACACGATGGCTAGCCCGTCATAATATCACAAACTGTGAGGCCTCACAGGCCTTTTCAATAGACGATTCCCCCTGAGGGCCACTGAATTCCCGTTCACAAGGTTTTTTTTGCAAACAGCTACCCTGTGACCACTCCGAGAATCGGTCGCAGCTAACGCTTACCAATGTTGCTACCTCTCATACACCACGCTATGGTCCGCCTATGAATACAGAACAATTTGCCATCACACCTCGCTGGGTTATCTGCGTCGACGCCGAAAACCGGGTACTGGAAAACCATGCGGTCATTGTTAACGCAGATAAAATTGCCGCTGTAGTCCCGTGGCCTGAGGCACAAAGCAGATACCATGGTATCCAGGTGATCGATTTACCCGAACAGGCACTGATGCCCGGGCTAATCAACGCGCACACACATATGGCCATGAACCTGCTGCGTGGCTTTGCCGATGATCTACCACTGATGACCTGGCTATCCGAGCACATCTGGCCGGCTGAAGGTCAGCATGTGAATCGTGAGTTTGTAGCAGACGGTACACGACTGGCTATTGCCGAAAGCGTCAGGGGCGGCGTTACCTGCTTTAATGACATGTATTTTTTCCCGGACACTATCGCCGAAACCGCTAAGGAAATGGGTATTCGCGCCAGTGTGGGGTTGATTGCTCTGGACTTCCCGACTGTCTGGGCACAAAACGCAGATGAATACCTGAGCAAGGGCAGAGAACTCTACAACGACCTGCAGGGGCAATCCATGATCACCACCATGATCGCCCCCCACGCGCCCTATACCGTTTCAGAGGAACCTCTACGCAAAATTGCCGCCATGCGTGATTCGCTGGGGGTAGGCGTTCATATCCATGTGCACGAAACCGCTGTTGAGGTGCAGCAATTTCTAGAACAGCACGGTATCAGGCCACTGGCACGGCTGGCCGAAGTCGGTTTGCTCGACGATCAACTCGCCGCTGTACACATGACACAACTGATCGATACAGAGATAGAACAGCTGGCTCAGACCGGAAGCCATGTCCTGCATTGCCCGGAATCGAACCTGAAGCTGGCCAGTGGTATCGCGCCGATTGCCAGACTGCTGGACGCCAGCGTTAACGTGGCGATCGGCACCGATGGCGCGGCATCAAACAACGATCTGGATATGCTCGGCGAAATACGCAGCGCCGCGTTTACCGGCAAAAATGCAGCGGAAAACGCCGCCTCCCTGCCAGCAGAGCAATTGATCCGGATGGCAACCATTAATGGCGCAAAAGCGCTGGGTATAGACGAACAAACCGGCTCTATCGAAGCCGGAAAGCAGGCGGATCTGGCCACCATCGACTTTAATCGCATTGAGCTGCAGCCGGTTTACAATCCAGTGGCACAAATTGTTTATTCCGCCAATCGCTATGATGTCAGTAATGTCTGGATAGCAGGCAGTCAGTTGCTCAGCGCCGGTAACTTCACCCGCTACCCCGAACAAGCGCTTATCGATAAAGCCAGACAATGGGGTGAGCGGATACAGTCCACGCGAATCACTGGTTAACCGACTACTGTTGATCGAAAGCGCACCTAACCGAGAATCCCCATGAAACACGAGAAAAGCCCGGTCGAAAATACCATCGACCCGCTGGAGATAGACAAATTCAGTGAGCTCGCCAGCCGCTGGTGGGATACCGAAAGTGAATTTAAGCCGCTGCACGAAATCAACCCGCTGCGGTTTGCCTATATAAACGACCGCACACCGCTCGACGGCCTGACGGTGGCAGACATCGGTTGCGGTGGCGGCATACTAACGGAATCACTGGCGAGGGCAGGTGCCACGGTAACCGGCATCGATCTATCCGAAGCCGCGCTGGACGTTGCGAAGCTACACGCAGCTGAAGAGCAGCTTTCTATAAATTATGAGTGCATTGCTACAGAGGACTACGCTTACGATCACAGCGCCACCTTCGATGTAGTAACCTGTATGGAAATGCTGGAACACGTACCCGAGCCTGCGAGCATTGTTAATGCGTGCTCCAGGTTGCTCAAGCCCGGGGGATCTGCTTTTTTCTCGACACTCAACCGCAATGGTAAATCGTGGCTGTTTGCCATAGTGGGTGCTGAATATATTCTCAATCTGCTACCGCGCGGAACACACGACTGGCAACGATTTATCAAGCCTTCTCAGCTTGCACAAATGACACGCGCGGCCGATCTTCAAGTGCTGAATATAACCGGCATGACATACAACCCATTTTCTAAACAGTACAGCACCGGATCCGATATCAGCGTCAACTATCTGATGCATACCATCAAGGCTGAATCGGCCGCTCAGTCCAGCCCGACAAAGAAATGAAATCTTGACCAGCAAAGCAAGCAAGGAAACCGAAGCTGTTTTTTTCGACCTCGATGGAACGCTCATCGATACCGCGCCCGACATGGGAAATGCACTTAACCGTGTACTTGAAAATCACGGCCGGGAGCCGGTTAGCGAGGAAACCTATCGGCCGCAGGTATCTCACGGCAGCATCGCCCTGTTGCGACTGGGTTTTCCGGAATTGCAAGGCAAGGAGGCGTTTACTGAATTAAGAATGGAGTTTCTCGATGCCTATGAAACCGACATATCGCGTGATAGCCATCTGTTCCCGGACATCGAGACCGTTCTAACCCAGCTGGAAGCTAACGCCATTCCCTGGGGAATCATCACCAATAAACCGGAATATTTAACCCATAAACTACTGACACGAATGAATCTTTTCCAGCGCTGCTGCAGTGTTGTCAGTGCGGATACCACAAGCCACGCGAAACCGCATCCGGCACCGATGCTACTCGCGTGTGAACTGGCGACAGTCGCGCCGGACAAGTGCCTGTATATCGGCGATGCGAAACGTGACATTGATGCCGGGCGGGCGGTGAACATGACCACACTTATCGCTGGCTGGGGGTATCTCGGCCTTCATGACGACCCCGTCTCCTGGAACGCTGAGGCAATTCTCCAGCAGCCACTCATGATTCTTGATCATATAAATCCCTCGATTAATTAGCCATTCAACTTTCAAAGTCAAAAATCTAACATTTCCGTTAATAAATCATATCAAAGTGCGCGACAGCAGCCTAAGCCAGGCCAGTTTACTGACGGGCTTTGCGAATTCCGGCGCTTTGTCTTTGCCGATCTATACTTGGGTAGTTATTAACCTTACCCGGAGAGCGGTATTATGGATCGGCCAGCTTTTTCAGAGTGTCCTGGTGCGTGGGAACGGCATATTGTGCGCAAAGTCAGATATCCGTATTTTTTCAATCAGGCACACACACCGAGCAAAGAAGATTTACTCATCGCTCAGCAAAGGGACCAGCTAGAGCTTGCTCAATTTAACCAGCATTTAGCCGAGCTTGCGATGCAATGCTCCGAACTGGCAGACGACAGCTCCGCCAGGCACATTATGACTGTAAAAAATGATCTGGATCGCTGCTTCGATACCGCCTGCGGTCTGGGCGCAGATCTGAGTGAGCAAAAAGACGCCCTTTCTCTACTAAATGACCTTATAACAACAGCGGTACGGCGGGCACACCAGGAAGACGATGAGGACAGCAGATTGAAACTGATCAAACAGGAATCTCTGCGAATGCGACATTTAACCCGCCTGAATTACCCGATTGTTTGCGACTTGCTTCGCGCTGACTCACTGATCCCTGCAGCAGAGATTCCAGCTGCGCTATTGTCAGAGACAGACGAAGCCTTTACAGTCGCTCTGGAAATACTGGAAGACGGGCAAAAATGGTCAATAGCCGAGAAATTTGCAGCAATCGAGCAACGGCTGAGCGCGGCTTATCCGGACATCCAGATAGGAAGCAAACAGAGAATACTAAACCGCCAATTGGCTATTAACCAAATTCCAGAGGAGGCTGAAACCGGCCAATGACAGATCGCGCTATTGACGAATGGACTCAAAATGCAATCCCTCCCGGCAGTGGAAGATACTATTCACTACTTCACGCTGACGCAGAGTCTCAACATCAATTGCGCGCGATAGCCACTTTAGTATCTATCTGGAGCAAGCTGTGTTTTAACAGTCGGGAATTGACAGCCGCACAAAAAAAACTTGCCTGGTGGCGCGAAGAATTAAATCGCGATACCTACCGACATCCGGTAACCCTGGCATTGCAGGTTGAATTTAGCAGCAACCCGCCCATGCTGGAAGCAATGAAAATGGTACTTGATGGATACGGGGCATTGCTGGATTACGGCAGCCCATCGAGCGAAAGCGCTAATGCCCTGTTCCACTCCCGGACCGGTGGGCAGGTTTGCATCGCGTTACACGAATTCTATAGAAATAAGGCCTCCCTCACTAGCGATACCAATTCCTGTCAGATATTAGAAGAAACCGGCATTTCACTGTCGAAATTTCGTTGCCTTCGCTATTTACGCCAGCACATGAGCAACGGCTTACTCTGTTTTCCACTGAGTGAATTGGAGGCTAACGATATCAAGCCTGATATGTTTTCAGCAAATTCCAGCCATTCTGATACGGTACGCAATTACGTACTGAAGCTCTTGCAAGAACTTGATATAAAGTTTACGCAACACCTTCAGCAACTACCGGGCTCTTCACCGGCCGCCAAACCGATTTATATCTATACGCACCTGCAACACAAATTATTAAGTACAATATTGCAGGACGGTGGCACGGTGCTCAAAGAAGAAACACGCTTAACACCCATCAAGAACTTTTTCCTCGCTCTACTGGCAGCAAGGCGATGTGCGAAACTACAGGCCGTCTCGTAACCGAAATAAACCAGGCATCTTGATAACGATCAGTTTCTCCTCTTGCAAAAGAATACATCTCTGAAAACGCATCTGGATTATTGATGATTTCGAACACTGAAATAGATGGAGGCAAAAAAAGCAGGGGGTAACACCCCCCCTGCTATCGGAACTAACTATACTACGGGGCTTTAGCCTCTAGTGGCCTCCACCACAAGTGCGGTTAACACTTTGATTACCACCACCACTGGAACTTCCACCACCATTGCCAGTGCTGCTGTACCCATTGCCATGTCCTACTGATCCCGAATTAAATCCACTGCCGGTACCAAATCCGAAACCGACACCAAATCCAGAACCAGTTGCAAATCCGAATCCCGCACCAATGCTGGAGTTATTTCCAAATCCGGTTCCTGTACCAATACTTGAACCTGATCCAAAACCAGAACCGAAGCTTGAACCTGATCCAAAGTTAGAACCAGAGCCAAAGTTTGAACATGATCCATTGCTAGAACCTGACCCAAAGTTAGATCCTGATCCATTGCTTGAGTTCGATCCAGATCCGGAGTTTGATCCATTCGTATTACTCATACTCTGCAGTATGCTGATCAACAATTGTAGTAACTGTGTAATATCGCTGTTACTGCTTCCACCACCACTCGAAGAACCACAACCACCTGAACCGCCAGTTCCACCAGCTCCACCGGTACCACCCAGACTACCAAGCAACTGCTGAATCAGCTGGCCAACACCAGATAAACCGCCGCCATTGCCACAGCCTGATCTACCGCCACCGAAACTAGTTCCGAACCCAAATCCGACACCATTACCTTGGGGTGGGCAACCTTTAGGAGGACATCCCTTTGGCGGGCAACCTTTAGGAGGACATCCCTTTGGCGGGCAACCTTTAGGAGGACATCCCTTTGGTGGGCAACCTTTAGGAGGACATCCCTTTGGCGGGCAGCCCTTTGGAGGACACCCTTTAGGAGGACTAGCCTTTGGTGGGCAACCCTTGTTTCGGTTCCCACTGGTTTTAAAACCAGATTTTGAAGCGCTCGAACTCTCTGTTTTCGTCGATTTTGCAGTTGTGCCAGTACTGGCACCACTACGGTGAACGGCTGTCTCAAAAATTGCAAACGGCGTACTAAATTTACCCATACCTTACCCCTGTCAGTTAAGACATTGTCAAAATGTTTCCAGATACAGGGAGACCAAGGATGAGCCGCGACTTATTTAATCTGTTGCGGTAGCTCTAACGAGTGCCTTTGCCCGACCTGATACTGGTCTGATCGGAATTACATCCGTGCCGGGATTGTGCACTATTCTCTTGAAAACTAGTGCAAGCTGGCGCACAAAATTAGAGCGTTTTTTAAATACCCGGTTGATTGCGTGACGCTACATACCGCACAAGCCCATTGAGCACGAGTAAAATAATTGAGGGGCCTACAGATCGCTTCTGATCCATTTTATTGAAGGCGCTTGATTTAAGTCGTTGACAAAGAGCTATTTTCAATTTATGAAGTGGCAGTTGCTTTGTAACCGTTGATTAATGTGAAAAAGCGAGATTTGATTTTTAAGGAATTTTTTAAACCCTCAAATACTTCTCACTTGAAATTCAAGCGGAAAATTGGCACCGCGCCATTGAATTCAAAATTGTGTCTTCGGTCGTCATAGAGAACCAAAAACGAGGTGGCTATGAAGGGGCAAGGAGGAATTCCGAGCCTGCGAGGAAAGCTCCTTGATGCCTTCATGGCCATCGTTACAATAATCACTATGAGGATTTAAGGCAGGATCCTACAAACCTTGGTACACCATCATTTAAAGTGAATAACTTAACCTCAATTATCGTGGTCACTCACACCACTACTCCAAAGCGCTCATTAGAAATATACGATGACAGGTGAGCAGACAACAATCCAAGAATAATGAGTCTGCCAACAAAACACGATTCGATTTTAAATTAATCTTCACCCATGCTAAAGCTACAACTTAAACTTATAAATGGCGCGAATGCCCAAAAAACCGTATGCTAGAAATTCACTATCTTCTGAGCAGTGCTTCAAAGTAGCTCACACCTCAACCTGTTACCATACAGTTCTTCCAGCGACAGTAGTACAAGCTGTAACGAACTGGAAAAACCATTACCTATAATTAATCGTTTAGTACAGCTGTTAAGTTTACTACCGGTCCGGCAAATGCTCAGACACACTTAATAAAGAGACATCACCAACACTACATTTTTTACTAACAACACTCGGGCATCGGAAACGAATTCGCGATTACGCAATAGATAATAAGCCGTAAAATCCGCATTCTGCTCCAAATGCCCACGGAGCAAAAATGAATTTCAATATAAATCCAGAGTATTTTACTCAGGTTGGCTGCAACGGTGGCAACAACATAAGTTCGCTGGTTTCAGCCCTGCGCAATGCCAACCGAAACTGTCAGCCGTCCGTTAACGCTTTTCGTGGCAACTGTTCAGCAAAACCGCGCCAACAACCCACCTGCCAGACTACAACACCAACATGTCGCCCTATCCCTGGCAATTGCGGGAACCAACCAAAACCTCAGTGTGGTGGAACCAGCACTCAGCAAAGCTCCAACAACACGATGCCATTCCAGTTCAATTTCACTAACCTGAACAGTGGAAACAATGCTCAAGGCAATGTGTCTTATACGAACTCTAACCAGAACACAAAGACAACTAGCAACCAAGGCTCTGTCAACAGCAATACCTCGACTACGACCACCAATACTCATACCGTTCAGACACAAGGCTCCTCTAATACCGGTAACGGCTACTCACCTACCCAAACCAACGGCCACGGCGGCGGCTCTGTAAACGGTGGTGGACAAGGCGGCGGCTCTGTAAACGGCGGCGGTCAAGGCGGCGGCTCTGTACACGGCGGCGGTCAGGGCGGCGGCTCTGTACACGGCGGCGGTCAGGGCGGCGGCTCTGTAAACGGTGGTGGTCAGGGCTATACAGTACGTTCTCTCGACGGTACCGGCAATAACCTGCTAGAAAAGAACTCTGGTGCCGCAAACACCGAATTCACAAGACTGGTACCTCAGGATAAAACTCGAGCACCCGACACAGAAACGGGTAAAGCTTTACCCAACGCTCGGGATATCAGCAATGCTGTTTTCGCTGAAAACGGTGATCCCAAGCTCGACCCGAATGGCACCAGTAATATCCTGTGGCAATGGGGTCAGTTTAACGATCACGATATAACAGCCACTGCCAAGCCCGACACACGGGCAGGGGAGCCAGGTGAAAAAGCACCGATTTCTGTTCCCACAGGTGACAGGGCGCTTGATCCGTTTGCAACCGGGACGCAGGAAATACCCTTTACCCGATCGACTGCAACAGTAGACTCCAACGGCAATAAGCAACAGACCAACCTGGTCAGTGCTTATATAGATGGATCCCAGGTTTACGGATCAGATGCGGAAACCGCTGCAGATCTCAGAACATTTGATGGCGGCAGATTGAAAATGAGTGATGGCAATCTATTACCTCTTGACGAAAAAGGATTCTTCAAAGCTGGCGATGACCGTGTTAATGAGCAACCCGGCCTTACTTCTATGCACACACTGTTCGCACGCGAGCACAATCGACTTGCCGACGAATACCGCAACGCAAATCCACAATGGTCTGACAGCCAGATCTATGAGGCAGCTCGTAGTAAAAACATCGCACAAATGCAGTCAATTACCTATAACGAGTATCTTCCTGCATTGCTCGGGAGAGACGCAATATCAGAGTATGCGGGCTACGACCCCACTGCTGACGCAACACTAAGCAACGAGTTTTCAACCGCTGCCTACCGATTCGGCCATTCAATGATTTCCGGCGAAGTAGCTGGAACCAGCCTGGCAGATGCATTCATGAATCCCGAAATTATCAAAGAGAACGGTATTGAAGGAATTCTAGCTTCACAGGCCAGCACTACGGGTCAGGCTCTCGACCATCAGATAGTTGATGAAGTTCGAAATATGCTGTTCGGGCCTCCAGGTGCCGGCGGGCAGGATCTCGCAGCGCTTAACATCCAGCGTGGTCGTGATCATGAGCTCGCAAGCTACAATGATACACGCGAAGCACTTGGCCTTCACAGAATCACCTCATTTGACGACCCGATTTTCGCCGATGGTGTAGGTGAAAAACTGGCTTCCGTATACGACAATGTAGATCAGGTTGATCTGTGGGTCGGCGGTCTTGCAGAAGACCAGCATGGTGATTCAATGATGGGTGAGCTGTTCACATCGATCAATACAGATCAGTACGAAAATATTCGCAACGCTGATCGATTCTGGTATGAAAACACCTACTCGGGTGCAGAACTCCAGCAACTTCAGCAAACCACGCTTGCTGACATCATCGAAAGAAATTCATCTCTCGATATGCAGGATAACGTTTTCTATAACAGCGCACATTTTGCATAAGCAGATGTACGCGGGAGTGTCTCTATTCGAAGACACTCCCGTGAAATGAACTAGTGAAATAGATTCGTTTTGTGTATATTCCAGTGCCCGTCTCTGAACACGGTAATGAAGTCCTCCCCCTTTGAGACTTCAATATCTACAGCCGGTTGCATCTAAATAAAAATAAATTGCAACCTACAGAGAGTATTGTTGATTCTCGATAAAACTGTAGCACCTGTTCCCGGGCGTGGCACTGGCTCTTTAGTATTATCTTTTAGCACAAACCCCCAGTTGAAATCATCTGATTAATTTGTGAAATCTGCTGCTCAAAATTAATTTTCACTATCGACGTAACTTCCAGTCTTTCGTCCTCAAGCACATGCCCCACAGGGTTCTTCTGTGCAAAGTCTTTGATAACTCTATCGCGAGCAAATATGGCGGCTTCAATTTGTGGCCGGAAAACCATCGGGAATGCTGAAATCCAGCGATTAAGTGGCCAGGACGGCCAAGCGTGATCTATTTTGAACCCATCCAGAAGACGAATCAGCTGAGGTGCTTCAAAAAATGTCTCATGAGCTACCCAACGGTTGTTGGTAAAGATCTGGCACGGCAGTCCTTGAGGATCCAGTGATATAACAAACAGCTGAGCGAACTGATCACTTTTCGGTGGCCATTTCTTACGGTTGTATTTATTTGAAGCCACAACCCCCTGGGGAATCCCACCCGATCGAACATAAAGATGAAAGTGGCCGTGCTCTTGCGGATCATCCCGGTGATGATGATAATAATATTGCGAGTTGTTTGCTTCGTCGCGGACATCGTCCGATTTCGGATAATGAGTATAAAACTCCAGTGACGTCTCACCATCGATGACTTCATGAATCAAGGTTCGACCGACTCTGTCAAGAACCCGCAGGCACTCAGCCATTTCTTCACCCGCCTGCTGCATTTGCTTCAAAGTGGGCAGGTCGAGTTTCGACAACTCCTCTGACAAGTCCAGTTCAACAGTTTCCGCAAACTGTGCATCTGTCATTAACTTTAACGCCCCGATTTCGGCCTGGTTCATTGTTTCTCTCTACACAGGTAGCATCCATCGGTAGTTAACTGCAGAAATTGAACCCGAATCCGATTCTTCAGCTAGTCTCGATTCGCCAGTTCCCGGGTGAGCTGGCTGGCGGAAACTTCAGCGCAACCACTGGTATTCTGACCGCTCCACAGCGGGCTGAAGTCTCCTGATTCTCCCTGCTCCGCGGCATTGCGCAAGGCCGAAATTGCTGTCGCCGCCAGCGGGAATTGCGGTGCCAGATCACTGATCGGCCCGATCTCACGTATCACGCGATTCACGATGCTACGCGCAGGGCGCCCTGAGAAAATATTGGTGATTGCCGTATGCACTGAATTTTCACTTTTTAGGGCCGCACGATGCACGGTACTTGTCAGCGCTTCATCACAAAGAAGATAAGCTGTTCCCATTTGTACCGCTATCGCCCCCATCGACAATGCCGCCATGACGCCCTGACTATCGGCTATACCACCGGCGGCGACAACAGGCACGCTGACACTTCGAACCACTTGGGGCAAGAGAGCCAAAGTACCTGCCTGAGTGGTAAGATCGCTGGATAGAAACATGCCTCTGTGACCACCAGCCTCGTACCCCTGGGCAATTATAATATCTGCACCGTGTGCCTCAAGCCAGCACGCCTCTTCTATAGTGGTAGCAGTTGACATAACACTGGCGCCCCAGCCTTTAACCCGAGCCAATAATTCGGCAGACGGCAGGCCGAAATGGAAGCTGACTATTTCGGGCTGGAACGACTCGATAACATCTGCCGCGTCGAGATCAAACGGTTTTCTTTCAGCAGCAGGTGGTATGGCATCTATTGAATATTCTTTAAAATAAGGTTGCAGCGTATCCCGCCACCGGTTTTCGCGCTGCTCATCAGCAATCGGTGCTTGATGACAGAAAAAATTAACATTCACCGGTCCGACAGCTTGTGCACGAAAGGCGGCCAGTTCTTTCTCTATCCGGGTTGTATCCAGCATGGCACAGGGAATCGAACCCAACCCACCGCCGCGGGAAACCGCAACCGCAAGCTGGTGATCTTGTACGCCAGCCATTGGCGACTGGATAATCGGCACCTCAGTACCAAAGATATCACTTGCTTTCATTGTATTTTTTCGCGTCATGCAGAATACCTTTCGGACTCTATAGCAAGGCACAACAGATGTATAGGATCAAGGCGGGTTTCAGTGCGCCAGGAAACCAGAGTTCATAGTGCAATTCTGCCGTGCTCCACAAGATCCAATGCCGCAGCCAGTACCGAATTACGCCACTTTGAATCCGACGGACAGAAGCACTCCAATAGTTCCTGACCGGCTTTATCAGCAATTCCACTACCAGGTTGAGCATAGTGATAAGCGCGGTTTTCTGCTCTGATCGCGCCGAGAACCCGGATTACATCGTAGGTACCGAATTCTACACCGGCAAAGCGAAAATCACGTTGTTTAAACCGGTTTCGCATCCATGACCCGAAATGACCGTGCACTGGATAAGCTGTTGCGCCGGACACCAGCGACTCCACCACAGATTCTCCGAATGTATCCACAAACCAGCGATAGTTTTTAGAATCAGCGCTATCACTTAACAATAGTTTAAAGGTGGAATATGGCCCTAATCCTGTATGTATATCCAGATGAAGTATTTTTTCGGTTTGCCCGACCCATGCCTCTATATTATTCTGAATAAGCGCTGTTGACTGGCACGGCTTCGCACCGCCATAGAAAATACCTTCCGGATACTCATACTGCCCTGCCGCAACAGATTCTTTTAATGCACCCATTCCGTACCGCCAGATATTCCACAGCGCCTTGAGGCGGAACAGTTCAAAACCCGGCGGTGAAGACGGATTTAAAAATCGATTCAGCTGATGATAACCATCCGGCGCTCCAGAGTAATTCTCTGAGTTGAGCATAAAATTGCGATTGAGATCGACGTTATCTTCGTTGAATCGCCGCAGACGTGCAAACCCATAAGGATTTACGGCGTGTATTAATACGACTTTTATATCAGCATCATTGGCCATACCAGCCTGCTTATCCAGTATCGCAAGCTGTACCGCTGATCCGAAAAAACCCTCGACCCCATGAACTCCGGACGTCACTATCAGCGCTCGGTTCGACTCACCGCCGATAACCGCCACATCCAGACTCAGGCTGTTTTCATGTGTGGAATCAATAGGAAAACACTCTATCCTAGCCCCTGCCGCCCTGGCTGCGGTCAAAAATCGACAGCGCGCCTGCTCATAACCTGTGGAAAAATATTCCGTATTCACACAGGTATACTTACATGATCAGCCAACACCACCTACTGATGGCCGGCCTCCAGACCATTCATCGAGTCATACTTCGGTACTGATCAGCGTATCGCTTACCAAGTGCACGCAATGCCTCAGCAGTAAAATGCGCCTCATCAGTTTTGGTGGGCAGATCAGTGCCTCTTACACACGCTGTATTAGGGCTGCCATCATGATTAAGTGCATTCAATCGGTTATTTACGCCACCTGGCAGCGCGACTTCACCGCAGATAAACGGTTTGTCCGCTGAAAACCAGTTCTCGCTACGCAGATTTTCTATGACCGCGTTGAGGCTCACAGAGTAGGCCGCGGTATCACGTGCATCCGTCTCACCCTGATGCCAAAGCACACCATCCAGTGACGACTTGTGCGGCAGCTGATTTATCGCATCAAGCACTTTCGCTCGAATTTTCCGATAAAACTCACCGTTGTATGACCAGTTTGATATCGCCGCACCTGGCGCCGTAACCAGAATAAATCCCACCACACGGCGATCATCTATACGCGTGAGGCGCTTGCCGAAATGCAACGCAAAGTTGTTCGAGGGATCGGTGTCGGGATCATTTCTCGGGTGCCAGTTCAGATCCCATACCTGATGCAGATCAGCGCGTTCCCACCCGGTATTGGTAAACGCAAAAACACTGCGGTGCGGTGCATCCAGCACCGGGTCATAACTGGTATTTGCGCCAAGCGCGTTCGACTGACCTGTCACCAGAACCAGATCAGTAATATCAGATGGTCGATATCGGGTGACAGTCACCGCACTGCCAGTTGCGCTCTCACTCCCAACGCCAGCACTCTGGCCAGCGCCATTTTGGCCAGTATCATTATTATTGACAACCGTTGTAATTCGACAGGACTTTACGCCATCCCAGCCCCAGCCATCATAGTCGCTATCAATGCACGGCCCAACCGTGGCTGCTGCGCTCCCTGTATTTCTACTTTCGTCCCTCACCTCGTTACCCTGATTACCCTCAGATGCGGGTAGGTTGGTTACCCGGCTCACGCGACACGATGCTGTACCATCCCAGCCCCAGCCATCGTTATCGCTGTCGATACACGTTCCGGTGTTGGCAGCTACGCCCCCCGTATTTCTACTTTCATCTCTCACCGCGTTACCCTGATTACTCCCAGCTGCAGGCAAGTTCGTGGCTCCGCTTACGCGACACGACGCCGTGCCATCCCAGCCCCAGCCATCTCCACTGGAATCCACGCATTCACCGGCACCTGTTCCGGTTATTTGTGCTGGTGAGTTACCAGCCGGAACATTGCGCTCGCCGCTATCCACTGTTTCCGACAGAGCCGGACTTGAAGGTGCCGAAGTGCCCGGGTTGGTATTATTGTCTGTGGAATCATTCGCAGACGTAGAGGCTTTTGCCAGCGCAACTGATGCAGCAGTCACCGGACCGCTTGAGCAGTACCAGAGACCGCTGACGGGATCACAGTCTTCACGGGGTTCGTTGCAACTTGCATTATAAATCGCTTTTGCATCTGCTAGAGAATTCCCGCTTACCAGACAATCCGCAGAATAACCCTGCATACTCATAGCAAGCGACGTAAATAAAAATAAAAGCCACGTTCGCACGTATCGGAACCTGAACGGTAAAGTAAGGCCTGAAAAAGCAGCCTCAACGGAAAATTTCACTTAACAAACCTCAATCTGATCCCCTCATTAAAAGCTGTATACCTGGCCGCATTATAACTTCCCATCTGCATTCCAGCCGATCAAAAAGCCCGGGTAGAACGAGAAATGACCCGAACTCACGTGCAGCGCCGATTACCGTACCGTATTCTGCGGCAATTGGTACCTGTTGCAAGCCGGATTATCCCCACCGTCAAACAATTATTATCGTTCAACCACACGAAGTTCAGACAACAAAAGACCTCACAGAATCACGGGACACTCGCCAATTCAGCTCAAAGTAACCATACCCTCTCTAATCTTGCTGAAGCCGCGTCAGCGGATGGCTAGTGACCGCCGGATTACATCCACACAATCTAATCCACGGGCACAACGCGCAGCGTACGATCGCAGGCTTCGAAGAAAACCAGGTAGCCGCACCTACGGCACCGTGTACCTCCTAATTCCGGGAATAATATGCACAGATTAATTCGGTTGAATCATGCAGGACAAGGGTGCTGGCCGGTTCTGGCTTTGTTCATTGTGTTACTGACGTCCTGCTCACACCGGCCGAGCATCACAACGGGTGATCCGGATTTTATTCAGTTCATTGTTCAAAACTATCACCGCGAAAAATATCGCTCGTTTGAACATTATCTGAAAATTCATAAAGTTCATGGAGTAGTACCGACCTCGGAGTTGTTTCAGCAAGGCACCGACTGGCGCAGGAATGGCTTACCGCGCTATGCATTTCCTCCGAGACAATCATGGAAACATATTATTGCCACTCTCAAAGTACTTCAAAATCTGATAATTCCCGGAATTGGACCTGTTGAAGTCGTATCGGGTTTTCGTACCGAAGCCTACAACCTTTCTGCGGGCGGAGCTCCTAAGAGTCAGCATCTGCATTTTTCTGCGATAGATGTGGTTCCTCGATCCAACATCAATCAGAGCACACTGAACCGGCAACTGAATTCACTGTGGCAACAGCACGGCAGGCAATTCAAACTTGGACTGGGCCTTTACCCCGGTAAACGATATTTCCATATCGATACCGGTGGTTTCCGTCGCTGGTAAATTGAGCCCGGCTTTGAATCGGTCTGCGTGGCACGCTAGCCCTGCAGCCCGATTCACACAAAATGTCGACTCAGTCGCTCAACACTAAGTGCCAACAGCCTATTCTGTAATCCGCCTTGGTAACCTGCGACAAGTACCTGCAGATCATGAAAACCCGATCTCCTCACCAATTACTGATTTTATCTTTACTGTTTTTCGGCCCCCTGGTTCACGCCCAACATTGCGTATCCGGAGCCAGTGATAGTGACGGTGATGGATGGGGCTGGGAAAACAACGCCAGTTGCATTGTGCAAAATGGCCCCGCTGATAAGTCGGCCGCAACGCCAGCGCCGGCAGGTCAGCCATGCCCCGATTCTGATGGCGATGGCTGGGGATGGGCAAACGGTATGAGCTGCCGGGTCACAGTCGATGCGATCACGCCAGTTGTTACCTCACAATCAAGCCGCCTGGAACACGGGTATCCAGCCACCGCCCTGCCCTATCCGCAACGCAGTCCATTCACAATTAAATCGATCAATACCGATCACTGGCCCGACAACAATGAATTGCTCCGCGCCAATCTGGAAGGCGTCGTCATCAATCTGGTGTGGTCGAACTGGGAAGCACAACAGCGACGTGAGCATTGCCTGGCCGGACAGCAGAAATACGATGGTTATTGTTATCAGATATCACCGGTATTCGATCGGGAAATCCGCTATTGGTCCGGCCAGGGAAAAAACGTTACCGGAGTTATCTGGGGAGTACCACAATGGGCTCGTCGCGATGACTGCACAGGCCAACCCGGACGGGAGATTTTCTGCAGCTCATCGAACATTGCTGCATTTGCCCGCTTTACCGGCATGCTGGCCAAACGTTATGGCAACGCCAGCGGTAACGGGCTTATCAATGACTTCGTACTGCATAACGAAGTCAATATGAACGAATGGTACAACCACAGTTGCGGGGGTGGTGTGGCATGCAATGCCGAATTGTGGATGGACAACTACCTGGCCAACTTCAACGCCGCCTACGACCGAATTACCAGCGAAAACCCGACAGCTAAAATCTTTGCTCCATTTGCACATCAATTCCACGAAGTATTCGATACCCCGGCTGCAAGCAGGCCACTTCTTTCAGTAAAAACTTTCATTCGCCATCTGAACGCCGGCACAGGTGACCGTATCTGGCGTATTGCGTATCACCCTTATAATAAGAGCCTGTTTGAAACCGGATTCACCATCGATGATTTACCTCACGTAACCTTTGGCAACATCGGTGTACTGGCTGGCTGGCTTAGAGCCGAGTTTCCGTTGCAGCCGGAATCATGGGAAATCTATCTCACGGAAAGCGGCTACAACAGCCTGCCACCACAAGGCAGTGAACCCGCTCAGGCTGCCGATCTGTGCCAATCACTTTACAACGCACTGGCAACGCCGGGTATAGAAAACTATATCTATCACCGCCTGCAAGACCATCCGGCGGAAACAGCCGCAGGCATCGCTCTGGGGCTGCGGGATCATAATGGTCGAGCCAAGCCCGCCTGGTTCGTTTGGGCAAACAGCAACGGACGCAATGGTAATCGCAGCAATTTAGCCTGTGGCTTCGAGAATCTGCCATTCACCCGGGTGAGCAATTATCGACATACAAACCGTAATTCCAGAGTATCATCAAGAATTGTCCGCAGTGGATACCAGCAAGGTCAAACCTGGTTGCTAAACCGGAATCACTTACCACAGGCGACCATGCTCTATGAGTGTCAGCTTGGCAGCGGCTCATATCTTACCCGGGATATGTTCTGCCATGGCAATCGCCCGCTTGGCCCCGTGGGCTACAGTCGTTTGCATAAAGAGACCAACTCCGAACCATTGTATAGCTGCGAGCTGTCGTTTGGCAGAATGGTCAGCAACGATGAAACATGCGGCGACGGACGGGCACTCGAATTTCTCGGCTATGCCCGGCCAGCACACTAGCCTGGATTATTCATGGGGTGGCGAGCATAACAAGTAGACCTTACTGATTCTCGGCAAGGGATTTCACAGTGCATTTTCTTCTCGCGTCCAATACTTGTTGATATTTTCAGGAAAATTAATCACACACCGCCCGACCCATACCTGATAACCGCTCAACGTATCAAACGACGCATGGCAGGCTAACTCGTCTGTGTTCTTTCTGGCTAGAGTATAACTACACAAGAATTAGCGGTTTTTTATCACCTCAGGCGCAGGTACCATATAACCAAACACCGAACAACACTTGCGAGGAAAACGGCATCGGCACTACAAACTTGTTTTCGCGTATCGTCGCCATGGTTGGAGCTGGCGCTATCCTGATGCGACGCTGGGGGGCTGATACACAGACCCCGGCTCTCGGTTCTGCACCGGAAATACCAGAGGCTAAACCACAGAGTATTCCCACATTAAAAATGCCCACAGCGAAAGGCTGGGAACCGGGCCACAAGCCTACCGCAGCTGATGGCCTTGAGGTCAACGCCTTTGCTACCGACCTGGATCATCCACGCTGGATCTACGTCATGCCCAACAACGATGTTCTGGTCGCGGAAGCTTCAGAGGAAGTCGGCCCGGTTAAAACTGCTTTTGATTACGCAATTGTCAGTACCATGAAACGAGCATCTGCCATTGGGGTATCTGCTAATCGTATTTCTCTGTTCCGTGACGAAGACAACGATGGCACAGGAGAGATTCGCGAAATTTTCATAGAAAACCAGAACCAGCCATTCGGCATGGAGTTAGTTAACGGTACATTCTATATCGGCAATACAGATGGCATTGTCGCTTTCGACTACAAAGAAGGTGCAACGAGGCTTACCGGCGAGGGTCGCAAGCTAGTGGATTTCAAGCCCGCTGGTCACTGGACCAGGAGCCTGCTGGCAAGCCCTGACGGTACAAAACTCTATGCAGGCGTCGGGTCTCTCAGCAACATAGCCGATAAGGGCATGGAAGCTGAAGAAGGACGTGCTGCCATCTATGAGCTGGATCTGAATACCGGTGAATCGCGTATGTTTGCGACCGGACTACGCAATGCCGTCGGCATGGCCTGGGAACCCATCACTGGAAAACTCTGGACTGTAGTCAATGAACGAGACGGCCTGGGCGACGAAGTACCCCCCGATTACCTCACTTCTGTCACCGATGGCGGTTTCTATGGCTGGCCATATTGTTACTGGGGGAAAACCATTGATGACCGGGTGCCGCAACATGAAGAACTGGTTGCAACCGCTATTACCCCTGACTATGCACTCGGTGGACACACCGCGTCACTGGGGTTGTGCTGGATGCCCGCAAACACTCTGCCCGGATTCGATACCGATGGCATGGTAATCGGGCAGCATGGTTCGTGGAATCGAAGCAATTTGAGCGGTTACAAGGTTATATTTGTACCTTTCAAAAACGGACAGCCGAACGGGCCACCAA
Organism: Chromatiales bacterium (ex Bugula neritina AB1); assembly: GCA_001730015.1. Classification (GTDB taxonomy): domain Bacteria; phylum Pseudomonadota; class Gammaproteobacteria; order Granulosicoccales; family Granulosicoccaceae. The sequence continues at coordinate 272,895 of MDLA01000080.1, read as the reverse complement.
GAGATATATTAAGTGGGTTTCTAGCTGCCGATGAAAAAGTCTCCTATGGTCGGCCCGTTGGCGTAACAATCGGGCCGGGAAATTGCCTGCTCGTCGCAGATGATGTAGGCAATATTATCTGGCGTGTCACAGGTGGCCCAGGGTAATACAGCTACTGTACTCGCTCACTTTTAATCCAGCTGGTGCATCACTATAAAGCGCCACAGCTACCCGCTTCTATCGCCGCATGATCGCCGTACTTAAACACTCCCGCGCTCCATGGTGTGTAGCTTTTTTTGTAAAAACTGTTTTTCCCGCTGATTTTCAGACAATTCAATAGCTCTTTTTAAATGCACAATCGCTGCACGGGTATCGCCCGCGCGAAAACAGACATCTGCCCGCGCTGCAAAATAAGGCTGATAATCAGCAACACTAGCCTCTCCCTCCAGAGTTTTAAGTACCTCCAGAGCTGACTCAGTTGATTCCGAATAAGAGATGGCTATTGCCTGATTAATTCGAACGACCGGCGATGGCTGAACAGCATACAGCAACTCATATAACGAACAAATTTGCTTCCAGTCTGTGTCTTCCCAACTGCTCGCTTCAGAATGCAATGCACTGACACAGGCCTGCAATTGATATACGCCGATCTGCTGCCGACGCAAGGTGATTTGCAGCAATACCCGCCCCTCCTCTATTTTATGTTTATCCCATTGGTTCCTATTCTGAAACTCAAGGGGCACCATTTCACCGTCGCTATTCTGTCTGGCAAAACGACGCGAGTCGTGTAGCAGCATCAGGCATAGCAAGCCCGCCACCTCTGCTTGATCCGGCATGAGCTGCAGCATAATTCTGGCTAGCCTGATTGCCTCTGAGGCAAGATCATCGCGCGCCAGCATAGTGCCAGAGGTTGCCGTGTAGCCTTCGTTGAAAATAAAATACAGGACTGCAAGCACCGCCGCTAAACGCGATTGCATCGATGCGCTGTCAGGCAGCTCATAGGGAATACCGGCCAGAGCAATTTTCTTTTTTGCTCGAACAAGACGCTGTGCCATCGCCTCCGGTTTATCCAAAAACGTGCGGGCAATTTCTTCCGTCGTGAGGCCACCCAGAGTCCGTAGCGTCAGTGCAATACGGGTCTTTTGATCCAGAGCAGGATGACAGCAGGTAAAAATCAGTTCCAGCCGCTTGTCGGGTAACAACGCTATTTCATCAGGCGACGAATTATTCTGTAGATCCAGAAGATAGGAAATCTGTGGCTGAAGCGCGGCAAAGTTCCTGTCACGGCGCAATCGATCAATCGCCTTGCGACGTGCAGTTTGAATCAGCCAGCCCGCTGGTGACTTCGGCAGGCCATTCTTCTTCCAGTCTGAAAGTGCTATCTCAACAGCATCCTGCAGTACATCCTCGGCAAGCTGCAGATCACCGATTGTTTTAACCAGAGACGCCAGAATCCGCCCCCACTCTTCACGCACAGTGTGAGTGATCGCTTGTTCCAGTCGCAGTGGTGGCAACATAGCTGGCTTAGTCAGATCGGCGGTAGCAAACCGCCGATCTCACCCTGATCGAATGATCGACCTAGACGTCAAAAACCATAACTGGTCTTACTTCAACCCGCCCATGCGCCGTTGTCGGAATTCTTGCGGCATAGGCCAACGCTTCATCGAGGTCTTTGCACTCGAATAGATAGTATCCGCCAAGCTGCTCTTTGGTCTCTGCAAACGGACCATCAGTCGTTTCAAGCTTGCCGTTTTCTCTGGTTACCGTAGTCGAAGTACTGGTTGGCTGGAGCGCATCACCAGCGACAAAAACACCATCTTTTTGAGTTTCTTCGGTAAATTCCTGATACGCCTGAATGTACGCTCCGAATTCCGCTGTACCTGGTTGCGGTCCGGAATTCTCTGTCGAGTAGATTAGTGCCATATATTGCATAATAAATTTCCTTGTATGCTGGTTTAACTTTGAACGCGGGCTAACAAGCCGCCAAACGTTTACAAAAGCCTTCGGGTAATTGGCCCCTGTATTTACAAGACGAACCGCTAGTTCTCAAATCGACAAATTAAAAATAATTTTTTCTACAAGCTCCTGAAGGGGAAATTAATTGACGGCCAATTGCGAACTGAACAGTGCTGTTTCAAGCAAATCGACGCAAAAAACCAACTCATCAAATCACAATTTCATCACATCCGGTAAAAAGTGGATCCCGTTCACACTTTATTTGATCAAACCTGTGCAGTCGATCAAATTTAACAATTCAAGCGCCTGAACCGCCCTCGCAACCACCAGATTCAGACCTAAATTTGCAATAGTCGACTTAATACTATCGCTGTTTTCTTGCGCGGACTGCAAGTCAGATGACCATGGCTGGTCGACACAATACAGCACTGAGCCCGAGATACGCTCAATGCTTGCCCTTACTGATAAGGACTGTCTGGGAATGCGCTCACAACTATTAAACGATGAATTGTTCAATACTGATCATCGCCTCAAAGCAACCTTGCGTATTGCTCTGGCGAGCACAATTCTACTAACACCGTTTGCACTGGATAATCTGGTGCGTAATAACTATATGCTCGGGCTTGGTTTACTGGCCGTATTTTTTTCAATCGGTCTGTTGATCTGGCAATTCCACGATGAAAATCGTGCGGTTCTTGTCCTATATGCGCTGGCCCCGGCGCTGGTTATTTTTCTCACAGTAACAATAAAACAACAAGGTATGATTGCCGTACTCTGGAGCTTTCCGGTACTCATATCTTATTACTGCATGCTCGATGACCGTAAAGCGCTGCTAGCCAATTTACTAACACTCGCTGTGATCCTTCCACAAGCCTGGCAGTTTCTCGATTTTGATATGGCCAGCCAGGCAACTGCCAGCCTGGTCGCGGTCAGCTTATTTTCGGCCATCAGCGCACGGGCAACGCGTGGTTATCAGCAGTGTTTAAAAACCCACGCAGTGACCGATCCGCTCACCGGCTTGTTTAACCGCTCGTTGTTGAATGTGACGTTGAAGCAGGCCTGGTGTCAGCATCAGCGAACCCAGACACCAATGACGATACTGCTGTTGGATCTGGACCACTTCAAGCAAATTAACGATGCACATGGTCACAGCACCGGTGATCATGTGTTGGCGAAAATCGGTCAATTGCTGCAGACAAATACTCGCTTGTCTGACACCTGCTTCAGAATTGGCGGTGAAGAATTTCTATGCCTGATGTACGGTGCCGAACTTGAAAACGGCAAACGTCTGGCAGAAACGTTACGGCAGAAAATCAATTCTGCAGAACTGCTTGAGGGTTGGCCGGTTTCTGCCAGTATCGGTGTGGCTTGTCTGGATGATCAGGAAAGTTGCGATGACTGGCTAAAGCGATCTGATGAGCAACTTTATCGAGCCAAGCATTGCGGCAGAAATCTGGTTTCCGGGTAGCATACTCACGCCAGCCAACCGGGGTTCAGTTAGCTTTCAACTACTGAAAATCCAGCAGCCCGATACACATCTCTGCCGGCTTGAAGCAGCTCGCTTTTGACCAGAATATAATCGCGATCATGGGTACCGACTAATATCAGGCTCAGGCCTGCATCGGCCATTGGTTTCGACACACCGACAGCAACTCCCGGGAGCTCTGGCGAAATATCCCCTGCTACTTTCAGACAGCGCCAGTCTGTGGCACTTCGGTGCTCTGGAGGTATTACTGATTTCTCACAGATAACCGAATATTCGTCGTCTGTTCGGGATAGAAAAAAAAACGGCGAGCGGGTAATCCAGCTCGGGACACTTTGCTGCAATTCAAGCTTAACAACATCGAAAATCTGTGAGAAGAGCACCAGATTAACAATTGACTGGAGCGGTACCTGACTCACTAGCTTTCGATTTCCCGATGCACCCCATACAGCACGATGCTGTGGTCCCTGAGTTCGTAACCGAGCTCATCGGCAATTTCTCTTAGGCGCTCCTCGAGTTTCTCATCTTTAAACTCTGCGACAACTCCACTTTTAATACAAATAATATGATCATGACTGTCGCCGGTATCGAGTTCGAATAACGCCTGCCCGCCATCAAATCGATGCCGTGTGACTAAACCGGCAGCTTCAAACTGAGTAAGCACCCGGTAGACGGTTGCCAGTCCGATTTCTGTATCCTCAGCCAGCAAAGCCTTGTAGACATCTTCTGCACTCAGATGATGCTGCTCTGCGGTCTCGAGAATCTCCAGAATCTTCAAACGTGGAAGCGTCACTTTCAGACCGGCACGTTTGAGATCAGCGGTCGGGCTAAGCGGGGATCTGTCGAGGAGTTTGCTCAATATGGCGGTCCCTAACTGTTGTTCAGGCTGTAGATCAGGCTATCCTCCGATTATACACCATGGACAATGTGGATTACCCGCCGGATATCCGGCACCTTGCCTGAAATTCACTACGACCCTTTATTATTTGTCAACCTGTTATTTGTCAACCTGGGTCAGTCAACTTGCAAGTTGTAGTCAACAGCACCGGTGGCACCGGCCGCCATTTCACCGGTAAATAGCCATTGCACCTCACCACTGTACCCCGCCATGTTAGCGCCAGCCATTGGCGCAATCACCTGACACGTCGCCAAACTCTGTGGCAGACTCACCGGGCAACTCACCGGCTGCGCCAAAACTGTGTAGGCTGGTGTACTGTCCGAGATCATCAAGTTGGAAATCACACCGCTGCCGATATTGTTAAAGGTGATCACGTACCGAAGAACGTCCCCGGGCATTGCACTGTTTCGAGAAGTTACGGCACCGGCACTTGAAAGATTCTGCACCGTTTTCGACAGGGTCAGTACTCCTTCCCCCGCCGCTATTACAGAGGTTTGATCTGTCACGATCAATTCACTCACTACCTCATGTGTTGTGCCCGCCGGGTCATCCAGCGTTAAAGTGGCGGTAATATCATAACGAAAATTATCACCGCCACTGGCATCTGACGGTATAAATACTTTACTCAACACACAAACCAGCGACTCGGCATCTACACTTACGGCAACAGGTGTTGACCACAGTTGCTCACTCGCGTCGAGGTCACCGCTGCAGTCTGAGTCCCGATACAAATCAGCCTGCCATCCAGTGTTCGAGGGTACGCTCGACTCCTGCTCAATCGCAAAAGTTAACTGACCACTACTGGTGGCTTTATATTGGTGCTGGTGCAAAACTGCCCCACCCGGTTCTTTTTCTGCGATGCTGTCCGGCTGCCACAGCGGGGTTTTAATTCGACCGAAATCTATTTTGTAAGCACCGATAAAATTCAATTGCGGCGTAAAGGTAACTGTACCATCCGCCACCGGGCCGGTGTTACCCGGATCTTCCCGATAATACTCTGAAATAGCCAGGTAACCGTTGCCGTCCGCAGCAACTACCTGGACTGGAATATTCCCATAGCTCGCTGGCAGCGACAGTGAATAAGTGCCGTCACTCGCTGTTGCCACACTGGAAATCAGACTTGACCCATCCCGGGCCTCAACAACGATCCCACCCAACAAAGCCTCCCCCCCGTTTCGGGCCCCATCATGAACAATCCCTCCATTTGCGCCATTGTCTTCAAATACTATTCCTTCAACCTGCAAGGTCTGCACAAGGGTTAGAATAGTTGCCGCCTGCTCGACAGGTTTGCCGTTATGGTCCGGGTCAGGGTCTGAATCGACAATTGACAGATCACTCACGACAGCACCATTCGGATCCTCTCCGAAAAGCTCAACCTGATTACTGAAAACGCCAATTCCAGCACCACGATCAGTTATCGTCGTCACTCTCACAGCAAAGCGAATTTCGGCCCTGGCGCCGATAGATAATGTGCCTCCGGATGCAGCATCCAGCAACACGGCATTCGCTGCTGTCCCGTTAAAACCTGTATGCAATGTCAGCGTGCCGGGATCGGCTCCAAACAACGGGGCGACGGTCAGGACATAGTTGCCCGGACCAAAAACCGTGTCTAGATTATCGGTTAAACTAATATTGGTTATATCGGTATTGCCAAAATTTTCTATCACAAACTCATAGGTAATGTCGTTACCATCAACAGAAGCTGATTTAGATATACCAATTGAGGGATTCTCTAACACATCAATAGCGGTACTGTCCGGAAAACTGACCGATGAAGGATCATCGGAATTCAGCAACCCGAATGCAGGACTGTTAAGCTGCGCCAGATTCGAACTAACACCGTGGGGATAGTCTGGCGGATAATATACTTCAACAAGCAGATCCGCTTTGCTGTTCGCGGCTAGTGTAGCGCCTGTTATACCCAACGTGTCTGTGCCGGAATAGGCATTTAAACTACCGCCAAAAGGGTTCACCAATGATCCAGCCACAAATCGTCGATTGTCGCCAAGTACATCTGAAAGCGAAAACAATGCAACGCTGTCGCTTTCATTAGCTACCGAGATAGTATAAGTGACGTTATTACCTGCAACCACTTCCGTTACGTCTGTGGTTTTCCTTACAGCGAGACCAAAAGCACACGATGCTAAATCGGCACTGGCATTTGAAGCGAGCGGGCTAAGAACCGTACCTGCACCGGTCGTTGCATCAATCTGCAGGAATTTTCCACTTGTGCTTTGCGCATAGATTGATCCCCAGGAATCAGCAACCAGTCCACTCAATGAATCCGTCACACCACCTCCGATAGTTGTGACACTACCGGTAGTGCTATCGATCGAGATAAGCCCTTCAACCGGGTTATGGCTATAATAAGTTGAATCGGGGTGTGCGACGATGTCTCCAACATCTCTGCCGTGCCTGCGGTTGTACAGCACCTGTGGTGTCGAACCAGACAAATCAATATCGAGAATCAGCCCCCGTTCCACAAATGGTATCGAGCCGCCCGTATTAGAAGTGGCTGACAGATCAGTGACAACGATATATCGACCATTCTCACTGATTGTACCCCCGACATATCGATCAGAAACCACTGGCATCGCCATAGTATTCGGGCCGCGCTCGGGCACCCCCAGATTAAAAATCTGCCCCGTGCTATCAATCCGCAAGACAGAACCGGATAATGGATTACCACCAATTTCATCCGATTGATTAACAATAGCATACAGGTAATTATCGACCGGACTATAAGCTAGTGCGGTATAGGTATAACCAGCAGAGGCACTATAACTTGCGGATGAAAATTCCTGCCTTGTATAGACATTTGAGTCTCTTATAATGGAGTACAAACGAGTGCTTGAACCGGTTGTTTCCAATTCGTAGAAATCACCGTTACACGAAAAAGCCGGCCCCGGTGTATTCGGCACCACATTCAGTGTCGCGCCGTTACTGACAACACCCGTTGCGAGTTCATTACTACTCACGCCCGAAGTGGTATTGACCAATCCACCGGGTAGCGACGCAACTACATCAGCAGAAATAATACAGGTACTGTTCGCAGCGATATTCCCACCGACTACTGAAAGCTCATTACCACCTGATACAGTAGACCCACTGAAAGTAAAGCCCGAGCAACCAGCGCCAGTCACCATTATGGAACCGGGATCACTCTGAAGGGTCATGCCCAGTGGCATGATGTCAGTGAGTTGAACGCCACTTAAGGGTAAAGAACCATTGTATTCAATCTCGATCTGCATAGTTGAAGAGCCACCGGTGTTGATCGTTGAAGGCACAAAGCTCTTGTCAACAGTGGGTATGGGAATATCATTTTCTGTTATGGCAACTCCAATCGGATTCGGCTCAGCAATAAGCCCGTACGTATAGGTATCTATATAACTATTGTTCCCAATACCACCGGAGCTAAATGTCCCCCAATTATGGTTTCCGTCAAACAGGCCCTCCTGATTAAAGGCATTGGCACTACTACTGTTCAACACTGTAAAGTCATCCCAGAACAACGTTGTTGGGAGATCCGCTCCACTATTTAGCGCACGGTAAATCTTAATGCCTTCACTACCCGGGCCACCACTGGTTTCCACATCATAACCGGTAAAATGAAACTCACCGGTTCTGACACTTAACATCGCAGAATACGCACCGTCCGGTATAATTGTTCCGCTGTTATCTTCACCATTCCACTCTACAGAATTAACACCCGGAAATGCATTGCCGCGTAAAAAAATATCTCCCTGTCCGTAAGTACCATCCGGACCCGTACCATTCGGACTGCCGCTATCAATAATAATTTCGTAAACGCCAGTCGTCGACAAATTGGTCTCGAAAGTAAATGTACCACTATCCTGGATAGTGCTGGTTGAACCCGGCGATATTCCGGAATCCACACCTTCGCTATCAACAAAACTCAAGCCTGATATGTTAATACCACCAATCGGCGCTGGAAACGATTTGGCTGGAAACCCAAGATAAATCGGGAACTTTTCCTGTATTGAGTTATTAGTTCTGGGAACACTGATACCGGCAACAACATCACCTGCTGCGTTAGGGCTGGTAACACCCAAGTCGTTGGCTTTCAAAGAATAAACAAAACCGGCAAAATTAGTCAGATCGAGGCGCCAAATAAAATAAGTACCTGTAAATCCGCCATCAGCCACAACGTAAAGATCGGCACTGGTTGAATATACGGCAGCATATGAGCCGGCATTGAAATACCAGTACAACGACCATAATCGTCCTCCCGCAACTCGCGGATCGATTATGTCGTTTAAGCTGTTTGTTACAGTAAGGTCGTATCGGTATAGGTACGTACTATTCACATTAGTTAAGTGTACTGTAAAAGTACCGGCCGTGGTTGTCACATATTGGTGCGGGTTTGTTACAGCCGGATCCCATGTGGTATTAAAATCACTACTACAAGAGACATTTCCCGGCGCTGTAGAATCATAGACACTACCTCCCACAGGATCAAATATCTGCACTCGGATATTATGACTTTCCGTATGGCCGCAAACATGGGCATTTATCACTTCACCGGGTGTTAAAATATCGACTTTCAATATGTTGTGCCCACTCCCCGTAGACGTCTCGTACATCACTTGTCGATGAGTCGGGCCTTCGAACAACCCCATCTGCCAACTGCCTTCTGCCAGCAGGCATGCCGGGCTCAGACCAACCAGCACTAAAAGCAAACACCAGATACGCCGCGCGGTCGACCCGGGCATTTTTTTACTGCAATCGGGAGACAACTATAGAACGCCTGTTATTCTGTGAAGCTTTCGCATTTACTCAACTCGGACACTAAAAATAAGAATCACTGAACCACCAGGCTCAAGTGAACCGAGTGATGCGTTGATATTACCCTGCCCTCCTGCCACCGGCTCCGTAACAGTACAGGATCCAATGGAGCAGAATGCCGTACCAAAGTACGCAGTAAACGCTGGTGTCGCATCAGTCACTTCAACATTATAGACAGTAACAAGACCGGCATTTGTGGCAGTCAATCGGTAACTCACGCAATTATTACCCGGCTCTATAGAGAAGTCTGAAACACTATAGGGAGAATTCAGGGTGCCGTTGCAACCGAGGTCCGGCGCTTGTTCTTTAACAATATTAATTTCACTGCTAGTAACCGTAGTTACATTCGAAACCATTTCCAGGCTGCTCCCTGAATTCCACGACACTTGCAGTTCAGTGGTATTTGTACTCTGTAGCTCAGCACCTGCGGGCGCAAACACCTTCAGAAACAACTGTCTCACTTCACCAATTGCTATAGTCGCCAGATCAGTTATAACCAGATCAGCCGGACCCAACTTTCCATCAGCGTCAGTGTCTTCAAAAAGAGCAGATGTCCAACCCTGCGCTTCCTCACTATCAGACAAGGAAAGCGTTACACTGTTTATGACCGTGTTTCCTGTGTTCGTCAGCAAATGATCATAAACATAGCTACCCCCTGGATCCAGTTGGCCCGCCTGGTTCAACTCCAGCAACAATTGCTCGATCGAAGCTACTTCTATGGCATCGTGTTTAATATCAAGCGCACCGGTAGCCTGCGACCACGCTCTGAAATATAAACTGGTGGTGCCTGGAGCGGTATTGGCAGGCACAGTGATTAATGTATCGATCTGCATGAATTCACCAGGAAGTATTACTCCGGTGTTCGATAGCTCCTCCTCCTCCCCGGACTTCCTGAAACTGATTTGCCACCCTTCGGGTAATTCTACTTCTGAATAATCTTCAAAGATGCTGCCGGCCAGATCGAAAGAAGTTGCTGTAGCTCCGGTGTTATTAATGAATAGAGGCAAGGTCAGAGTGCTCCCTGGCGAAACACTAAAAGTGCTTACTGCAACAGCCTCCGGGCCGGACCCCGCTCCTGTCGCCTCTATATCATTTACATTGGCTACATTGGTAATATCTACGCTGGCGGAAGTCAGAGACAACAATCGATCCAGAATCGAATTGCTGACACTACTATCACTGATCGATGTGGCCGTAGTGGTCACAGAGTAACCGGCCCCGCCATTATCTCCCTGTGCATCACTGGGAGGAATTATTTGTACCACAACCTTACAAAATGTACCGGCCGCCAAAGGCCCTGTATCCGGAAGCCCGTTTCCACTGGAATCAATTAGCGGGGTGACACCATCAGACTGCAACAATCTAAATAGCGATCCTGCTGGAAACGTCGAGCTCGCAGAATCTATTACAAGATCATAGGTATCGGTTCCATTACCGGTATTCCATACATAACTGACGAAGGAGATAGCAGTACCCTGCGGAGATGAAGACACAATTACCGGTTCAGCCGTATTATCCACAGCGACAGTTGCCGATCCATTTAGCACCACTGCTGTAGAGTGCAGAACCTGAAATGTCACTGAATTACTGCTATAGCGATTAGTAAGTACTGGACCACTTAAGTATTCAAATTCAGCGGTATTGCCAAGATTACCTGCGTTTAGACCACTACCAATCTGTACCTGAAAAGTAATCTGACCAGCCTCACCCGGAGCAACCGAGGAAAGTATGGCTGTTATCTGGTTGCTGCTATCATTATCTGCGTCAGATTCTGCCTCAGCGAGACCAATGCAGCTTGCATTATATGCGCAGTATCTCACCGTGTTTACAGACCCCTGGGGATCCGCCGGGTTGCTATCACTAAGTACGGTGGCGCCGGTTTCGTTCCAGCGTGCAGATCCGGCTATATACAGCATACCAGCTGGCAGGGCGTCAATCAACGTGACATCTGTTGCGACGCCAGACCCGGTATTTCTATAACCCAAAGTTACAGTAACCGGATCGGATGGGCTTGTCCCGGATGTATTGGACAGAGACTTTGTAACTTCAACCACGGCACCGTCTGCGACGCTAACCGAATTTGTATTGGTCACTACGACACCAGTATTAAATTGACTGTTCACGGTTAGCGTCAGTCTGGAGATCTGAAACTCAGAAATGGAAGCGGGTATAGTTCCAGCTATGACAAAATGCCAACTCATTTGCGAATCCAGTGCCGGAGAAGAATTTACCGGACTATAGGTATCGGGCCGCCCATCCTGATTGGCATCATTGTAGATTTGCAGTCCAATGAGATCGAAATCGTCGCCGGCAGAATCATTACTAACTGATACAGAAAAATTATCCAGCCCATTGCCGCCATTGGTAACAGTATGACTCAAAAAGACCTGCTGCCCTGCTGCTGCAAGCTTATTTTGATCACGATCAAGCTGCATTGCGGCAACTTGCTGTATAGTGGTCTCGACCACATTCGATGTAGCAACACGTTCAATTCCATTGCTGTCGGTGTACGTAGCACTTGCCTGATTTTTAATTATGGTCCCTGCAGGTGGTGCAGCTTTTACCAGCAGTCCCGGCAACAGACACGCTACCAGAAGCAAAACCTTTACCGCAGAGATTCTCCGAATCTTGTTCATCTTTATTCAGTAGACCTCATAATCAACTGTCGCTGGCTTGAGAACGGCCGACCGTCCCTATCCAGTAGCATAAGTTCTACTCGCCGGTTTATCGGACTTGCCACAGGTGAATCCTCTGCAAGCGAAATAGATTCACCCAGGGATTCACCGATAACCCGATCACTACCAATACCATTTTTACCTAGAAACGTACGTACAGAAAGGACCCGATCGATGCCCAGCTCCTGGTTATAATCCAGGGGAGCGCGCTCATCGGTAAAACCCCGTACCGTTACCAGGTATTGCGGAAAACTTTTAAGAACATTTATGTTATTTTGCAACGACTGCTGAGCAGCGGCGCTAAGGGCGGAAGAGTCGTCGTTAAAATATACAGCCGGCTCCCATGAGAGTAGCTTTCGCGCCAGAAACGGTACTTCCAGACCTTCAACTAATGCTATATCCCGAACTGCTACCGCTGGTGCAGGAACCGGGCAAAAATTCACATCGTATTGCACGAACAATTCATCAGTACTAGCGCATCCAGCAAGCCAGGCCAATAGCAAAAACACGCAACTATTGCGATAGAACAGCCTCGTCCTTTCCGTCGTACTGCGAGCTCTTTTGAATCTTGCGATTGAATAACTTTCCATTGATTTAAACAACTGATCAGCTATTCCAGCCATTTCAAGGAGTCCTCATCAAACTTGTACTGAATTCCAAAATGCCATCCATGCGCGTTGTATTGCTCGGCATCAAGATCTTCATCACGAAATCCAGCAAGGTTGTAGCTAAATCCGACACGTGCATTCTTATTGAGCAGGTAGTAAATTCCGGCGCCAGCCGAATAACGCAATTCTTTCATTCCCTCTGTCGCGAGCATGCCACCCCGGAAATCGAGATTTATACGGCGATTAAAATCGAAATTTAATCTGACATCCGCCAGCATAGCGAAACTGGCCGAAGTCCGATTCAGTAATCGGGTTGTATGGCGCTTACCACCGAGCCGCCCGGTCAGCAACATCCGTTTACTTAACTGCAGATTCTGATGGGTAGATACAAGGTGCACACTTCGATCAATTCCCGCCTGGAGGCCTTTTTCCTCCTTCCAGTTGTACATCAGTAACATATGATGGCGATTGTCTGATTTAGGACGCCTGGTCAAACCCGCAACTAATGAATGCCTCAACGTATCTTCGGTACCGCGGTTACTTTGCCTGCTGAGATTTTCAGTAATAATTGCTGTCCAGTCCGAATTTACGCGCGCAGCATAGCTTCCCCGAAAGCCTATATAATTACTGGTGTCAGTTTTTCTAGCTTCCAGTCGGGCCAGCCTTCGACTGTTCGGATTACGAGTATCTACCACTGAAATTGAGGCGGCGATGGAATCGTTATTGGAGTTTTCATCCATTGCCTTTATAAACTCAAATGACGGGGTGACCTTCAGCCCTTTTTTAATTTCATAATCAGCACGGATGCCACTGGCAGTTTCGTGATCACGGGAAGCAAAGGCTCCACGCATGCGGTACTCTGAGTACAACCGCGCAGATGGCAGCACCTTAGTTTCTATACCGAGCGTCAGTGTCTCTGATTTTTCATTGTTCCCTATACCACCAAGCGCAAGGAGGCTGTTTGACAATTCATAGTTTGAATACACATGGGTCTTTTCATGAACCTGGAGCTTGCCTCCAAGACTCACACGGCGACGACTTGCAGTGCCGGTATCCTGTTCGTATTCGGCATTGACGCTTCCGATCTTATCGCCGATCGAAATCTTTCGGTTCACCCCAAGTACAGAAGTTACGAAACTGTCTTTGCCTGAAAAATCCTCCTGCGTAACCTGCCTTAGACCCGCACGAACCAGCCATTTTCGCAGACGGCTTTCTATCAGCGCGCTAAAACTGCGACGTCCCTCATTAGTACTCGTTGATTCGCTCTGAACAACATCCAGCAGCAAATTCGTTTTGTCCCATACTCTTTGCTTATGGTTGAATCGTGTTTCACTGCGGCCAGCCGCGACTGCGGCGCCGCTGTTGTTGAAATCGGCGTCCGCACGAGCATAAGTGAATGATGTGCGCGCCTGTGATTTGCCGCCCCAATGATGCTCAGCAAATAATCGCACAGCACTGCCACTATTGCTCAAAACCGAATTACTCGTGGCAAAACTTGCATTCAGGCGTGTTGTGTCACCAAGCTCATAGGAAGCATAAGCGCCAACCAGGCGATTGCCATCTTCACTATGTCGGTCACTGGTAACACTTCCTCCGAACTTTAAATTCTCAGTTGCCTTCCGGTCAATTCGCAAACCCGAAACCAGGTAATCCTCCCCACCCCGCTCCAGATCATAGCCAATACGTACTGATACCGGATTTTGTTGCGCGTCAAGCGTGGGCACAACCGAAGAAAATGTGACAAAACCATCGACCGGGTCAATGATGTAATCGCCAAAGCGACTGAGTCGAGTCTGTGCAATGATGAGCCCGGGGTTATCACGTGAGCGAGTAATCAGTTCAACAACCTCGCTGTTTGGCACAATTGGAAAAGACTTCAAACGATATAACAATGCGCTACCGTTACCGGGTACCACTTCTGTTATGCGTCTATTTTCCTGTTCCGCCGCAAACAACCGGAGACGATTTTTGCCATCGTCGTAAATGGCATTAAATCCGGTGAACGTTCTGCGACTTCGGGCCAGATCCTGGTGATCGCCGCTAGAGTCAGTCAGATAATCACCCCACAGTAAACTGTGCTTATCACGCTCTAGCTTTAAATACAATTTACTACGACTTTGCGCTTCATAGCCTCGAACTGAAGCATCTCCATGAAGCGGGTAATGCACTGATTGATTGATATCCCGCAGAAGATCCTGATTGCTGTCTTTTTCTGAATCATAAGACAACGTCATGTTGTAATTTCCTTTCACTCTTCCTTTGGCAAATATGGCAGCGCGTGTGTTAAACCGGAAGTTACCATCAAGGCCTCCCAAATCCTGTGTCGGAGATATTTTGCCAAAGTCAGTTAGCGAAAGACTCGCACCGGCTTCCAGAAGACCAACGGCAATCAGCTTGCGGGATTCCGATACCTGATGCACGGTAATTTCATCCGAGAATTCTCCCGTACTGGCACGCAACAAGACTTCTCCGGTGCGATCAGAACTGACAAAATTAATGATCCTCTCGCCATTATTTACCCGGATTTGTCTGCCTGGTTCGGAATCCTGAATATCGCTTTCCAGCCAGCCACCAAGGCTACTTTCGATAGTAATAAAGTAAACGCCTAGTGCGGGATATCCAAACGCATCGAGAATTTCTACCCTGACCGGTAGCACGGACCTGCCACCGTCAGCCTGTACTGTCGCCTCCAACGCTGTCAGACGAATTGATGAACCGGTTGACGGCCTTTTAAAAGTACCACTGGCAAGTATCCGTTCATTTCCGAACGGCCCGGTCCCTTTAACTTCTACGGTGTTTTCGCCTGACTCCAGATCAACGCCATACCATGCCACCACCTGTGCATTTTCACGTCTGTTTGCTATACGTTCACCAATCTGGGTTTTCGGTATAGCCGAACCGTTCACGTACAGCGTCGGCTCAATACCATTTCTAACAACTGCCATGAAGCGACCATCGATACTGAGTTCCCCGGCAGGCCACAGCCAGACTCCCGCTTTTGCCTGAGCCTGGGTTATCTCTGCAGCAACTTCAGTCGGGTCAGGGACCAGTTCTGATACTTCCTGATCAGCGCTGTCATTCGAGTCGACAGGCCGCCTCGTTACAGTCCTATCGGCCAGATCGCGCACATTACCCGGGCCATCAAGCACACCACTGGATATATCACCGTCATCTGACCTGACTCGCGACAGCGGATCAAATTGCCGATGCTCTTCGCCCGCTCTAAAGTTTTCCGCAGCTTTTAACAGCCAGCTGCCATTCAGGGATTGATTGCGGGCTTCAATCTCCGCAAATACTTTATCGCGCTCGACACTTGGACAGACCGCAGCAAAATCGGCCCTATAGAAATCGCCGGGCATCAGGTCGATAAACCGGCTCTGTGGGTCTGCCGCCTGATTTGAATCCAGTAGCTTAAGCGTGAGTCCTTCAGGTAATGTACTGGAGTCGATCTTCATCACGTGATGGCCCGGCTGTAAACCATAGATACTGTACAGACCATCGGCATCAGAGATCGTGTAAGTGCCATCCTGCAAATAGAACTTTACGCCACCAATGGGCCACTCTTTGTTATTCTGCAAGCCATCGCAATTCTGATCGACGTAGATTTTCCCGAACAACGCTGACCTGTCAGACAATACCCCTTCCCTTTGCAGCTTAACGCGGGTACGGCTCGCTGGAGACACAGCGAGGGCATTGTCTTTTGTAATGCCCTTGGCTAAAGCACTATTGACCCCATCACCGTCTATAGATCCGGCGCTGGAGCGTAGTACATAAGACACTTCTATGGTTTCGCCAGACTCTATTGTACCCAGCTCGAATTTCAGCAAACCCGCTGTCGTTCGCACCGGATCGACTACCGACTCGCCCTCAACTTCTGCGGTACCCCCGACATAACGGAACCCGTACGGAGGATTATCCTCTAGCATAACTGCTGTGATGTTGTTTTCATCCAGATTTTTAACCGATACCCTATACGCCACTGATTGACCCAGCTCCACTACTGACTGCAGTGCCACTTTCTCTACGCTCAGCAGGACATCGGCAATATCTGAATCCAGGGGAATATCAGCAGGCTGCAGAACCGTATCAGGCTCAACCGAAAACACACCCGCGACCGGCCTGTCTCCGGTATCCCTTAGTCGATCCGCCGGCCTGCCTAAGCGACCATAGGATCTTTCAGTAACATCGTATCTACTGACATGCGAGAAATCGAGCGCCGACGGAAATCGATGACTGACGGGTGGTTCAACATGTATATAATAGCGTGTACCCGAAGGTAGCCGTGGCACAGAATAAAGACCATCAATACCGGTAGTAATCTGGTATTTTTCACCTGTAAAGTTGTTCACTGCAACCTGATCGGTTGCCGCCAGACGTACCGACACTACAGCCCCGGCAACTGGCAACAAAGTCTGCGAATTAAATACGGTCGCCTGGGGATTGACCAGTGCAACATCTGCTATCGCATAGCCTGAACCGGAGTCCTGAAAACGCCCCTGCAGGACATCGTCATATTCACTGGCCAGTATGCAGGACATGTTCATTGCCGAAAGTGCGGGCACAATGACCTCCTCCGGCTGAGGTAACATTGGGCACACACTGTCCGACGATCGGCCATTCATCGATAAGACTATTGGCGCGATACTGCGATAGCGGCCCGCTGTAGCTGTCTCAAGCATAACTACCCGAATGCTGTCACCCGTTCCTTCAGAACTGACTTGCGCTACAACATAACGTTTGCCCGCTCCATCCGTACTAACTATGGCATCCTGCAGTGCCACCAGATGCAACTCGAGATACACTCCATCTCGCGCTGGTAGATAATTTTCGCTATCGGTTTCCAGTATTTTATAATGTACTGCATCTATAAAATCCTGATCACGGTCGAAAACAGGCTCTGCCCCGCTCACCCTCAACGCCTCCGACGGCTCCAGAAATTTCAGCTCAGCAGGCACTGCGGCATTGGGCACTGACAAAGAGTGACAGGTACTATTGCTTTTATGGTCCGCTATCTCATCACCGTTGAAATCAACAGTGGCAACCGTCGAAACCAGACTTCCGGCACCGGATGTCTCAAGCACCCTGAACTGCACAGAAAAATCTTCAGTTGCGTCAACCGGAAGCTGTTCGGGTAAAAAAAACAATCCTGCACTGGCAATTGGAGCCCTGCCATTCCACTTGTCTACATGAATCCAGGAGTTCTCTGCCGCTCCTTTCAGCCGGACTACCGGCACAGCGCCAGTGGAGAAATTATCTCTGCCACGGAACCTAAAAAATTCCATTTCTGATGGAACCAATAGCTGCACGACAAAGCCGTTTAACACGACACCGTCCACGAGAATTCGTATACCATCCGCCGAATTCGTACCGATGTTACGAATTTCTATAGTGTGGGTGACGATATCCTCGGGAAACAGGGGTATCGTGCAGAGCGGATCTGCCGTCTTTAAAAGAGCGAGTTGTTCGCCCGCTTCAACGACGATCTCATCAACCACAGTCTGCGAAATGGTATCAGACCCCAGAGACTGTACTTCAAAGGAAAATCGAAAGATCGAGCCTACATCTGCACTTACGGGTATTGCACCTGCTACAACTATATCAACTGTCTCTCCCGGCAATACAACCGGAAATTCTGATATTATTTTCTCACCGGAATCGACCACACCATTACCGTTGTTATCACGGTATATTGCTACTGTATCAATCAGGTTCTCGTTATCTCCCGGCAGCAGATTGAGACTGTACTGATCCGGAACATTACCTGTGTTGGTAATGCGATGGCTAAGTGTAATGGCTTCACCGGATTCTACACTACTACCCGGATCACTCTCGATAGAGAAATTATAATATTGTCCCACCACTATTGAGGCTAAATTGCTCAACACGGTAAAGCTCTCGCCGGTGTCAGCTACTATATAGGTGACTTCGGCCTGACCATAGATTGTAGTGCCCGGTGGCGTAGGCGCATTGGGCTCTTCGGCAGCGGTCGATACACTGGACAGAGCGTACACGCAAAACAGGAGGATTGAACTTATCGTTAGCAAGCGTGCTATGAGATTTCTATGTTGAATTTGCATTCTGCATTCACGTCTACAACGTCCGGGCAATCCAGCCGACATGCTTCAACCCGCACCGGGCAAATGCCCGGCGAGATCCAACTTCGTTGAAGCCGTTGTAAAATTGTGCTTAGTCCACCCGTACCGTGAATCGTACAGTGGCCTGATCACCAGACACCAGGGTGCCGCCTACTCCCGTTGCAGGTGTTGCTCCCGCCCCGATATAGAAGGTGATATTACCCGCCACGTGCTCACCTGCATCATCTGTTGCAGAGTCGGTGACAATTGCGGGTGTGCAGCCCGAAGTAATGCAGTAACGCAAGCTATTAGCCTCAAAAGTACTGAATGATGTCACTGAGTCAGTAATGACAACTTCATAGGCATCAGCTACACCCTGGTTTTCAGCAACAACCTGCCAGATAGCACACTGACCTGGCTCTACCTGTGTCGTCTGAACCGCTGCAAATCCCGTGTCCGGTGCACTGTCACAATTGGTGTCAACTGCAACAGTTTTTGTTAAATGAACCTGACCAGCAACGATCTGCGACTGATCCTGAGTAGACGCGGTGGCTCCCGATACGGCATCAGTTGCAGTAATTGTCAGAATATCTGTATCACCGTCTCCTGCTGTAGTCGGCGCAAATACAGTAGCATGTAACGGAATAACAGCTCCCGGCGGAAGCGCCAGAGTCGGATTTCCACCAGCTATAGATACTGTAATAATGATATCTACCCCCGATGGCTGTTGCACGGTAATAGTGCCTGCAACCAGATTGCCGAATTCAGTATCCGCTACACCATCGCCAGTGGTATCAATAGTCAATGTGTTGGCCCAACCTGAAGCACTTCCACTATTGGCCGCTGTCAAAGCAAGCGTCTCTAGTGCATTACCGTTATTGGCCAGTGTATGCGGATAAGTAGACGATCCACCACTCTCAACTTGAGAACTACCGGACGGTGTCAGTGTTACGGCGTGTACTGTATTTACGTCAATCGCTTCCAGAGTTACATCGCTGGCACCGGTGCTGGCAGATCGAACTTCGAAGAACAGCGGATAGTCGCCATCGCCGTCACCATTTACATCTACAGTTTCGTCAGTACCATCGTTATCGTTATCAGACACATAATCAAATAACGCCTGAGTCTGATCGGAGGGTACGGTTACCACCGCAAATATCTCATAATCAACCGTGTTAGCGGCAATTGTCGGTGTACTGGTTACCGCACTGCCTGTCGGCGCTCCTGCGCCATCAGACAGGAAAAACTCTACGGTCCATCCAGGTGGCAATGCACCGATAGCCGAAGTAACATTGTCGTAACTCGCACCCGCATCCAGCTGATAGGATCGCGCTGTAGCGCTGTCGTTATCAATATATAGCGGTATATTAATGCTATCACCTACATTCGCAGCCGTTGTATTTACTGCTACATAGTCAGGGATTCCCAGAGGATTTTCATCGGCATTGAGTGTACCACCCGGCGCATTGTGAACATCAACCGTAGGTTGCACTATCGTTGATAGTCGCTCGGTTATTGACGAAATTTCATCTGGTTTTGTTGCTGATGTCACCGACACAAATGCATCATAGTTACCAGCTCCACTCACTGACGATGGCAACGTCGCACGAATTGTAATAACTTCCGATCCCCCGCCAGCAACAACTCCGGCATCCACACCCAGAATGCCATTGCTGTCAGTCAACTGGATCAGGTTAGTTGCATCCCAGAAAGTAAATACAGTGCCTAAAGGAAACGGCGCGCCCGTGGAATTTGAGATCGATAACTCCAGGATATCCGATGAATTACCCGTATTGCTTATTATGTTCTTGAAGACTACTGTACCGCCTGCTGCTGCCTGGTCAACCAATTGAATCTGGTTAAGGCCATCGTCATCCTGACCATCGTTGATCTGGTCACCACCGGTATTCTCAGCAGTATCCGCTATGGTCACTCCATAGGTGTTGGTAATGGTGTCAAATACCGCATTGGTCGAAACCGCACCATCTATAACGGTGTCATTATTAACATCAGCGAATACCCATGCAGTATTGCCAATCGGTGTACCACCTCCAAGCGCAACAGGGTCAAATGAGACTCTAAATGTTAAGGTGACAGTTGTACTGGGGGGCAACACCAGATCAGTGGCCGTTATACCCGGTAAACCGTCGTCCAGTTTATCACCATCATTGTTGTAATCTACGTCATCGATAGTTTCATCGAGAGTTGTTGTTACTGGCAGAATATCGCTGTTCGATAGCAGCAGTCCCG
This sequence comes from Chromatiales bacterium (ex Bugula neritina AB1), assembly GCA_001730015.1. GTDB lineage: Bacteria > Pseudomonadota > Gammaproteobacteria > Granulosicoccales > Granulosicoccaceae. The sequence continues at coordinate 252,166 of MDLA01000080.1, read as the reverse complement.
CTGCCACGGCACTGGCTGGAACGTAAAGGGTACCTGCAGGAAAGGCATCGTTTATCGTTACCGACTGTGCTGCAGCATTACTGTTGTTACTTAGTGTTATGGTATAGATAATTTCTGAAGCACCAACATCCATTACCGAACTCTTGCTAACACCCACAACTGCATCTGCCGTAACAGTGATTGTAGATTCCACCGTACCGTCGAGTGAATCCAGGCCCTTTCCGGCTGAAACATCGGTAACGCTACCGGGGACTGCCGCTGATGTTCCCTCCTCACCTTCAACCAGCAGTGTAATACCAAGAGTTTCAGTGTCTATCGCTGTTGCAGGCACCTGCACTTCCACGACAATGCTTTTTACTTCGCCGGCTGACAGTGTAATCGAAGTAATCTCCGACTCCCCTGAGTCCGCCTGACCATTACCATTGGTATCATCAAAGATTTTTATCGAGTCTGCATCTGTATCGTCTGCAGCAGTGTTATTGTTCGACGCTATAAGTGAATATGTGTCGCTTCCATTACCCGTATTTTCAAGTACGTAAGAAAGATTCACAGGCTGGCCCGGAGACGCCGATTTCGTAGAATCAGAGCCGATATTTGCAGAATATACCTGCGCAACTGTCACAACCGCTTCGTTTGATTGCGCTGAAAATACATTCCCTGCGGCATCTTCATAGGTGACAGTGGCGAGGTTTTTTATGGGCTGACTCGCGGCGGTCAGGGCGTAGGCACTGGTGGCGATACTGGCTGCGGCTACCGCAATGACTGCGGACACCACATACCACGGTCGCCGTGGATTTCTAAGTTTCATGGATTCTTCAACCTTGCTTGTTAAACTAACTATCTCGAACTCAACCCGGAACCTGCACTACATCGGTGCATCCATATCACCACAGAACGTCTGGTTATTTATCGTTATTCAGAATCTGGAATTGATCGCTACTTAACCCGTACGCGATAACTATAAAATTGCTTACCACCACTGGCTTTAATGGAATCTTCAGCTGTCCACTGCAGGTGTGTGTATTCTTCCGGCGGCACGATTTGCTCTATCATTTCACCGTTATTCTTAACAATATTTCGCTTGACTGGCTCGAGCTCAAACGTACGACCACCATCGATACTTACCATAAGTGATGCTGCGGTATCTGCGGTGGCTGAATTACCAAGATAACTCGTACCTTCTGGCACCGGACCAACTACAGTCATACCCGAGATACTCGACTCACCTTTGTTTACATAGGTAAGTCGATATTCCAGCACTTCATTCGGCTCAACATCAGTCGCTGCAACCAGCGATTCTTTATCGTCTTTAAACTCAACTACAAACGCTTCTAGCTTTCCCTGCACAGGGGCATCAGCATGCGACGCACCAAGCACAAACAACGGAGCAGCAATAATTGCCGCCACAATAAATTTCTTCATAACTTCTCCGGTTCAAAAAGTAGGCAACACTCTCGAATGGGCACATAGATTCCGCCTAGGTGCCGCAGTTGCAACCGGCATACCGCAATAGCTAAAATTTCGTCGCCCGCCAGTCTGAAAGCCCGGGTTATAGTCAGAATTGGGAATCAGGCACTAATACGTTTCACACAATATTTTTTTTCTATAGATCCGTCACAAAAATCCAACGCCTGACGGCCATTTATTAACTGGAGTTCAATGCTTATGTACAGACAAAGGGATGATCACTACGTCACAGTTTTAGCGGGTACATCAATTTTTCAAATGGACGGGATAACCAGGCAATGACGGCTAAGCCAATCCTTCGTCGCAACGAAACCACTGTAAAATTAAGTGTCTACGCGTTATGCTCAGCACCAGTACGCAAGCAGGCCAGACTCAGTGACAAGAACTAAACCGACCATCGTATGGTTCCGGCGCGACTTGCGAATATCCGATAATCCCGCGCTGGATTGGGCTGTAAAGAATGGCCGACCGATCTTATGCGTGTATATTCACGACCCGCTGTCTGAGTGGGCGCCAGGCGGTGCATCACGCTGGTGGCTGCATCATTCATTGAGATCACTTGCAAGTGCATTGAAGGCGGCACACAGCAACTTGCACATTATCTGTGGCGGCTCCGAAGACAGCATGCACCGACTCATCGAAGATACCGGTGCAGATTCTGTCGCATGGAACCGACGCTACGAACCTGCTGCAATTGCGCTCGACAGCAAGATAAAAAAGAAGCTCACTGATAGCGGCGTAAAGGTTGTCTCTTTCCCGGGTAATTACTGCTACGAGCCCTGGCAGATTCAACGTGAGGGGAAACATCCTTATCGGGTATTTACCGCTTACTGGCGAGCATCGCTTAAACAGGCTGAAGCCGCGGTCGGCAACGACTCCTTCCGCGGCTCTCTATATAACAACAATGCCCCGGCTGCAAAAATCCCTCGCTACACTGGCAGCATCGACTTCGCGCAAAGTCTGGAGACTCTCGATCTTTTACCGACAATACCCTGGGACTCACAATTCGGGACAATCTGGTGTCCCGGAGAAAAAGGCGCCAGCCATAGACTGCAGCAATTGTTAAGGGCCAGTATCAACGACTACGATAGCGCACGGGATATACCGTCTCTGGAGGGCACCTCCAGGCTATCACCTCATCTGGCCTTTGGCGAAATAACTCCACGCCAGATTCTGGCCGCAATTGCCAGACATCTGATCGATAACAAGCTACCCGAAGATGATCAGAATATTGTGACATACCGCCGGGAGATTGCCTGGCGTGAATTTGCCTGCCACTTGCTGTATCACTTCCCGCAGATAACAAATAAGCCCCTGGACGTCCGCTATGAAAAATTCCCATGGAAAAAAAACAGACGCGCGCTAAAGCGCTGGCAGCAAGGCAAAACCGGCATTCCTCTCGTTGACGCAGGCATGCGACAACTCTGGCAGACCGGCTGGATGCATAATCGTGTACGTATGGTAGTCGCTTCATTACTAATAAAAAACATGGGCATTCACTGGCTTGAAGGTGCTCGCTGGTTTTGGGACACTCTGCTCGATGCGGATCTCGCCAGCAACTCGATGGGATGGCAGTGGGTGGCCGGCAGCGGTGCTGATGCAGCGCCATACTTCCGTGTATTCAATCCGGTACGACAAGGGCAGCGATTTGATCCTGAGGGAATCTACATCAGGCAATGGGTACCCGAGTTGGCAAAACTTGGAAACAAAACAATTCATGCTCCCTGGACTGCGACAGAAAAAGAATTGAGTGAGGCAGGCATAGTACTCGGAAAAACTTACCCCAACCCGATCGTCGATCTTGCACAAAGTCGTCTGGATGCCCTGAAACGTTTCGACAAAATAAAGCAACACAACTAAGGATACCGATTTGACTCCTGGACCAATCCAGAACTACCAGCCTACGGAAACCACCCTGGCAAGCCGAATTGTATTGATCACCGGAGCAGCCGGCGGCCTGGGTAGCAGTATTGCCCGCGCTGCGTCAGTTCAGGGAGTGGAACTTATTTTACTGGATAAAAATGAGCGGGGTCTCAACGCGCTGCACGATGAAATAGAGGCCAATACAGGTAAGCAACCCGGCTTATACCCGCTCGATCTGGCCGGAGCTAGCGCTGATGACTACGCCCGGCTGGCCGACACACTCCACGATGTTTACGGACACGTGACAGGACTGGTGCATTGCGCTGCGAACCTCGGGCAGATAGCGCCGCTGACAAGTATCGATACCAAATTATGGCTTACTACTTTTTCGGTAAACCTGCACGGGCCAATGCTGCTGACACAATCACTATTACCGCTCTTAAAGGCATCAGGAAAAGGCAGCGTGATTTTTACTGTCGATGAAAAATGCAAGGCATACTGGGGCTCATACGGAATCAGCAAAGCCGCAATTAGCGCCATGAGTACAACACTCGCAGACGAACTCGACGCCGACAAAAACGCCGATAACACATTTCCGGTCACCTGCAATGCAATTAACCCCGGAAAAATGCGAACTTCTCTAAGAAGTTCAGCATTCCCCGGAGAAGATCCTTCTACGTTACCGGACCCTGCCAGCAAGGCAGCAGCGTACCTTTACCTTTTAAGCAGTGAGGCCAGGAACAGCAATGGACACAGTTTTTCGCTTGATTCACTTCTCTAATTAAACCGAAAAACTGGTTAAACCGATAAACTGGATTGACGCGTAGTTTATAAAAACTACGCGCCGCACTTTCCAGATACTTTCTTGCACAACCCTTATAGGTAAGCGCAACCGTTATAACTTCTAATTACAGATGATTCAGGATCACGATAGATGGTGCACCGGTTTCAAGTTGTATACCGGTGTATCCAGGCCTTCCATCCGCGCCTTCATCTGCAATGCCAGGTATAACGAGTAGTGCCTTGACTGATGCAGGTTGCCGCCATGAAACCATAACGCCTGCTGCTGCGTGGGTTTCCACATATTGCGCAACTCGCCTTCCCACGGACCCGGGTCTTTTTTAGTATCTGACCCAAGGCCCCAGCACTTGCCTACTTTATCTGCTACCTCAGAAGAGATAATACTCGCGGCCCAGCTGTTCATGGAACTGTAGCCAGTAGCACACACGATTAAATCCGCTTCGAGTTCAGTGCCATCATCCAGAGTAACGGAGTTTTCATTTATGCGGCTGACATTAACTCCACTTTTCAGCTTTATTTTTCCATCTATAATTAACTGCGATGCACCAACATCAATGTAATATCCCGAGCCACGGCGCAGATATTTTACAAACAAGCCGGAACCATCTTCCCCGAAGTCGAGCATAAATCCAGCCTTCTCCAGCCCTTCATACAATTCTGCATCCCGTTTTGCCATTTCGTCGTACACGGGTTTTTGCAGCGTATGCAGAATTTTATAAGGCAGAGACGCGAAAATCAGATCAGCTGTATCTGTAGTTACTCCAGCGGCTACTGCTTCACGAGAATAGAGCCCGCCGAGCGCCAGCTCCATCAATGTATCCGATTTAGCTATATGCGTGGAGGAGCGCTGCAACATGGTGACATCAGCGCCATTTTCCCAGAGATCGGCACAGATATCGTGCGCTGAATTATTCGAACCGACAACCACACACTTTTTACCGTTCCAGGTGTCTCCGCCTGCGTGCTGACTGGAATGAAGCAATTGACCTTTGAAATTCTCCGCGCCCGGGAAGTCAGGCATATTGGCAACACCAGACATACCAGTTGCTAATATCAATTGCTTCGGCCGCAACGTTACCTGCTGACCGTTACGATCAACGTTGACTTCCCACTCCTGTTTTTCTTCATCATAGGAGGCGCTAAGCGCTTCAGATGAAGACCAGTAATTAAGCTCCATAATTTTTGTGTACATTTCCAGCCAATCACCTATTTTGTCTTTAGGTGAAAATACCGGCCAATGATCAGGAAACGGCAAGTACGGAAGATGGTCATACCAGACCGGGTCATGCAGGCACAAAGAACGATATCGCTTACGCCATGAATCACCGGGCCTTTCGTTCTTTTCAAGGATAATCGTTGGCACACCGTGCCGCTTGAGTCGCGCACCCAGACCAATACCGCCTTGCCCACCTCCGATTACAAGGCAATACGGCTGGCGATCATAGCCCAGCTCTGCTTCCTCCTGTTGCTTTCGTTCAAGCCAGTTTTTCCGGCCGCGGAATGCACCATGTTCAACACCCATCTCACGGGTGCCGTTTTTGTCGTTGTGTTCTTCGAACCCTTTCAACTCAAGCATCGTGGTAAGAAGCGTCCAGCATTTTTCACCTTTCAAACGCACGTGTCCACGGCCGCGTGCCACATCAGTTTCAAAGGTAAACCACCCTTCAGTAATGCCGTCGGCCGATGAAGCATCTCCCTCAAGAGTCCAGCCTGACGGCCTGGTGTTTTTTAGTGTACTGTTTAGCATGGCTCGAATTGCATCGGGACTTTCTGATGTATCGAGGTTCCAGGTAAATGTGAGAAAATCCCGCCAGAAGCATTCATCGTCAAAATGCGCTACGGCATTTTCGATATTGCCTTCACTCAAAGCCTGCCCGAATGTAGACAGCCACTGTTCCACCTGCGCGTTCGCCATACTCTCTGCTGTAGCAGCCATATTTTCCTCCAATTGTAATTAAATCAGCATTGCCACTGATACGACAATATCACAGGGATCGAGGCAATTAAAATTCTTCTACTTAGCAGCACTTATCTCGACAGTAACCACTGTAATTTTTTAGCACAGGCCCGTGACTTATAACACGGGGAGTAACTACCCTGATAATTGAAGTGTCATGAACGTACTGTGTGGATCAGGCTGATAGTCTGCAAACGGCGGGCACTCTGTAAATCCGAAGCGCGCGTACATCTCACGAGCGGGTCTGAAGGCATCCATAGAACCCGTCTCAAGACTTACCCGCTTATATCCCCGCAGTCGGGCCTCTTCCAGAATGTGTTTCAGCAACGCCGATCCAACACCGGTTCTCTTTGCTTTATAGATCGTCCGCATGGATTTAATCTCGGCCTGTGTGGCATCGAGCTCCTTCATTGCGCCGCAGCCAACGAGTTCATCTTCGCGCCACGCACTCCAGAAGGTAATCTCCGGCTGACGCAATGCATCGATATCCAGCGCATGGACGCTCTCCGGCGGGGAATGAATCGCCATGTCGTCCAGGTGCTCCTGCAAAAGAGCAAAGATCTCAGGCCCGAGTAAATCGTCGATTTTTATTAACATGGTTTATCATTTATCTTTAGTGCCAGTGTCGCAACCCTTGCGCCCAGATAATTTGCAGTTGCAAGATCAAGAGGATCCACTTTATTTGTATAGGTATTTGCTATAAGGCCGTTTTGCGCGCCAAGCCGATTGCGTCCCTGCGGGTCGGAACCACCCGGAATGTCGACCCCAGTCCATAACATGCCATGCTGGTTAGAGAGAATATTCATATACTGAATTGCACTTAACTGATCGCCACTGGGATTGGCACCCATGGTAAAACCCGAGCAGACTCTGCCGCTCCAGGCTTGCCTGGACCAGATATCTGACGTGGCATCCGCAAACGATTTAAATTCAGCTGATACACTACCCATATAAGTAGGTGAGCCGAAAATTATCGCATCTGCTGCTGTGACAGAACCCAGCAAAGCGGCGTTGCTGAACTTACCATGGTGGATATCAGCCCCTTTTATCTCAAGCAACAGTGCACTCGCGCCGGTGACTGATTCTGCACCTTGCACCACTTGCTGCGCAAGTTGCGCTGTTGTTCCGGTTTCGGAATGATATATAACGGCTACACGCATAAACTCTCGCTATCTTTGTCAATTGCAAAATATAAACACGATACCCCTGTTGCTTCGTCTTTTCAGGGATTTCACCCTTGCAGAGGTCTTCGAAAAACCACACCACCAAGCCTGGAAAAACCAACCACCACTGGCTACTGGTTACTCAGGCGGCCACTTCGAGTACGCCGGCAACTCCGCAGAGAGCGTGTGCCAGCGGGCTTTGGATGCAGCAAACTGATGGTACTCGATGGAAATATCGGCAGTGTCGTCCAGTGTACCAAGTGAAACAAAGAGATGATCCGGCTCATCATCATGCTCTGTCAGTAAATAACTGCCACACTGCCTGCAAAAATAACGGCGTGTAATTTCGGTGGGACTATAGCAAGACAAAAACTCCGGCGTCGGCTGCCATTCGAACAATTCCCGAACCACACTTCCGTAAGCCCCGAACGCGGAACCGCTTAGCTTTCTGCAAATTGCACAATGACAATAGCTGCAAGCAGACAGAGCGCCCGTGATTTGATACGCATTACGCCCGCATAGACAACCACCCATGGTTATTGCAGTTCGCTCTCTCATTCATTCAGAAGCTGCAAGCAAAGTCGCATTACCGCCTGCGGCAGTTGTATCAATACACACATGCCGCTCTATAACATACCTGCCCGGTGTCCCGCATTCACAGATCACAGGCACAATAGCACCTTCGCGCAACGCCAGGGCTTGCTTACAGGAAATCACCGTAGCCGCATCACTGGCAACTGCTACCGCAGCCAGATTCTCCACACTCTCTAGCAATGCAGGATCAAAAACGCCTTTCACAAATGTAAACGGCAGAGCACTTTCGCGCGTATTGACCAGCAATGTTTCTTCATGGCTATCTAAATTACCCGACACCAACAGCACAACTGCACACCCGGCAATGAAGGCATCAGCGCATTGTTGTAAATAAAAGGCTGGATTATCTCCGATAATCAGAACCCGACCACGCGGATAGACTGATAAGCGATTACTCTCACCTGTCGGGCCGGGCAGCAGCCATTCTATTTCTATAGTGTTTAGTTCGATTTCCACACCAGACGCAAACTGCTGCAATGCCTGCACCTGTGATTTGTGTTGTGGCTGCAGGGGTTCAGTCATCGGGGTGACCGATTCAATGGCCTGCTGCAAATCAGACAAGGGCACCGCAGTTGCAACAGCGCCCGCATAATTCGAGGTATCGCCGATACTCGGGAAAAGCGGTGCATAAAACCGCTGCAGGTAATGCGGCCCACCGGCTTTGGGACCGGTACCGGACAACCCCTCACCACCAAACGGCTGCGCTCCGACCACCGCTCCTATCTGGTTGCGATTCACATAAATATTACCCGCCTTTATGCGATCCACAATATATTGCACGCGGTCATCTATTCGAGTGTGCAAGCCAAACGTCAGGCCATAGCCTTTATTATTAATCGACTCCAGAACAGAATCGAGTTGCGCAGCTTTGTACGTTGCAATGTGCAGTACCGGACCGAAAATCTCCTCATCCAATTCCTCGATTCCGCTGACACGGATAATTGCAGGCCCGATAAAGTACCCCTGATCCGGCACAGCCAATTGCGTAACCAGCTGGTCAGCATCATCTCTGGTCTTTATATAATTGCTGATTTTATCGCGAGCTTCTGCATCAATAACCGGCCCTATATCAGTCGATAACTCCCACGGGTCTCCTATCGTTAGAGTCTGTAGCGCTCCACACAGCATGGTGACCAGCCGCTGCTCTGCTTCCTCTTGTATATAGAGCATCCGCAATGCAGAGCATCGTTGTCCGGCGCTTTGAAAAGAGGAAATAAGAATATCGCGTACTACTTGTTCCGTCAGTGCTGTTGTATCTGCAATCATCGCATTAAGACCACCGGTCTCTGCAATCAGTAACGGATCCGGAGTCGAACCTGCTGCCTGCAAATCGGATTCGGTTCGCGCTGCCAATTGCCGCTCAATCTGCTTTGCAACCGCCGTTGATCCGGTAAAACATACGCCGGCGATTGCAGCATGGCTGACCAGCGCATTGCCAATTACGGGCCCGTCACCGGGGAGTAACTGCAATACACTGGCTGGAATTGCGGCTCTATGCAGCAATGCCACTGCCTGTGCCGCCACCAGTGGTGACTGGCGCGCCGGCTTAGCCAACACAGTGTTTCCAGCCGCCAGTGCAGCTGCAATTTGCCCGGTAAAGATGGCCAGCGGGAAATTCCAGGGACTGATGCAAACAATAACACCACGCCCCGGTTGCGCATCGCTGACTTCCATCGCCTGCTGCGCATAGTATCGAAGAAAATCTACCGCTTCACGAACTTCACTAATGGCATCAAGGAGGTGCTTACCCGCCTCGCCGGCAAGGATTGTGGAAAATTCAGCGATGTTCTCTTCATACAGTACTGCCGCCCTTAACAGACATTCCGATCGATCGCGGGCAGTACTCGACTGCCATGGCGTAAAAGTAGCACTTGCCGCCTGCACCGCTGCTTCTACGTCAACCAGTGAGGCTTCAACCACAGAGCCCACTCTATAATCAGGCCTGGCGGGATTGACAATATCCAGAACAGTGCCATCGCCTGTACTCTCACCCGCCAGCATCGGGCTGGCTTCGTAACCGCTTGTCTTGCAAGCGGCCCGAGCATCCAGCAAGGGCTGTATAGAGGCAGGATCATTAATCCGGTAGCCCCTGGAATTTGCGCGTTGCGGGTAGAACAACTCCAGCGGCTTGCTGATTGCCGGATGCTCTATAGTTTCAAAAGTCGCGACCTCATCTATCGGGCAACGCGCCACCTCCATAGGAGATAATTCTTCGTTGACTATCTGATTAACGAATGAACTGTTGGCGCCGTTTTCCAGCAGGCGTCGGACCAGGTAAGCCAGCAAGTCGACATGCGCTCCAACCGGAGCATAGATTCTGCAGCGTGTACCGTGACGTTGCAGAATGTCATCGTGCAAAGCCTCTCCCATACCATGCAGCCGCTGGAATTCATAACTGCCGGTATCGCTTCCCGCCATATACCGGATAGCGCTAACTGTATGAGCATTATGCGTTGCAAATTGCGGATAGATCGAATGGCGGTTATTCAACAGACGCTGGGCACAAACCAGATAGCTAACGTCGGTGGTCGCTTTTCGCGTGTAAACCGGAAAATTCGCCAGACCGAGCTCCTGTGCCTGCTTGATTTCCGCGTCCCAGTAAGCCCCCTTGACCAGCCGCACCATAATTCTCTGACCCGTGCTTTCGCACACAGCAAGCAACCAGTCGATCACCGGCAGTGCCCGGCGACCATAGGCCTGAACAACGACACCAAATCCATCCCACTGCCTGATGGTTTCTTTTTGCAGCAGCGCTTCGATCACATCGAGGGAGAGATCCAGCCGGTCGGACTCTTCAGCATCAATGTTAAGCCCTATATTCGCCTCCGCAGCCGCATCTACCAATGCAGAGATTCGCGGTAACAAGGCATCCATCACCTCGGCTTTGTGGGTGTGCTCATAGCGAGGATGCAGCGCTGACAATTTCACTGAGATACCCGGCCGCCCGGTAACCCCCTCACCAGGTGCCTGCGCGATCAATGCGATGGCGTCAGCGTAGGCCTCAAAATAGCGTTCCGCATCGGCGTGGGTACGGGCGGCCTCTCCCAGCATATCGTAGGAATAGATATAGCCTTTCTGCTCCAGCTCGCGCGCTACCTGCAGTGCATCTTCAATCGTCTGCCCGAGTACAAATTGCTTGCCGAGCATTTTCATCGCCTGACTAACCGACTTTCTAACCACCGGTTCGCCAAGGCGCTTGATCAATTGCCGCAATGCAAGCACCGGTGAATCTGTCTCGACTCCGTCAAGGGAATCGTCAAGCAGACGACCGGTCAGAAGCAGCGCCCAGGTAGAAGCATTGACCAGAGAAGAACTGGACTTGCCGAGATGAATCCCCCAGTTGGAAGGCTCAATTTTATCGGCGATCAGTTCATCTACAGTCGCCGCGTCGGGAACACGCAGCAACGCTTCGGCAAGGCACATCAGACCAATCCCTTCTCGCGTAGACAAACCGTATTCCGAGAGAAAGCTCTCCATCAATGTCGGGTTGTTCTGTTCCCGCAAGCGCGCCACCGTTGCCGCAGCGGTCTCCACCAACATAGAACGTTCACGCTCGCTCAGTACCTCCGCCGCCAGCAGCTCGGCTACAATTTCGGGCTCTGTCTGCTGGTAACGGAGCCGTATGGAATGACGCAATGAATCCAGAGTTTTCATGATGTAATTACCTGCTCAGTCCGGCTTGAGATCATGTAAGGCCTGCGCACTCACTAAAAACACACCCGCCCCGCCAAATTCAAAATCAAGCCAGAGTAAATCCAGCCCGGCAAACCGCTGCTCTACCGCCTGCTGCGAATTACCGACTTCAACTACCATAATACCGTCCGGGGACAGGTACTGCCGGGCGGTCCAGAGCATCCGCGCTACAATGTCGAGACCATCATAACCCGCCGCCAGGCCCATGGCAGGCTCATGATGAAATTCATCTGCCAGAGAGCGCATGTCCTGTTCATCAACGTACGGTGGGTTCGAGACAATTAAGTCATAGCACTGGCCTTCCGGCAAAGGAGCAAACAAATCGCCATGAAACAGCTGCAATCGCCCTTGCAGGGCATATTTTTGCCGGTTAAGCGCTGCCAGCTGCAGCGCATCTTCAGAGAGGTCTGATGCGTGAACTACGCTATCGGGAAATACCGTGGCCATGGCAATGGCAATACACCCGCCGCCGCAACACAAATCGAGGGCTGCAGCCGGTGGTGCAGCCAGCCAGGGCGCAAACCGCGCTGCAATTAACTCGGCAATCGGACTGCGCGGGATTAACGCGCGTGAGTCGGTTATAAACTCGAGACCGGCAAACCAGCTGCGGCCTGTCAGATAGGCAACCGGCACATGCCGCTCGGCACGTGCCCGAAACCATTCGCGAGCGCGCTGCAATTGCTCACTCGTGACGGGAATGTTGTAGTCGTCCAGAGGCTCCGCAGGAGAGATATCACAAGCCTCAAGCGCCAGCCAGGCCGATTCGTCCAGTGCGTTATCCGTACCGTGACCATAAACCAGCTCAGAGGCCGTTAGGTACTCACAGCCCATGTCGATCAGTTCAGCCACAGTGGTGATCTGTAACTGAAATAATCGCAGTGAATTTTCGTTCATGAACTAGCAGATTCCGGTTATCGCATATGTTGCCAACTGCACCCTATATTGGCAATTGTGCGTGGTATTAAGCTGTACAATTGCGGCAATGGTTCATTTCCATTTCTCCACACACCAGCCGGGATAATATCGTATTGAACGCTCTTACGGACCGATTAAAATCGTGGCCTTTATATGTACTGCCACATCATCTGGTATCGCGTGTTGTATTTTTTCTAACACGACGACAAGGGCGACTGGTGCCTTCTGCCATTCGCTATTTTTGCAGGCTTTTTAACGTGAACCTGCAAGAGGCAAACCGCACCCGCCCCGAGCAATACCAGAGCTTCAACGATTTTTTCACCAGAGACCTGCAACCGCAGGTACGCCCTGTCGATACTACCGCGGCGGGTATCGCGTGTCCGGTGGACGGCTGTGTTTCGCAACTTGGCCCGATAGACGCGACGAGTATTTTTCAGGCTAAACACCGGCACTATTCGCTGCTTGATCTTTTAGGCGGGCGACAGTCAGATGCAGAGCCTTTTATTGACGGGCAGTTCGCTACACTATACTTGTCACCGCGTGACTATCATCGAATCCATATGCCTCTCAGCGGCACCTTGCGCTCCATGCACTATATTCCCGGCAGATTATTCAGCGTAGCACCACATACTGTGCGCGTTGTACCGCGATTGTTCGCACGTAACGAGCGGGTGGTAGCCTTGTTTGATACAGACGCCGGAAAACTTGCGATGGTGCTGGTCGGCGCTATAAACGTTGCCGCAATCGAGACGGTTTGGGCAGGTCTGGTAACACCGCCAAATCGAAAAAAAATAGAGTATCGAGACTACAACAGTTCAACTGATACACCGGTACTGCTCGACAAAGGCGCTGAGATGGGCCGGTTTAATATGGGTTCAACGGTTATTCTGTTACTGCAAAAAGGGGCTCAATTTCAGCCGGAACTGGCTGAAGGTTCAGCGATTCGTATGGGTGAGCTGATCGGCCATTGCAAGTAGCTGCTTGTGCGCAAGCCAGCTTTTCGCATCGTCAGCGTCTTCCTCAAACCATCGCCGCGAACTACCGAGGCGAAAAGAGTAACCCCATGTATCCATATCGTTGAACATTCTGGCACGGCCCATATCCGGCAGCACATCGGACAATAGAATCTGCAGGTAACAAACGGCGTTTTCCTCCGCGCTGTCTCCACCGGCATTGGTATGCAGTTCTGCTCTGCGTGATTCATCCATACAGGCAAAGTGACAGGACTCGTGCAGCACCGAGTGCACAGGGGTATCATCGCGCAGATAAAGAGTTGCGCCAATCAAACCCGCTTCCTCGTCTCCCCAGAAGCTCCCGGGTATCGCCGCAGCGGCGTCAACATGAACTACCTGAAGACCCAGTGCTGCAAGTAAAGTGTGCAGCGATGCTTGATCACAATCGCGATAGAGCAGCATTTGCGTTTACCTGCAGATTCGCTCATCTGGCAGACAGCACGCAAACTTGTGCAGATAGCTGCAGACACATAGCCCTATAGTCACGCTCGCTCCCAGTCAAAGCTCAGCACCTGTTGCAGTGAAGTAACTTCGGGCAACAGCGCCATGAGTAGTCGATCTACCCCGATAGCCACACCGGCGCAATCGGGTAAATTGCTCAGTGAGGCAATTAACCGATTATCTATCGGCATAGTCTGGTGGCGGGCACGCTCTCTCACGCTATTGTCTTCACGAAAACGGGCCAGTTGCTCACTGGCATCAGACAACTCGTGATAACCGTTTGCAAGCTCTACCGAACCGAAATATATTTCAAACCGCCTGGCTACCGGCCATTTTCTATCTGATCGATCAATGCGCGCCAGCGATGCCTGTGAGGCCGGGTATTCGTAAATACAGGTGTAGCGATCTTCAGGCAGGCTATCGGCGATTACAGTGCCCATCCCCAGATCCAGCACGCTGTTGAGATCATCCGCCACAGCCTCCGGTACTTCACATCCGCTGTCTGTCAGAAACGTTATCAGGGCCGGTAACTCCACACTGGCTATATCCAGTGCGCTTTCACGCAACCACAGATCACGGTAACTGATTTTGTCAAAGCCGGGCAATTCACCATGGTGCAGATGACATAACAGATCTTGCACATCATTTATCAGCGCATGATGATCCATGCCGCAGCGGTACCATTCAAGCATGGTAAATTCAGGGTTATGGTAGCGACCACTTTCATCTACCCGGAATACCTTGCCAAGCTCATAGATATCACCACTACCGGCCGCCAGCAACCGTTTGAGATGGAATTCTGCCGACGTTCGCAGGTATCGTTGATGCGATCCGGCAACTGCAAAACTCTCTATGTGCGGATCGGTTACTGCCGCCAGAGCCAGGTTGGGTGTTTCTACTTCCAGTACATTCTGTGAGTGGAACCACTGGCGGATCATTCGAACGTAACCGGCCCGTCTTTTTAAGCTCTGCAAGCTTGCGACCGGGTGCCAGTCAGTCTGCCCGTCTGAATGATTAATAACGGTCTGGCCAGTATTCAATAGATAAGCCGGAACTAACCGCGGCTAATCTTTAACACGGCCAACATACTCACCTGATCGAGTATCAATTTTAATCACTTCGCCTTCTTCTATAAACAACGGCACTTTGACGACAGCACCTGTTTGCATGGTCGCCGGTTTGTTCCCGCCCTGGGCGGTATCGCCGCGAACTCCCGGGTCAGTCTGCGTGATGGTCAGCTCGACAAAGTTGGGTGGTGTGACAGTGAGTGGTACGCCATCCCACAGAGTCACTTCACAGATATCTTCCTCTTTAAGCCAGTTTTTAGCATCTGCGACGGCCGATTCATTAGCCCCCATCTGCTCATAGGTCACTGGATCCATAAAATACCAGAACTCGCCATCCGCATACAAATACTGCATGTCGGTATCCATGACATCAGCGGCCTCGACAGACTCCCCCGATTTGAACGTTTTTTCTACAGTTCGGCCGGTCTTCAGGTTGCGGACCTTAACGCGACTGAACGCCTGCCCTTTGCCCGGTTTTACGAATTCATTTTCAACAATGGTGTAAGGATCACCATCGAGCATTATTTTCAATCCACTCTTGAATTCGTTTGTACTGAACGTCGCCATCGGGTTTGCCTTATGTTTGGTGTCCGGATTATAGCGGCATCGCCGGTGTTGTCACCAGATTCACCAGCCGATTAATCTGTAACCGTGGAAAATCCTGACTTCAGGGACCCCCGGTACTGCACTTATTGCCAGTCTATGATGACACTGGAAACTAGCGACGCCTCAGCAAACCGGCCCGGTGCAAATAATACAGAAGAGTCAATATTGAGGCGATTGCGGCTGCCAGATAGGTCAGGAATGCTGCATTGAGCACGTTACCTGCTCCGCGCATTTCCTGTTCAGAGACAATCCCGGCATTCACCATGGCCGTTTTTGCGCGGGCACTTGCGTCCCATTCGACCGGTAGTGTGACCACCGAAAATAGCACGGCAGCTCCGAACAACAGGCAGCCTACTATAATCACCGGCATACCGAGTGCCGGTGCCAGTGACATCAGCACCATGCCCGCCATAATTACCGGCATCGCCATTTTGCTTGACATGTTTGTGACCGGGACCAGCTGCGAACGCATTTTCAGGAATTTATAGCCGGTTGCGTGCTGCAGTGCATGCCCCGCTTCATGACAAGCTACTCCGATAGCGGAGATCGAGCGCGCATTATAGACAGGCTCGGATAAGCGCAGAGTTTTGTCTCTGGGGTCGTAATGATCGCTGAGTCGTCCGCTGATCGGCTCAATAGTGCAATCGGTCACACCGGCACGTTCCAGCATGATTCTCGCTGCCTCGGCGCCGGTTAGATTATTTGCAGTGCCCACTGATTCGTACTTTTTGAAGGTACTCTTGACCATCATTGAGGCCAACCCTGACAGCACCATACCGGGCAGCATGACCATCAGCATGTAATTCATATCAAAACCCATTCTTCAGCTCCAATTAGTTTTGATTTACGGACAAATAGTAATACTCCTGCCTGCCAATATGACGCTTCACCCGATTGCGTTCAATAGCCGGCCATACTTTGTCACAATAGCCTTAACCCGCATTATTCACGGGATTGACGGAATCTCTGTTGATCTTTGATTCCACAGAGAATTTTTTCTCTTGCAAATATCAGTAAGTATTCAACGCGAGAAGAAAATCCACTGTGAAATCAAATCTCGGCGCGATATCCTCGCCACCCCATGAATAATGCCGGTTAACGCTCTATTCCACTATCAGATCGGCAACCTTCTGAAAACCGCGCGGCAGACTCAGGCCGCGTCGCCCTCTTTCACTAACGTACTCAAGCACATCTTTATGGCGCAGCACTGTGTGCCGCTTTCCGCTGATAATCTTCAGCGACTGCTTAGCGCCCATTACACGAACCGCCTGTAGCCGAATCTGGCTTTTGGCGTTCGCGGCTTTGGGAATAGCCAGAATTTTATTACCCTTGCCCTTGGTGAGTTCCGGCAGATCCTTGACCGGGAACGCCAGTAATTTTCCATCTGAGCCAAGCGCTACCAGTATATCTTCGGACGGGTTATTTATGCGTTGAGGCGTCAGTACCTGCCAGTCGGTGGGTACTGTCAGTACCGCCTTGCCGGCTTTGTTACGGCTGGTCATGTCTGCGATGTTTGCAACAAACCCGTAGCCGCTGGTGGTTGCCAGCAAAAACCGGGAATCGTCGGTGCCCATCATTACCCCGATAAAAGTGGCACCGTCCGGCGACTTAACACGTCCGGCTAGTGGTTCCCCGAGGCTTCTGGCAGACGGTAATCCATGTGAGGGCACGGCGTAGACACGGCCGGTTGAATCCAGAAACATTGCAGACTGATTGCTTCGCCCTCGTGCGGAATCCTGAAAGCTGTCACCGGATTTATAATTCAGAGTCCGGGGATCGACCTCATGGCCTTTTGCCGCGCGCACCCAGCCTTTCTCAGACAGAACAACCGTCACCGGCTCATTCGGTATTAAATCGCTCGCATTCATGGCCTGTGCGGCTTCACGAACCATGATCGGCGAGCGGCGCTTATCGCCATAGGTTTCAGCGTCTTCCAGAAGCTCTTTCTTTACCAGGGTTTTCATCCGCCGCTCGGAACCCAATACCAGGTTTAACCACGCGCGCTCTTTTTCCAGTTCTTCCTGCTCACCCCGTATTTTCATTTCCTCGAGCCGCGCAAGGTGACGCAGTTTGAGTTCCAGAATTGATTCCGCCTGAATGTCTGACAGCTTGAAGCGCTTCATCAATACCGGTTTTGGTTCATCATTCTGACGGATGATGGCGATCACCTCATCGATGTTCAGATAGGCGATCAGCAATCCGTCGAGAATGTGCAGACGTTTGTCGACTTTCTCCAGACGCCATTGCAATCGCCTGCGCACGGTTTCTATTCGAAAGTGCAGCCATTCACTCAGCATCGTGCGCAGATCTTTAACTGCCGGTCGACCGTTTATGCCGATGACATTCAAATTCACGCGGTAGGTACGCTCAAGATCTGTTGTCGCAAACAAGTGCCGCATCAGTGCGTCTATATCAATGCGGGTACTGCGCGGGACGATCACAAACCGCACGGGCTGCTCATGATCGGACTCATCCCGCAAGTCTTCCACCATCGGCAGCTTCTTCGCCTGCATTTGCTGGGCAATCTGCTCCATCACACGGGAGCCGGATACCTGATGTGGCAGCGCATTGATTACCACATTGCCGTCTTCTGTTTCGTATATCGCACGCATACGCACGCTACCGTGACCGGTGCTGTAGATTTTGTGCAGCTCATCAGGGGAGCTGATTATCTCGGCCTCGGTGGGATAATCCGGCGCAGCAATGTGCTGCATTAGATCTTCGACGGTGGCTTTCGGCTTCTCCAGCAGGTGAACACAGGCATTCACCAGCTCACACAGGTTGTGCGGTGGTATATCCGTTGCCATGCCTACGGCAATTCCGGTTGTGCCATTCAACAGCACATGCGGCAACCGCGACGGCAGCACCGTCGGCTCGTTCATCGTGCCGTCAAAGTTCAGATCCCAGTCGACGGTGCCCTGCCCGAGTTCCTGCAGCAACATTTTTGAAATGCGCGACAACCTCGCTTCGGTATAGCGCATAGCAGCAAATGACTTGGGATCATCCGGTGCACCCCAGTTGCCCTGGCCATCGATCAGCGGATAGCGATAGGAAAACGGCTGAGCCATAAGCACCATGGCCTCGTAGCACGCGGAATCACCGTGCGGATGGTATTTACCCAGCACGTCACCTACTGTTCGGGCGGATTTCTTGTGCTTGGAGGTTGCGGACAGCCCCAGCTCAGACATTGCGTAGATTATCCGGCGCTGTACCGGCTTCAGACCATCACCGATATGCGGCAGCGCCCGATCCAGTATCACGTACATCGAATAGTCGAGATACGCTTTTTCTGTAAATTCGCTAAGCGGCTGTTCCTCGCCGTTGCTGACCTGCGGGGTATCGTCTGTCATTCAGTAGCCCTAATGGTGATAAGCATCACTGGTAAGCCGCCCATTGTAACCCGCGCGGCTACATGGCTGAAAGCCCTGCTCTGAAAGCGCGTCGTGTTATCGCGAATGCGGGGCGACAGACATGGCCTGGCACGGCAGTCAGCTCGGATTACGCGGCAACACCGTTAAAAAAAGTAAAAACAACAGCCATCACCAATGTTATTGATTTAGCTATCTAAAACCCGCCGCCGGCTGCGGCTGCACCTGACTCCACAGAAAAAAACTCACTTCAATCGCTCAAGAAAAGCCGGCAAACGTCGTTACCTTGCTTCGCTACTGCAGCGCAGCATCACTGCCGCGGCTTTAGTAAACAATTATAACTATAAATATTAGGGCCTGAATTATGAACGGTCGAATGAGACGTACGCCCGGACCGATTGGGTGTGAAAAATTCCCAATGCTGGCTTTATCAGTAGCACTGCTCTCCCTGACTGCATGCGGCGGCGGGAGCAACGATACGGACGATACTGCACAGGCAGCCAGCAATTTACAGGGTGTTCCCCCCGAGTCGGGCGCTGCAAATCCCGGAACTAATATAAGTACCGAGGTTACAGCCAACACAGATGTGGCTGAATCCATCGCCGGCCAGCTTACCCGAATCTCCATACTATCTAACGACAGCTACGCAGCAGACACAAGACTTCAGCTTGTCGGGTCTCCTGCCAACGGCACTGCAAGTTTAACAACTGATGGAGCTGTCGAATATGTTGCGAACGAAGATTTCCAGGGCACTGATACCGTTTCCTATATACTGGTAGACAGTGACGGCAATCAATCTACCGGCACTCTATATATAGCTGTTGCCTGTGCCGATTGCGCACTGGCACCGGTCGCCACCGGCCCTAGTCTTAGCGGCGCGCCTTTTTGTCTCACCGAAGATTCCGATCCCGACGGCGATGGCTACGGCTGGGAAAATAACGCGAGCTGTGAAGTGCCACCACTTGGCGCTGCACTGAGCCCACTGACCGCAAACGCAGACTCGGTGAGTATGGCCGAAGGCAGTGTAACCACCGTTACCCCGCTTCGAAACGATTCGATTGCAGATCGACAAAACGTTCGGTTTTCTATCGACGTACCGCCGTCAGAAGGGCGGATTGAGGCTGTCGATGCAGGGATTATTGTATATGCTGCCCCGGAAAACTACGATGGCAACGATTCACTCGTCTATAGTATCACCGATGCAAACGGCGAAACTTCTATAGCCAATATTGAATTCGACATAAGCTGCGACACCTGCACCAACAAGAACGCTCTGCGTCTCAGTTGGCCGGCCAACCCCGAAAACGAAGCAGTTGACGGGTATCGGGTTTATTTCGGCCCGGATGAAAACAGCCACACCGCAACGTTATTATCAGATGTCAGTATAACCACTTTCAATGGGTCAGCGCCTAACGTTGTCTTCGACATAAGCAATGACCTCAACATAAGCGGATCTGAAGGTGGTTGCTTTCGGGTTCAGGCGTATCGCGGTACAGAGGAGTCAGAGCATTCAGAAGCCACCTGCTTTACCCGCAGTAGCTGATTTGAAACAATTTCTATAATAATAAGAAAAGTAAGTCCATTGATATAATAGGCATGAGCCTCGGCCAGGGAGCAACATTGCCAACAATAAGCTGTCATTTAGAAAGCGACAGTATTCTCCGCCAAGCGCTCTAACAGCGCCTTCTCGGGGCGAATTTTTCGCCCCGGCTTTTTTGGCCCCCTCCTCTGCAGCATCTATACACACACGTGACACCGAGGAGTCACTGGATTACACTGCCACGCGTTGCTCTCCCGCCAAAGAATCGATTCCAATGGAACCACTGATCACCAGCGTGACTTCCGAAATAAACACCAATTTCAATTTGAATGTTGTGGTCAACGAGCCTGCCGACACAACACCATGCAATGCCAGCGCAGACGCTAACAGTGTTCTCGAGTATATTCGCGAACCCTTTCGCATGACCAGTCTGATCACCCTGCCACAAAATGGTCACCTGCCGCGCCAGCCCCGCGCACAGGGACTTGAGATTCTGGTGATCGATGGTGATTGCACCGATGGCAATACAGACTACCCCGGTAGCAGCTACCTGAGGTTTCCGCAATTCCGTGACATCCGGAGCCGTAACGGATGCCGGCTATTCGTCAAGTACAACCAGTTTCTTCCCGACGACGAAGGCGAACGAAACATCGACACCTCTGACCCGGACAAATGGTTTCCAGGTCCGGTTGATGGCATATCCATTCGCCCGCTCCATGTATTCAAAACAGAAAGTATCATGTTGCTGCACTGGAAAAATGCATGTGAGTTCCGGCCGAAACTCGACCCACAGGGAGAAGAAATTCTTGTGTTAACCGGACTACTGCAGAACAAGGATCAACTCTACAAACCGAACAGCTGGATAAGAAACCCGGTCGAAGACTGGCTCGACTGGCATGGCAGCAGCAATACCCTGCTGTACTATAAAAGTGGTCACTTCCCCGATCACACCGATTTAGCTATGTAGATCGCCGAAGCCCCGGATGCACGGTATACTAATAAATTGCACACACCGGATTTGCAATCCTAACTCAGCCTTGCCTTGTGACTATCGACTACCAACAGCTATATCAGAACATCAAGCGGTGGTCCGGTGAGCTCGGCTTTGCCAGAACCGGCTTTAGCTCAACCGAGCTAGGCGAGCATGAATCCCGCTTCCTTAACTGGCTCAAGAGTGGTTATCACGGTGACATGGAATACATGCGCCGCAACGCAGATCTGCGTCAGAATCCAGCGGACCTCCACGCAGGAACAATGACAATAATATCTGTGCGGATGAATTATCTGCCGGCAGATTTAACAGACCCCTGGTCAGTTATAGAAGATGGCAACCTCGGTTATATTTCACGCTATGCACTTGGACGCGACTACCATAAATTGATGCGCAGGCGGCTGCAAAAACTGGCCGTCCGGATCGAGCAGGATATAGGAGCATTTGGTTATCGCGCATTTGTCGACAGCGCCCCGGTACTGGAAAAGGCATTCGCCGAGCAAGCAGGTCTCGGCTGGATTGGAAAGCACAGCAATCTACTGAGCCGTGACGCAGGATCCTGGTTTTTTCTCGGAGAGCTCTATACCGATTTACCGCTACCTGAATTACCGCCCGGAGCTGATCAGCCCGTTGAAAATCACTGCGGCAATTGTACCGCCTGCATTGATATCTGCCCGACCAAGGCGATCGTCGCGCCCTATACTGTAGACGCACGTCGATGCATTTCCTACCTTACCATTGAGCTTCGCACCAGTATACCGATCGAACTACGGCCACTAATTGGCAATAGAATCTATGGCTGCGATGATTGCCAGCTGGTTTGTCCCTGGAACAAATTTCTACAGCATACAATGGAAACTGACTTCGCGGCACGGCATGAACTTGATTGCACCTCCCTGTGTCAGCTATTCTCATGGACCGAACAAGAATTTCTGGATAAAACCGTCGGCTCTGCCATACGGCGTATTGGTCACGATTGCTGGTTACGCAACATAGCAGTGGCAATGGGCAATGCCCCACCAAGCCGGGAAATTACCGAAGCATTAAAACAGCAGCTGGAATCTTCACCAGATATGGTGCGCGAGCATATAGAATGGGCATTGGTGCAACAGAGCTCAGCCTCTACGCGCCCTTAAATGCGCCAGCTTTTCAGCAATCTGTATTTCCAGTCCACGCGCAACCGGCTGGTAAAAATTTTGCTGATCCAAGCCATCGGGAAAATAGGTTTGTGAATCTGCCAGCCCATCTTCCTCGCTATGATCGTATTGATAGTCCTTGCCGTAGCCTATATTTTTCATGAATGTTGTCGGCGCATTTCGAAGGTGCACCGGAACCTCGGCGTTGCCGGTTTCCTTTACAAAGCTCATGGCCGCACCATAGGCATTATAAGTCGCATTACTCTTGGCAGCGCACGCCAGATAAATTATCGCCTGGGCAATAGCAAGCTCTCCTTCCGGGCTACCCAGACGCTCGAAAACCTGCCACGCATCCATCGCCAGATGCAGGCCGCGTGGATCAGCGTTGCCTATATCTTCCGTGGCCATTCGCACCACGCGTCGGGCAATATAGTGGGGATCACATCCGCCATCGATCATGCGACAAAACCAGTACAATGCCCCATCGGGATCACTCCCTCTAACGGATTTGTGCAACGCGGAAATCTGCTCATAGAAAATGTCGCCACCTTTATCAAAGTGACGCAGGGAGTCCCGGGTTACCTCTTCGATTGTTGCCGAGACAATAGTTCGTGTTCCATCTTCGGCGGTATCAGCTATATCTGCCGCCAGCTCCAACAATACCAGTGAACGCCGGGCATCTCCGTCAGCCGCCACGGCAAGCTGCCGGATGATCTCTCCTGACACCTTTAACTCTAAATCGCCCAGCCCACGTTCGATGTCTGTCAGCGCACGCTTCAGAACCTGCTCTATGGCGTCGACATCAAGATGCTTGAGGATATAGGCACGAACCCGCGACAGTAGCGCATTGTTCAGTGCAAACGAAGGATTCTCAGTTGTTGCACCCACAAAATAGAAAGTTCCGTCTTCTATATGAGGCAGAAAAGCATCCTGCTGCGCCTTATTGAAGCGATGAACCTCATCGACAAACAACACGGTTGGTATACCCCTTGTGAGATGGGTCTTCTGCGCGGCATCAACCGCGTTGCGGATATCTTTGACTCCACACAGCACCGCCGAGAGGCTGATAAACGCCGCATCACACTGCAACGCCAGCATTCTGGCCAGTGTGGTTTTGCCGGTACCGGGCGGGCCCCAAAAAACCATCGAATGCAACTGCTGCCTCTCAATAGCAGCGCGCAAGGTACTTTCACGTCCCAGCAGATGCTGTTGTCCTGAAAATTCGCTCAGAACTCGGGGACGCATCCGGTCTGCCAGTGGTGCAAAGGGATTGGCAGCTGAATGCTGAGTTCCGGTTGTTTCGGCCTTCTTCGGTTCAGAAGTCGATTCGTCGAGTAGCGATATTTGCTCTGTCATCCCGATACTTTACCAGAATGCGCTTATTCGTCGTGCACCTTGCTACTCGCCTGAGCGAGCCGGGTACGCAACCCTGATGCTACTCAACCACAACGCGACGAACGGTTTCCTTGAAAGTGATCTCGGGTTCTTCCGATTGTCTGACCGTATCAGCGGGAACATCGTCCAGCAACAACGGATCAGTTTCCATCGGCTCAGTTTCCAACGGCTCACTGGCCAGCAACGGATCGATGGGTAAAGTACCGCTTACCGCCTGCTCAGCAGATTCACCATCCTGGTTCCGGGTGGTCTGTATTTGCTCGGTCCGAGTTGGATTATTCAGCTCAGGCTGTACCGGCAATACGTTTTGCACAGGAGCTTCGGCAGCCGATCCGGAGAGGTCCAGCACGTCTTCCTGGATCGGTTCAACCATTTGCTGCGGAACAACCGTTACAGAAGGTTGATCTGCCGTTGCACCGTGAGTTTCACCCGTATTTTCAGGCTCAGGCACTGTTGCCGACGGTAATTCACCGACTACATCTACCCCATCAGGAACAACAAAGGCAAATACGTCCGACAGAATCGAGTCATTCATTTTAAAATTATTGAAACGTATCTGCGTTGCCTGATCAAAGTTGTCCCGCAATTCCATGGCTCGCATGCCTGTCTTATCCAGCGCAATAAATACCGCATTGAAATCGGTATCTTTGATCAGCGGTTCCAGCTGAAACCAGCGAAGATCATCACTAACACCTAATTCAACAACTGTGAACTCACTTTCAATTGCACGCTCACCACTGAGTAAGCCGATGGGTGCGCTGCCAAGCGTCGACGCCTGCGTTTGCACAGTAACCTGCTTGATGTCTTCATCATAAACCCACAAAGTGCGACCATCAGCCACAATGGTCTGGCGCACTGGCTCTGTGTAGGTCCAGCGGAACTTGCCCGGTCGTTCAAGTTCAACCGTTCCACTCGACTCCTGCAACACCACTGAGTCACTATCGTAGACGACTTGGGTAAACTCAGCGCTGAACGATTCCATTGCAGCACTGAAATCAAGCAATTCATTAGTCACAGCGGCGGCAGTTGCAAGCCGTGTTAACACGGCGAAAATCACCACCAGTGCCGCCAGTTTCACCAGAGCCGCCAGTTTCATTAGTTTCTTCATATCGTATTCACAGTAAACGTTTAGTCTGCTCTGCAACTGCTGCGATCTAAACCGGCGGGGGCGCAATAACTTCCCGTGAGCCATTATGCTGCACCGCACTGACAACTCCGGCGGCCTCCATGTCTTCGACTATTCTGGCTGCACGGTTATAGCCTATTTTCAAACGCCTTTGCACATAGGATATCGACGCCTTTCGGCTTTCAGTTACGATCGCAACTGCCTGATCGTATAGTGCATCGCGCTCACCATCTTCTTCTCCACCTTCACTGGCGAGACCCGGCAACGGCAAGGTTGATTCCTGCAGAATTTCATCAATATACACCGCAGTACCAGACTCTTTCAGCCAGTCGACAACACTGTGCACTTCGTGGTCGTCCACAAACGCACCATGCACTCGTTCCGGAAGTGCGGTTCCCGGTGGCAGGAATAGCATATCTCCATGCCCGAGCAGTGTCTCTGCTCCGCCCTGATCAATGATCGTTCGAGAGTCAATTCGCGACGACACCTGAAAGGCCATCCGAGTGGGTATATTCGCCTTGATCAAGCCAGTTATCACATCAACCGACGGACGCTGTGTTGCCAGAACCAGGTGAATTCCCGCTGCCCGGGCCTTCTGTGCGATACGAGCAATCAACTCTTCAACCTTTTTCCCGACGACCATCATCATGTCGGCAAATTCGTCTACCACCACAACAATAAACGGTAATGTTTCAAGGTCGGGAGGCGGCAGCGAGGGATCAAATGCTTCTTCCGGTTTATATAACGGATCTTTAATCGGTTCGCCAGCGGCTATCGCATCGGTTACTTTTTTATTGAAACCCGATATATTTCGCACGCCGAGTGACGCCATAAGGCGATAGCGCCTCTCCATTTCACCAACACACCAGCGCAACGCATTCGCCGCCTCTTTCATGTCAGTGACAACCGGTGCCAGCAGATGGGGAATTCCCTCATACACATTGAGTTCCAGCATTTTTGGATCAATCAAAATCAGCCGCACCTGATCGGCTGTCGCTTTATACAACAGACTAATCAACATCGCATTAACCGCAACTGACTTACCGGAGCCGGTGGTTCCAGCCACAAGCAGATGTGGCATCTTGGCCAGATCAGTCACCACCGGCAAACCGCTGATGTCCTTGCCCAGTGCAATCGCCAATGGAGATTTTGTCTGCTGGTAAACCTTCGACTGCAATATCTCGGTTAACTGCACAATTTCGCGGTCTTCATTCGGTATTTCCAGACCAATAGTCGGTTTCCCCGGAATAACCTCAACAACACGCACACTCATAACGGACAGTGAACGTGCGATATCCTTGGACAGCCCGGTTATTTTGCTTACCTTAACCCCCGGCGCGGGCAATGCTTCAAACCGGGTAATAACCGGCCCGGGATGTACCGCTACCACCTCGATCACCACATTGAACTCAGCGAGCTTTGACTCCAGCAATCGCGACAGATGCTCCAGGTTCTCTTCCGAATATCCCTTCTGCATTGATTCAATTTTATCCAGCAGATTTACCGGAGGAATCTCGCCGGGAGCGCGTTTCGCCGTTGATTTGGGAGTTTCGAATAACTGAAATTGCTTGTCAGACTCACTTTCAGGGGCGACTGGCGCTGGATTTGCCGGCCGCTGGGAAATACTGATTTTCCGTGGTTGCTGAGTTTCTGTCGCAGCAGCTGCGACGGCCACGGTCGCATCTTTTGCCGCTGCATCGTCCGCTACCGAATCACTTGCTGCGTTTTCAGGACTGCTATCGGTGCTGCTGTCCAGCACGCGCTTACGAGGATTTTTAACAAGTGGTTCTTTGACTTCAGGATCTTCTCGCTCCGGCTGATTCGCCGCCAGTTCGGACTCGAGCTGTTGTCGTCGACGCATTTGTCTGGCCTCGCGATAGGTCAGGTATTCCTGAAAGCGCGTGGCAGCATCCAACAGGTAGAATTGCGCCAATCGAAAACCTTTAAGCGTGTATCTGCCGGTTTCCTCAACAATCGCAAACCATGATGCTCCAGTAATGAAAGTAATCGAGCCCAGAAACAAAGCACACAGGATCAGCGTGGTGCCAAGCGTGTTAATCACACCAACCATATTTCCGGCTACCCAGGCACCCAGTACCCCACCACCATCCGTACCGATCGGCAGATCCCCGCGATGGACAAAAAAGTGCAGATCACCTAGTCCACAAGCCGTTATTAAAAGCAGCACCATGCCTGCTATGCGAGCAAAAACCAGCAAAGGCGCAGTAAATTCACGGCTGTCGCGAAACGCTTTCCAGCCAATCACCGCTAACCCCACCGGCAGCAGATAAGCAATATATCCGAATAGAAACATGGCAACGTCGGCGAACCAGGCACCGAAAATTCCGCAGGCATTGCGGATCTGCCCGGAGCCGCCCGTGTGTGACCAGCTCGGGTCGCTTACGTGGAAAGTCATTAACGCCAGCAGCATCAGGATCGCCACAACCGCAACCAGAATAGCCAGCACCTCACGCAAGCCGCGATGCAATAAGGCGACAGCCCGCGCGGACAACTCTGCCTCCATTGGTGTTCTTATCGTGCGACCATTGTGGCGCGGTTTTTTCAGCGCGTTTGCTGGTTGCGCGGCAGCCACCGGCTTTCGCGTCGCTGGCTTGCGAACGACGGGCTTTTTAGCGGCAGCTTTAGCAGCAGGCTTTGCCGCTGTGCTTCGCTTTGTTGTTTTGCTGGCTTTGGATACAGCGCGCCTGGTCCGCGTTGCTCCGCTGTGAGCGGCTTTGGAAGTCAAAATAATCCGGTATTGGAATTGTTGTGTCGGATAAAATAGGCGCTTCGATCAGCAACCCGTCTGTTTCACCTGCCCTGCTTACAAGTGCATGCAGGGGCGTAGTACACTATTAACCTGACCTGCAATCTTATGACTTTCATTCCCGCTGCAACAGCGGCGTGTTGGGATTGTCATGTATTGAGACCCTCACAAATCGGATACCCCCCAAACCTATGAGCGAATCCAAACACTGCAAATTGCTGATTCTCGGTTCTGGTCCGGCAGGCTATACCGCTGCCGTGTACGCTGCACGAGCCAACCTTAACCCGGTACTTATTACCGGTGTCGAACAGGGTGGACAACTAATGACCACTACCGATGTAGACAACTGGCCGGCAGACAATGACGGGGTACAAGGCCCCGAATTAATGGAACGGTTCCGCAAGCACGCCGAACGTTTTGAAACCGAGATCGTGTTTGACCACATCCACACGGTTGATCTGAGCAGCAAGCCATTCACCCTGACCGGAGATTCAGCAAGCTACACCTGCGATGCCTTGATAATCTCAACTGGCGCCAGCGCCCGTTACCTCGGGCTTCCATCAGAGGAAGCTTATAAAGGCAGAGGTGTTTCGGCCTGTGCAACATGCGACGGATTTTTCTACAAGCAAAAGCGCGTCGCAGTCATCGGCGGGGGCAACACCGCTGTCGAAGAGTCACTTTATCTATCAAATATTGCCTCGGAAGTTGTTGTGGTTCATCGCCGCGATGAGCTTCGCGCCGAAAAAATCATGCAAAAGCACCTATTTGAAAAAGAAGCCGCCGGCAAAGTATCAATGAAATGGAATCATACCCTTGATGAAGTACTCGGTGACGACAGCGGTGTCACCGGCATGCGTATAAAACACACCGATACCGGGGCGACAGAAGACATTGATCTGCACGGTGTATTTATCGCCATCGGACATACGCCGAACACAGGTATTTTCGAAGGCCAGCTGGACATGGCCGGTGGTTATATCAAGGTTCACAGCGGGCTTAACGGCAATGCCACAGCCACGAGTGTCGAAGGTGTATTCGCAGCTGGTGATGTCATGGATCATATTTACCGCCAGGCAATCACCTCCGCCGGCTCCGGCTGCATGGCAGCACTGGATGCAGAAAAATATCTTGACGCATTAAACTCAGGCAAAGAGTCAGAAAGCTGATTACGCGGTCACTACTGAACGACTTGCCGCATGCAAATTGAAATATCGGACTCATTGGCTGATATCTCGGCCGATGAATGGAATGCACTACACGATGGCAGCAATCCATTCGTGCGCCATGAGTTTCTCAGCGCTTTGGAACGCAATCACTGTGTTTCGGCAGAGCATGGCTGGCATCCCTACCATCTGCTACTGAAGAACGACAAAGACCAACTGATTGCAGCCGCTCCAAGTTACCTGAAGACAAACTCCTATGGCGAGTTTGTTTTCGATTTCGCCTGGGCAGAAGCTTATCAGCGCAGCGGGCAATCCTATTACCCGAAGCTTGTCTGCGCAGTACCTTTTACGCCGGCTACAGGCCCGCGCTTACTGGTAAAGCCCGGCGAACACTATGATCACTGTGCGTCCGCTTTGCTGTCAGCTGCAATTGCGGTGGTCGATCAACAGAACTTATCCGGTGTGCACTGGCTTTTCCCGACAGATGCAGAATCAAAAAAACTTGTTGCCGGTGGCTATATGGAGCGCATGGGCTGCCAGTACATCTGGGCTAACAACGAATACAGCGACTTCGAAGACTTTCTATCGCACTGCACGTCCAAAAAGCGCAAAAACCTGCGCCGCGAACGCAAGCGCGTTTCCGAGCAGGAGGTAACTCTGCAGGTAATGCACGGTAGAGAACTTAACACCGCAGACTGGAATGATGTCACCGGGTTTTATCTCGATACTTTCAATAGAAAGTGGGGCAATCCGACGCTGAATCAGCCATTTTTTGCTGAACTGGGCAACACGATGGGCGAGGATATCATCATAGTTTTTGCCACCCATAATGAAAAACGCGTTGCCTGCTCAGTAATGCTCAAAGGTACCGATACTCTCTTTGGTCGATACTGGGGCTGCAGCGAGGACTTTCACAGCTTGCATTTTGAAGCGTGCTACTACCAAGGGATCGACTACTGCATAGCTAACGGACTCAAGCGTTTTGAACCCGGTGCGCAAGGCGAACACAAAATCGGCCGCGGGTTTGTACCGACCCCAACCTGGTCAGCTCATTATCTGCGTAATGAAAATTTCAGTCAGGCGGTTCGGCAATTCCTTAAACAGGAGCGACCACTGATGGAGCAACACTGCGAGGCACTACACGCCTTACTGCCATTTAAAGAAAAGGATCTGAATAGTTAACCAGCTATGCATTAACAGCGTTATTCCGGTTCACGCTTAACTATAACTCATGACTGAAATACCGATCCCATTTCTAGATGCCAATGACGATCTGACACCATTTCCCCGGCCCGAAAATGCCATGACGGAGCCCAATGGACTGTTGATGGCAGGTGCCAACCTGAAGCCCGAGCGGCTGATACTCGCTTATCGCCAGGGCATTTTCCCCTGGTATTCGGAAGGCGAACCGATTCTCTGGTGGTCACCCGATCCACGCTGCATCATTTGGCCAGAGCAAATAAAAGTACGCAGAAGCCTGCAGAAAACAATAAAGAAGCAACAATTTACTGTCAGCCATAATGCAGCCTTTGGTAGGGTCATCGAAAATTGCGGTGTCCCGCGACAAGGCTCTGACGGCACCTGGATCACCGCTGATATGACCGAAGCTTATTGTGAACTTGCCAGAAGAGGGGTAGCGGAGTCGATAGAAGTCTGGTCCGACGACGAACTGGTCGGTGGACTCTATGGCGTTGTAGTCGGCAGAGTGTTTGTTGGTGAATCGATGTTTAGTAAAAAGTCCGATGCGTCAAAAATCGCGCTGGTGACACTGGCCACCTGCGGGCGTTTTGATCTGATTGACTGCCAGTTGCCCACAGAGCATTTACTCAATATGGGGGCCGTTTGCATCAGCCGAACTGAGTATCTGAGTGCTCTGAAAACACTTTCACGCTAATACAACCTGGATACCAACGGTAAATTTACCTGCGCGCTTGCAGTATTTAATGTCCTGACATAATCTTGGCGACTGAAATTTCCCGCAGGAGCCGGTCTCCTCTTCAACAAGTGCCAATGGATAAGAAAATGGCTGAAAAACAAACCAGCGATCGCAAAGAAAGTAGAATTGGCAATAAATGGATCGGCGTAGACCTCGACGGCACCCTTGCCCAATGGGACGGCTGGAAAGGGCATGAATATATTGGCGCGCCCATTCCGGCAATGCTTGAGCGCGTAAAGCGCTGGCTGAAAATGGACATCGAAGTAAGAATTTTTACCGCACGTGCGTCGGTTGCACACCATATTCCACCGGTCGAGAAATGGCTGTCGGACAACGGACTGCCAGGTCTTAAGGTCACCAACCAGAAAGACTACAAAATGCTGCAACTCTGGGATGATCGATGCGTTCAGGTGATTCCGAATACCGGAGAGCTTGTGAAAAATGCTAACTGGACGCCGCCATCCAGTTAGCCCGCACTATTCATAGGATCACGGGGATACCTCAGACCTTATTTACTCACTGCAACGGCTTTCACAGTGGACATTCTGCTCGCGTCGAGTATTTTGTCTGATACTTGCATCAGACAAATTTCTCTGCAGAATCAAGGATTAAGCGAAGTCCTGCCAATCCCGTGAACAATGCCGGTTAGCCCTTACCCCATCAGCAATTAAGCACCAGGGGTTAACCCAGTGACTCCACGCGAATTCGCTTCACTTCCCCTTCAACGCTGCTGAGCGCTTCAATTTTAGAAATCGCCGCATCCATCGCCCCTTCAACTATTTTTCGAGTCAGCAGAATGATCGGAACCGTAGTTGACTGTGCAGCCGGCTCTTTCTGAATGATGGCCTCGATGCTAATGTCCTCCTCAGCAAGTATACGACTGATATCGGCCATCACTCCCGGTTTGTCGTCAACCTGAATACGCAGGTAAAACGATGTTTCAAATTCGCCCGGGCTGGCAACCCGGATTTCACTCAGCGCATCGTGCTGGAAGGCAAGGTGCGGAACCCGATTGTCCACCGCGGCCGATGCCCCGCGGGCAGCATCCATGATATCCGCGACAATGCTTGATCCCGTCGGTTCAGCACCGGCACCCGCCCCGTAATACAAAGTGGGGCCAACGGCATCGGCTTGAACCAGTATCGCATTCATAACGCCATCAACATTGGCAATGAGCCGACGCTCCGGTATTAATGTCGGGTGCACCCGCAATTCAATTCCACCACCGGTATCACGTGCAATTCCCAGGTGCTTGATCCGATAGCCGAGCTCTTCAGCGTAAGCAGTATCTTCACGTGAAATCCCACTTATGCCCTCAATATAAACTGCATCAAAGTTCAATGGCACACCGAAGGCAATTGAAGCCAGTATTGTCAGCTTGTGTGCTGCATCGACGCCTTCAACATCAAAGGTGGGATCGGCTTCAGCATAACCCAGCTCCTGAGCTTCCTGCAGTACGTCGGAAAAATCCCGGCCTTTATCCCGCATCTCGGACAGGATGTAATTACTTGTCCCGTTGATTATGCCGGCAAGCCAGTGAATTTTGTTCCCCGCCAGGCCTTCCCGGATTGACTTTATAACCGGAATTCCGCCAGCGACGGCAGCTTCAAATGCAACCGATACACTTCGCTCACGGGCGGCTTCGAATAACTCATTACCAAAGCGCGCAATCAGCGCTTTATTGGCGGTAACAACATGCTTACCGTTTGCAATAGCCTGGAGAAGCAAGGTTCGGGATGGCTCGTCACCCCCCATAACTTCCACCACAACATCAATCTCCGGATCATTAACAACATCCAGTGGGTCGGTGCTTAATTTTACCTCCTCAAGTCCGGCTTCCCGGGTGCGATTGATGTCCCGCACCACCGCTGACTTGACGATAATTTGCCTGCCTGCACGACGACTAATTTCATTTGCATTTCTGGCAAGCACAACGGCAGCACCCTGCCCAACCGTGCCAAAGCCCAGAAAACCAATTTTTACCGGTTTCAATGTAGTGACTCACTCCAACAGTGATAGTGTGGCTGTAAAAAAGGCTCTACTGTAAAGAGCCTGGCCAAGACGACACCAGGCAGTATTGCCATGGGCGCTATGCCCGCTGCGGGTTATTATAACTCCCGACGTCCTTATTTAATCGAAAACATGAAATTTACACTGGACAACCCGCAGGGTAACTACACTTTCAGCAACTACGGCAGTGGTTTTCTGACCATAAACGATCAGCAATACAATGAAAGTGTGGTGATATTTCCGGATGAAATTTTTTCCGGCTGGCCGGTAAACCACGCAACCGATCTAAAACCTGAGCACTTCGAAATATTCAGGAGCAAAAAGCCGGATATCGTATTACTAGGCACGGGTGCTAGACAACAATTTCCAGACATCGCCCTACGTCGTGAACTGCAAGCTATGGCTCTGCCGCTGGAAGTCATGGACACAGCTGCGGCCTGCCGCACCTACAATCTGCTGGTCTCGGAAGGTCGCGACGTCGGAGCGGCAATTATGGTGTTCCGCTAATCGACAAAATTCTGCAGGAAATCCGTAAGCAGTAGCAAAACCCGTAATAGAATGGCAAGTTTGTTATTGCAAATGAGAATAATTCGCATTAGTCTCTGCAATCCATAATAAAGAACATTGCAACCAGCCCATGCAACAACCCTTGACACCGCAACAACGCCTGTGACCACCGCATCGTCAGGACAAGCACTGCCAACCGCATCCCGACCTCAGCGACTCACCACCGGTACAGTGGTTGCTGTTGTCACTGCGCTGCTGATTTGCCTGCCCATTATTTCGGTCGTCTGGCTGGCACTTTTCCCAAGCGAAAATATCTGGCCGCATCTCTATGCAACGGTGTTACCCGGCTATCTGTTCAACACATTTCTACTGATGGCCGGGGTGGCCACCGGCACTCTGGCAATCGGGGTGACCACAGCCTGGGTGGTGACGCACTATGAATTCACCGGCCGCAATTTGTTTGTCTGGGCGTTGCTGTTACCGTTCGCCGTGCCCGCCTATGTTATAGCGTTTATCTACACCGATCTGCTTGAGTATTCCGGCCCGTTGCAATCCAGCTTACGTCATCTGTTCGGCTGGCAAACCTCAGCGGACTACTACTTTCCATCAATCCGCTCGCTTGGCGGTGCCATTTGTATGATGGTGCTGGTGCTGTATCCCTATGTCTATCTGCTGGCCCGCGCGGCTTTTATCGAGCAATCGGCCTCACTGCTGGAAGCGGCACGTGTGCTAGGGCAACCGCGGCGAAAGGGCTTTATGACTATCTCGCTGCCACTGGCCCGCCCCGCTATTGCTGTTGGAGTCGCCATGGCTCTGATGGAAACTCTGAATGATTTCGGTACCGTTGATTACTTCGCTGTACGCACGCTTACATCCGGCTTATACGATGTGTGGCTGAATATGGACAACCTCGGAGGCGGCGCTCAGATAGCGAGTCTGTTACTGATTTTCGTGTTCACTTTGTTTGGTCTGGAACGGATCAGCCGCGCACATCAAAAGCAATTCCAGCCATCGAGCAGCCGGTTTTCACGAGTCGAGCGCCCTCGCGTTCACGGCCTGAAAAACGCTGCACTGTTTTTCTGCTGCGCGATGCCGGTTTTACTCGGGTTCCTTATACCGGCTGTCGTATTGCTCAACTATTCTATAACTAATTTCACCGAATCCTGGACCCCGGATTTTCGCGAAACTACGTTAAACAGCTTACTGCTATCACTAACAGCCGCCACTATCGCCACGTTCCTGGGAATTTTTCTAGCCTATTCATCGCGCATTAACAAAAGTGGCACCCTGAGGCTATGTACACGTCTGGCCAGTACCGGCTACGCATTACCTGGCGCTGTGCTGGCTATCGGCATCCTGGTGCCGCTAGCGTCCTTCGACAACACAGTCGATGCATTTTTTCGCCGCCATTTTGAATTTTCTACCGGCTTGATACTGAGCGGTACAGTGGTCGCGCTGATCCTGGCTTATGTTGTGCGTTTTCTCGCAGTAGCATTCGGATCTGTGGAATCCAGCCTCGATAAAATTACCCCGAGTATGGACCTGGCTGCCCGCTCACTGGGCCAATCATCGAGTAGAATGTTATGGCGTGTTCATTTGCCGCTCATGCGAAGCGGCATTATCACAGCGATGCTAGTGGTTTTTGTAGATTGTATGAAAGAGCTGCCAGCCACACTGGTCTTGAGACCGTTTAACTTCGACACACTTGCAACCCACGTGTATCAGTTTGCATCGGACGAACTGATCGAAGAGAGCGCTTTGGCCGCCTTGCTTATCGTTTTGACCGGGCTGATCCCGGTCATACTGCTGAGCAAAACGCTCGATCGCAGCCAGAGCGTCACTAAAAAGTAGTTTTCCTGCGTCGGGCCAGCCCGGCAGCCGCACCCGCAATCAGCAACCCCAGCAACGGATCCACTGATGCCTCAGCTCCAGTAAGCGTGCAGCCACTGCCACGCGTACCGGTAACCAGAGAAAACGGGTCTGTATCAAGGTAATCAGCGATGCCGTCGAAGTCAAGATCCCCTGTTTCTTCGGCGTCCGGAATGCCATCGCCATCGGAATCCAGATCAACATGATTAGGCAAGCCGTCGTTATCAAAGTCCGCCAGCATGAACGCATCGTCTATACCGTCTCCGTTTGCATCCTCACCACCGGTTTGATCAACGTCCATTAAATTGTCGATGCCATCGTTGTCAAAGTCAAAGCCAGTCAATCCCGCTTCCACACCATCAGCTATACCGTCACCGTCACTGTCGCTATCGCGGCTGTCACTCAGCCCATCACCATCAGTATCGCCTATTCGTTCTAGAACATCGGGGATACCGTCATCATCACTGTCAAAAATATCCATCATGTCTATACGACCATCGTTGTTGGCATCTGGTGGCAGCACCGCATCATCAACACCATCACCATTGCTGTCGACACCGCCGGTGTGATCAACATCAAAATAGTCGTCTAAACCGTCACCGTCGCTGTCACTGCCTAACGAACCTCCTTCAATGGCATCAGAGATGCCGTCGCCATCACTGTCATCATCGAGGTAGTTGCTTATGCCATCACCATCGAGATCAGCAGTACCTTCATAGATATCGGGTACACCATCACCATCACTATCCGGGTCGTGATGGTCAGGCCAGTCATCATCATCCGAAGAAACAAATGAAAAACTATCGTCGATGCCGTCTCCGTTGGCATCCTCTCCACCTGTGCTGGTAACATCAAACAGATCAGGGATTCCGTCTCTATCAGTGTCTCTGTTTGACGCTCCGGGCACTGTCGCCTCAACAAAATCTGCAATGCTATCGTTGTCGCTATCCAGATCACGATAATTCGGGAAGCCATCGTTATCGACATCACCGGCATCTTCCAGAATATCTGGCAAGCCGTCGTTATCAGTATCTACATCAAACATGTCCGGTACGCCATCCGACTCGCTA
Organism: Chromatiales bacterium (ex Bugula neritina AB1); assembly: GCA_001730015.1. Classification (GTDB taxonomy): domain Bacteria; phylum Pseudomonadota; class Gammaproteobacteria; order Granulosicoccales; family Granulosicoccaceae. The sequence continues at coordinate 215,708 of MDLA01000080.1, read as the reverse complement.
TCACGCAATACAGAGCTACTGTTCGGAGAATCTTCATCGAAAGCGTCATCAATGCCGTCGCCGTCGCTGTCAATAAGTAGTGCACCACTTTCTATCGTATCGCTAATACCGTCGTTGTCACTATCGGTATCCCGATAGTTCGCTTGCCCGTCTCCATCGAAATCATTTTTACCTTCAAGTTTGTCCGGAACGCCGTCACCATCACTATCCGGATCAATGTAGTCGGCAAAGCCATCTCCATCGAGGTCGTGGCGATTGATAACCGCATCATCAACTCCGTCGCCGTTCGCATCGACTCCACCGGTTTCAGTCACATCGACTGAATCCGGGATGCCATCATTATCCGCATCCGGCGCCGGGTTGTTGCCCTGTTTGGTGAAAGTTTCTTCACCGTCGCTCAACCCGTCGTTATCCGAATCTGTATCAAGATAATTCGGTACGCCGTCGCCGTCGGAGTCATCATTACTCACAACTCCGTCACGGTTTGCATCTTCAAGTACATCAAGGAGGCCATCGTTGTCGGCGTCAATCGTACAGATCCTTACACCGTCAAGGAAAAGATCAACAAAGGAGTCAGTGCCAGCCGAATTTGCGGTTATCGACAGTTTCTCCTCTTCGAATTTTGCGATAAAGGGTCCAACGATCGCTTCTGACCAGCCTCCCTGTTGTGGCTCTCCTGAAGGTGGATCCGCGTCTGGCCCGACGATCGAATTCTCGCCCAGTTGAACCAGAAAGCCTCCGTCAGCCCTTGAAAAACTGGTCGCAACCCGTGCCTGATAATAACGTACATAGAAGTTAGACCCCGGGCGCAAACCTGTGACTTGTTGATAGATCTGCTCTTGAAAATTATTGGCGTTATCAACCAGTCGGGTCCAGGTACCACCATCCGGAGAAGCGAAAAGCGAAAAAGGATTCGCTACATAGTCAATCTCGTAGGTCACACCAACATCTACCCGATCCGGAGAGTTCACCACACTCCAGCCATCGGGGCCGGTTGCGTTGGGTACTGCATTTATCAGTACCGAACTATCCATACTGGAGTTGGTGACCAACCTTACTGAATGACACAACTCTGCCAGATTTGCGTAGGCGCTCCCAATGGGCAAGCACGCTAGAGCAATGCCAATACACAGTGGCCTGATACAGTTGCGTCGCATGGGCGAAACGTCAATTGCATCCACAGTTGCTGCTGCATGCCTGCCGCTTTTGCGGTGATACATAGATCTTATCCTGCGATTGTTCTCGCGCGCACGCATAGCGTATAAGCGAGGCATTCCCACTGATGAGAGTGGTTCTCTAAGGAAATCTATCGGTTTAACACAGCAAGTCTTTATTTTTTAACAGCAACCGATTCGGCAAAATGGTCAATTTACAGTACTCATTGCAACTGCACATTGTCTATTGCCACACCTCAGGCAGCCAACTGCAACTGTGATTCCCGCAGCGAAACAAACGACTTAAGTTGCTGCCGGTCATCGGCATGGATCTTCTCAAACTTTGCTGCCACACCAACATGTGCACCGGTATCATTATCTCGCTCAACACTGCTATGAACCACGTTAGCCAAGGCAAACAAGGCAAGTATTGGCGAGCTGTAACTAGCCATTCGCAAGCAGATCATTGTATTCGGTTCAATATTCTCAGGGTGTGGAAACTTGATCCCACTCTCGCTGATCATTATATCCTGCCGCGCCTGCAGGCTCACCGAGTGCGTTGCCAGGCCGGACAAACTGGCTAGCATCTCCATCCGCAGCTCAACTGTTTCCGCAAAAACAGCCAGTTCACCTTGCGGCATACGGGCATCTTTCAGCGCTTTTCGTCCAACCAGCATTAATCGATTGTATTCTACGGACATCAGAAATCGTCGTCGAAGCTCATCGAAGGTATTCAGATACAAATCTTGTTGCGTTGGTTTGAGTACAGCCACACGCAATGCCACACTCGCGGAAATTCGCTCGGAAACCCGCCGCTCTTCAAACTGCCGATCGATCTCGGTTTTACTCAGAATATTTTCAGCTACAGCCAATGTACACTCCAGATTTTACTATGCGTCAGCGGCAATTTTATTGCAGGCTGAGAAGTACAAGCTGTTTTACAAGAAAAAAGCCGGCCACCTTTATCGATTCTGCTCGACAGGTTTGCGGTCCTGACTAGAAATGCAGGGTAAGCCCTACATAGGCCCCATCAAAACGGGCATCCGAACTCCAGTTTTCTAGATCATCTATATCCAGACTCAAGCGCCGCACCCCGCCTTGAATACCAAAATCTACGGCTGGCAACAAGTCAATTTCAAAATGCAGATAGGCTTCCAGATCGAGCAGATCACTTTCTTCATACGCGATTGCATTTCCACGAACGCCCAGTGCCAGACCGGTGAACGGAAGATCAAAACGGGCGTGCCCGTAGAGCATCGGGATTGTGGTATCGAGATCAACAGAATCACTGAGATTTGTCGAGGTTTCACGGGCAGATACAGCGCCATCGAGTTTTCGCGCTGTCAGACCAATATCCAGACTCACCCAGTTATCGAGAATCTCGTAGTACAACGTAAAGTCTGTCATATCGATATCGATCAACGCATCGACATTACCATTGAGTGTGACTGTTCCGCCTAAGGTACCGCTGGCAGAGTCAGAGTTTCCAGCCCAGTTGACTGGCGTCGTACGCACCATCACGTTTGGTATTAACGGAACAAAGTGTTCTACAGCAACGTATACCGAAGTACTGTCGGTATCGTTTTGGCTGAACTCACTGGAGAAATCAAAGTTATTGGTTTCCTGACCTACGGTACCACTGAAATCAGGTTGCCAGAGATTGGCACCTGCGTAGAGGCCAAATATCGTGTCCGCCGATGCACTCGAAAGCTGTGCACCGAAAATCAAGGCAGCGAACCCCAGTTTTTTACAACTTCCACCAGGGAATCGCAATATTGAGGCAGGTTTCATATTTTCAGACATGGATTATCGATTCTCGACGAAGTATCCCGGATTCAGCCTTTCGACAATTCCAATGTCATGCCAGATCCACAGCGCAAACATTGCAAAGAGGCAGGTATTTGTACAACGCAACTGGCAAAGCGGCTTATTAACCGCGTAATTCCGCAATAAATTTGTCTGACTCGGCTATGGACCGATTCATCTCCCTGATCAGAACGCCAATGTCATTCTGCAGAGCATCAAACTCTCCTTTCAATGAACCGATCGCCTGGGCATTAAGATTATGTTTCAGGAAAAGTACGTTGTCGTTGAAGGTCTGCAATACCGGTTTCATACTGGCTTCCGATCGTCGCATGGACGTGAGCATTTCATCGTATCGGTTACGGGTGTCACGCAACTGACGGGTACTAGTTCGTTTGTAGTCGTTATTGGTGAATTGCTCAATCTCTGATTCCCATTCCCTAAACAAAGCCTTTGCTACGGACTCGACGCTATCGATTCGATCAGAAACAGCTTCCGCCGCCTCCTGGCTGTCTTCGTACTCCGCAGAGAGTTTTTTGTATGAAACTTTCAGATCAGTATTTTCTACTGAAACAATTGAACTGAATTGTTCCAGTGCATCCTTGAATTCAATCTGCGCTTCCTGCTGAGCGTCCCGGGTTTTTTCAACATTGCTAACGAGAATATCGCGTTTATGGTACCCCACCTTTTCCATTGCGTTGTAATAGGTCGATGCACAGGACTGGGTAGCAAGCACTGCCAGTACAAAAAGCACACGGGGTAGTCTGGAATTTCGAACGATCATTTTGAGAATCCTGCAATAGTTAAACTGCCCAAACACAAGAAGCAACAGCCAGTTGGATTCCGCCCAGGGCAACCCTGCCAGCATACCTTAGTAGGCCACGCCTATGAACTGGATTACATCATGGCGCGCAACAGGTTGTAAGCCTGAAAACTCTCCGGCCTGCTACATCTCCAGGTGATAATTAAACTTAAAGCACACATACGCAGCTGAAAACACAGCCAATCCATTACTATAATATTTGGTAACTAAACGCCCGGTTAAAGTTTGTTACATTTGCCGGCTACATTTTTCGCAAACTACTAATGAAAATAATAAAAGTTTGCGGATACACTGTGGCCATCCTGAAGCTTCCCCGATATTGCATCCTTGCCGGGTGCCTTAGCGGAGTCTTCGGGTGCAGCGTATCTGCCCAAATGCCCCATAAGCAAACTCTCTATAAAGTAGCCTACGATCTGCTCCGAACCGCTGAATGCCGTAATCAGGAAAGTGTGCATGCGGCTTACGAAGAGTGTAAACGCTCTTACCATTCCGACTATCAGCAATACAAACAGCACCGGGACCGATATATGAACGGTCAGATCAACCGGAAATAAATTCACATCGGGCAGAGAATCTAAAAGCCTCGAAAATCGATACTAACAGCCGCGCGCAATAGTACTCAATAGTGAATCTTAGTGAATCTGCTTGATGCCATGCGATTTTTACGGTACACCCCTTCCTACTCGCCGGTATGACCGGTCAGCCGCTGGATTTCTGAAAAATAGTTCGCCACTGTTTTTCGGTCACAACAGGCTGTGAATTGTTTACGATAACCCCACGCACCGATCAATCCTCCAGTGTGGATATAGATGAGTTTGGTGCCGGGTCGAAGGGAATCTAAAAAATCGCTTTTTAATAACCTCTGCATAACCCTACCGGTATATACGGGATCCAGCGCAATGCCCGTATCACTGAAAAAGTCGATTATGAACTCGAGTAAGCCGGTATCCAGCTTACCATAAGACAATAAATTCGGCTCCGGCCAGAGCATCCAGTTTTTTTGTTTATTATCCGACGTGTGTCGCTCAACCCAGTACCCTATACGACTGGATACAGATGAGTCATTTACCACCGGAAAACCCACCACACTCTGATTTGCGTGTAGTGAACTAGCTACTCCCGCCAGCGTTGCTCCCGTTCCGACAGCCAGAGCAAATACCGTATCCACCTTGCCATTCCAGATCCGACATTTATCAGGCAACGGTATAGAAGAGGTTATATCGGTACATCCTGCCACTGCTAACGAATTGGACGCCCCCTCTGGAAGCCAGAAATCACAACCCAGCTTTTCACAAAGTTCTCTGCAATAGATTTTATCCCTGCGATTTCGATATTCGCTACGACTGATATAGTATAAATGCATTCCAAAACTCTGTGCTGCACGAAGCAAGGAATTGGAAACCATTTCCTCACCCCTGACCACACCCACTGCCTGTAGATTATTAATATTGGCCTGGTAGGCAAAGGCGTGCAGATGGTTTGACCACGCCCCTCCGAAGGTCAGAATTCGTTTCGCACCTGAATCATGCCAGTACCGCAGATTGCCTTGCAGCTTATATTGTTTATTGCCTGCAGCCAGCTCGGTATGCCGCTCAAGATGCAGTATAGATAACTCGATATCTGCACGTTGATGCCACCTTTTGTCAATTCGTGAGCATCTGATCACTATTTTTTAATATTTCCGCTCAATTTCCACTTACATTTTTTTGGAATTAACTCTTTTCAATACAGATAGTTCTATGCATTCGCTGATTCTATCACTTATAAGCACGCAGTAATTTGCTCTCAAAGGTCATGGGTGAACGCCGATAAAGCCCCTGCCTCCACGACGCACTGGTATGTTGAGTCCAGGCTGTGCTGTCACAAAAATACAATAATAATATGAAGATGACCACCAGACGGAGTCTGCTTAAGTCAACTATAGCCTTAACCGCGACCGCTGCATTGCCATTGTCATTGTCGACACCGGCCTTTGCACGCGAGACAAGCAGCCGTGAATTCCTGAAAGAATTTTTCAGCCACTCCGAAAACACCGTAGGCACTATCAAGCTAAGGTACAAAGAGGAGCTGGCGCGGATCTATCAACAGAGAGGATATGCTCCACTCTGGATTCAGAAAGGTAAAATGACCTTCACCAGCAAAGCGGTACTCAAGAAGCTCAGTTCCGCACAGCTTCTGGGGCTGGACGCTTCAAAGTACTACAGCCGTCTGCTCAGCCAGCTCTCTGCCAGTAAAAATCCGCAGCACCGGTTCCAGTTTGAAATCATCATGACTGATGCGCTCTATACATACTTTGATGATGTAGCGCACGGCAATTTGCGGCAAAACGATGCAAGTTCCGGATGGAACCTTAAAGAAGGGAATATCGATGTTCGTGCGATAACAACGGAGTTTTTCACCGGCAATCATTCCTTTCGGCAAACTATAGATGCGCTGGAACCAGATCATCCCCGCTACAAGGGTCTGCTCAAGGCGCTGCATTCTCACTATGTTATGGCTGCAGCTGGTGGCTGGACTGAATTTCCAAACGGACCGGCGCTGGAGTACGACGAATCCGACAGCCGTATTCCCGTGTTGAAGCAGCGTCTGCAGCAATCGGGAGATCTGGCAGAAACACACGTAGACGGTGATGAGAAGTTTAATCTGGCCGTGTTCGAAGGCTTAACCAATTTTCAGAACCGGCACGGCTTACAACCGGATGGTGTGCTTGGCCCGAAAACGGTTGCGGAACTGAATGTGCCATTGCACAAGCGAATCAGTCAGATTCATATGAACCTCGATCGCTGGCGCTGGCTTACAAGATCAGACAAGCAATCCAATATCATTGTTAATGTGCCAGGCTACGATCTCGATGTAACTCTACACGGTGAACTGGCTATGACAATGAAAGTTGTCGTCGGTAAACCCGGAAATCGAACACCGCTGTTTTCCGATGAAATGGAACATCTCGTCGTCAACCCGTCGTGGTATGTTCCATCGAGTATTACCAGAGAACTGCTTCCCAGGGAGCTGGCTCGACCCGGCTATCTCGCTAGAAACCGGTTCGAGGCTTTGTCGCTCGCGACAGAGGAATCCGTTTCACTGGCCAGTCTCGATATGCACGACAAACATCCGAATAACTTCCTGTCAAACTATCGACTGCGGCAACTGCCAGGGAAATCAAACGCCCTGGGTGATATCAAGTTTATGTTCCCGAATGATTACAGCATTTACTTACATGACACCAACGCCAAAAACCTGTTCGACAAAACAGAGCGCGCCTACAGCCACGGCTGCGTCCGACTTGAGAAACCGTTTGCACTGGCTAAGCTGCTATTGCAGCATGACGGGCGCTCCGCTGCCCAGATCGACACATTACTCGGTCAGAAATCCACCACAACTCTAGTGCTTGATCGCCACGTGCCGGTGCACCTGACTTATCAAACCGCATGGGTAGATGGCAACGGAAAAACACACTTCAGGCCTGATATTTACGGCCACGACAAAAAAGCCGGGGAATCACTGGACAAAGGCAAATCATTTTATGCCGATGCTGAAAACTACGCTTTAGATGCAACCAACGATATCGTGGTATCAAGTGGTTAAAAGCCGCTGGTAAATACCCGACTTAAGGTGAAAACAGACGCAGACTACAGTTTTCATCAATCCTGGGCTTATGGCTCAGGGGCGAGTACAGCCTGAAAGCAAATAAAGCGCTCAGGCTCGAAAGCCTCGTGAATTCAAATAAGTCCGAGGCTCGTCTGGTCGATCAACTCACCAGTGGTGTCACAGTACACTTGCACTGTGCCCTTTGAGGGCATGCTTTGCAATGAAGTCTTCAGCAATCACCGGCACTCAGACTACCCAAGCTCTCTTTATCAATGCGCCGAATGGGTCACTGACGGAGCGTCATCTCTCGCTTTTCCGAATCCGCAATCGATATTCGCTTTGCGTTTATAATAGCGATTGATTGCAACCTCAGGAAACTCTTATGGCACAGTTTTCTACTTCTATTCCCGGAGAGCAACGTGGCCTGCAGGCTTTAGAATGAACCCGTTCCTGAACAAGTTAAAGCCGTACCCGTTTGAAAGACTCAACGCTCTTTACTCAGATTTACTGCCACCTGATAGCGTACCGGCAATCAATTTATCCATTGGCGAGCCGAAGCATCAACCACCGGATTTTGTACTGGATGTTCTGGCAAAGAGCCTGCACAGAGTAGCGAAATACCCGCCTACAGCGGGCAGTCCGGCCTTTCGCAGGGCAATCGCACGCTGGCTCGGCAATCGCTACCAACTGAGCGATACCGCAGTTGATCCGGACCAGCATGTACTACCGGTGAATGGCACTCGTGAAGCATTATTCGCTATTGCCCAGTGCCTGTTCGATAGTTCAGGCAAGCGCAGGCACATTTTGATGCCAAATCCGTTCTATCAGATTTACGAGGGAGCCGCACTGCTGGCCGGTGCTGAGCCGTGGTATTACGATACGCCATCCGATACAGCCTACCAGCCCGATTTTGACTCTGTCCCGATGTCAGTCTGGCAGCAATGTCAGCTTCTGTATCTGTGCACACCGGGAAACCCGGCCGGCGCGGTTTTATCTGAGGGGACTTTGCGACAGGTGATACAGCTGGCCGAGCGGCACAACTTCATTGTTGTTTCAGACGAATGCTACTCCGAGATTTATCCGAATGAACAAAACAAACCCTGCGGACTGCTTCAGGCTGCAGCATCAATGGGCAACACCGGGTTCAAGCGATGTATTGTATTAAACAGTCTTTCAAAGCGATCCAATCTGCCGGGACTTAGATCCGGATTTGTCGCCGGAGACAATGAGATCATCAGGCAGTTTCTGCTCTACCGCACCTATCATGGCTGCGCCATGCCCGTACACACTGACGCCGCCAGCATCGCTGCCTGGGACGACGAAAAACATGTAGTCGCCAATCGCTCATTGTACCGCGAGAAATATGCAGCGGTGCTTGAAATCCTTGCAGAGCCACTTAACTTACAGCAACCCGACGCCGGCTTTTTTCTATGGCCGAAACTGCCAATCAGCGATACTGAATTCACGCAGTCCCTATATACTCAACACAATGTGCGTGTGCTGCCTGGAAGCTATTTATCGCGCGCGTCAAATTTAAACATTAACCCGGGCGACAATCACATCCGCCTAGCTCTGGTTGCACCACTGGACGAGTGCCTGCAGGCATCGACGCGGATTGTCGAATGTCTTGAACAATGCAATCAGTCACCACAGTAAAACAGATACTCAACACACAGGAATACTCATGTCAGATCTTGAGCAAACCATTACAGATGCATTTGAGCGCCGCGCTGAAATCACTCCGGCAAGCGTTGATGCAGCCACCCGAAACGCCATTGAATCCGCGATTCAATTAATTGACAGCGGTGAAGCACGAGTAGCCGAACGCCGTGGAGTCGGCGACTGGGTTGTCAACGAATGGCTGAAAAAAGCGGTACTTCTGTCATTCCGGATACGCGATAACGAACCCATGAGCGCTGGCGGCTACACTCAATTCTACGACAAGGTCGATTCCAAATTCACCGACTACACCGCCGAACAGTTTGCGGCCTCCGGTGTTCGCGTGGTACCTCCTGCAGTCGCCCGCAAAGGTTCATACGTTGCGGCAAATACAGTACTGATGCCCTCCTACGTTAATATCGGCGCCTACGTTGATAGCGGCACGATGGTCGATACCTGGGCCACCGTCGGCTCATGCGCGCAAATTGGTAAAAACGTTCACTTGTCTGGCGGCGTTGGCATTGGGGGCGTACTGGAGCCGCTTCAGGCATCGCCAACCATCATCGAGGATAATTGCTTCGTCGGCGCTCGCTCCGAAGTTGTCGAAGGCGTTATCGTCGAAGAGGGCTCAGTCATTTCAATGGGCGTATACATTGGTCAGAGCACACGAATTTATGATCGTGAAAACGACGAAATAATTTACGGTCGCGTGCCGGCGGGATCAGTTGTTGTATCAGGTAATCTGCCATCAGCAGATGGGAAATACAGCTTGTATTGCGCTGTAATTGTAAAGCGTGTTGACGAAAAAACCCGTAGCAAAGTAGGGATCAACGAACTGTTGCGTGTTGTTGACTAAAATGCAGACAACGCTATACGGTATAAAAAATTGCGACACTATTAAAAAGGCGCGTCGCTATCTGGACGCGATCGGTGTCGAGTATATTTTTCACGACTATCGTGTCGACGGTGTCGACGCTGGTCTTGTCGGCAAGTGGGTAAAGCAGCATGGCTGGGAAACCGTTTTAAACAAACGGGGAACTACCTGGCGAAAGCTCGATGACTCAATAAAAGAGGCGACAACCGAAAAAAATGCTGCGGAACTTCTGTGCGAGTATCCGGCAATGATTAAACGCCCGATTCTGGTACGGGGTGATGATGTCACCATAGGTTTCTCTGAAAAAACCTACGCGTCCATTTTTGATCAGCTGTCTGCACAGTAAGCACTATGAGCCTGTCTGAGAACTGGGATGCACTGCGGGTGCGATCTTTTGGCCAGCTATTTCGATCATTTTTGTTAAAAGAAGTACAACTATTCGCATCTAATGATCAAAAATTCTGACTCAAAACCTCACGCCCTCACTACGCCCCTCATTCTCAGACTAGCTCCCAGCCCGCATTATTCATGGGGTGGCGAGGATATCACGCCAACCTGATCTATTCACACCAAGGGATATCACAGTGGATTTTCTTCTCGCGTCGACTACTTACTAATATTTGCAAGAGAAAAAATTCTCTGTGGAATCAAAGGTCAGGGTAGATTTCGTCTATCCCGTGAATAATATGGACTACCTGAGCCAGAACGAAAAAGCTATCCAGGCAACTGTTACGGCCTGTGAAGCACTCAAATTATATAGAGCACACCTACTATTCACGCTGTCAACAATCTATATTTTTCGCTCTGCTTCCGTCTTCGCAACCTTGTTGCGCAGATAAACTGGCAATGCTGATTCAGCTGCAACGCCCTCACCGTTTTCGAACATCCGGACGCCAATCGACAACACATCGAGTGCATGAGGAAAGTCTGCGGCCTGATCAACAGAGAAAGCCCCGGATACAGCCTGTAGTTCGCTACCATAGGTGGCCCAGCCTGTTCCTGCTCCAACCCATGAATCATCAAGAACTGCCACATCAGCGGCAGGGCAAACAACCTCCTCTCCCATCAGTTCAAGCTGTGTGCCGGCATGCCTATAGGCACCCCAGTAAACTTCATCCATACGAGCATCTATAGCGACTGCAATTTTAGTGAAACTATGTTCTCGCGCCGCTCGCGCTGCTATTGCCGCCAATGTTGACACCGGCAGTGCGGGTATATCTGCCGCCAGTGCTATGGCCTGCGCTGCGGCCGTGCCAATTCGCACCCCGGTAAAAGCGCCTGGGCCACGCGTGAAGGCCACGCCATCCAGCTGCATTGGTCTGAGCTCGGCCTCAGCCAGCAATTCATCCAGCATGGGTAACAGTTTGCGAGCGTGCATTCTCGGCTCAACAATATAGCGACTGATTGAATTTCCACCGCACAGCAGAGCAACGGAGCACGCTTCAGTCGAGGTATCGAGTGCTACTATTTTCAACGCAGAGATAACCTTATTTGCAGAAAATTAGTCAGGAGGCGGTATCACCTTGCCGGAAAAACTGCACAACACTATGCGGTTTTTGTACAGCACGCATACCCGGCAGGCTATTTAAAAACGTCGACCCATAATCTTTTGTCTGCAAACGCGGATCGCAAATTACCATCACCCCGCGATCGTTCACATCACGAATTAACCTGCCTACACCCTGTTTCAAGGTTAAAACCGCCTTTGGCAACTGATACTCGGCAAACGCATTAATGCCGTTTTTTTTAAGCCCGTTTATTCGAGCCTGCAAAACAGGGTCTCCAGGTGACGCAAATGGTAGCTTGTCTATGATAACACTGGACAAGGCACTGCCCCGAACGTCTACACCCTCCCAGAAACTGCTGGTGCCCAGTAGAACAGCATTTCCCATAGACTGAAATGCATCGACCAGCTCGCGCTTGGGCATCTGCCCCTGCACCAGAACCGGAAAGCGACAGCTTCGACGCATCTCCGCGGCAGCCAGCTCCAGTGCACGGTGACTGGTAAATAAAATAAAACATCGTCCCTCGCTGGCGTCAACCACCTCGGCGGCCACGCGCAGTACAGCCGCATCATATCCCGGCTGCTGTGGCTGAGGCATATTGGCTGGCAAATACAGCAACGCGTTTTTTTTGTAGTCAAACGGACTGTCCACCTGAATCTCGCTGGCATCTTCTATACCCAGTTGATTCTGGAAATGTTCAAAACTGCCATTGACAGCGAGCGTTGCTGAGGTGAAGACCCACGAACACTTCAGTTGAGACAGTGCATTGGAAAAAGGCTTGGCCACATTCTGTGGAGTCAGGTTGAGACTGAATCCCGTGCGATAGGTTTCAAACCAGTGGATGTAGTCTTCGTCGCGCTGATCAGTATACGATTCCAATACCTCCATATGCGCCAGACAACGACGCCTGCAACTCTCTAGCCCTTTACCTCGAACCGATGCTATGTCCAAAGGCTCAAACAGTAATTCCAGTGTTTCCTGCAAATGGGTAAGTGCCGATGAGACCGCCGACTTCGACTCAACCACCGCCCAGGCATCACGGCGCTGATCGATACCCAGCGACAACCTGAAATCGCGCGTGGCTTTTTCCAGTGCCGCAGAGCGATCTCTGATTTCAGTCACATCAGGGGCCTCCGTCAGAAACTCGGCCTGACTATCGCGAGCCAGATCGAAAAGCTGCCGGCTACTCAGGCGACGGCCGAAAAATACCGCTGCCGTGTCTGGCAACTGATGAGCCTCATCGATCACCACCACATCGGCATCCGGCAATATTTCCCCGAAAGAGCCTTCTTTCAGCGCTAGATCTGCACAAAAAAGATGGTGATTAACCACAACGATTGTTGCGTCCATCGCCCGCTTACGCGCCTTGTTAACGAAGCAGCCCCCCAGATCTTCCGGGCTATGATCTGAGCAAAAATCATCATTTGAGGTTACATGTCCCCACACCGGCGAGGACTCTGGTACATCCAGCACTTCAGAAATATCTCCGGTGCTGGTTTGATCCGACCAGTTACGAATCTGCGCCAGCTGCGCAGATAATGCCGGTTCGCGCAGAGCGGGATTTCGCATCGCCCGCTCTACACGGCGTTTGCAGACGTAATTAGCACGGCCCTTTAGCAAAGCAACTCTGGGATGGCGTCCCAATGTTCGTCTCACAACCGGTAAATCGGTATGAAAAAGCTGATCCTGCAGATGCCGCGTGCCCGTTGAGATAATTACCCGCTTACCGCAGGTTAATGCTGGCACCAGATACGCAAAGGTTTTTCCAACACCAGTACCAGCCTCTCCAATCAGGATGTTACTTTCAGCTATGCAGGTATCGATTGCAGTCGCCAGTTGCTGCTGTTCAGTTCGCGCGCGAAAGCCAGGCTTACTATCTGCAAACGGGCCGTGGTCGCCCAGTACAAATGCCATCGAATCGGGATCACCCAGGGACAGGGCAGCTATCTCACTGGCACTGGTTACCGATTCTTCACTCATTGACGCTGGCACGGCTACACGATCTGACTAGGGTTTGATTAATTTGGTTGTCTCAATTTCAGCTTCGCGCGCACCAAGCAGGTCGCCACGCCCTTCTCTGGACAACTGAATGATCAGCCAGTTGCGATAACGCAGACCACCATCATCGACTGAGGCAAGGAAGTTTGACTTGGCGGCGTAGTTTTCAGCACGCAAATGAGCGTTCTGATCCAGTTCCAATTCAGCTGCACGACTCCACAGAACCGCGTCTCTGGGCGTTATCTGGATAGCCTGCCCAAGCCGGGATTTGGCATTCTCGATATCACCGTTGCGGCGAAATATTTCAGATTCCTGCCACAGACGGGCGACTTCCTGATTCTGTACTTCGTGCTTTATGTCACTCTCACCAACCACATAGGCGTCGAGCATCTCCGCTATTGGATCAGGTTCGGCAACACCGCCGTTAACTGCACAACCACTTAGCAACATAATCGACAACAGAACCGCCACCCGGTATCTTGCTTTGCCGCAGTACCGGCACAGATTTATCAGACCCAGAAATTTGTTCACCGTTTTCCTATCTCACAAATGAAAAAGCCGCGTACCGGGAATTCCGGTACGCGGCTCAGTGTAACAACTGCGCGCTGCAGTTGTAAGGTTTGTAATACGGGATTACTTACTGGTTACGTGAAACTCCACCCGACGATTCGCCTGGCGGCCTTCTGCTGTGTCATTGCTTTCAATCGGCTTGGACTCACCAAACGCTCGAGCCTGCAATTGCTCAGACGGTACCCCACGCAACATCATGTAACGAACAGTTGATAACGCCCGTTTTTTAGACAGTTCAAGGTTATACCCGGCGGAGCCCTGACTATCGGTATGCGCTTGTATTTCGACACTCACATTCGGGTAATTCAGCAACACGTCAGCTGCATCATTCAGGACCACCTCAGCCGCTTCGGTAAGTGTGTCTGATCCACTTTCAAACAAAACACCATCCAGCACCCCTCCGAACATCGCACAGCCAGTTGCGCTGACCGGGTCGCCTGGCAGTGTATCCGGACAATCATCAAGGTTGTTCGAAACGCCATCCGCATCGTCGTCGTCCGGTGCAATTGAGCCATTGCCATCAGCCTTATCGAACAACGGAGAAACAGACTCCTCGCGGGCACCCATGCGCCATAAAACGCCTACCGAGGCCAGCAGCGCATCTTCATCAAACGCTTCGATCTCACCGCGAAAGGCGAGCCCGTTGTCTATGCCATACTCAACACCAAGACCACCCATTAAATGCCAGTCATTATCGCGCCGGTAGTCAAATGTGCTGGCCGGGTTATTTTGCTTTACATCATTGTCCATCATGCCAACACCCACTTTCCAGAACGCACCCAGCCCCCGACGTGCGACCAGGCGATCATAGCCGCCAGCATTATAGAAATGGTACAGCGCGCTCAAATCAGCAACTGTATACTCAAGACTACCGATACTATTCGGCCCGATATCCGCTTCACCCAGATCGGCATAACCCAACTCTACGCCTAAATGCGGGTGGAAATCCCATCCAACAAAAACTTTTCCACCTGAACTGTTTTTGTCATCTACTGTCAGGTTAACGCCTTGTTCGATATCTGGCGATAAACGGGAAACACCACCCCCGATTCCCAGATAAAATTTGTTCTTGTAGCCACCATGATCCTCGTCTGCAATCGCCGGTACACATAGACAAGCACTGATGAGCGTGGCGACAAGGGATTTATTACATTTCATTGTTCGGAATTCCCAAAATATTCTGGTTTGCTGTTAGCCCAATCATCACCCTGTGACATTTGGGAAGCTGTTAGCCGCTTCTTCAAAAATGACGCGCACTTTTTTTCTGTACCAATACTTTTATAGTCGAACAATTTGAAAAATGAAGAAAAAGGTAGAGGGAATAGTCACCCCTTCACTAAACCGGCCGGGATGAACAGAAAAGAGCCGGAAATTTCCGGTGGTTACCGGGTTTAAGCACATACCGGCGGCGCGGCACTTAACATGAGGTGGAAGAAGCGGCAGTCGGGAACACTGCATGCTTAACGGCTGGCGAGTTACGCCAGCGCAAACTGACTACCCGGCGCCGGATTGAATCCTGCAAAGCGGGCGGAATGCTGTGGTCAGCATTCTACCAAGCGCATCTAGTAAATCGGGACAACTTAACCTGCATTATTCACGGGATTGACGTGATCTCGCTTGCTCTTTGATCCCACAGAAAATTTTCTCCCGCAAAAAACAGTAAGTATTCGACGCGAGAAGAATATCCACTGTGAAAGCCCTTACCGTGAATAAATAAGGTCTGCACGATACCCTCGCCACCCCATGATAAATGCGGGTTCAATTACAAAGCGACATCTACCGCTCATTCCCACTCGATGGTTGCCGGCGGCTTACCGGATATATCGTAGACAACGCGAGAGACACCATCGATCTCATTGATGATCCGGCGCGACATTAAATCGAGGAAATCATAGGGCAGACGCGCCCATACAGCGGTCATAAAGTCTGTAGTCTCCACCGCACGTAAACTAATAACATGCGCATAGCGACGGCCATCGCCCGTCACTCCAACCGATTTGACCGGCAGAAACACAGCAAATGCCTGTGACACTCTGGCATACAAATCATGCTTGTGCAGCTCCTCCATAAAGATGTGATCTGCCTGGCGCAGAATATCCGCATAGGGCTTGGTAACTTCGCCCAGAATACGAACACCCAGCCCCGGCCCGGGAAAAGGATGCCGATCAATCATTGCAGCAGGCAAACCCAGTTCGCGACCTATGCTTCTGACTTCGTCTTTAAAAAGCTCTCGCAGTGGTTCCAGTAATTTCAACTGCATATGAGATGGCAGGCCGCCAACATTATGGTGGGACTTAATAACATGCGCTTTGCCTGTCGCACTACCGGCAGACTCTATAACATCAGGGTAAATAGTTCCTTGCGCCAGCCATTTAACACTGGTCAGTTTTTTCGCTTCGGCTTCAAATATTTCGACAAACAGATTGCCTATAATTTTGCGCTTTTTCTCAGGATCGGATTCGCCGGCAAGCGCCTGCAAGTACTGTTGCTCCGCATTCACTCGAATAACTGTGACACCCAGCGATTCGGCAAATGTCTGCATCACCTGATCGCCTTCGCTCAACCTGAGCAAACCCGTATCTACAAAAACGCAAATCAACTGTGACCCAATCGCGCGATGCAGCAGTGCGGCTACAACGGAGGAGTCCACTCCACCGGATAAACCGAGCAGCACCTTATCGCTACCAACTCGCGATCGAATCGACTCGATGCTGCTCTCTACAATACTACCGGGCAGCCATTCCGCTTTGCAGCCGCAAATATCAAATAAAAAGCGTCTAAATATCGCACTGCCTTGCCTCGTATGAGTGACTTCACAGTGAAATTGCAATCCGTAAAGGCCTCGTTCTTCATTGGCAATCCCTGCAAACGGTGCACTGTCTGTGCTTGCGATCAGTTTAAAACCTTCAGGTAACGATTCAACACGGTCGCCGTGGCTCATCCATACGTCGAGCAAACCATGTCCATCGGCATTTACTTCGTCCTGAATATCGCGCAGTAAAAGCGAATGCCCTCTGGCACGAACCTTTGCATAACCGAACTCGGCGTGATCGGCCGTTGCCACTTCGGCGCCAAACCAGGCAGCCATCGCCTGCATGCCGTAGCAGATCCCCAGCACCGGAACACCCAATTCAAACACCACAGAAGGAATACTCGATGGCAGTGTCGATGATACCGACTCCGGCCCGCCCGAAAGAATAATACCCTGTGCGTCGAAGGCACTGATTCTTTCTGCATCAGCATCACAGGCGTAGATCTCGCAATAGACTCCAGCTTCCCGCACACGCCTGGCGATCAGCTGAGTGAACTGCGATCCGAAATCCAGAATCAGGATTTTATAATTATAGATATCAACCATGAGATGCTGTCTTGTGCGACGCAGCCGGAGCCGGCCTGAGAAATAACAGTTCGTTAGTCGAGCCGGTAGTTTGGAGGCTCTTTGGTAATTTGTACGTCGTGCACATGGCTTTCCCGCATTCCTGCTACGCTTGCCCGAACGAACGTTGCATTGGATTGCATGGCCGCTATATCAGCACAACCGCAGTACCCCATACCTGATCGCAAACCGCCGATTAATTGATGTATTACTGCCGACACCGGACCTTTATAGGGAACTCTTCCCTCTATACCTTCCGGTACCAGCTTTCGACCAGACTCGTCTTCGTCCTGAAAATAACGATCACTGGAGCCTTGCTGCATAGCTCCGACAGAGCCCATTCCACGATACGACTTATACGATCGCCCTTGAAAAAGTTCTACTTCTCCCGGCGCTTCTTCGGTACCAGCCAGCAGACTGCCAACCATCACCGATGAGGCACCTGCAGCTATTGCCTTGGCTATATCGCCGGAAAAGCGAACGCCGCCATCTGCAATCAGCGGTATAGATGTTCCTTTCAATCCCTGCGCAACGTTATCTATAGCGGTTATCTGCGGCACCCCGACACCCGCAACGATACGAGTCGTGCAAATTGAACCCGGCCCGATACCGACCTTTACGCCATCGACACCTGCCTCAGCCAATGCCCTGCCAGCCTCGGCGGTGGCAATATTTCCAGCGATCAGCTGAATATGCGGGAACTGTTGCTTCGTTCGCTTCACTCGATCCAGAACACTTTGCGCATGCCCGTGCGCTGTATCGACAACGAGTACATCCACGCCCGCCTGAGCCAGTGCTTCTGCGCGCTCGTCTGTGTCTGCACCGACTCCAATGGCGGCGGCCACTATCAGGCGTTGCTGATTGTCTTTACATGCAGTCGGGTAGTCTCTGGCGCGACGGATATCTTTTACTGTGATCATGCCGCGCAGTTCGAAATTGTCGTTGACCACCAGTACCTTTTCTATACGGTGCTGGTGTAACTTTTCAAGCGCCTGCTCACGCGGTGCATTAACCGGAACAGTTACCAGCTTTTCCCGTGTGGTCATAATGGACGATACAGGTTCATTCTCACGGGTTTCAAAGCGAATATCCCGCTTGGTGACTATACCGACAAGGCCGCTGGCATCGACTACCGGCAAGCCGGAAATACCGTGTCTGGCTGTCAGCTCCCGCACTTCCCTGATGGTGGTTTGCGGGCTAATGGTGATAGGCTCAAGTACTACTCCGCTTTCAAAGCGTTTAACGCGTCTGACTTCACCTGCCTGCGCGGCAATGGTCATGTTCTTGTGAATTACGCCAATGCCGCCTTCCTGAGCCATTGCAATTGCCATGCGCGAATCGGTAACGGTATCCATGGCTGCTGACAGCAGCGGCACATTCAGCTGCACATCTCGCGTCAGGCGGGTTGGCAGGCGAACCTGATTGGGTAGCACAAGGGAATGGGCGGGTTGCAACAATACGTCGTCAAACGTAAGGGCATCCTGAACAATGTTCATGATCGACGGTAAGCCGTAGCGGAGGGAAATGCCAACTTGCACCCCATCATACCGTTTGACCGTCAGCAGGTAAATTGATTAACTGCAGCCATTTTAATTTATATCGCCAAAATCGATACGGAAACCCCGCCATGCAGCAGATGCCGCTGTCTCCAGACCATGTATTTACCGTCAGTGAACTCAACAGTGAAGTCAAATGGCTATTGGATACGCAATTTGGTGTCGTGTGGGTTGAAGGGGAGCTGTCCAATACAATGCGCGCCCGCACCGGGCACATGTATTTTTCAGTCAAAGACAGTCGCTCTCAATTACGCTGCGCAATGTTTCGCAACGATAACCGACGTATCGACTTTACCCCGCAAGACGGTCAAAAGGTGCTGGTGCGCGGCAGACTTGGAATCTATGAAGCACGCGGCGACTATCAGATGGTGGTCGATCGCATGCTCGAAGTCGGCGCCGGCGATTTACAAGCCAAATTTGAGCAGACCAAGCGCAGACTCCACGAAGAAGGATTGTTCGATGAGCAGCACAAGCAATCACTGCCAGCGTTTCCCCGCTCAATCGGGTTAATAACCTCACCTACCGGTGCCGCTGTCCGCGATGCACTCAATGTGCTGCGTCGACGCTGCCGGCATGCTCAGGTAATCATCTACCCGGCGACAGTACAGGGTGCAACCGCAGCACCCTCGATAGCCCGCATGCTAAAACTGGCCAACAAGCGCAATGAGTGCGATGTACTGCTACTGATACGTGGCGGCGGCTCACTGGAAGATTTGTGGGCATTTAACGAAGAAGTCGTTGCCCGCTCGATATTTGACTCTGCGCTACCGGTGATATCCGGTATCGGTCACGAGATCGATTTTTCGATCGCCGATCTGGTCGCCGACCTGCGCGCCCCCACACCCTCAGCTGCAGCGGAACTATGTAGTCCGGACAGCGCCGAACTTCAGCAGATGATCAAAGCAATGCAGCAGCGCTTGCTGCGGCAGCAGGAAAACACTCAAAGCGGCCACAAAGTCATTTTAACCCGGCTGCAGAGACGGCTGGACAACCATCACCCGCAGAGCCGCCTTCGGCAACGGGCACAACGCTGCGATGAACTGGAATTGCGTCTGCAGCGTCAGATAATCAATGCACAGGGTCGAGCTCGCAATCGCCTGGTGCAATTGCAAACGCGGCTGAAAAATCTCTCGCCCGAGCATCAATTCGTGCGCCGTAGCAGCCAATTGTCGAGCCTCAACTCCCGGCTTACAAACAGTACGCGCACAACGCTGCAAAGAGCCGGTTTACGCCTTGATGGCAGCGTCCGCGCACTGCAGGCCGTAAGCCCGCTCAGCACACTGGGCCGAGGCTACGCGATTGTTCAGACAACGACCGGTACTGTAGTCACAAACACTGACCAGGTTAATGCTGGTGAAGCTCTGGATATTCGGGTTTCAGCCGGTAAAATCAGCGCCAGAGTCACCTGAATTACTGGATCAAATCGGCAAAAAATCAGTCCACAGAATAGCTTAGAGCTGATTTATCAGTCACAAAAGCACTATGGAATATTTGCTTTCGCATCGCTTTTCTGGTAGAACCGTGCGGCTTCGATTTTGGACAAGGTGTGGAAGATGGCTGCCAAAAAGAAAACCGCTGGGAAAGCGACCAAGACAATTGCGAAAGCAGGTTCACCCGACGCTACAACGGTAAGCACGACGGTGAAAAAACCCACAGCAAAGAAGGCTGCGGCGAAGAAAACCGCCAACAAGAAAAAGGTAACGAATAAAGTGACAGTTGCGAATACGACTCTTGAAGAACCACAAACTGCCAAAGCAGCTAGCAAGAAAAAAGCGGTCGCTAAAAAGGCCACAGTAAAAAAAGCACCACCGAAGGGAAGCAGCGGCAGCAACTTCAAAACATTCGAACCTTACAAACTCGCCAAAGGCGAGGAGTACATGACCGACGAACAACTGGACCACTTTCGTGCCATATTGCAGGACTGGAAAATTTCCCTGATGCAGGAAGTTGACCGCACAGTGGGACACATGAAAAGCGATGCAACCAACTTCCCGGATCCGAATGACCGTGCAACGCAGGAAGAAGAATTCAGCCTTGAACTGCGCACCCGCGATCGTGAGCGCAAGCTGATCAAAAAAATCGACGAATCCATGGCGAAAATCGACGACGATGAATACGGCTACTGCGACGGCTGCGGCGTAGAAATCGGTATTCGCCGACTCGAAGCACGACCTACTGCAAACATGTGCATCGAGTGCAAAACCCTGGAAGAAATCCGCGAAAAGCAAATCGCATAGTCACTCAGCCAGAGAGCGGGCGCTGACCTGGCGGTTGCGCCCGCTCCTGCAGTTGATCCGATAAACCATCAGAGACACTTAGCGTGTCATACATCGGTCGCTTCGCACCCTCGCCTTCCGGTCCTTTGCACACAGGCTCACTGATCACTGCGCTGGCCAGCTGGCTCGACGCCCGCCGGCACAACGGGCGATGGCTGCTTCGAATTGAGGATATCGACCCGCCCCGTGAAATCGACGGCGCCAGCGAGCAGATAATAGACAGCTTGCAGCGGCACGGACTGACATGGGATGGAATGGTAGCGTTTCAGAGCAAACGATCGCATCACTACGAAGACGCGCTGCAATACCTGCGCGACAAAGGCCTGCTCTACGCTTGCTCATGCACGCGCAGGCAACTACGCCGAATTGCCGACGAAACCACCACACACGCCTACCCCGGGGTTTGCCGCAAGTTACAATTGCCGGAAGAAAACTCTGCACTGCGATTTCGTATCGGGTGCGGGCTCGTGACTTTCTGTGACGAGGCGGCTGGAACCATGAGCGAAAATGTCCCTGCGACGGTGGGAGATTTTATCGTCCGGCGTCGTGGCCCTTTCTACGCCTATCAACTCGCCGTGGTGGTTGATGACGCCTTGCAGGGCATTTCCCATGTGGTCAGAGGCTCAGATCTGCTCGACAACACCGCCAGACAAATTCTGCTTCAGCGTGCCTTGGAATACCCGGCTCTCAGGTACCTGCATCTGCCTCTGGTACTGCAAACCGATGGAAGAAAACTCAGTAAGCAAACAGGAGCAGCTGCGCTCGACAACAATAACGCACTGAAAAATCTTCTATTTGCCTGGAGTTTTCTGGGACAGCAAGCAACTGAAGATCAGCCCGGGTCCATTACCGAGTTCCTGGAATTCGCCGTCGCCAACTGGCAACGAGAGCGACTACCGGCTCTTCAGAAACCAGGTTCTAATCGCTTATAATGGGCAGTAATAGTTGACCCGACGCCGCTGTGGCCATATCGTTCACGAATTCAGATTAACAAGCATTAACAAATCAACGTGGAGTACTGATGTCAGAATCCAAAACCTATCCGGTAAGCGCGGAAGTATCCGACAACGCCTGGATCAATGCCGACAAGTACCAGGCCATGTATACCCGTTCGGTAGAAGAACCGGACGAATTTTGGGCGGAGCAGGCAAACGAATTCATCGACTGGTTCACTCCCTGGGACAAAGTGCAGGAAACAGATTTTCACACCGCTGATATCAAATGGTTTGAGGGCGCGCGATTAAATGTCTCCCATAACTGCCTCGACCGGCATCTCGAGACACGCGGAGATCAGATTGCCATCATCTGGGAGGGAGACGACCCTAACGAGCAGCGCAGAATCACTTACCGCGAACTCCACGCTGAAGTCTGTCAGTTTGCCAGTGCGCTGAAAGGGCTGGGTGTAAAGAAGGGCGATCGTATCTGTATTTACATGCCCATGATCCCAGAAGCAGCGGTCGCAATGCTGGCCAGTACGCGTATCGGTGCTGTTCACTCAGTGGTATTCGGCGGGTTCTCCCCCGATGCACTGCGCGACCGCATCAACGACTCGGAATGCTCTGTAGTGATCACCGCAGATCAGGGCCTTCGAGGCGGCAAAAAAGTCGCTTTGAAAAGCAACGCCGACAAAGCCTGTGAGGACACCCCTAGCGTTCGAAAAATGGTTGTGGTCAAGCGTGGCGGAGAACCCACCGGCTGGAATGATGGCCGCGATGTCTGGTATCACGAACTCGTCGGCGCTGGCTCGGTCAGCTGCGCGGCTGAAGAAATGGGTGCTGAAGACCCGCTGTTTATCCTCTACACCTCCGGATCCACTGGAAAACCAAAGGGCGTACTGCATAGCACGGGCGGTTATATTCTCTACGCAGCAATGACCCACAAATACGTATTTGATTACCACGACAACGATATTTACTGGTGCACTGCCGATGTCGGCTGGGTAACCGGGCACTCCTACATCGTCTACGGCCCACTTGCCAATGGCGCCACTACCCTGATGTTTGAAGGCATCCCGACCTACCCTGACGCCGGTAGATTCTGGGAAATTATCGACAAGCACCAGGTAAATACCTTTTACACCGCCCCAACGGCGCTGCGTGCATTGATGGCCCAGGGCGATGAACTGGTCAAGAAACACTCACGCAACAGTTTGCGGCTATTAGGCTCAGTTGGCGAACCGATCAATCCGGAAGCCTGGGAGTGGTACCACAAGGTAGTCGGCGACGAACGCTGCCCGATTGTCGATACCTGGTGGCAGACTGAGACCGGCGGCATCCTGATCACTCCGCTGCCCGGTGCCACACCGTTAAAACCCGGCTCCGCGACCAAACCGTTTTTTGGCGTAGTACCGGCACTGCTCGATGACCAAGGTGAGCGAATGGAAGACCCGGGGTCAGGCAATCTGGTTATTACCGGTTCATGGCCCGGACAAATGCGCTCAGTCTACGGCGATCATAACCGCTTCCATGAAACCTATTTCCAGATGTACCCCGGTTACTATTTTACCGGTGACGGTGCTCGCCTGGATGAAGACGGCTACTGGTGGATTACCGGGCGAGTCGATGATGTACTCAATGTCTCCGGTCATCGCATGGGTACGGCGGAAGTTGAAAGCGCGCTGGTCCTGCACGAATCTGTCGCAGAGGCGGCTGTGGTCGGCTACCCGCACGATATCAAGGGCCAGGGCATCTATGCTTACGTCACGTTAATGATTGGTACCGAGGCCACTGAAGAATTGCGAGCCGAACTGGTGCAGCATGTGCGAAAAGAAATCGGGCCAATCGCCAGCCCGGATGTCATTCAATGGGCTCCCGGCCTGCCGAAAACACGTTCCGGCAAGATCATGCGCCGAATACTGCGAAAAATCGCAGAAAACGAGATTGATAGCCTCGGCGATACCTCAACACTGGCGGATCCCGCTGTTGTCGATGATCTGGTTGAAAATCGCGCGGCAAATAACGCTTAAGTATCAATGCCCGACAGTTGGTACACTAGAGGGTAACGATTGCGGGCAGAGTAAATTTACACTCTGCCCGACCAGAAAATTCACACTGACCGGCCTTATTGAACTATCCAGCGGCTGGCAGAGTTCGACTAAGCCGATATTTGAAAATGCCAGACCAGATAGGCAATACTGCAGGCAATAAGCCCCGCGCTCCACACCACAAGCCACATTTGTCTGCCATACCTGCCAAGCCCGAACAACAGCACCCCCACCACCAGCGCAATACCAACGGTGAATGCCAGCAGCCCGGGGGAGGTCTGTGTAAACGGCAATCCGGTGGTCGGATCAATTCTATAGCGAACCAGAATAAAACCGCTCTGGGCTGCTGACAGCAAAACCTATCGCCTCATTTGTCTTCGTCTTCAGACGGTTTAAAGTCCAATGATGCCGAATTAATGCAATAGCGCAGACCCGAAGGACCCGGCCCGTCCGGAAATACATGCCCCTGATGCGCATCGCAATTGCTGCAATGAACCTCGGTACGCTGCATACCTAATGAGTTATCGATCGTTTCAGCAATGTTACCTTCGACTGCAACATCGGTGAAGCTCGGCCAGCCACTGCGCGAATCGTATTTGCTGTCTGAATCAAACAGATGCGCTCCGCAGACAACACACAAATACTTGCCATCACGCTTGTTATCGTTGTATTCGCCGGTAAACGCCCGCTCTGTACCATGCCCCTGAGTTACCTGGTACTGCATATCGGTGAGTCGCTCGCGCAGGTCTTTATCGTCAAATTTAGCCATCTCGGTTTCTCGCTATAGATTTGTATTTTTTTACTTGGCCGCCGGTAAAAAGAACAACGCCAAAGCTGGAAGGTAGACTGCCATTTATCAGCAAAGTTTGCTACCCGTGTAACACTTGCCGCCAAATTGTTCGAAACGCTACACTGCACTTGAGATCGACACGCGCTATAACAAATACATGACAGGCAATACCCCGGAAGACCCCGAAGACCAGAACGCCGCCGATCTGTTTCGCCAGGCTGTCGGGGAGGTAAAGCGACTGAATAACGATCGGATAGCAGACAAACGCAAACCGCCGCCGCCGCGACCGCGTCAACTGGAACTGGACGAGCAGCAAGTCATGCACGATGCCATGTCAGACCCGCGTGATCCGGAGGCCATGGACAACGGTGAACATTTAAACTGGGCCAGACCGGGTGTACAGCGACGCGTAATGCGCAAGCTCAAAAATGGCTACTACTCCGTTCAGGGAAACCTCGATCTGCACGGCATGAATGTCAACGAAGCCAGAGAGGCTATGCAGTTGTTCATCGCGTCCGCGACCAGGGATTATGGAAGCTGCTGCGTGCGTATTATTCACGGCAAGGGGCGAAAAACAGCAACGGAAAGCCCGATATTAAAGCCATTTACCAGTGCATGGCTCAGACAACGCAAAGATGTACTGGCCTACACCTCGGCAAAACCGGCACATGGCGGAACAGGTGCTGTCTATGTGCTGCTGCGAGCCCGGGATTCCCGGGAGTTCGAAAAGGAATAAGCCGTATGGGAACCGAAGGTAAATTCTAATGAATAGTTACGTTACCGGCCAGCTGCTCCGGATCGTCACTGATTTCTGCACTGATTAAGTTTGTCTCTACATCGTCACCATCAACTGCACCGGTGGGGGCGGATGATCCGTCCCCGGCACCATCACCACCACCGGATATCGGCATCTCCAGCTGAGTTGCGATACTGTCCAGATCGGTCAATTCGCTCAGAGGCGGCAGTTCATCAATTCGGCGTAAATTAAAGTAGTCGAGGAATTCTTTTGTTGTGGCATACATCGCCGGCCTGCCCGGGACCTCTTTATGCCCGACCACCCGCACCCACTCCCGTTCCATCAGCGTCTTGATAATATTTGTACTCACTGACACACCGCGGACATCTTCAATCTCGCTGCGGGTAACCGGCTGGCGATAGGCAATCAATGCCAGTGTCTCTAGAAGAGCACGGGTGTATCGCGGAGGTTTTTCATCAAACAAACGCGATATCCACGGAGAAACCGACTGATCGATCTGCACGCGAAAGCCGTTAGCAACTTCTACGATACTTACACCGCGTGAGGCATATTCCTCTTGCAGATCAACCAGAACATTACTGACTTCCTGTCTGCTTACCGGTTCTTCCTCACGGGAAAATAATCGATGCAACTGTACCAGCGTCAGCGGCTTATCGACCGCCATCAACGCCGCTTCCAGAATATTCCTGATTTGCAATTTTTCCACGGAAATAAACCTCTATTCTTTACCCATTGCTGACAACAGGTACGTGTGCAATTTATTTATAGATCGAATCCGGATTACTAGCTGAATGGTCACCTGAAAGATTAAGCTGTTCTTCAAATTCGGCCTGCTTTCTAGTTCTCTCGCTGGCGACCGCTTCAGTGATTGCGCGAATTGTAATTCGCCCAAGCGGTTTTTCCTGAACAATCTCAAGCAGCGATTCCTTACACAATTCCAGCATAGCCAGAAAAGTTACAACACAACCAGCACGCCCTTCTTCCGCTGTAAACAGTGAAACAAACTCAAGCTCACCATGCTCCTGCAAAAGCGCCAGCAGATTTGACATCCGCTCTCGAACCGACAGGAATTCTTTTTGAATATTATGGTGCTGATGCAGTTTTGCCCGCATAACAACACTGCGAAATGCACCCAGCATCTCTTCAAGTGTTATATCCGGTAAAGGCTGCCGATTCTCAAGCTCGGGAAGCCCCGCACAGGCATCGAAAATATCGCGTTCCATCCGTGGCAGATTGTCTAAATCCTCGGCCGCCTTCTTGAACTGCTCGTAGGCTTGCAGACGCCTTATCAGTTCCGCTCGCGGGTCGTCTTCATCGTCATCTTCTTCGGGCCGAGGTAACAGCAATCGGGATTTTATCTCAGCCAGCATAGCAGCCATAACCAGGTATTCAGCAGCAAGCTCAACACGCATCATTTCCATCACCGCGATGTACTGCATATACTGCTCAGTTACCGCGGCAACAGGAATATCGAGGATATCGAGGTTCTGACGTTTGATAAGGTAAAGCAGCAGGTCGAGGGGGCCTTCAAAGGTCTCCAGAAAAACCTCTAGTGCATCAGGCGGAATATACAGATCTTTCGGTGATTCGGAATAGGGCTCACCCAACACAACGGCAACCGGGATTTCCATTTCCATTTGCTGGCTGGCAACTTCCGGTTCTATTTCGCCCATCAACTCATTACCTTGAAAACGCTAGTGTATTTGCTGCATGACACTACTGCAGCAAACTTACCTCACCCTTTCCTTCTCGTATAATTTCTATTTCCTGCCCCTCCAGAGAAATTACCGACGTCTCCTCCAGACCACAGGCACCCCCATCGACAACCAGATCCACCTGTTCATTCAGCGCCTGACGAATTTCATAGCCATCGTTCTGTGGGAGATCGTCACCGGGTAGCAGCATGGTTGTACTCATCATCGGCTCGCCCAGCTCCTGTAACAACGCTTGCGCAATGGTATTGTCCGGCACTCGAATACCAATTGATTTTCGTTTCGGATGCAAAAACCGCCGGGGCACCTCATTGGTACTTCTTAAAATAAAAGTGTACGGACCCGGCGTCAGCAATTTCAGCAGCCGGTAGTCGCGGTTATCAACCCTCGCGTAGGTCGATATTGCCGACAAATCCGAACACATTAGTGTCATATGGTGGCCTTTCGGCAATTTTCGCAAACGGTAAATCCGCTCAACACCCTGCTTGTTGTCCAGCAAGCACCCGATCGCGTAACACGAATCGGTCGGATAAACGATCACGCCACCGTCCTTTAACAGTCGGGCTGTTTGCGCAACCAACCTCGACTGAGGGTTGTCCGGGTGAATTTCAAAATACTGGCTCATTTGAATTACTATATTATCCTGATCGACCCTTGATGCTCGCGCCGATCGTACGCGTTTCCACAAATCTGCTGGTACACTGACAGCGTGCTGACCGGTAAATTATTTGACGAACCGGAAATCCCTGCAGCCTGGCGGTCAGCATCAACCATTTCTCTGACCAATCTACTAGAATCACCAGCAATTTCTTGAATCTGACCCAAAAAGTAACCAAATATCAGTAAACGGTGCGTTACAACATTGATCCCGCAAGAAGCTGGTAATCCCGGTGATAAAAATCCCGTTTTCCGTGGCTTAACCGCCTGGGCCATACCATACCTGTCTTTTCACCGGACGATGCAATGAAATTCCTGTTTGATTTATTTCCGCTAGCGCTATTTTTGATAGCCTACAAGTTCAGCGATATCTACACCGCCACTCTGGTAATAATTGTGGCGTCGGTAGCCCAGGTAGCCACCTACTGGATCATCCATCGCCGCTTTGAAAAAATGCATCTTGTGTCACTGGCACTGTTTATTGTACTCGGAGGACTGACACTATACCTGCGTGATAAGCGCTTTATTATGTGGAAACCCACAATCGTTAACTGGTTGTTTGCTGCCGCATTTGCAGGCACGGCCCTGCTTAGCGAAAAATCCCTTATTCAGCGTATGCTGGATGGTCAGATAACCATGGCTGAATCCGTCTGGCGAAAGTTGAGCAACGCCTGGGTCCTTTTTTTTATTATTGCCGGTTTTGTCAATCTCTACTTTGCTCAAGCGTACATCAGTGCACAGAACGAACTCACAGCCGCAGTACCGTCCATATCCACAGAGCAACTGGCCGACCTCGATTGCAGCACCGGTTTTAGCGACCCGGTAAAACCGTTGTGCGAAAGCGCAAGCGCCCGCGAAAAAACCTGGGTTACGGTGAAAGTATTCGGGCTCATGGGGCTGACTCTGATTTTTGTTATCGGTCAGGGAATCTTTTTAATACGCCATGTCGAGGTGGAAGAAGAGCCATCGCCCGAAGCAATACAAGAACCCGGCAAGCCGTCGAGCTCATAACTGAATCAACGGTAGTTTCATCCCTGCAAGGGCTCCCGGATAACAACCATCCCTTAATCCAAAAACAAACAAGGTAATTCTAAATCATGATTAAAAATTTATTGCTAGCCACTGTTACCACCACCGCTCTGGCATCGGGTGCAGTACTCGCCGATGAAAACGCAGCGGAAATACTGGTTACAGTCAACGGCGAGCAGATCACCGCTGTCGATAGAGACAGTCAGGCACAGCAATTTATAGCTCGAGGCCAGCAGGCAACGGATGAGCAGATTCTTGAAGAACTGGTCAGCCTCGAATTAATGCGCCAGGAAGCACTAAAACTCGGTCTCGACAAAACACCGGAAATGGCTGCAGAAATGAAAATCATGCAGGCCCGTGTCCTAGCCAACGCGCTGCTGAGCCAGCACACGGCAGGTATCGATGTGACTGATGAATCGCTACGAGTCGAGTACGACAAACAAATTGCAATGGCTGATGTAAAAGAGTATCAGGCCAGCCATATATTGCTGGAAGACGAAGCCCGCGCCGAAGAGATCATTGTCGAACTTAACGACGGTACAGATTTCGCAGAAGCGGCAAAGAAATACTCCACCGGTCCGTCAGGTCCTCAGGGCGGGGATCTGGGCTGGTTCGATTCAGCCGCCATGGTTCCGGAATTTTCACAAGCCGTTGCCTTGCTGGAAACCGGGAAACACACGATGGCACCTGTCAAAACCGATTTCGGCTGGCATATCATCAAGCTCAATGACAGCCGATCCAAAGAACCACAACCTTTTGATGCAGTTAAAGAGCAACTGCGCAACATGAAGATGCGCAGCGAAATTGAATTGTTCATCACCGGCCTGCACGACAAAGCCACTATTGAAAGAAAATAGATGCAGACGAACTGCAACTAAAACCCTGCCGTGTCGGCTGATTATAAGCCGACACGGCAAACGTACTTTACCCGCCTTCTATATCCGGCTATCTCGCTTTCAGGCTGGCAGTATTGTTCACAGCGACAAGTCTCTCAAGCCTCGTTCCAGATCGGCTTTTATATCATCCACTGACTCAAGCCCCACAGCTACCCGCAGCAGCCCCTCACCAATTCCCGCCTCGGCTCTGTCCTGATCCGACAGCCGCCCATGCGTCGTTGTCGCCGGATGCGTAATTGTGGATTTTGCGTCGCCCAGATTTGCGGTTATAGACAGAAGCTCAGTTTGATCTATAACCCGCCAGGCATTGTCGCGACTACCGCCCGCTATCTCGAAAGATACAATGCCACCAAATCCACTTTGCTGTTGTCTGCAAAGCTCATGCTGCGGATGACTGCTAAGCCCCGGATAATACACTCTCGATACTGAATTATGTTGCTGCAGCCAAAGCGCCAGAGCCATTGCACTCTCACAATGGCGTTGCATTCTGATTTGCAGAGTCTCAAGCCCCTTGAGAAATACCCACGCATTAAAAGGGCTCATTGTTGGCCCGGCGGTACGTAGAAACCCGAGAATATCTTCCCCGACACGTTTTTTATCGCCCACCACCGCACCACCTACGCAGCGCCCCTGGCCGTCTATAAATTTGGTTGCCGAGTGCACCACCAGATGCGCGCCTAGATCGAGAGGACGCTGCAGGGCCGGTGAACAGAAGCAGTTGTCCACCACCAGCAAGGCATTGTTATCGTTCGCCAGTTCTGCGAGCGCACGGATATCCGCCAGTTGTGTCAGCGGATTCGACGGAGTCTCAACAAACAGCATGCGAGTTTGCGGGGTGACTTTTGCCGCCCAGTCTTCGAGGCAATCAATGCGGGCAAAATCCACCGGATTACCAATTCGGGTAAGGTACTTTCTAAAAAACTGCGAGGTCGAACCAAACAGTCCACTAGAGGCAACAACATGTTCACCGGGCGCAAGTAACGCCACACAACTCGCCATAATAGCCGCCATGCCTGAAGCCGTTGCTATACAGGCTTCACCGCCTTCAAGTGTAGCCAGTCGCTGCTCAAACGCACGAACCGTCGGGTTCGTAAAACGCGAGTACACATTGCCCGGGGCATTGTTCTGAAACCGGTCAGCGGCTTGTGCGGCATTATCAAATACGAAGCTTGAGGTAGTGAAGATTGCCTCGGCATTTTCACCTTCATTACTTCGTCGATGACCAGCGCGGACAGCCGCAGTGGCAAAATTGTGATCAGACCAGTCTGGGGTATTCATCGGCTACAGGAAACCTCTGCAAAGGAAAAGAAAAAACAACGGCTTGCAGGGCTGTGTTAGCCAGCTTAACTTCGACAAATAAATTTCTTGTCAGTTGACCTGTCGAAACGGTGCCGGTCAGCGGCAGGGTTGACAGAATCCAGCGGGCCAAAGCTCGCTTTAGCTGAATTTTTGAAGCGCCCGCAAGCTGTATCAAATCGGCGCTGTCGTTAATTATGAACGAAGCCGATACGGTGTCAAGACATACCGGCCGGCAGTGAGCTCATACTCGGTTCGGGTTAAGGGATAGAACTTCAGTGCAAAGCGTGCTGGCTGATATAGACAGGCACATCAACTTTGGTTTGATCAAACAATTCAATCACATGGTCATTGCGCATACGAATACACCCGTGCGATTCCGCACGGCCAATCAGGTGTTCCTGTGTAGTTCCATGAATATAGATGTAGCGGGAACGACTATCCACCTCCCCGCCCCGGTTGTATCCCGGCTGTAAGCCATCGAGCCAGAGTATACGACTGGTGATCAGATCATCGTCTGCATCCGACTTCAGAGAAGAGGCAACAGCGCCAGCTACACGACCGCTGAAAATGGTACCGGGCTTACACCCGTCGCCTATTTTTTTCACAACTCTGTGCCAGCCCAGTGGCGTGCAGAAGGTGCCATTTCGGCAACCCGCACCCCGCCATGAAGTTGAAACCGGGAACCGGCTTGTTTCCTCCAGCTGCTCAAAGTAACGAAGCTGTTGTGTTTCGATTTCAACCAGCAACCAGGTTGCCAGATCAAGTGTCATGCCATCCGGCAGGATTAACGCTTTCCACTCAGCCGCCAGGCTACCCGGCGTTTTCACTACTCCATACCTACATCAACAAACTCTTCATCAGCCACACGGGACTGGGTTGCATCGGCACGACGAGCTTCCAGCCAACGCAGGTATTTGCCGTCGACATCACCTGTCACATACTGGCCGTTGAAGCAGCTGGTTTCAAACGCTTCGAGCTCCGGATTGATCTCACGCACGGCACCGATCAGATCGTCCAGATCCTGATAGATTAATCCATCTGCCCCTATTTCTTCACAAATCTGCTCTACGCTACGCTCGTAGGCAATCAGTTCATTCGCCGCTGGCATATCGATTCCATAGACATTCGGGTACATGACCGGAGGGGCTGCGGATGCCATATAGACTTTGTTCGCGCCCGCCTCCCGCGCCATCTGGATGATCTGCTCTGACGTTGTACCTCGCACAATTGAATCATCAACCAAAAGTACATTCAGCCCGCGAAACTCTGATTCAATCGGGCTCAGCTTCTGCCGTACCGATTTACGGCGTCTGGTTTGCCCCGGCATAATAAAAGTACGCCCGATATAGCGATTTTTTACAAAGCCCTCGCGGTAGGTAATGCCTAAATCCATAGCCAGCTCAAGCGCCGACGTTCTGGCCGTATCCGGAATCGGGATAACAACGTCTATATCGTGATCGGTCCACTGCGAGCGAATTTTGTTCGCCAGTTTGCGCCCCATTTTCAGCCTCGCCGAATATACCGAGACTTTATCAATAACCGAGTCCGGCCGGGCAAAATACACGTACTCAAAAATACACGGCGTCAATGTGGTGGATGTGGCGCACTGCTGCTGATACAGCTCACCATCGCGGCTTATATAGACCGCCTCTCCCGGCAACAGATCACGCACCGGCTCAAAGCCAAGACCGGTTAGCGCAACGCTCTCGGAGGAAACGCAATACTCGGTGCCATTTTCTGACTCACGCTTGCCAAGAATTGCCGGTCTTATCCCATAGGCATCACGAAAAGCCAGTACACCGCGGCCGACCAGCATGGCGATTACCGCATAGCTGCCCTTGCAACGCCGGTGCACGGCAGAAACTGCCTGAAACAACTGGGCGGGACTGAATTTATCTGATTGGGCAGCACGCTGCAGTTCATGTGCAAATACATTCAGCAGCACTTCGCTATCTGAACTGGTATTGATATGGCGCCGATCGGTTCGATACAGCTCACTTTGCAGTTCTTCCGAGTTGGTTAAATTGCCATTGTGGGTCATAACAATGCCAAACGGCGAGTTGACATAGAAAGGTTGTGCCTCAGCCGATACTTTCGAGCTTCCGGCTGTCGGATATCGAAGATGGCCAATACCCATATTGCCGCGCAACCTCAGCATATGGGTTGTGCGGAACACCTCAGAAACTAAACCCGGAGCCTTGCGAACAAAGAGCTTTCTTTCCTCACAGGTTGCAATGCCCGCGGCATCCTGCCCACGGTGCTGCAACAGCGACAAGCCGTCGTAGAGCCGGTGATTGACCGGCTCGCGGCCGACAAGGCCGATTATCCCGCACATGTACCTGCCTTGCGTTTATTACCAGCACGAATTGTAAACCGTTTACCGAAGATTTACTTGCAGAACATTGGTCGAAGCTGCCGCACTGTTGCTCAGCTCTTGTTAAAGTTAAACCATCCGGCAATATTCGCAGGCAGCTGAGAATGAATCAGTTTGGAAACATTCAACACCAGCGGCATCAGCTTTGATTCATTCCACCAACGTTCTTTGGGAATTGCCGGGTTAGCCGTGGCCAGTAGCGCAATCAGAGCGACAATCAGGAAACCTCTGACAGCCCCCAGACCGACACCCAAAAAGCGGTCCATGAACCCGAGGTTCGTCGCCACCAGCAGCTTGCGAATCATAAAACCAATCGTCGAGCAAATGATCAGAGCGCTGAAAAACAGCACGGCGGCACTGATAAACCATCTCGCTGAATCGCTCTGTACTGTATCGGGCAGGAAGGCGCTGAACTTCTCTGTATAGGAAAACGGTAACCAGAGAGCAATAGTCCACGTCAGCAGTGACAATGCTTCACTGGCAAACCCGCGAAACAGACTCAGCACTCCCGATAGCGCAATAACACCGATAATCAGCAAATCCAGGGTGTTTAATGTCATCGATTAATTCTCTGAAATACTTGACTATTGTAGCAGCACACTGGAAACGTGCTAATTGCGGGAAACCATGATGCTTTCGACTCGATAATTCCGATCCACCTGATTTTTCAGTGCCAGGGCATCAATCTGATTGTCCAGCGGACCGACAAAAACCCGAAAGATCGGCCGCTGCCGGCCGGCGACCTGATTGATATAGCTGGGTAACCCTTCCGACTGCAAGCGGCTAAGCAGCTGATCAGCATTATTCTGCTTGATGAAACTGGCAACCTGGATATTCCAGCCAGCCGCTATTTCACGCGAAAACTCAGCTGTTACCGGCGTAACAGCGCTCGTCGCAGTCGCGCTGGAGTCAACTGCCTTCGCCACAACCGGCTCAGCAGCGACAGAGACTGGCTCGAGCGGATTGACAATTTCCTCACTCATAGTGGCAGGCAGCAGTGCCTCTACCTGCTCAGCTGTGGCTACCTGGGGCAACGGCTGACGCGATGAATAAGACTGTTCAACAACCGGGCGGTCGGGCTGTGCCGGTATTGATTCCGCGTAGTCATATTCGTGCTTGGAGCCGGCACCGCTCAGCACGAATGGCAGAACAATCACAGCAATTGCCAGCAAAACCGCAGCACCAATCAGGCGCGCCAGCAATTGCTCGTCTTTGTACTCTTTACGCCCCTGAGCCATTGCCACCGTTCCGCTCATTCATAGATGCCCATTTTATTCAACCACGTGGAGCCGGGGTTTATCACTCCGGACAATACCACAACCGCAATTCGACTCGTTTGCTCAATCACACTGGGCGGCTTTCATCAAGATAGGCCAATACCGGCCCAACGACGTGAAAAGAACCAAACACTACAACGCGATCACCAGGATCCGATTGTGCAACAGCCTCCTCAAACGCCAGAATTACCGAAGTGAAAACTGAACTGATCCGAGGCCCGCTAATTCCGGCCAGATCAATCGCCGGCATCGCACGCGGATAGTCGATCTCAGCGATAAACCAATGGTCTATTGAGCGCGCTAACTGCTGCACAACTGCGTCAGCGTCTTTGTCCTGCATGCAGCCAAACACTGCCCGGGTTTTGCCAGAACCGGATTCTAGGTAGTCCCCCAGGCGTGCCGCCGCATCGTGGTTATGCGCTACATCGAGCAGAACATTTACACCCCGAAAGAGTAATTGCTGCATTCGCCCGAGAATGACAACTTCATCGAGCGCTTTTTGCACTGTGTCTTTATCTACCTGCCGTGAGAGAAAGCAACCGCAGGCACAAATGGCTACCGAGGCATTTTCCCTTGCCCATGAACCCGCCATTGCCGGCTGCTGTAATTGCATCTCTCCGTGTGGACCGTAGTAGCCCCATGAACCGCTTTCCTGCGTAGTAGCTCCAAAATGCCTGCCCGACAACAATAATTCAGCGCCGGTTTCGGCCGCCTTATCAATAACACTTTGCGGTGGATTTTTTGCCCCGCAAACCAGCGCACAGCCAGCCCGGGCAACACCGGCCTTTTCCCGGCCAATCGACTCAAGATCATCACCCAGCCAATCCGTGTGATCCAGGCCGATAGATGTGATGCAGGCAACCTCGCTATCCCAGGCATTGACTGCATCAAGCCGTCCCCCTAATCCCACCTCCAGTACGGCTATATCGACACCCTGCTGTACGAAACAGTAGATCGCCGCGAGAGTGGTAAATTCGAAATAGGTAAGCGCAGTATCGTCACGAGCGTTTTCTATAAAATCAAATGCGGCACACAGCTGCTGCGAAGTTGCCGGCACTGAATCAATCACAATTCTCTCTGAGAAATCGATAAAATGCGGTGAGGTATAGACTCCGATCGAATAGCCATTGTGACGTAACATACTATTGATATAGGCAACTGTAGAACCTTTGCCGTTCGTTCCGGCAACAGTCACAATTCGAAAGTCGGGCTTGTCAAGGCCACAGGCTTTTGCCACTTTTTTTATACGTTCAAGACCCAGCTCAATCCGGTCAGGCTGCATCTGTTCGAGTTTACGCAACCACGGCTGTAATTGAGTATCATCCACCGGTATTTTCTACACCAACACCGCCGACAGCGGGTGAAAAGTTATCAGGTGGTGACTGCTGACCGGTTAGTTGAGCGACAATCCGCGCCATGGTATCGCGCATTTCACGTCGATCGACGATCATGTCAATCGCACCATGCTCAAGTAAAAATTCGGAACGCTGAAAACCCGAAGGCAAAGTCTCGCGCACCGTCTGCTCTATGACTCGCGGACCGGCAAAGCCGATTAATGCACGGGGTTCCGCCATGATTATATCGCCCAGCATCGCAAAGCTTGCGGAAACACCGCCCATAGTCGGATCAGTGAGCACTGAAATATACGGCACACCGCGCCGTGAAAGCTGCGCCAGCGCCGAACTCGTTTTTGCCATTTGAAACAGCGACAACAAAGCTTCCTGCATGCGCGCCCCGCCGGATGCAGAAAAACAGATCAGCGTCGCGTTGTGCTGCAGTGATGTTTCGGCCGCACGAACAAATTTCTCACCCACAACCGAGCCCATAGAACCTGCCATAAACTCATATTCAAACGCTGCGGCAACCACCGGCAACCCCTTGATTGCACCATGCACCGCAACCAGTGCGTCTTTCTCTTCACTGTTTTTCGCCGCCTGAGTCAGACGATCACGGTATTTTTTACTGTCACGGAATTTAAGATGATCAACCGGCTCAAGTGACGCCCCTATTTCGACACGCGGATCAACATCGAGCAGCATCTCAAGCCTTTCACGCGCACGAATCCGGCGATGATGCCCGCAACGAGGACATACGCTGTTGTTGCGTTCCAGATCTGCGCCGTACAGGACGTTAGTACAACTATGACACTTGACCCACAAGCCTTCCGGCACTGAACCGCGATTACGGCTGTCACTCCGCACCCGCGAAGGCATCAATTTGTCAAACCAACTCATTGCCATCAGTGACCCCGACGAAGCTTATCCGTGAATTGTAACGCGCCACTGGCGAATTAACTTCTATCACGCGATTTATTTTCATTTTGAAACAATGGGCACAACGCCGCCATCGGCTTCGCCGGAAATCAGGTTTCCTGAAAATACACGGAACAGAACCTGTCACACCACGTAAAGAACGTTAGAGGCCCGACCCGAGGTTCGCATCCGCCCTGCGAACGCCGGCGATAAATTGCTGCATCAGAGCAGATTCCTTGATTCCCCTGGCCGATTCCACGCCACTGCTCACATCGACCGCATCAGGGCGTACTTGCGCCACCGCTGTTTCTACATTCGCAGTATCAAGCCCGCCAGCCAGCACCAGAGGGGCAGAGAAATCACGGGGTACCAGAGACCAGTCGAACACTTCACCACTGCCACCTGCGGCTCCGGCCACATTGCTGTCAAGAAGAAACGCGCGGGCGTTGCGATAGGGCTTGCAATAGCCATGAATGTCTACCGTCGATTTCATCGAAACCGACTTCATATAGGGCCGTTTAAACGATTCACAGTAGGCGGGTGTTTCATTGCCATGAAACTGCAGCATCGACACCGGTACAGCGTCGAGTATTTGATCGACATGCTCTTTGTCAGCATCTAAAAACAGCGCCGTGATGCAGGTAAACGGTGCAACCGCAGCCGATATTGCAACTGCCTGGTCAATACTGATATAGCGAGAACTGGGCGGATAAAACACCAGGCCCAGCGCATCTGCACCAAGCTCAACAGCGGTAACCGCATCAGCCGGGCGGGTAAACCCGCAGATTTTAATTTGCGTTCTGGTTCTAGCTGGAGCGGTGTCAATCATGCCCTGACGATAGCATAAAAAACCGCGTCAAATCATCCGGCCATACCGGCATGCACGTGATTGCTGCAGTCCGGCAGGTGCACTGTTTTTTAACACAGTTAGTTACAGGCCCAGCCCCGCTGGCAAGCTTTCCCGCCAGTCTGGAATTCCAAATTCTGCGGCATATGTCGGCCCCATAAAATACAACCCGGCCGCTACAGCAGTCGCTCCGGCTAGTTTGCGGTCCCGCGCCACCAGAACCTGCGCCAGCCAGTCAACCGATTCCTGTCCACTGCCCACTCGCAACAGGCTGCCAACAATGATTCTTATCATGTTATGCAGGAAGGCATTGCCTACTATTTGCACCTGGATCTGCACCCCTTGTCGGGTAACGCCAATCGATTTTATTTCACGGCGAGCGTGCTTAGCCTGACAACCGGCAGCCCGGAAGCTGCTGAAATCATGCTCACCGACCAGACATTGGGCCGCCCGCTGCATTAACTCAACACTAAGCGGTTGATAGAACACCGCAGCACGCCGATACAGCAGCGCGGATCGCGAACTGCGATTCAGAATAAGGTAGCGATAAGTTCGGTCGATCGTGCTGTAACGGGCATGAAATCGATCATCCACCGGCGTCACGCTGCGAATTGATATATCCGGTGGCAGCTGCGCATTAACCCCCAGCACCCACGCTTTGAGATCACGCTGTGCAGCCGTTTCAAAATGGGCGCATTGCTGCCAGGCGTGTACACCAGCATCTGTCCGACCTGAAGCCAGCAGGGTGACCTCTTCATCAGCAACTTTGCTCAGCGCTATTTCAAGTTGCTGCTGAATCGTTGTACTGTGGTCTTGCCGCTGCCACCCGCTATAGGCAGTGCCATCGTACTCTATTGCCAGCACAAATCTATTCATTGAATATTGGAGTAGAAAATCAACCAAGCATACTCTATTAGCACAAGCTGATAACGGGTTATTTCCTGGCAATATCCGTTTGTAGCAGGCAAAAAAAAGGCGCCCTGACGGACGCCTGATTTTCTGTCGGAAATAAACTCCTAGGTCAGACCTTTCAGTAGCTCGGTCGCCTCAAGCTTTTGCGCGGCATTGCCATTATCTGCAATATCCTTCAACGCACTTGCGGCACTATCTGTGTCACCCATATCTATATAGGCTTTGGCAAGATCCAGCATCGTTTCCATTTCGTCTGAGCTCTCCTCCAGACCTCCATCCAGATCATCAGATGAAAAATCGGCTTCGAGCCCATTGCGCAAGCTCGATGTAACATCACCCAGTGAGTTTAGATCCGCGTCGTCAAGCGTCAGATTATCCAGCGTCGAATCGTTATCGGGATTTGTCAGATCAAGTGACCCCAGGTCCAGCCCGGACATTTGATTCCCCGCCAGCTCTTCAAGATTCAGCGTACCATCATCGTCAAGTGCCGCCAGATCAACCTCATCAAGCGTAACATCACCGAGATCGCCCAGATCAGACGCATTGTCATCGGCTAACCCGGTTAATTCAGTTTCAAACTGACCGGTTGCCTCAAGATCAGATAAATTAAATTCGGCATTCGGATCGATGGTGGCATCAATATCAAATCCGTCAGCGTCATCCGTGCTGTGATCACCGACCTTATTCAGTAATGCAGCATCATCATCTATAGCAGCTGCACCAGCCGCTGCCAGTTCAGGATCTGTGTCCAGCGCCGTAACCCGGGAATACAACGTATTGCCAGACTCAAGATCACGCCCCATCTCGGCAACCCGCTCCCAGCGCGGTGAATCCTCAAAACGCTTCCGAAAAGTACTGGCCGCCGACTGGAATCCCTGCACATTTTTTTGATCGTGATAATTTTCCAGCAACTTGAACTGATAGTCTTCATTGTCAGGGGAACGTTCAATCGCAGTTTGCAACAGATCTTCCGCCTGCCCATGCAAACCGTAACGCAAATAGACTTCAGCTTCGGTAATCGTGTCGTCGAGCAATGTGCTGTCATCCATTAACTCTGCATCACTGAGTCTGCTGCTTTGTGCAGGTAATTCATTATCATTATCTGCGGCAGCAACAGCCTCGGTTACCGCTGCTGGTTGCTGCTGCGAGTCAACCTGCTCTGTTTCAGCCTGAGCCGCCGTGCCAATATTCCGCTCCGCCAACTCCGGTTGGTTTTCTTCAGTTCCATGCGTTGCCGCCACGCCGCCGGCGGCAGCTGCCGCACTCGCGGCCACAGCGGCGCTGGCCATGCTGTTGCGTTGCGTTTCCGCACTGGAATCGAGATTAGCCGGGCGATTATCAAACATTGTTCGCGGCACTTCCCGACCTTGATCGAAGTCGATATCTTCTTTTACCACCGGTTTACGTCGACGCATTGCCCAGGCACCCAACAGCCCCAGCAAGGCGACAACTCCTCCTGTCGCAAGCACCGTTTTGCGATCGCCGAGTTCACGCTGAAGCGGAGCAGCGGCCAGTAAACCGCCCGCCGCAGCTGTACCCGCAGCACCTATTTCTACCGTATTGTCAACAGCATCTGTAACGGGCTCAAGAGACACCGAAG
This sequence comes from Chromatiales bacterium (ex Bugula neritina AB1), assembly GCA_001730015.1. Taxonomy (GTDB): domain Bacteria; phylum Pseudomonadota; class Gammaproteobacteria; order Granulosicoccales; family Granulosicoccaceae. The sequence goes on along the minus strand of MDLA01000080.1, from coordinate 175,141 downwards.
CGGTTTTTCCGGCAACCGCTTCAATTGTTGTCGCAACCGCTGTGGTGGCACCACCATCGGCAATCGTCGAGACCGTTTCTCCACTCGATGCCAGATTAGCCGTCGCTTCAGCCTGCAACTCAGCCAGCCTCTCTTTCACACGCTGCGACTCTTCCTCGACCCGCATTTTCTCCGCTTGTGCTTCTGCCTGCAGCCGCTTCTGCTCCTCGGCTTCCTGCAGTGCCTGTTCAGCTTGTTGCGCCGCCTGCTCTAACTGGGTTTTATCCAGCTCCGCAGCGGCAAGCAAGTTAGCCTTTTCTTCTTCGAGCGCTTCCAGCCTGACTCGCATAGCCTCGCTCTCCACGGCCAGCTTTTCCCGCTCTGCTGTTGCCTCAGCAATCAGCCTTTCTTTTTCCAGACGAGCTTCATCAGCTATTCGCTGCCTGTCAGCAGCAGCCTGCTCGGTGATTCGCAGCTTCTCACTTTCAAGTTCGGCCATAATGCGCTCGCGCTCAGCCTTGGCTTGTGCCAGCAACTCTGACTTCTCGGCCTCCGCCTGGCGAACCAGCTCAACCTTGTCATCCTGCGCCGTTTGCATGAGCGCTTTCTTTTCTTCCTGCAACGCGGCCAACTGAGCCCGGATGGTGTCTTCTTCAGTTGCCAGCCTGACACTCAGCGCCTGCGCTTCCGCAGACGCCAGATTTTTGTCAGCGTCCGCTTGCTGATCAATGCGCTCCTGTGCCTGTGATGCACCTGCCGTAATTTTTTCCTGCATTTCCTCCATGCGTTTTTGCATGTCGTTCTTTTCTAACTGGGCCTGCGCCAGCATGCGGGCTTTTTCTTCTGCTTCAGCTGCGGCCTCAGTGGTATCCGATTTCGCTGTTATCAGCTCCGTTTGCAGTTCGCTGAGTTCACTTTCGCGAAGCGTAATCAAGCGCTTCATTTTGCCCATGCTATCTTCGAGCTCATTTACCCGACCACGCAGTTCATCGCGCTGCATCGATTCAGATGCCAGCTCTTCCTGCGCCAGCTGCATCCTGCGATTTACCTCGTCCAGATCACGAGCTACCTCAGAGCCAGCGCTGCTCTGATCGGTTGCCGGTGTTGTCGTTTCACTGATCGTTTCATCCACGCCAACAATTGACAGGGGCTTCTGTTCGGCAATCATAGCTTCAGACGTTGCCGATTCAGAAACTTCCTTTGCAACAGGCTCGGGCAAGGCAACAGGCGGTTGCCGCTCAATCTGTTCACGCACGATTGCCAACGCAGCGCCACCATCGGTCTGTGCAATGACATCCATAGCCGGCATGCTCAACGTAGAGCCATTGCGCATTTTATTCATATCGCCAGCAACGAAAGCACCTTCATTGGTGCGCAGTAATGCCACCATCATTTGCTGCGTTGAATAACCTTTCGGCTTGTTGCGTCGCGCAATACTCCAAAGTGTATCGTTCTGACGAACGGTGTAATCATCAGTTGCCGCGGGCGCAAAGTTACTCTGTGCAACCGCTGAGGGTAATGATTCGATAATTCCGCTCAAATCGACTTCTTCGCCAAGGTCAGTCGTATCAGCATTTGCCGCGACCGTTATTGACTGTACCGGCTCTGACGGCACAGATTCCTGTTGTCCAATTTCAACCGGAGTACCACCATCATTTTCCAGCCCAGCTGCTTGATCCTGATCCGCAGGTAGTGCAACTGGCAGCAATTCACTCAAATCAACTTCCAATCCACCGGCTACCGACCCGGCATTGTTGTCGCTAAGGTCAACGGCATAGGTATCAAGTAACGCTACTGCATCCGGTTCAAAAATCGGGGCGCCCTGCTCACCGAGATTATTCAGTGAAAGCGACACACCGCCAGAATCCAGCACACGAGTTTCAGCGACTACATCGCCCACCAGTTCTGATTCCAGCGCGATCAACTGCCCACCGTCTCGTGCCTGGTCAGGCGTCTGTGTTTCAGCATCACTGTTGAAGATGACGTCAGCGACGGCCTCGACAGCATCAGGTCCACTTTCTGCAGGCACGACCATATTTTCTGCAGGCACCACCACACTTTCAAACGCTACCACCTCACCCTGAGACACATCAGACAACAGCGCTTCATCATCCGACGCCGCAACTGCTCCCCCGGAAGCCTCAGACAACTGCCGTGCGACCATTTGCTCCGCAGAGCCCGGGCTGGCAACATCGTCAATATTGATTGCAACTGGATCACCCGCAGACAAGTCGACTGAGTTGCTGACAACAGGCGCTGGCATAACTTCACTGGATAAGTCCATAGCAGCGCTGTGTCCAGTCCCTGCAGAATCGGCTACAACAGCAGTACTGGCGGCCACGCGATCGATCACTGTCGATGCACCAATTTCCTTTTCTATATCAATGGCAGTAGATTCAGCGATATTATCTATACCAGACTGTGAGCGCTGTGCAGCAAAAACGGGCGGATCTAGAAGCACCGTATATTCACGTACCAATCGCTGTCCCAGCTGGGTATCGACATTCAAAAGAAAGTTCAGGAAAGGCTCGACAACCGGTACATCACTCGTGACTTTCACCACCGGCACACCGTCCGGCCGGCGCTCTACACGAAATCTCAATGCCGACAAAACAGGCAGACGATCCAGGCCCGCTCGCGAAAATGCCTCATGCGGTGCCATAGTTACGGAAAGCCCCTCCAGTTCCGCCGGCGTAGCGGCGAGAATGCCGATTTCAGCATCCAGAGGTTGGTTGAGCGCAGAATACATCTCTATATCACCCAGCCCCAGTGCCAGTGAGTTCACAGAGTATGATCCCAGGCCTATGCTGACAGCAGCTGCAATTGCTAGTTTACGCACAATTATTCGATCTCTTGTTTATGCTCAAGGCTATGTCAGATCGGGGATGCAGCTCGTCGGCCGGTATTGAGTCCATCGCTCCGCAGTACTGCACACTACAGATGAACTTAACCAACGAAATCTGATACACCCGACGTAACCATCGGTATTATAATGTTTTTATTTTTAGATCGACGGCCACTCGCTCCTAAAAAGGACTCACCCGGGCGGCTATCAAACATTTGTCCCTCATTGATATAGTACGCCCAGCCCGATTAGGCAACAGCGTTGCACATTTCCTGGCTCTTACAAAATCTCGATCAATTCACATTTATCGCATTGGCCATAACACATAGATTCAACTATGCAAGCGCGGATCGCCTGCGCCGCGAAGAATCTGGAATTAACTCCGGTCAGCGCAATAATTCGGGCACCGAAGAATGCCGATGCTGCCTCATGTACTAACAACAGACAGGGACAAAGCATGAAGAAACACACCGGATGACAAACCGGTAAGCTTGGGTCCGGCTTGCTGCCGATAATCCGGCATCGCCGGACACCAGAGCGAGATATCGATCAGGTGCAGGGAAACTCTGTGAGGAATGCAGCTGCAGGTACTGCCATCAATTCGCGCCGACAACACTCAGATGCCGACGCACCTCAATCAGGATTTTTATAATTTCGCGTGAGTTACCGCGCCAGAATCAGTCTCAGCATCCGCCTCAACGGTTCTGCCGCTCCCCAGAGAAGCTGATCACCGACGGTAAATGCCGAAAGATAGTCGGGTCCCATGTTGAGTTTTCGCAACCGTCCTATCGGAACCGATAACGTGCCACTCACTGCGGCAGGTGACAATTGTTCAACTGTCTCGGTCTTGCTGTTCGTAATTACCCGAACCCAGTCATTGCCGTCAGCGAGTATCCCTTCAATTTCATCAAGCGGAATATCTTTACGGAGTTTGATGGTCAACGCCTGCGAATGACATCGCATTGCACCGACCCGTACACAAATTCCATCAACAGGAATTACCTGCGCAGAGTTTTTCTCCAGTATTTTATTCGTCTCTGCCTGCGCTTTCCATTCCTCACGACTCTGGCCGTTTTCAAGTTCCGCATCAATCCAGGGAATCAGGCTTCCAGCCAATGCCGCACCACATTCACTGGTCGGAAGTGACGGTCCCCGCAGGGCTGCTGTGATATCGGAATCGATACTCAGGATAGAACTGTCTGCCGAGGTCAGGCTCTGCTCGACAGAATGATGCAATACGCCCATTTGCGAGATCAACTCGCGCATGTTGCGCGCGCCGCCTCCGGATGCCGCCTGGTATGTCATTGCACTGATCCACTCAATCAGATCTTCGCGAATAAGTCCTGCCAGAGCCATCATCATCAGGCTGACAGTACAGTTTCCACCGATAAAATCACGCACATCGTTATCAAGCGCGTTATCGATAATATGAGCGTTTACCGGATCGAGCACAATTCGGCTGGAATCTTCCATGCGTAGCGCTGATGCCGCATCAATCCAGTACCCTTGCCATCCGCTACTACGAAGCAACGGGTGTATATCGCGCGTGTAATCCCCGCCCTGGCACGTAATAATCACATCGAGTTCAGACAATGCAGAGATATCTGTCGCATCCTGCAATGGCTCGCCGCCACCGATTTCAGGACCCGCCATACCGGTTTGAGATGTAGTGAAAAAGACCGGGGTAATGTGATCAAAATCTCCTTCTGCCTGCATACGCTGCAAAAGAACAGAACCGACCATACCGCGCCAGCCAACAATCCCAACTTTCATTAATTTTCCTGTTTCATATAATAGAATTACAATTTGCCCGACCGTACGGCCGCCGACCAACGGCCAGTCATACTTATCATCTTAATTATCGAAAAAATTGATCTTTGTGATAGGTTTTTCCTATCAAACTCACAGCCCGTGTAACCACAAAAACAATTGTGGTAGTCTTTGACACAACGCGATGTGTAAGCATAACCAGCAGAAATATAAGATCTTTTTTGTGTCAGTCTTACTCATACACCTCGTGTAGTAGAAACTCGCGGCAGCGAAATACAGTATTGCGCTGTGAGTTCTGCAGGTAAAGGAATATGCTGGCGCTATATTGCCGCATCGGTTAGCAATTTTCAAAATTGTTAAACCGTTCGCTTTGCATTACTGCAAAGCCGGCACCAAGCGTCTCAACTGAACGTTAGCTTGTATTCGTGGATGGAGTGGTCAAGTTGGATATCAACAACCTCAAGGCATTTATAGAGGTCGCAGATAAGCGGTCATTTTCCCGATCTGCAGAAACACTGCATCTCACACAACCTGCAGTCAGCAAGCGAATTGCCGCGCTGGAAACTGAACTGTCAGCCCGATTGTTTGATCGAGTCGGTCGCAGTGTGCACCTGACCGAAGCCGGCAAAGTGTTGCTCCCCTCGGCGCGACAAATCAGTGCAGAACTAGATCGCATCGAAGATGTCATTTGCAATATGGGTAAAGGGGTCAGTGGCAAACTCAGCATCGGAACCAGCTCTTACATCGGCGTTCACCGCCTGCCGACAATTTTAAAAAATTTCCGCAGCGCCTATCCCGACGTCGTCATCGACATCCACTTCGGCGATTCCACAACGGCCATGCAGTCTGTCGAAGACGGCCTGTTCGAAATCGGTCTGTGCGCCATGCACTCAACTGCGGAATCCCACCTAAAGGAAAGTGAAATCTGGAACGACGATCTGGTGATCGTAGTATCACGTGATCACCCGTTAACCGAAGAGCAACAACCTGACATCGAGCTCCTAATGAAGTGTCCGGCCGTGCTGCCCTCGCTGCCCTCTGCTACCAGAAAAACAATCGATAGCGCACTATCAACACTGAACACCAAAGCCGCCGTCTCAATGGAAGCACACGACCTTGAAACCGTTAAAACCATGGCATCGATCGGGCTCGGCTGGGCCTGTATCCCGAAAGTAATGGTCGACGATTCCCTCACCATTCTGCAAATTCCGGGATTCAATATTAAGCGGCGAATTTCACTGATCCGTCACCATGACCGCACCCTGTCCAGGGCGGCAGAAGCTTTTATAGAAGCGCTACCGAACAACGGCGTGTAGCAAAGGCCCTCGTCCAGCCTGGAGCTACGAGCACCGATATTTCCAGAATAGAGTTTTTGCTCCAGCGCGCTTTAACCAACCTGCTATATCGTAGCAGCCGTCAGGTTGCCCTCAAGGTAAAATTCTGAGCCCTGTCGCGAAGGCAGTGATCAACCAGCACCAGCGCCATCATGGCCTCGGCGATTGGTGTTGCACGAATTCCCACGCAGGGGTCGTGTCTGCCCGTGGTTACCACCTCTACTGCATTATTGTTTTTATCAACACTACGGCCCGGTGTTCTTAGACTCGACGTCGGTTTCAATGCTATTGAGGCAACAACATCCTGACCCGAGCTGATACCACCAAGCACACCACCGGCATTATTGGATAAAAAACCCTCCGGGGTGATTTCGTCCCGGTGCTCGGTACCACGCTGGGCAACGCAATCAAAACCGGCGCCTATCTCAACCCCCTTGACTGCACCAATACTCATTAGCGCATGGGCGATATCGGCATCAAGCCGATCAAAGACCGGTTCACCCCATCCTACAGGTACGCCACTGGCCTGTACCACCACCTTAGCGCCAGCGGAATCGCCATCACGCGCGAGCTCCTGCATATAGCTGGCGAGCTCTGAAACCTGCGCAGCATTCGGCCAGAAAAACGCATTGCTTTCGACTTCATCCCACTCAAAGCCTGATTCATCGAGCACAATTGGTCCGAGCTGAGATAAGTGGCCGCGAATGGTGATGCCATATTCCGTGCGCAGATACTTTTTTGCAATTCCAGCCGCGGCGACTCGCATTGCGGTCTCGCGCGCCGATGAACGCCCGCCACCGCGATAATCACGAATGCCATATTTTTTTTCGTAGGTCATATCGGCGTGAGCTGGCCGGAATACATCTTTGATCTTGCTGTAGTCCTTGGAGCGCTGATCCGTGTTCTCGATCATCAGGCCAATCGGTGTGCCGGTCGTACAGCCTTCAAACACTCCCGATAAAATGCGTACAGAGTCGTCTTCCCTCCGCTGCGTGGTATAGCGTGACTGCCCAGGCTTTCGACGATCAAGGTCGACCTGCAGATCTTCCTCTGTGAGCGGCAACCCTGGCGGACATCCATCGACAATTGCGCCAATAGCCGGACCGTGACTTTCACCGAAAGTAGTCACTGTAAACAATTTTCCAAAGGTGTTGCCGGACATTAGTCACCAGGCTCCGTTTTTCGAACAGCTGAACAGGATTATGCATAAGCGATTAGTACGATTGAGGTCACAGCAATGGTGAATCAGAAGATTTGACCACACCACGCTGACCTCAAAGCGGTATTGTATCTGCAACACTTTTGCTAAGTTAGTATTTCACCGGATTATCCCGACCGAGTTGGCCCTTTAGAGCATAGAGAGACGCCGTGAGTAACGAGGCAAGCGAGCAACGCAGTATCGGCCGCAGCATGATTATCGGCATGTGGGTTCTAGCCCTGGCGCTTGCCGTGCTGCTGGTCAATCGCTCTCTGGAACGAAGCCGCAACCCAAATGACGCAGTGGTCAGCTCGGTCGACGGCGGTAAGCGCAGTATCTCACTGCAACAAAACCGCTGGGGACACTACCTGGTAACAGGCTCAATCAACGGCTCCGCAATTGATTTTCTTGTCGACACCGGCGCTTCAACCGTCAGTATTCCAGCCGACTTCGCTGCTAGAATCGGTCTGCCGAAAGGAGACTCAATCCCGATAAGCACAGCAAACGGAATGGGCGTCGCCTATAGAACCCGCATCGACAGCCTCACCATTGGTGATCTGGAAATTCGCAACGCGACCGCGCACATAAACCCGGGACTGAGCGGTGAAGTACTACTGGGCATGAGCGTACTGAAGCATTATGAGCTGGTGCAACGGGGAAACCAGCTGATCATCCGCGAGCCGTAATTTTCAGCCACCGGCAGCATGCAACCGCGCCGTAAAGTATCGGATCAGGGTGAATGCACAACCGGTGGAGTACGTCTGCGCGGATAACAGTGAGAACATATCTCGCAGACGGTGCCATCACATCCACGAGCGGTGCAAAACTGCCTGCCGTAGAAAATGATCTGCAAATGCAAATCATTCCACAGTGTTCTGGCAAACAGTTTTTTTAAATCGATTTCTGTTTGCACCACGTTTTTGCCCGAGGTCAGACCCCAGCGCTGCGCCAGCCGATGAATATGGGTATCGACGGGAAACGCCGGCACACCAAACGCCTGACTCATTACAACCGAGGCCGTCTTGTGCCCCACTCCAGGCAGCGCTTCAAGTGCTTCAAATGACTGCGGTACTTCGCCATCGTGCAGGTCAACCAACAGATTAGACAACTCGACAATAGCCCGCGATTTGCGCGGCGACAATCCGCAGGGTTTAATTATTTTTTCCACCGACAACGGCGTTTTTTTTGCCATATCTTTTGGATTATCAGCCAGCTGAAACAAGGCTGGCGTAACCTTGTTAACGCGCTCGTCAGTACACTGCGCAGACAGCAGCACTGCCACCAGCAGCGTGTAGGGATCTTTATGATCCAGCGGAATGGGCGTCTCCGGATACAATTCAGCCAGCCGTCTCTGAATGTACTCTGCACGTTCTTTTTTACGCATACTTTTTTATTTTTCTCAACTGCGAGCCGAATCCACCTGCGATACAGCGCTCGCATAGGCAACCCGCTGCGCAGGCTCGACAAACCCAATCAATTCTATTTCCTGTAACAGCGACTGCACAAGATCTGTTTTACCGGATCGAGCAGCTGCATCGACCAGCATTTGAAAAAATAAGTCTCTCTGGGCGTGGCTGGCCCCCATCTGCCACAGCGCTTGTCTCACAGGCAGTAAACTGTCCAGCACATTCTGGTACTGCCCTCGCCGATGCGCCACCGCAGCCTCCGCTGCAGGAATAGCCGCCACCCGGTATCGTTCAGCCAGAGTTGCCGGACTGGCCGATGCGAAATCTCGCATCGCCTCGATCAATGTGTCACAGGCCTTATAGTTTCCTACTGCGGCAAGTATCACGGCATAGTGCGCACTGGTGAACGGGCTGCTCATATCGAGCAGGCGTTTCTCGACCAGCTCAGCCATTTCCTGCCAGCGGCTCCCGACCGCCACGCCAGCGTGCTCAAGCCGCCACAGCATCGATGCGCCATTTTGAAGATCAATATATAAATCAGGTGTAACCTGAACCAGGGGTTCATTGCGATTGCGGATCCAGTTATCGTAGCCATCAAGTACCGCATCGTGCTGTCTGGTCTCCAGATAAAACAGACACTGATGCCACCAGATATGAAATTTCATCTGATTGGTTTCCTGCCAGTTGTTCTGCAATCCCTCCAGCCAGTCAACCCCTTCCTTGCTGCGCCTTTGCATCAGCATGACATGAGCCACTGCGTGCGCCGCCCAGGCATTGGAAGACCGCTGCTCCACCGCCTCCCGCCCGCATGCCTCTGCTTTACTGTACTGCCCGCATTCCTCCAGATCGAATGCCCGAACCGCCAGATAATCGGGATAGCCCGGAGTCTCTTCGTGCCACGCCGAAGCAACCATTGACGACGCACGTTCCGAGCGCTGCATTTCTCCCAGCCAGAAAAGCTCACCCTGGCACAGAACCAGCGCCAGAATGTCCGTCGGATGCGCTGCCAGAATTTTCTCATAGTGATCAACCATGCCATGAAGATTCCCGGCCGCACCGCATTCCAGCGCATCAACATACGCTTGTTCGCGGTGGTTCATAGAAGCTCTCAGCCGTTTAGCCGCTGCGAGTGAATCTTCAATCAATGGCATTAAACTCGATTGCCGCGCACCGTGCAGCATCAACCCCGATACCGCATGGGCAAATCCGCAATCCGGATCAGCAGCCAATGCCTCCTGCAGACAGGGAACCACATCAATTTTGCGCTGAGTGAATTTCTCTACTGCCCGGGAGCAGGCAGCTGCCGCCGCCGCACTCGAAGTGCTCACTGAAAAGTTGCGCTCATGCATCGACATTGCTTGTGGGTCCCGGGAGTTTCTGGCAACTGATAGATGCCGGTTGAACTGAGGAAATCATGATTTAACATCACAGCCGCAATCAACGCAAACCGGTATAACCGATTCAAGCCAGGGGCATCAGTTCACCCGCGAGTAAGACCAGCAATCGCAAGGTGGCTGTCCGAGAATGAATGATCTACTGCGGATGTGGTCTTTTGGCCAGCTACTGCGATCGATTTAGTTGAATATGAATAACTATTCGCCTAAATTGATCACAATATCTGACTCAAAATCACACACCCTCGCTACGACAGCCACCTATGGCAGCAACAGTTCATTTTCAATTGGAATATATACCGACGCTGCATCGATTAATGTACCTGCGGTGAACTGCGGCACCCCATATACCTCTACTGAGGCCCGGTTGCGCTCCCTCATAGCAGTTGCCAGCAAATCAAAGTCGCCGTCACCGGACGCCAGCACTACAATATCGGCATGTTCTGCGCAGTCGAGCGCATCAATGGTAATGCCGACATCCCAGTCCCCTTTCGCGGAACCATCGGAACGTTGAATATAGGGTTTCAGCTTTACCTCAAAACCAATTGCCCGCAGGATATTCTGAAACTGCTGCTGCTTTTTATCACCCCGATCAATAGCATAGGCAATTGCCGCAACTACTTCACGACCATCGGCCGCCTGCGCCCAGAACTGCTTGTAATTAAAATGCCGGCGGTATGCCTGACGCGTGGTGTAGTAAATATTCTGTACATCGACCAGCAATGCAACCTTCATCATTTACGGCACCTATAGGGAAGTTCTAACGCTCCACAACTCCGGGAACAATACCACATCGAGCATACGCCTTAGATAAGATACACCACCCGTCCCGCCAGTTCCGCGTTTAAAACCAATCACACGTTCGACAGTCGTCACATGGTTAAACCGCCAGCGCCTGAAGTAGTCTTCGAAGTCGACCAGCTTCTCAGCCAGTTCGTATAGCTCCCAGTGCGCATCGGTATTCTGATACACTGTTTTCCACGCCTGCTGTACCGCATCAGAGGCACTGTGAGTTAATGAAAAATCCCGTTCCAGAACAGTTTCAGGAATAGACAACCCCCGGCGGGCCAGCAAAATAATGACTTCGTCATACAGGCTCGGGACTTTCAATTCGTTCAATAATAATTCCGTGATATCAGCCCGGTGCTCGTGCGGCCGCAGCATCGCACGATTGCGATTGCCCACCATATATTCGATCTGCCGGTACTGATAAGACTGAAAGCCGGACGACTGCCCGAGTGAATCTCTAAACTCGGTGTAATCACTGGGCGTCATGGTACGCAATACATCCCATGCATTGTTCAATTGTTCAAAAATACGGGTAACGCGTGACAGCATCTTGAATGATTCAGAGAGGTTATCGGTTTGAATCGCCACTCTGGCTGCTGAAACCTCATGAATCGCCAGTCGCAGCCACAACTCAGACGTTTGATGCTGAACAATAAACAACAGCTCATCATGCGCAGTAGAAACCGGACTCTGGGCGTTTAAAATTTTATCGAGTTTTAAATAATCCGAGTAAGACATGCGACCGTCAAAGGACATCTGCGCCCCTTCGACGGAAGGGTCATAGGGCTCTTTCATTTGTTGGTCTCGATCATTCATCAGCCTCGAATATTGGAATCTGCAGCTTAACTATTTTCTATGACAAAAATGGTAATTCGTGTGCCCGACAAGGTGACAACATAAACGTCTAATGGTCCGGCTCAAAGTAGTGTTAAACGCCAAATTTCACGCCACTTGCAATTTACCACAATGCCCAGTGGCTCTGACCGGCACATGAATAATAATCTCCGCCCTGCAGTGTTAGAATAGCGCAACAATGCGGATCAGGTTGAACCGGACCAGCATCAGGCCACATTACCGTAACGAGAATCACATGAATCAACAGGTCAGGCAACAACTCGCACCCACCGGTGTATTGCGAACCGCCGTTAACATGGCTAATTTCCTACTGATAACCGGTGAAACCGACAGCGGCGAACCGGATGGCGTCTCCCCGGACCTCGCTCGCGCAATCGCCGCCGAACTGGGCATCGAAGCAAAAATGATCCCCTACAAGGGCCCCGGTGAAGTAGCTGACGCCATTAAAGATAACACCTGGGATATCGGCAATATCGCGGCAGAGCCGGAACGCGCAAAAACAATTTCATTCAGCCCGGCTTATTGTGAAATTCAGGCTACCTATATGGTACCACCCGACTCGCCCCTTACCGATATCACGCAAGTTGATGCAAGCGGCAATCGGATCGCCGTGAAAGCACGAGCCGCTTACGACCTATGGCTCACAGAACATCTTAAACACGCGAGCCTGGTGCGGGTTGACACTGTAGATCAGTCCTTCGAGATATTTTCAGCAGACAAACTGGAAGTGCTTGCCGGTTTGCGTCCGGCGCTTTTAAAGCAGCAACAGAATATGCCTGGTGCCAGAATATTCGACTGCAGCTTTACTGCCGTTCAGCAATCAATCGGTTGCCGGCCAAAGCACACGCATGCAGCAGCATTTCTAGACGAATTCATAAAAAATGCGATCAGCAATGGCCTGATCGCGTCGCTGATTGAAAAACACGGAGTAAAAGGCAAACTTTCGGTGGCACCGCTGGCACAGTAAAAACAGTTTAGCTCACGGCTATATATCCGGCTTGAACACCACGCAGCCAATAGCCTGCAGCGCCTTTTCAAGATTGCGGTATTGATCATCGCCCTTATAGCTGCCAACAATCGCTCCACCGGAACCCGCGAATTTGGCGCTGGCCCCTTGTGAACGCGCAACTGCCACCATTTCTGAATGCAGCGGATTCAAGCTGCACATAGAATTTCGCAGATCATAGTTCTCGTTAATGGCGTTAAAAAACGCCTCAGAGTCTGAGCGTTGCAACGCACTGTTCGCCTCATCTGTTAATCGGGCGAATTGCTTCATTGCATTGCGGACCAGCACTTCACCAGCATCAAAGCGTGCCCTCAAATCGTTGTGGAAGACTTCGGTCGGTTCGCTGGTAGCCGGTCGATAGGCAAGGTAAAGCGATGGCAGAGCACTGACTTCAAGCCGCTGGTAGCTGCCGCATTCAAAACCATCAATCTGTTGGCTGGCTGCGGCGGTAAAGTCCATCTGCATCAGCCCTTCATACACCTGAATAACACGATCCTGGAGCCCGCCTGAAATTCCAAGCTCGCGCTGCTCTACCGCCAGTACCAGCGAGGGTTGTACCACCTGATCTATTTTGACACTATAGAATTTCATCAACGCCCTGAGTGTCGCTACAATTATTGCACTGGAACCAGCCAACCCGACCTGCTGCGGAATGGCGGAATCGTATCGTATGGTGAAATTTTGCCCGTGCAATGGCCTGCCGGTTTTGCGGCAATACTCAAAAAATAGTTTGATCGTCGCTTTTATCAGGCGGACACCACCGTAATAACCATGCAAGCTGATATGATCGTGCAATGAGCTAATTGACGAATAACAATCTATATCGTTGCCATGTGGAACTATTTCTATATTCGCCGATTCGGTAAGCCAGACGCTGGCCGAGAAATTTCTAACCGAAAAAGCTATGGTCTTGCCGTTGTAACCGTCTGACGGATTACCAATCAGCCCGGCACGGGCAAACGCCTGTGTGTGAATCTCTTGCATATCAGGTGTTTTTATCCAGCGTTTTATAATTGCTTGCTTTTTTTGTAACGGCTTGCACACAACCCTGGACGAACCAGGCCGTTTGTACGGGTGTTCAAACAAATACTACTCATGTCGGATCAACTCCAGCTTACGTCCGGCCAGACCAACCACGGCAATTTCAACAACGGGTCCGCCTTCTGCTGGCCAGCGTGAAGGTGCTTTCACCTGCACCCGCTGCTCGCCGCATTCAACGCTCACCGTTATCGTCTGCGCAGTGCCGCGCTGAAAGTCCCACGACTCGCCATCGTCGTAAAAAAGTTCCTGCTCCAATAGTCCCCCGGCAGCTATCGCAAATATTGTGACGCACACTATAATTGCATTGTGCGGTTGATGATCAGGCCACTCCTGCGCTATGGGTAAAACAGCCCCTTCGCGAACAAAGACCGGCAGATCACCCGGCTCAGCTGCGACAGTTACAACCCTGCCTCCACGATGAACACTTCGCGGCGTGTTATCAGAGGCATCAAGGGTAACTCCCGGTTTCCACTCATACCAGATAGCGCTGTCGTCCGGAAGGTACACCTGCCTTGCAACCGCCCCCTCTTCTATAACCGGTGCCACCAGCACAGATTCACCGAGTAAAAACTGGGTTTGCTCACCAATAGACTGCGGCTCCTGGTAATAGTATTCGAGCGGCACAACTACCGGAGTACCTTGGCAGTGCGCGCACCAGGATAAATGATAGATCCACGGCAGAAACCGGTATCGCAATCGCAAATTATGGCGCACATGCGCCTCTACACTTTCATGCATCCACGGCAATGTGGCGCGGCTTTCCTCTGCAGGCGGCGCCGCACCAGATGCTGATTCTACTTCCATATCGGCATCCGGCTTCCATGAGTTCATCACTGCGCGCGGGTGCAGTGCCATCATTTCTACCCAGCGACACAGCAGCTCAGCCGTGGGTCTCGGGCCGTCAAATCCACCAATATCATGGCCATGTAGAGGCAGGCCCGATAGACTCATAGATAAACCATTGGCCAGATTCCACCGCAGCGTGTGCCATGAGGTTTTATTATCGCCGCTCCAGGTTTGCGCATAGCGTGATATACCCACCGGACCCGCCCTTGAAATGGTATAGGGCCGCAATCCCGGCTGCCGTTCTATCGCAGCCTCAAAGCTCGCCCGAATCATCAGCAACGCTTGTAGCGGGCGCACTTGCATCGCAGGCAGACGATGACCAAATCCGTGCAAGCCCGCCTGCTCATCCCACAATTCGCACTCGTTGTTATCGTTCCAGGTTGCAGTAAATCCGGCTCCAAGCACTTGCGAACGCACACCATTCTGCCACCAGGCGACGGTATCAGGGTTGGTAAAATCGAGGCTGGCTCCGGGACCACCCCAGAACATTTCAATGGCGGGTTTACCGTCTGCATCAGTGATAAAGCCGTCAAACGCGGCAACTTCCGCAAACGAGGGATGTTCCGTCAGTAAAACCGGCTTTATGTTCGCACAGCTGTGCAACCCGGCCTGTCTCAGGGCATTGAAAAAACCATCACGATCCGGAAATTTGCGGGTATTCCAGGTAAAAACGTATCGCCTGCCATCTTCACCGGTGGTGTAGCCAGAGCCCGAATGCAGCGCACTGATCGGTATATCGCGTTGCCGACACTCCCGGATAAAATCAAGCATCACCGCTTGAGCATTATCGGAATCAGCATGGTGCATTGAGGTAAAAGCAAAACCCGCGGACCAGCGCGGTTGCAGGTGAGGCTTTCCAACAAGCTGCTGAAAGCGAGGTACTACAGAAGATAACTCAGGGCCACAGACCACATAATAAACCAACGCATCTTCATAGACTTCGACACTTCTATAGTGATCGTGATAGTTGGAATGCTCTGCCCCCAGATCTATCGCTAACTCCGCCAGAGTATCGTAAAAAATACCGCAGTAGTCGTTTGAGTCATCGCCCACGATAATCCACGGCACATGCTTATAGAGTGGATCAGATGTCTCGGCGTCGTAACCAAGCGCATCGGTTTGCAGGCACCGCACACGCCGACCAGTCCGATCTATAGAACCCGACTTATCACCAAGCCCCAGGTGTCTGTCAGCCACTCGCCGGGTTTGCGCGTGGAGCAGTTGCCCGCGCTGTTCAAGATAGCGATACGCAGCCATCGGTCGATCCTGCATAATCGTTGACCAACCGCCATTTCGCCATTGACTGATCTCAAGAGCCAGAGGCGCTGCCTGCATCCGAACCCGCATAGAGTCGGACCGCAGCACCACTGCGGCTTGATCAATTTCTATAGCCTGACAGTTAAAACCCGACGTATCCAATCTAGGCCTGCCTTCCCAGGGAACGTCTCCATCCGGTGCAACCATCCAGCTGTTTTCTACAGTAAAGCCGTGTTCCGGAACGATGGCAACACGGCAAAGCCAACTTTCCAGAAGATCCACCCGCAGCGAATAGCCCGCACTTAACCTTGCTATTGCACCGCTTTGATTCAGTGTAAATCCGGACTCTGCGTGAAGAACAGTCATTGCCAGTCAGCTATTTGTTAAAGTGAAAAACGGGTTGATTTCATTCAGCGGTACAAGGTGATCCGTTATCAGATTATTGCTGAGACGATGAGCGCAGCTGCTCTATAATCTTCGCATAACCTGCTCGATAATCGGGATAGATAAACTGATAACCGCTATCCAGCAGTCGTTTATTGTTGCAACGCTTGCTTCCAGCGATCCGGTTGACCGCAGCTGAAGCAGAACTTCCGCTCTGTTCTATCACCAGCCCCAGCGTTTCGGCAATGAACCGTTCAACTTCGGTACTTGTAGCCGGACCACAATCCGATGCCAGATAAATCTGCTCAAGCGTTTGCCCGCGCTGAACACACTCAACCAGATGTGCAATCACAGCCGCACAGTCTTCCACGTGAATGCGATTGGTATAGGCAGTAGATATTTCTTTGCTACCCTGCCCGGCTGCCACCCGGTTGATCATCCGCAGACGATCCGGTCCATAGATACCACTGAAACGAATGCAGGTTCCGATGCCGGTATCGCGAATCAGCGTTTCGCCTTCGAGCATTAGCTGCCCATTGAAGCGAGCAGGCTCAGTCGGTGAATTTTCGTCCACAACACTGCCGTCATTCTGATGATACACACCGGTCGACGATATAAAAAATATTCTCTTTAGCGCAAGCCGGGCAGCACCTGCTCCCGCTTCACTCACGTCACCCAATGCGGCTAGCACATTTTTTACCCCGTCGACATAAGCCGCACGATAATCGCTTTCGTTAAAGTTTTCTGCAGCGAGGCTGTAGATCAGTACATCAATAGGCTGATCAGCCAGAAACTTCAGGCTGGATGGATCACAAACATCAGCAGAACGAGCCTCAATGGTATCGGGCAGTAAGCCACTATTACGCCTCACACCCATAACCCGGTGTCCCGCGCGCTGAAGAGTACCGGCACATCGCACACCTATATCACCACACCCGACTATAACTACATTCAAATGAATCCACTCCCGGTTAAACCCGCATCATAACCAGAATTTCACTGTTCAAACATCTCTGGTCAATCAACTTCGGCCTGACAGCTTCAATCAAGCCGTTGCGGTCAGGCATCCTCGGTCGGTGCACCGGCTGGTCGGGTTCGCCGCTCATGAAATAACTGCCCGACAAATACAATAAGACCAAAGATAAGCGGCAGTAAATAATAAACCAGACGAAACGCCACCAGTGAGGCGACCAGTTCAGGTTTGGGTATCTCATTTACCAGCATCAGAATTCCACCTTCAAAGACGCCAATGCCACCAGGCACATTACTGACCGCGGCAATCGCCATGCTAATCAGATAGATCCCCAGAAACGCCATGTAAGGCATGTCAAAACCGGACGGCAGCAACAGGTACATAATAAACGCGGCTAAAAAAACGTCGGTCGCACCCAGCGCAATCTGCCACAGCACTATTACCACACGCGGTAACTTGATCTGCAGTGCACCAACTTTTATCGCCGATCCCGGCACCAGACTCCACAACACATAGGTAAGCGACCCGACAATGCAGACAACACCCAGTACCTGGATAGACAAACCAATCGACAAGCCCGGAACCACGATGTTCTGCAATACACTGGCAGGCTCGGTCAGCAATACCACACCCAGTAGCAAACTACCGCCGACAAAATAAGTGATGACACAGAAAACCACAACGCCGGTAATCCGCGCCGGATCAAGGCCCGCCATACTGTAGCCCCGGTACCGGATTGCCCCTCCGGACAATGCAGCGAACCCCACGTTGTGACCAATCGCTGACGCACTGAACGCGGTCGGCATCATACGCGCCCAGGTCATCGGAAAGCCAACATGCTTCAATGCCAGGTAGTCATATAGAGTAATCAGGAAATAGCTACAGAGCGTCAGCACAATGGCAGCTGCGACCGATAATCCGCCAATCTGACTCAACTGGAGCTTTACTTCGTCCAGCCGAACCCCGTGCAGACTGCGGTACACCACCACTAACGCCGCCACAAAAACAATCAGCGACAAGACCCCAGGCAACCACGGCTGCTGAAGAAGTTTGGAGGTTCGACGTCCGGCACGCGCTCCCGATGCATCTGTATTATTGAACGTCATACCCGAGAACTGCTGTCCGCCTTGTTAGTTAGCCCGCATTATTCATGGGGTGGCGAGGATATCGCGCCGCCCTGATCTGTTCACACCAAGGGATATCACAGTGGATTTTCTTCTCGCGTGGAATACTTACTGATGTTTGCAAGAAAAAAATCCTCTGTGGATTCAAAGATCAAGTGAGATCCTGTCAATCCCGGTAGAGTCGACGACTGGCGCGCAGACAGGTAGTCGTACAGACAAGATCCCCTCCCGTTTCCAGTCGCCGCTCGGCAAACCGGACATGCAGTTTTCCTGCATCCGGCTTTCTCTAAGATTATCATGCCTTCGCCCACGGAAAGTTTTGCGGTTTCCTTTTCAGCTGGATGAGCCCTAGTGATTCATATAGGTACTCATCAGGGTAGCGTTTTGACCCCGAACCACTGACTTTGTGTTTTCGCCTTAACCATTGACGCAGCCGATGCGTTGTGTGAGCGTCTGCAACTCGATAAGACTTATACACCGGACCGAGACAGAAGTACTGACTCCACCCTGACAACAGTCTGTTCAGTTGCCCCACCACTACTTCGGCTTCGAGTAGGGATCTACGCGGCGCTGTCAACTCACTTACCTTGGTTGTCAGTTTGCGTATACTCTTCTTTGACGGGCGGGTACCAAAATACGCTTTGCCTGTCTTGGTTGAGTAACAACGTCCTATTGTGTATCCCAGAAAGTCCACTGTCTCTTCGGGCAGAATTCGCAATCCCGTTTTCTGCTCGTTGACCGTCAGCTTTAATCGCTCCATCATCTGCCTCATCAACGACATCGCTTGTGCTCCGGTTCCCCGACAGCAGATCACGAAGTCATCTGCAAAGTTGACAATGTGTGCGTTGAGCTTTCGATCTATGCCCAGTGTCTTCCATCCCAACAGAAAACGACGCATGTACACAGAGGATAGAAATGGCGATAGCGGAGAACCTTGCGGGGCTCCACGCTTCTCGTCCTTGGCCCGCGTCGTTCGATGACGACGACCACGCTTATCTTTCTCCTCGACTGGTGCCACAAGCCATTGCTTGATGAGCGCCAGTACGTGGCGATCACTGATGCGCCGCGACAGCGATGTCATCAGTTCTGCGTGGGGGATCGTATCGAAGTAGCCGGACAAGTCCGCATCCACTATCTCTGTGTGTCCGGTGTTGACCAGACTGTGCACATGTCTTACTGCATCATGTGTGTTGCGACCTTTGCGATACGCATACTGTTCTGGTTGCAGGTCCGGTTCGAATATCGGACCCAGTAACAGCACCGCTGCTGTCTGCACCACTCGATCTCGGATCGTCGGAATGCCCAGCGGTCTTTGCGTACCATCCGGTTTCTCAAGCCATACCCGCTTTAACGGGTCTGCCTTGTACGTCTTCTGTTTTAACTCTCGCGTCAATTCCCCAAGCCAATTCTCTACGCCTTCTGACTCAATCTGTTCGAACGTCATGCCATCTATGCCTGCCGCGCCCTTCTTTGAACGGCTTACTCGGTAGCCAAATTCCAGCACATCCGCTCGATACAGCTTGTCATACAGTTGATAGAATCGAAACTCGGGTTCTTCCTTCGCTTTCACATGCAGCGCCATTCGGAGCTTTTCAACTTTTGCTGGTGTTACCAGACTCATTCGTCAATCACCTCATCGCTCGCTCTTTCAAAACGCTTCTCCTAGACCAAGGGTCCTTTCCTACATCGGCGTTACCCGACTTCTTCAGTCTTACGACCCTATCCGCCATCTCAACAAACACGATTCCGTGCCTCGCGGCAACACCGTTGTTCGGTCGCTAACCCAAACTGTCTGATGAGACTTCCCGTGTTGCACACACTCTCCTTTTGTAAACATGCCATCGTCACTACCCCGGCAGAATCACTGGCTGCGTTCGTCGTTCTACTTCACCAGTGACGGCGGCCTTCCTCCAAATTCAGGGGAGTCGGCTTCTGCATTGCCCTTTTCGAGGCCTGCTCGACGTTCACTCACGTTACGGCCTGTTTACTCGCTGAATCCTCTACTGGACCCTTTGACATCGGGAAGCTGTTCAGCCAGCATCTTGCTAACTGTCCCGACTGCTACCGACTGGAACGACCCTTGTCGGGTGGGATTTTCACCCACTGAAGAGTGCGACCTTTCCACGGCGCACTGAATAATGCGGGCTAAGTCAGTTCAAGGCATTGGTAGAGCAGACGATACACTTCTGTAGATTTGTGCATCGAACGCTATCATCATGAAAAAGACTCTGCTTGTTACTCTGCTGGCGTGCTGTGGCCAGTGGTCGGCCGCGGCGATCAGCGCCGATTTTATCGCCATCCGCCTGGAAGCTGAGAACTATTCATCAAAAACCGGTGGCTGGACTCTGACGAGCCCGTCTGACGTACCAGCCATACAACCCGACCCCGATCCTCCACACAATGATACCGCCAGCGGTCAGGCGAACATGGAGCTACTACCGGACTCCAGGGTAACAGATCACGACGAAATAATTGCCGGAGAGAATTTCTGGGGAAATCCCGGTCCCGGACCTCAACTGAACTACAAAGTAGACATACCCGAAGCCGGGCGCTACCTCGTCTACGTGAAAGCCTATTCAACCGGTACTGAAGACAATGGTATTCACGTTGGTTTGAATGGAACCAAACCCGAAAGCGGTGCCCGTATACAGCTGTGTTCGAAGCATGGATGGTTCTGGACCAGCGGGCAGCGCACTGCGGCTAATCACTGTGGTGTTACAAAAACAATTTATCTCGACATTACAACCCCGGGGGTAAATGAAATTACGCTCTACGCACGTGAAGATGGATTCGAGGTTGATCAGATTCTGTTGCTCCAGGAAACACACGATGGTAGCCTCAATTGCTTTCCGCAATATAACGATATCCTGCGCTGCGCAGACGCTGTTACAAACGCCCTGGTCAGCACCACTGAGATACCAATCTCTCCCGTCAGTGACGGCAATGTAGTCACGCCGCAACCACCATCGCCAAAGGTTGATCTTGATATCAGTATTGCCGCATCTGCTTCTAGTTATCGAGTTGGCGATAACATCAGCTACCAGCTGGATCTGGCTAACAACGATGCTGACAATAGTGCAACCAATACTGCTGTAACTATTCTATTGCCATCCGGGCTGAGCTTTGTGAGCAGCTCAGACTGCACCGGTAACGGTAATTCATTAACTTGCGAACTCGGGGAGCTGAGTCCGCGAGAGTCCCGTTCGTTCAGGGTAGATGCGTCAATAGATGCAATAGGTAATCACCGGGTTGATGCATCAGCAACCTCGGACCAGGATGAAGCAAGTAATGCAAACAATATGGATTCATCGTCAATTTCAGTTACCACTCACAAACCGGATTTTGACGCAGCTATAGAAATAGCACGCGCCACAAACAGCATTGCCGTAGGGGACAAGCCACGTTACTTGATCAATGTTAGCAATGTTGGACTGCAATCCCTCGCTGGTACAGCGGTAACACTGCCCGAGGTAGAAGGAATAAGCTGGACAGACCTTCCATCTAACTGTTCCGGTGAAACCATCGTAAGCTGTACGGTGAATTCTCTGCTACCTGAAGAGACACATAGCTTCGCCGTTTCTGTGTCTATTGCCAATGCCGGGCAGAAAACCATAACCGCGCAACTGTCAGAGACCGATGGCGACAACACAAACAATACGGCACGCCGGAACGTAATTGCAATAGACCCTGAGCTGCAAGCCACACAAAATCAAATGCTGGTGCTGGAAGCAGAGAATTTTTCATCAAATACACCGGGCGACAGCGACGATGCACCAGCCTGGTTTCGTATAGACGAGCAATGGACACCGCTGGAATCAGGTCTTGATCCCGATAACGCCTCTGCAGCAGACGCCAGCGGAGGTGCCTATATGGAAATACTCCCGGATATCCGTATCGACAACAATAGCCCGCTGGTAGCCAATGTCACAAACTACAGTACTGGTGGTTCAGGACCGACCCTTTCGTACCATGCGGCAATCTATGAGCCCGGTAGTTATCAGGTGTTTGCCAGAATTCGATCAAACAACCAGCAGGATGCAACGCTGTTCGTCGGACTCGATAACGACTGGAGCAGCAATCCATCAGCACTGACCTTATGTAACCCCGACGGAAGCTGGCAATGGAGCAGTTCTGCAACATCCAATAATATTTGCTCTGCAGAAGAGAATATCGTCCTGCAATTTCCGAAACCTGGTGTCTATACCATCATGGTATCGCAGGCAACCGACGGCCTGGAACTCGACAAGCTGCTGTTAATGAAAGCTCCTGTTGCTGCGCCGTCAGGCAATGGCCCGGCAGAGTTCACACTTGCCGACAGCATCGCAGATATTTCGCTTAAAACAAGTGCCTCCACCAAAAAGCCCGAAGTCAACCAAAGTTCCCGGTTGAATATTGAACTAAGCAATAAAAGCTCAACTGTCGATACCATCGGGTTAGAGGTTGTATTCAGCGGGGTCAACCCGGCAAACGTTGAACATCTCAACGGTTTCGATTCCTGCCGCGAACGAGCCGGAGACTACGTCTGCGATGTAGACCAGCTAGAGGCTAATCAGACTTTGTCAGCAGCGCTGGAAATCACATCAGCTTCAGCGGATGAGCTATCGATCGAGACTTCAGTTAATTCCGGATTCAAAGACAACAATATGGCTAACAACAGTGACGCACTCAGTTTGAGTTTCAGAGAACCGGGGACAGGAACTATGTCACCGCTCTTGTTCCTTCTATTCGGTTATGCGTCATATAGAAGAGGCACTCGTCACCTGAAGGTCCGGTAGACTTCAGGCAACAGGAAATCAGTTATCGTATAGATTCCGGGGTACAGCCCGATCCGGAAATCCGATCGGGTTGGTTGCTTGATCCAGCAATAGCGAACAAGCCGAAGGTGGTTGATCGCGGGTCCGGTATAACGCTAAAGGCCGCTACCGCCTTAAGCGGTCGATAACTGCCTGTCGACCGTTTCCATGAAATCGTCGATATCAACTATTAACTCCATCTCGCGAAGTTTATCGACTTGCTGCCCCGGATTATCAACAACAGGGAAATCACTGGTCGCCATGTACTGGAAGTATCGGAGCTTTTTCACTGCTGCCAGCGACCAGTAACACGGTACAATGTACTCACCAAAGATCTCGATCACACGTGTACCTTCGTGACAAAAACACAGATTAGTCAGCCCGGCCCCATGCACACCCACTACCATTTCACTCTGCGCCATTAATTGCGCCTGTTCAGGAACAGAGTAGTCCTCAAAACTCACCACTTCAAAATTCCGTTTTTCCAATTCACTGATTAATACACATTCGTTTCTGATATTCCGTGTCCCACGTGCTGCGCGACTGATATAGATTCTTCTTCCCGACTGCTTGATATCAGCCGAAAGAAATACCTTTTTCAGATACTCCGGAGCCCAGCTGCCAAGCCCCAAACCAAGCCCCCAATAGACCCGCTCGCCTAAATCATTGCGTAACTGCGGAAAGATCATACGACTTGCCTTCACATGCTGAACCGGACCTTCAATCACATGTATTTTATTTTTTGGAATTCCACAATGCTTTAATGTTTCGAATTGAAACCCTGATCGAGCCTGAACCACAAAATAATCTATAGAATCAAGCGCAATTCCCGACTTTTGCAAGATATGCAATTTCGGTAATATATCCAGCATCCAGTGGTAATATATTGAAGAACTTCTTCCATCCAGAAAACAGGCTGTACCGTCAAGAGAGACTGCAGCTTCCACAATCGACGCTGAATACGCCGAATACTCGTTTCCTTTCACTACGTCTGTAATAATATTCCGCTCGCTATCAAGCGCGAGTGTATTGAATCCGTCGAACCAGATCGCACCATTGACAGCAACCGTCACAAAGTTCTCTCTGGACTCTGTGTGCGGACGTTCGAATTGACGGTAGTATTTATCAGTCGTATTACGCTCCGGCGTACTAAGAGATATCTGCTCGGCTTGCTCTGCCATTAACTTCTGCACTGAAACACACTGTTCAGCAGGCAGTCTTTTCCCGGACAATTGACTGGACTGAAAATACTGTTCATTTGCAGCGTCTGGAATTACACCTCGAAAGCACAACCCTGCGGCTTCCAAATTGCCTTCGCGGTCATAGATCTCACCAAGTTTATGTATGAGAGCGGAACGACCGGGTGCCATTACTAAGGCGCTGCAAATCAGTGACTTTGCCGAATCAAGGCAATTACTTTGTATCAGTTCTTCGGCAAAGTTGACTAAACGTGAGCTGAGTTTGTAATTTTCGTTATATTTCTGCAACCCGGAGGGTCTCCATACTGGTTAGCATCTCAAACAAGCAATCGCTACAAGTCAGTTAAATAGCGGGGGTTTTTACTTTTCCGGTCACGCAGCGCTCGCACTGATATCCGGCTGGACCAATGTACATAATTTATTAAAATGACGACGCCCGCTTTGGTATAGCGCTTCATCCAACCGGTTGCGCTCGACAATCATTTCAAAAAGTTCATCACCGAGTTCCTGCCGGATCATATCCCTCTTTGCTTCCTGTGACAGAGATAGATCCTGCAATACATTCGCTTTGACTTCACGGGGTACAAAATCCGGAAATGCCTCCCTCAGGAAATTACTCAACAGTACCGAAGAGCGATCAAACTCATCGACAATCCCGACAAAATCAAGAGACTCTATGAATTGAGTTGCACGCTCCAGCAACTCGTTGTCATCAACCGTATTAAACTGGTGAAACTGATCACTTTGGGTGTTTGACAGCCTGAGCGTTTGAAACTCCTCGATGGAATTTTTACGTCTGAGCGCAAACTTTTCTTTAATGTAGCTTTCCAGAGTGCCTTTGGGCGTATCCGTACCTAACTGCTTTTTCCATTCAAAAAGATAGGCAGACTTTATTCGATCGATTGGATCTCTAAGGAAAACGATCGGATACACATTTGCTTCCACTTGCGGCAATGGCGGCACAATCTGATGAGAGGAAATTGCCTCAATATCAGGGTTGTCTGCAATTAAACCCTGCAGTTCATCCGCTACAATTATTGCGCCGGCATGCGTACCATCGTAGGTCATCCAGCGATCATTAAAATTCTGCTTTAGTAATTGATCTACCGAGCTGCCAGCATTCTTAAAAAGATGATAATGAACAATTATATTTCTATCTGAGCTCATACAATATAACCTTTGAATTTACCCTGATCCCGCTGGCAGGCAAAAACATCCACCGCTTCCAGAATCTTTTTCATTCGCTTATACCCTTCAGCAGGTGAGTACAGCGATTCCGCAATGCTCACGGAATTCGCTGACATTTTGTTCCAGAGTGCTTCATCAGTGTAAAGCTCTTCTATATATGAACACCATTCATCCACGCTATCGGCGATGTAAGTACTCTGGGAATGAACCAGACCAGTACCTTCTGCAGTGATCGGACTGATAACCGATGGCAATCCAGCGGCCATGCAATCAATAATCTTACCTTTGAGCCCGGCACCGGACAACAAAGGCGATACAAACAAACGGACATTATCGTAGACATCTGCCAGATCTTCTACGAAACCCTCCATCACAACATTGCTCGACTCAAACTGTTTAAATTCCACCGGCTGACTACTACCGTATACGCGGAAAACTACATCGGGCATGCGCTTGCTGAGCACCGGCATTACGTTTTTACAGAAATACTCAACGGCTTCCACGTTCGGTTGATGCCGGTAGCCCCCGAGAAATGCAATGTCCTTTCTTTGGGAGAACGCCTGCACCCGTCCGTTTGTTTTGACTACCCACGGACATCGCATAATATTTTCTTCTTTAAGCACATGTGAAGTAATCACAGCGCGCTCCGCTTCTGTGTAACAAATAGCGACATCAACTTCATTAATTACTTCCAGTTCTTCGGCCTTGGTAGCCAGTGGCCCGGAGAAGTCTTTATCACCGGACTGCAGCTGTTCGCGAAGCTCACGCAGAAAGTGTAAATCGGCATTATTGAATATAGTTTTTGCCTTTGTGTATTTTGCTATCGAATCCAGGTTGTTTGCAGCAATCTGATACCGGGTAATATAGACCGCATCGAACTCCTCCCCTCGCAACTTCAGAAACTGATCAATCGATTGATAGAACGGGTAATAAATACATTCAACGCCCAGTTTCTGTAAATGTTCCGTATGCTTTCCCATATGTGCCAGATTTGATGGAATAAAAGTGAGCTTGCAGCCCAGTTCCATCATCAACTTCATTTCCTGGAACGCCGCATAGCTCCCTGCATCACTGTTTCTTCGCGGTGTTTCAGCGTCCAGCACCAGCACTCTGAAATTGTTGTCGCGATCAACCTCCAGATGTGGAGTCTTGCCCTCTTCGCCGTTTGACTTATAATCGGCAAACCACTTTGCGCGGAATGTCTTGCTGTTTAATTCCTGAAAACGCTTAATACCAGATTTTGTACTGGTACCATTACTCTTTCCCTCATAATGAATCACAACCGAGGTCGGGCAATAGAGCGTTTTATGTCCGGCAGACCTGATCTTAAAGGCCAGATCAGTGTCCTCATAGTAAGCAGGCGCATATTCTTCACTGAACCCTCCCACTTTCTGCCAGACAGATCGATCAATAAAAAGCGCTGCTGCAGACAGGTAATCTGCCTGCCGACTGTAGTTATAGGAAGGATGCGAGGCATTCTGGTTTTTTCCATAATTCCACGGCACACCACTATTCCATACAACACCGCCAGCTTCCTGCAAACTTCCATCGGGATAGACCAGCTTACAGCCCACTGACCCTACACCATTGTACAGTTCAAACATTTCCAGTGCCTGGTCAATCCATCCACCGGTAACCTCGGTATCATTGTTAAGCAAGCAGATGTATTTACCACGAGCCATTTGCGCGGCTTTATTATTTGCCATCACAAAACCTAGATTTTTTGCATTGCGGACTACAACCAGATTTTCAATTATTTCCTCTGCCGCGGTGGTTTCATCCGACGATTCATCATCGACCAGAATAACTTCAAATGACGCATGGTTATGGGAGAGTATCAGCGATGCGATACAATGATAGGTAATCGGAAAATTATCTTTAGCCGGAACGATTATAGAAACATCAGGTTCACTGACTTCCGGCAAAGTGAGCCTGGCAAACTCACGGCGGTTCTCAGCTCCCCTCACAACTTCTTTATGCGCCTGACAGAGATTTGATATTTCTTCCGGAGCCAGGCTGTCATTCGCACTGAACTGCGTCATATGTTGGGTCAGAGATTCATATCGAAAGCCCGCATTGCGAGATAAGCCAATATATCCCGGCTGTCCCAGACTATCCGACAGATGCTCATCAGGAGTAACTATCGGATGCAGAATATCCACGTAGGCTGTACTTGAAACATTCGCATCATTGGCGATAATTTCAAACGCATGCGGCATACCATCGAACAGTTCATCTGGAATCAGCGCAGCATAATTCAGTTTTTCACCAGCGTTGTTAGAAAGGGCACAGGGCAAACGGCGATTACCGTCCACAAGAATTTCCACGCTGGAGGGATCTTTCTTCGATCCGCCTCCTGTCCAGATCTGCGCCAGGACAACCCGGTTTCCAAATCCGATAACTTCTGCGACAAAATCAGCTTTGTTGCGCACCGAAAATTTGTTGCTCGATATCAGTGCTCCCGTTGTTGATTCCCGCAGGGTGATGTCATGCCGACCGGCAGAGAACATCTGACTGGACAAACCCACCAGAAAGCCATGGTTTCCATTGCCATAGCCCACTTCTTGTAGATCCTGTCGGTAATTCTCAGCGGTACCTTCCCCTACCTTCAAATCACCTAGAAATACATCAAACGACACTACCTCATCAAGGTTTTCTTTATTAATGACCCAGCCAGAAAGACTCCGGTGATTAAGGGAATCGAGGTTAGCCAGATACTGACTGGCTGCAACCACCCGGGGTGTTTTTTCTGTAAACAGTGATTCAAACATTTCACGCGCTTTGGACTCGGTAGCGCTTTTCTTCTTTTTATTTATCACAAATGAGCACCATCAGTTGCTGCTTCTATAATCGCCGGCTCAGATTAGCCGACGCTACTGATCAAACCAGGGCATTTTCTGAGCAAGTCAGGATCAGGCTGCCTGTTTGCCCGGAACATAACGTGGCTGTGCTTCACGCTCATCGATAAGGCTCTGCAAATAGACTCCATAGGTACTTTTTCCATACCGAAGCGCACTTTCTTTGAGATTCTCAGTGGTAATCCAGCCCTTGTTCCAGGCTATTTCCTCAGGCACACAAACCTTGAGTCCTTGTCGTGCCTCTATGGTTTCTACGTATGCGCCGGCTTCATGCAATGACGCATGGGTACCGGTATCCAGCCAGGCGTGACCTCTGCCCAGCAGTTCAACCTTGAGTGTCTGCTCTTCCAGATATAGATTATTCAGATCGGTTATTTCATATTCACCACGTGATGAAGGTTTTAGACCGGCTGCTTTTTCAACAACCGAGTTATCATAAATATAGAGGCCGGTAACAGCGAATTTTGATTTGGGGTTCTCCGGTTTTTCCTCAAGTGAAAGAACACGGTTCAGGGAATCAAATTCAACTACCCCATAGCGCTCCGGATCAGCAACGCGGTATGCAAAAACCGTTGAACCGTCCAGCTCCAACGCCGCGTTTTCTAAAATCTGCTCCAGCCCGGCTCCATAGAAAATATTGTCGCCGAGAATCAGGCAACAGCTGTCCCGGCCAATAAAATCTGCCCCGAGTACAAACGCCTGCGCGAGACCATCCGGACTGGGCTGACTGATGTATTCAAGCTCGATACCGAACTGACTGCCATCGCCAAGCAATTGACGGAATCTATCGATATCTTCCGGGGTGGAGATAACTGCGATCTGCCGGATCCCCATCAGCATGAGTGTCGATAGAGGATAAAAAATCATCGGCTTATCGTAGACCGGTAACAGCTGCTTGGATACAACCTGCGTTATTGGATACAGTCGAGTGCCAGATCCACCTGCGAGTATTAAACCCTTCATACTGTTACATTTCCGTTGGTAAGCCGCCATTGAGAGGGCCAACGGTGCAAGGAATATTCCACGCTCACCAATCTGATATGAGCAGTCTTAAAACAGTTAACGGGTTCAGATTTCTGCTGCAAAACCAGGGCGGATAGTTACTACCCGCCATTGGTTATTATATGGAATACACTTGGAAAACGCCTACATCAATGCAATATCAAGTTCAAAATGTTCCGGGTCAGCGTTCTGGATAGCGATCCGGTGACTGTGAGCGCGAGGTGCAATGCAGTCAAAATAAAAACGACACACCGAGAGTTTTGCAGTGACAAAATCCGTGTCGTCAAGCTCTCGTACCGCCAGTACTGATCTGGCCATCGCCCAGCACCCGGTGACGTATCCCATCAGCATCAGGTAATCACTGGCAACCGCAGCACTCAACGCCGGATCTTCCTCCGCTAATGCCTGCTGACTGGCCCGTGAAGCAATATCAATAGCTTCTGCCAGTGCTTTGCACGCTCTTTCGCAATGGCTGTCCTGTTCTCCTTCAAGCGCTTGCAAAGTACCACGCATATCAATTAGCAGTTCTTCCATACCCTGCCCTCCATCGAATCGCGTTTTGCGTCCGATGAGATCATTAGCCTGTATGCCTGTTGTACCTTCATAGATCGGCGTAATTCGAACATCACGCAGATACTGGGCAGCGCCGGTTTCTTCGATGAAACCCATACCGCCATGAATTTGCACGCCAAGCGAACAGATATCCACACCTATTTCAGTAGACCAGCCCTTCACAATCGGTGTAAGCAAGGCTCCTCTTCGATTAAACCTTGTTCGAACTTCATCGTCGCTGTGGTGTGAAGCGAAGTCAAAAGCCGCCGCACAGTCATAGGCGATCACACGGGCAGCTTCTACCTGCGCCCGCATCGTCATTAACATTCGCCGCACATCAGGGTGGTTAATTATGCCGGGTTGAGTTTCCCGGTCACCCAGTAAAACAGCCCCCTGTTTCCGGTCTCTGGCAAAATCAGCTGCATGCTGATAGGCCATTTCACCCAATGCATAGCCCTCTATACCGACTGCGAGACGAGCCTCATTCATCATGGTGAACATGTACATTAATCCACGATTTTCCTCTCCAACCAGATAACCGACGGCGCCGCCTTCATCACCGAATGACATAACGCACGTGGGACTCGCATGTATCCCGAGCTTGTGCTCTATCGAAACACAGCGCACATCATTGCGCTTACCCGGGCTTCCGTCCTCGTTCAGAATAAACTTCGGGCACACAAAAAGAGAGATACCCTTCACCCCGGCTGGAGCATCAGGTGTACGAGCCAAAACCAGATGTATCGTATTGTCTGTTAGATCATGATCACCATAGGTGATAAAAATCTTCTGCCCGCTTATCAGGTAATGATCTAACTGCGGTTCGGCGCGGGTTCTGACTGCAGCTAAATCTGACCCGGCTTGTGGCTCCGTAAGATTCATAGTACCGGTCCACTCACCAGACACCATTTTTTCAAGATAGGTCTGTTTCAATTCACTGGAGGCATGAGATGCAATGGCATGCACCGCCCCTTGTGTCAGCAGCGGACACAAACCAAAGGCCATATTAGAGCTATGCCACATTTCCTGTACAGCAGCCGCCAGTGCTCTGGGCATGCCCTGGCCGCCATACTCCGGATCAAAAGCCAGACTATTCCAACCTGACTCTGAGAATTGGCTATAGGCATCTATCCAGCCAGCTGGTGTTGTAACGCCATCTGCTGTCCACGCAGCACCTTCAGCATCCCCGGTTTTGTTGAGTGGGGCCAGCACCTCCGCAGCAAATTTGCCGGCCTCCTCCAGCACGGCCGCCACAAGATCCGGGCTTGCTTCCTCAAAACCCGGCAATCTGGAGATCTCTTCCATCCCAACGACGTTGTCGAGTACAAAACGCATTTCTTTCACAGGTGCTTTATAAGACAAAATACATTCTCCGAAATGAATCGATAATCAATGACATTTTATAGAACGAGTGACGACATACGCTCCGATCGCACGGGCAAGAAGCATGGCTACTGCTGAAACGGAATCTATATTCCGAACCTTCCACATCGCTTAAAGAGCCGGCCGAAGGTAGTGAATTTCCGGGTTCGATCTCTAAATCGATGCAAGAGATCGGGCCCGGTAACGTTTCAGCAGGTAAGTTGAACTGTTACGTGTAATTTCTAGCTTTCAGCCAGAGCCGCATCAAGCTCCGGTACGGCGTCAAACAGATCAGCAACGAGCCCGTAATCGGCCACCTGAAAAATTGGCGCTTCTTCATCTTTGTTGATTGCTACAATTACCTTACTATCTTTCATGCCGGCCAGATGCTGGATGGCACCGGAGATACCAACCGCAATGTATAGATCAGGCGCAACTACCTTACCTGTTTGTCCGACCTGGTAATCGTTAGGCACAAATCCGGCATCCACTGCCGCGCGTGATGCACCAACAGCGGCGTTGAGTTTTTCAGCCACCGATTCCAGCATGGCAAAATTATCACCGTTCTGCATTCCCCGACCTCCAGACACCACAATGCTGGCGCTGGTCAATTCCGGTCGATCCGATTTAGTTAGCTCAGCGCCTGTCCAGCTGACTTTTTCGCTGGCACCGGCAGCTGCAAGAGCTTCAATTACGGCAGAGCCACCTTCCGCAGCAACGGGTTCGAATGCTGTTGTTCTGACTGTAATCAGTTTGCAGGCATCGGTGCTTTTAACGGTGAGCATGGCGTTACCAGCATAAATTGGCCGCACAAAGGTATCAGCGCTTTCAACAGCGGTTATATCTGATATAGCGGCAACATCCAGCTTCGCTGCTGCTCTGGGCATTACATTTTTACCGCTGGCCGTATTGGCGAACAGGATATGGCTGTAGTCACCAGCTATCCCGACAACCAACGGTGTCATGTTTTCTGCCAGTTGATTTGCATACGCTGCGTCATCGCAGACAAGTACTTTTGCAACCCCTGCGACCTTCGCCGCTTGCTCACCCACTCCGCCACAGCCCTGGCCCGCGACCAGCAGGGTTATCTCTTCGCCAACAGCCTGTGCGGCCGCAACCACATTCAGGGTGCCTGCTTTCAGTTCACTGTTATCGTGATCGGCTATTACTAATGTTGTCATGTGAAATTTCCGAATTATCTGTTGGCTTAAATTACTTTGGCTTCGTTTCTAAGCTTGTCGACCAGTTCAGCAACCGAACCGACAATCTCACCGGCTTTACGTGTCGGTGGCTCTTCAACCTTTACTGTGACCAGCCGCGGAGAGATATCAACCTCAAGCTCTTCCGGCGTGAGTACGTCCAGCTGTTTTTTCTTGGCCTTCATAATATTCGGTAATTTTGCGTAGCGTGGTTCATTCAAACGCAGGTCTGTGGTGATCAATGCCGGCAACGACACCTGTATAGACTCAAGGCCGCCATCAACTTCACGGGTAACTTTCATGCTGTCTCCGTCGATATCAACCTTAGAGGCAAAAGTTGCCTGCGGCCAGTCCATCAGGGCAGCGAACATCTGACCAGTCTGGTTGCTGTCGTCATCGATTGCCTGCTTGCCAACAATTACCAGGCCCGGCTCCTCGCGAGCGGCAATTGCAGCCAGTAGCTTGGCAATAGCAAGTGGCTGCAGCTCGTTATCTGTTTCAACCAGAATACCGCGATCGGCACCCATCGCCAGCGCGGTACGAATAGTCTCCTGGGACTGCTTTACGCCCATAGACACAGCAATAACCTCGTCAGCTTTACCCGCTTCCTTGATTCGCAGTGCTTCTTCAACAGCAATTTCATCGAACGGATTCATCGACATCTTGACGTTGGCCAGGTCAATCCCTGTACCGTCCGCGTTGACGCGCGCTTTGACGTTGTAGTCGAGCACCCGTTTCACAGCGACCAGTATCTTCATGTGTCTACTTCCTCAATCTTAAATTTAGTGGAGAACGTCGCTAATGTAGTCGAACGCAGGTGATTTCGACGTAGCCCTAACGACCTGCCTTGCGTAACTGACGACGACTAGTGCAATTATACCCGCCTTCGATAGACCAGCCTAATCACGATCTTCGATGTATTAACGCTCAAGAATAGCAGTTACACCCATCCCGCCAGCAGTACAAACAGAAATCAGGCCTCTTCCACCTGAATTGTCGTCAATTATCTTGCCCAGCGTGCCGACAATGCGAGCTCCTGTCGCTGCAAACGGATGGCCCACGGCAAGACTACTGCCCTTCAGATTCAACTTGCGGCGATCGATACTGCCAATCACCTCGTCACGACCGAGCCGGTTTTTACAGTAGTCTTCAGACTCCCACGCCGCAAGCGTACACAGCACCTGGGCGGCAAACGCTTCGTGAATTTCATAGAAATCAAATTCCTGAAGTGTCAGCCCGGCACGCTTCAGCATTTTACTGACCGCTACAGTCGGGGCCATCAACAACCCTTCGCCAGCGACAAAGTCGACTGCCGCTGTCTGACTGTGTGTAAGGTAAGCCAGAATAGGCAGCCCTCTCTCACGCGCCCATTCTTCACTGGCAAGCAATACACTGGAGGCCCCGTCGGTCAGTGGTGTACTGTTACCAGCGGTCAGTGTGCCATGTTCAGATTTTTCATAGGCCAGACGAAGCTTGCGAAGCTGCTCTATCGATGTGTCCGGGCGCATATTGTTATCTCGCATCACCTGCTCACAAGGGGTGATGAGATCATCAAAAAAGCCTTCATCGTAGGCGGCGGCAGCCTTGAGATGACTTTCCAGAGCGAATTGATCCTGCGCTTCCCGGGTAATGCCCCACTCCTGAGCCATCAGTTCGGTATGATCTCCCATCGACATCAGAGTGCGTGGCTCATTGACCGAAGGGGGCAAAGGCTTCAGCTCACGGGGGCTGAAACCCTTGAACAGCTTTATTCGATCCATCATAGAACGGGCCTTGCCCATCTGTACCAGACGCCGTGCGAATTTTCTGCCGAAAACTATCGGCACATCGCTGACGGTATCTGCTCCGCCGGCTATAGCACATTCAATTTGGCCGGTTGCTATTTTGGCCGATGACAGCATTGCAGCCTGCAGGCTGGTACCACAGGCCTGCTGAATTGTGAGTCCAGGTGTCAATGGTGACAGCGAAGTACTTAGTAAAGTTTCACGGGCAAAATTCCAGTCACGCGAATGAGTAATAACCGAGCCGGCAACGACCTCTCCCATTTCCTCGCCTTCAAGACTGTACTTTTCAATTAATCCGTTTAATACGGTGGACAGCATATCCTGGTTAGACAGTGCACTATAAGCGGTATTCGCTCGACAAAAGGGTATCCGCATCCCTCCAACCAAAGCGACAGGTCTGAGTGTATTAGTCATCGTGCTTCCTGTATTCAGTTTTGTCTATTGCTATAGAAAAGTAAAAACAGCCGTTGCCGGCTGTCACTCAGCCTGTACCTGTTTCAAATAATTCATCGGACCACCATGGAACGGGGCAAAGCCGGTACCGAAAATAATTCCAGCATCGAGCAGATCATCGTCTTCGACAATTGCATCCGCACGGCAGGCTTTGCACTCATTGAGAAACGGCTTGATCAGTCGCTGTGCCTGTTGCTCGATAGTATCGTCCGGCTCATAGGTCTCCTTCTGCGGCTTGCCCTCTTCCCATTTATAAAAGCCGCTGCCGGATTTTTTTCCCAGCTCACCCTGGTCTATCATTGCGGTGAGCCTTGCAACTGCTTTCTCAGCTGCATCGCCACTCAGATTTTTGACCACACTCAGACCAACGTCGAGCCCGACCGTATCAGCAAGTTCGATCGGCCCCATCGGCATACCAAAATGCAGCGCGGCTGCATCAATGGCTTCTTTGCTTGCGCCTTCATCGTACATCAGCATTGCTTCGAGCATATAGGGAGCCAGAACCCGGTTGACCAGAAAACCCGGACTGCTTTTCACGTGCAATGGAAAGCGGTTAATCTGACTACAAAATGCGCTGCCTTTCGACACCATAGAAGTATCGGTGTTGCTTCCAGCTACAACTTCTACCAGCGGCATTTTCGCCACGGGATTAAAAAAGTGCAGTCCGATCAGTCGATCCGGCTGCTGCAGATTAGCTGATAATGTCTCAAGTGGAATTGCCGATGTGTTAGTGGCTAACAACGCCCCTGCTTTCATACGAGGTTCGATAGATGCATACAACGCTTGCTTGGCTTCGACGTTTTCATAGATTGCTTCGATAATCACATCTGCTCGAGCAACGCCCTTACCTTCAACATCAGGTAGAAAGCGCGCCATAGTCGCGTCTGCAGCATATTTACTGCAAGTTTTTTTCCTGAACAATTTTTTAGCTCGTGCGACAGCCGGCTCTATGTAACTCATCTCACGATCCTGCACCGTCACTTCCATACCCTGCAATGCACACCAGGCAGCGATATCTCCACCCATTACACCGGCACCGACCACGTGAACCCTACGGCAGGTAAAAGTCTCGCCTTTACCGAGCCCCTTAAGCCGCTCCATCAGATGAAAAACCCGTTGCAAACCTCGTGCGCCGGGACTGACCATCAGTGTTCCGATAGTTTCGGCTTCTGCGTCGAACATGGCAGCCCGATCACCACCATGCTCTCGCCAGTTTTCAATCAATTGAAATGGTGCAGGATAGTGTTCCGGACTGGCCTTACCGGCGGTACGCTTTTTCATTACATCAGCGAGCTTATTGCGCGCTGGCCCGAGATTTGTCACTCGTGCGATCAGCGCTGCACCCTTGAAGCGACGTTTCTGCAGGATCGCCCGACGCGCTGCCCAGTGCAGGTTGCCGTGTTTATCGACCACTTCATCGACCATACCAAGAGCACGAGCGGCGCCGGCTCGATACAAACGACCGGTTAACATTGCAGTCAGTCCTTTCATCCCGCCAACACGCTCCGGAAGGCGCACTGTCCCGCCCAGACCGGGAATAATCCCAAGCTTTACTTCCGGTAGCCCAACACGTGTGCCCGGCACATCCAGCACCATAATGTACTTGCAGCAAAGCGCCAGCTCATAACCACCACCAAGACAAAAACCTTCTATAGCTGCAACGGTGGGAACCGGTAATTGCTCAAGCCTGGCAAATACCGCATGCCCCTGACGCACTCGTTTAGTTACATTCGCTGCCTCTTCAAACGCCTCGAATTCCCGTATATCCGCACCGGCTATAAATCCGGATTTTTTTGCCGAGTCGATAACCAGCCCGTGCGGTTTATTTTCATAGAGCTGGTCGAGAATCTGATCAAGTTCTTCGATCACTTCCGCGCTGAGTGTGTTAGTCGATTCCCCTGCCCGATCAATCGATAGCCAGGCAATGTTGTCGGCATCACGCTTAAGCGTCCAGTGTGTAAAATTGCTTTCTTGCATCGTTTAGCTTCCCTTTTGCCTTGGAAACAGGCATCTGAGCGTTCTGTTTATCATGCGGTACTGCATGCGTACTTAACCTGATTTAGAACAGGGTGTTTGTGCCAAAGTAGACTTTTCTCTCACCACCGCCAGTGCCCAGGCCGTAAGCAATGTCGAGCCTTAAATCTGTATTGACGAAAGATCGAATCTTCCATCGAAACCCGCCTCCAACACCGCCACGCAAGTCGGAGAAATTCCACGGGTCATCATTTTTGACTGCTGCAAAATCCATAATTAACGCCCAGCGCAATCCCGGCCTGCGTCTGAACGAACGCAGGTATTCTATATTGGCGAGCGCCATTTTCTCACCCTGAAGCGCGTCACTTGGAAACCCGCGTAAGGTACTGCTTCCACCCAGCAGAAAAGACGGTTCACCAAAGGCGCCTCTATTGGCAGCTCCCAGTCTAAGCTGCACATTGATGTTCTCATAGGCTTCGCTAACCAGTGGGAAATACAAGCGCCAGAAAGCAGACAAACGCACATAGGAAAAATCACTCAGTACGCCCTCCTTTGCCAACGCGAGAACAACTCCATACTGTGTTCCACGCCGACGATATTCATCGAGCTGCAATTGATTATTGCTCAATTTGACCCGCAATTCAGAATTAGTTCCTGATACCAGCGTTCCGAAACCGCCTTCTTCCAGGGTATATTCTCTGTCTACAAACGAAAGGCCCACATCAACGCGAAAACCCTGTAACGAAGGCCCGGGAGCCAGAAATCTGGACACACCCAGATTCAGGGCACGCTCACGCCGCTTAACTATTCCAACCTCAACTTCGTTATCGAACGCATCTTCCGTTCTGCTAATAGCGGATACGCCGATGGTCGCGCCGAAATCCGAGTTGAAGAATCGCGGGATTTCATATCGCACCGACGCTTTAGACCCCCCATTACCCTTGCCGTCATCTTCCTGTTCTCGTCGAGCGGCCAGTTTAAATTTGTGGCCCAGACCTTTGACGTTATCGAAGCGAAGCTGTCCGCCGAGTTGTACTTCACCATCTGCGTTGCGCGAAATTCGAGGTAAGGGCAATATGTAGTGTCGCTCGGTAACTGTAAATTCCACCTGCGACGTCACTTCATCAAAGCTTACATTGACATCCTGAAACAACCCGGTGTTCATGATCGCCTGGCGACCATTTGCCAGCGCTTCAGCGGTGCACAGCGATCCCGGACGGAGGTCAATGCGCTGTTCCAGAGTGCGATCGCGTGTGACTTTGTTTCCGGTAAAAATTACATCACTAATCACACCATCGCAGACCGGCATCGTCTGTCCGTACAGCGGTGCAGTCACGCTGGTGCAGGCAACAACCAGTCCCAGTAATGTTGAGAATATTAAGTGGCTTGTGGGTTTCAAAGAATCAATCGGTATTTGACGCTACCAATTATTCTAGACTGTTAATTAAATGATCCAGTGACAAATCAGACACGCACCACGAAGAATCACGATTTTTCCGGGTTATTGCACCACATCGGTAATTTTAACATCGACTTCGCCTTCGCCACCGGTATCAATATCGAGTGTCTCGCCGTAAATATCGCCCGGCTTCGCAATCGCATTGCCACTGCGCGACAACCGCGCACCCACGATAACGCGCTTGAAACCGCTTAGCTTCATTGCCGGCATCATTGCGTCTTCATCGCTTAAGGTCACGCTAAACGGGATATCACCGAGGGTGCGACGGGCAACTGCCAGCGGCATCGGTGGCCCCTCAGCAGCTTTGGCGTAGACAAAAACCGTGGTATCTGCACTTAATTCTTCCGCTACGCCTTCCAGCAGTGAGACATTAACGCGCAGAGTCAGCGGCCCGGCCGGTGGTTGCGGGAATGCCTCTGAAAATTCCGTCATTTGCTGCCCTTGCGATTGCTCCGTTTTCACAGCAGCAACCTGTGCGTCGGACGGATCAAGTTCCTGCCGGGCTTTGTTAATCAAACGGGTAACTTCCGCTTTTGACTGAGGGTCATCCTGTAGTAGCGGCAACAACCGCTCCCATGTAGCAATCGCCTCCGCGT
Source organism: Chromatiales bacterium (ex Bugula neritina AB1) (assembly GCA_001730015.1). Taxonomy (GTDB): domain Bacteria; phylum Pseudomonadota; class Gammaproteobacteria; order Granulosicoccales; family Granulosicoccaceae. The sequence goes on along the minus strand of MDLA01000080.1, from coordinate 136,521 downwards.
GACTAGCGCGTTCGTTCTGAGCGATGCCCAGCAACCACAACCCTTGCGCGTTGTCCGGCTGCATTAGCAATGCACGCTGCAACAAAGGCTCCGGCTCGCCGGCCATACTGCCACCCTGACTCATGGCAATCGCATCAGCCAGCCGGATTATGACATCAGGCACCGAATCATTGAGTTCATAGGATTTGCGTATTGCATCAACCGCATTGGGGAACTGGCGAACCGTCATGTAAGCACGACCCAACATAAACCACCCCTTCGCATCGTCCGGTTGCTGTCGCAATCGCTGCTGAATGCGGGCAATAACTTCCTGCATATCAGGTGAGGCTTCTCCAGACTGATTCTGTGCAACGGGAGGCATCGCTTTGCGATTCAGCGGATCTATTGCCGTAGGTGTGCCGATGGTTAAATAGACAAAGCCCGCCAGTACCGGTACCAGTGCCGCTACCGGCCAGGTCATCCAGTGACCACCTGAACCAGAGGCACTCTGCTCACCTGTTCCGGTTATATCAACTGCCAGATCCCGCTCAAGTCTCTGGCGTTCCTGTTGAAATTCCGGATCGGGTAATTCTCCATCTGCCAGACGTTTTTCAAGATCAGCTAACTGCGCGCGAGCAATTGCAACGTTTACCTCGCGCCGGTCAACCAGATCAGCTGACACACGCCGTCGCTGCAGCGACGGTAACAGCAATGCCAACACAACCACCACCAACAACGCAATACACAAGAAAAAGACAGGCAAGAGAATTTCCGTTAGTTGGGTTTGTTAGTTGAGGTGTCGGAATCAGTGGTATCGAGCAGGCTTCGTGCACTGGCGAGCGAGGCTTCATCGATTTTGATATCGGGTTGTTTTCTACGGCGGGCAATTTTGAAAATTATCAGCAGGCCACCGAGAAAAAAGATCAGGGGGCCCAGCCACAGCACCATGGTTTTGGCCGACAACAAAGGGCGGTATAAAATAAACTCGCCATAACGTTCGACCATGAAGTCGACGATGCCTTTTTTGCTGTCGCCGCGTTTTATCATGGTGTATAGCTCGCGGCGAAGATCCTGAGCCAGTTCAGCATTGGAATCGGCGATGTTCTGATTCTGGCAAACCAGGCAACGGAGTTCGGCTGCAAGCTCCTGAAACAGAGCGGTTTGTGCGGGATCGTCGAATTCGTGCTCCGCGTAGACACTTTGTGCCTGCAGCTGCGCAGAGCAAATCAGCATCATGGCTATTAAAAATAGTGATCTCATCAGCCTGCTTCCGCTCTCAGCTCAGCCACAAGTGGCAAAATCGTATTGCTGAGGTCTTTCGGAGACACCGGGCCTATATGTTTGTGTCTTACCAATCCTTTCTTGTCTACGACAAACGTTTCCGGCGCGCCATAGAAGCCCCAGTCTATGCCGGTTCGCCCGTCTGCATCAACGGCGGTGGTAATATAGGGATCACCCAGTTCCTGCAACCAGGTGATCGCGCTGCTTTTGTCGTCTTTATAGTTCAAACCAACAATATCCACCTGACCGCTTTGCGCCAATTGCACCAACACCGGATGCTCGGCGCGGCAGGCAACACACCAGGTGCCCCAGATATTAAACAACCACACTTTGCCGACCATCTGGGATGGAGAAAACGTTTGCGATGCATCGGCTAGTGTCGGCAGAGTGAACTCCGGAGCAGGTTTGCCAATCAACGGCGACGGAACATAGCGCGGATCGCGATTTAAGCCGGTATAGAGGAAACCGCCAATCAACAGAAATACCAGCAACGGCAGTGCAAATCTCATGAACCGGCAACTCCCGTCGCAGCCTTTGCATCCAAAGCGCTGTGCTTCACTCTGATCTTGCGATAGCGACGATCGGTTACCGCGATGACACCACCAATACCCATGATAAAAGCACCGAGCCATATCCAGCGAACGAAAGGCTTGTAGTAAATACGCATACTCCAGGCACCTTGCTGATCCAGTTCTTCACCAAGCGCAAAAAACAGGTCGCGTGTGAATCCGGCATCAATGGCTGCTTCTGTCATCACACCCATCTGACTATTACCGTCGTAAGCGCGTTTTTGCGCCGCCATCCGGGCAACGTTGTTGTCACCCAGCTCGACATTTAGCACGCCTTCTTCAGCCAGATAGTTCTCTCCCCGTACCTGCTCCACTCCGGCAAAAGTAAAGCGGTATCCGGCTATCTCTTCAGTCTCACCCGGATCCAGTCGCAGATCTTTTTCAATGCTGTAGAGTGAAGTCAGGCTAACGCCAACACTGAATACAGCAATACCAATGTGTGCCAATGTCATCCCCCAGAATCCGGCCGGAATCGTGAGCAATGCAAATAACTTGTTGTTGCGATTCCGGATACGTTCCCAGACTCCCTGCAGGGTTGTGAGAGATACCCACAATGCGATACCAATACCCAGCGCTGCCCCGATTTTAAATTGTCCCATTGCAAACGGCAGAGTCAAACCAGCCACCACACTAAGAACTGCTGCCCAGCGTACGCGTTTGAGAATTCCCTTCAGGCTATCGCGTTTCCAGCGACTGAGGGCGCCTACTCCAGCCATCAGGCCGACAGCCCCGAACAGAGGCAGGAAGATCGCATTGAAATACGGAGCACCGACCGACAGTTTGGCAATTCCCATTGAATCAAGCACCAGCGGATATAGAGTGCCAAGCAGTACGCTGGCGCAAATCACCACCATCACTACATTATTGAACAGCAGCCCGGACTCGCGCGATTCAACAGTGAATTCACTGTTGCTGCGCAACATTGGAGCGCGCCACGCATACAGCACCAGAGAGCTGCCGACCACGGCACCCAGGAAGCCCAGAATAAAGACACCTCGCGCGGGATCGTTGGCAAATGCATGCACGGAAGTTAATACTCCGGAGCGGACCAGAAAGGTACCGAGCAGGCTCAATGAAAAAGCACTAACGGCGAGCAGTACGGTCCACGCTTTAAACGCACCGCGCTTTTCAGTCGCAGCCAGAGAGTGGATTAATGCAGTTCCAACCAGCCATGGCATAAATGACGCGTTTTCTACCGGATCCCAGAACCACCAGCCCCCCCAGCCCAGTTCGTAGTATGCCCACCAGCTGCCCAACGCAATTCCAATGGTAAGAAACGCCCATGCGATATTGGTCCAGGGCCGCATCCAACGCGCCCAGGCCATATCCAGACGACCGCCGATGAGTGCTGCTATCGCAAATGCAAACGACACAGAAAAACCCACGTAGCCCATATAAAGCATCGGAGGATGAATCGCCAGACCGAAGTCCTGCAGTAACGGATTCAGCGACTGACCATCTACCGGCGCCGGTAACAAACGATCAAACGGGTTAGAGGTAAACAGCATGAACAACAGAAAACCCACGCTTATCATGCCCATAACAGACAGTACCCGGGCAATCATCTGCAGCGGAATTCCGCGGCTGAATATAGCTACGGCCACGCCCCATACGGATAAAATCAGCAACCACAGTAACAATGAACCTTCGTGCCCGCCCCAGACGCCGGAAATCCGGTAAATCAGCGGCAGCGACAGGTTCGATGTAGAAGCAACATACTTGACTGAAAAGTCATGAACTAAAAACGAGTGCGTCAGCGTGGCGTAGGAAAACGCAACCAGTAACCCCTGCATGTACATTGCAGGACGTGCCATCGTCATCCAGGAGTGGGTTCCTGTAAAGCTGCCAACCATGGGTATAACAGCCAGGGCAATCGCAACGCACAACGAGAGTATTAGCGAAAAATGGCCTATTTCAGGGATCATTGCAAATTTACCGTATTTTGTCCGTGCTTTTTAGCGGCCGTTTTTTCGAGCGCATCGGCCACCTCCGGTGGCATATAGTTTTCATCGTGCTTGGCCAGAACCTTGGTTGCTATAAACACCCCGTTATTATCAAGTTTGCCTATTGAAACCGTGCCCTGCCCTTCGCGAAACAGATCGGGCAGAATTCCGGTATAGCGCACCGGTACTGTCTCTCCGTTATCGGTTAGATCAAATTGCACCGTCAGACCATCACCTTCCCGCACAACGCTATTGGCCGATACCAGTCCACCTATTTTGAACTCCGCTCCCTGCGGTACTTCACCGGCAATTACTTCCGAAGGCGAGTAGAACAGCTGAATATTAGAATTGAACGCTTTCAACAGCAGAGAAACCGCTCCACCGACACCAAGTATCATCAGTGTAATAAGTATTAATCGTTGCTTTCGAACCGGGTTCATACGGGATCACCACTATTAGAAATTCGCTGCTCACTCTGAGCATTCGCAGCGTGTTGTCGTTTAACTGCAGCAATTGCTTTACGACGACGCAATATACTGGCGCACTGGATGATGGTCATCACCACCAGTGTCAGGCCGAATGACGGCCAGACATAAATGGCGTAACCACCCATTGCAAAGAATTCAGTCACAGACGATTCTCCTGTAAGCGCTGTTTCACCCAACCGGTATTCGCCTCTCGTTCGAGAATAACGCTGCGCGCTCTGGATAACATATTGGTCAAATAGAAAAACGTAAAGCCCAGCGCCATCATTAAAAGTGGAATTAGCATACTGATGTGAATTGATGGTGTATCAAGCTTGGTAATAGACGCCGGCTGGTGAAGCGTATTCCACCATTCTACCGAGTAGTGAATGATCGGAATATTCACCACCCCGACCAGTGCCAGAATCGCTGCCGCACGTGACGCGGTTGCGCGATTATCAATTGACGCCCGCAATGCCATATAGCCTATATACAAAAACAGTAATATCAACTCTGAAGTGAGTCGAGCATCCCACTCCCACCAGGTGCCCCACATCGGTTTCCCCCATAATGAGCCCGTTGCCAGAGCCAGAAACGTAAAAGCAGCGCCCATAGACGCAGATACCTCGGCGACAATATCGGCAAGCTTCATTTTCCAGATCAGAAAGAAGGCACTGCAGGTAGCTATCACCATATAGACGAACATTGACATCCATGCAGACGGCACATGCACGTAGATAATTCGATAGCTCTCACCCTGTTCATAGTCTGCCGGTGCGACAAACAGGCCGCGATACAAACCCATCGTAAGCAGGATGGCGCAAATAACACCAAACAACGGCCCGAGAATCTCTGCCAGGCGGTAGAAGTTTTTCGATGCGGCAAGTCGATGAAACCATTGAAACACGCGTGCAAGTCTCCGGCGGTCGGTGAGGTTAAATAATGATACTGCCTGGAGTAGACCGCATTACTCTGAACTAATTCGCAATGCCGCAGCGATTGCTATCGGCGCGAGTGCCAGAGCCAGCAGAAGCAACGCTCCAAGCAGGGATATCTGGGCGTCAACAGCAAAGCCCGATGCAGCGGCAATAACACTGCTGCTGCCAAATATAAGTACCGGGATAAATAGTGGCAGAACCAGCAACGCCAGCAACACACCGCCGCGCTGTAATCCCACAGTTAGCGCAGCGCCGATACCACCCACCAGACTCAACGTGAGCGTACCGATTAACAGCGATACCAGCAACACCGGAATAGCCGTTACCTGCAACTGCATTACAACAGCCAGCAACGGTGATAACAACAGCAACGGCAGTCCAGTGATCAGCCAATGAGCAAGTACTTTAGCCAGCACCAGCACCGACAGCGGCTGCGGCGACAACAATAGCTGCTCAAGGCTTCCGTCGTCGTAATCACTGCGGAACAAACCGTCAAGCGCGAGAAGCGTCGCCAGCAGTGCCGCTACCCACAACACCCCGGGTGCAATTTCCCGCAACAGATCATTGTCCGGTCCAACGCCCAGAGGAAATAAAGTAACGACAATGACAAAAAATACAAGCGGATTCAGCCAATCTGCACGACGTCGCAATGCGAGCAGCAAATCGCGTTTCAATAAGGCATAGAAGGCCTGGCCCATTAGTGTCCCATCTTCAGAGATCGGACTTCGCAGCCTTCAAGGTTCAGTGGCTGATGAGTGGTATAGATAACAGCACCTCCGTCGACGGCATGCCCGGTTATCAGTTTCTCAACCAGCGATCGGCCATCCATGTCCAGCGAAGTCAGTGGTTCGTCGAGAATCCACAATGCTGTGCGACTGGTTAGAAGTCGCGCCAGCGTTACCCGACGTCGTTGCCCGGCTGACAATAAGCGACAGGGTAAATCTGCTTTGCCGGTCAGCCCCACCCGTACCAGAATTGAATCGATGTCAACATCGGCGGAACCTCGAAGTGCAGCGCCGGCTATCAGATTTTCACGCGGTGACAAATCGCTCTTAATCGCTTCGCTGTGGCCCGAATAGATCATTTCGGTAAAAAATCGTGCCCGCGCACCGGGCAGTGATTCTCCGCGCCAGAATATTACGCCCTGTTCAAGAGGCAACAGGGTGCACAAAGCTCGAAGCAACGTGGTTTTTCCTGAGCCATTATCACCGTGTAACTGCAGGATTTCGCCACTGAACAACTGAAAATCAAGCCCCGCAAATACACAGTGCTCACCACGAAAGACAGCCAGGTTTTTAACGTGTAATAACGGCTTACTCATGAAATTGCCGGGCAGAACGCAAAGCGACTGGCACACGCATCAAACGTCGGTACAAGGTTTTGACCGTGTTAAACAATTTTATAACCGTGGCAATGGATCTGGGCCTGCCGGCCGTGGTTTTCGACGACTGCTACTGAGAGATTCAACTAAACAGGCATAGAGGCCAGGCAGCGACACAGAGCTGCCTGCTCGTGAATATACGGCTGCATCAAGTTCGTGCAAGCGCATTTCAAGTTCCGGATTGTACAGCCTATTACCTATCTCCGCCAGATTCAACGGCGCTTTGTCCGGCCATCGTGCTTCTGACCATTGCATTAGTGATTCTCGAAATTCAGTAAGTGACCCACTGCGGCTGAGCACTTTCAGATCCTTCAGTCGCTGCCGTTCGAACCTGCTGTCGTCAGTAACCGGTTTGTCAGTTTTGCCTGCGGACCGGCTGTTTCGAATACTGAGTAACCAGCAGATAATGGTCACTAGCCAGCCAATCGCCAGCACTGCAGCAAGCCACACCCAGAGGTTGTCGTGAGCAGGCAACAGCCCGAACGGCAAACTCGCTGGCTTAGCATTGAGCGATTCGCTGCCTGCAGGTATCTCTGCCTGCGCATCCGGCACGGCATCCGGCAAGGTCGTCTCAGGTTTGCCGACTGGAAGTTCCGGATTTCCATTGCGCTCAGGTGTTGCTGCAGCCACCCGTATCGTTTGCGCTGCAAACACCGCTTCCCGTTCAACGTCAGCGACGGTATCCCACCATTTGACCGTGGTCGCCGGTATCACAATTTCACCTGCCTGCTGTGGAATAATTGACCATTTCTGGCTACGCTGGCTAATTAATCCGTCGGCTTCCGGTTGAGATACCAGACCCGGCACATCCGGGTATACCTTAAGGGCCGGTGTATCCGGCAGTACTAATTCAGGTAACTGCGTTGATGTGACTCCCCTGGCTGTCAACTGTAAATCCAGCGTCAGCGGATCTCCGACACGCGCCTTCTCAAAGCCACTTGACCACTTGTGGCGAAGCTCCAGTTGCTCCGCCGGCAGCCACCAGCTTGCGGTACTTTGCTTTGGTTTAGTGCGGACTTTCAGAGTGACCGCCTGAGTGCGAACTGAAATTCTGCGAGTCGGCGTATTACGCAGAATCAGGTTCCCGCCATAGCCCGGATCCTTCACGCTGCCCACGATCTGCAGCCGCGGTATTTCCACCTCACCACTTTTTTGTGGAAATAACGCGTAGTGCCAGGTGTGGACCCGGTATTCGGATCCGTTGCGCTTTTCAATTCTCTGCTTGCCAACCGGGAGTGCTTCAATTTGAACGCCGGGAATGTCTGGCACCATCGGATCTGCGGCGGCTAAAGTGCCGTCGTCAAACAAATGTAACGACATAACCACCTGAGCCTGCACATAAGGTGTATCGCTGCTCACTGTGATTTCTGCAAAAACGTTATCACGAGGAACACTGCCCGGCGTACCTCTCTCAACCACTTCAACGGTAATTGGCAGACTTTTATGACCATCTGCTTCGAACGCAGGGATCTCTGTGGCACCGAGATGTTTGGGTATTAACTCGAAGCGCAAAGTGAATTTCGACTGCATGCCGCCATTAGTGAGAATCTGGCTATTGGACACTCTGGAATCGAGAATATCGAAACGCTGGTTGAGAGCTGAGGTGTCGGGTAGTGATTTCAGGTCTTCACCGACAATGTACAATAGCACCGACTCACCGTCGATCACCGTCTTTCGCTCAACATTAGCTGTCAGCGAGGCAGCCCAGCCGGTAATCGGGCCCAGCAAGGCTATCAGTGTAAACAGCACCGCTAAAACAGAATATCGATCAGCCGGCTGACCGGCCCCGACACGGCTTACGCCCTCGCTCATAGATCTTCCTACCATGGTTCAGGCATATCCTGTACATCAGCATGCTGAATCATATGATTTAACCTGATTTTGTTACGCAACAACTGAGATGGGTCGTCCGGGATGCGACGCAGCCACTGCTCGGTCGCTTGCTGGTCTTCACTGATCTCACCGCTGCTTGTCAACGCAGTATCCGCAGTGCGCTCGCCTTCTGACTCGCCATTATCTTCCGGGTCTGCCACGCCTTGCTGCCCGTGCGTTTGCGGGTCCTCTTCTGCTTGCCCGGGACTGGCCTGCTGTTCGTCTGGGGGGGCTTCCGGTTCGCCGGGTTGCTGAGAATTGGCTGCAAGCTCACCGTTTGACTGCCCGTTCTCATTTGCCTGCGAGTCACCGGAGCTCCCGTCGGAACTGTCGGAATTCTGTTGTGAATTATCTCCGTCAGCCTGCTCACCATTCTGCTGTGATTCCTGCTGATTCTGCTCACTGGATTCGTCTGACGATTCATCGGATGAATCCTGCGACGAGTCCTGCTGCTGATTTTGCTGCTGATCTTCGAGTAGTTGGCGAACGATTTCCAGGTTATGACTGGCGTCCGGATATTCCGGATTCCGCTCAACCAACTGCTCCAGTTTTTCCAATGCCAGCGCATAGTCCCCTGCCTTCGCAGCCGAGGTGCCCGCATTATATAGTCCGGCATCATCACTCGCGTCAGAGAACGCTTTCTGCGCTTCTGCAAAATTTCCAGCCCGGTAGTGGCTCAAACCGCGCCATTGTGAATCTTCAAACATTTCTGCTGCCTCCGCAGCCTGACCCTGCTCCAGTAATTTCCGACCTAGCTGATCAGCGCGCAGCCACAATCGGTCAAGCTCCAGAGCTTGCACCTGGCCGCAAAAAAGCAGCAACAGGAAACCACACGCTGGCAGCATCTGAGAGCGAAGCGAATGCATTACAGGCAACCCCGTCTGAATATAAGCGCGGTCAATGGTGTCAGTAACAGCAAAATCCAGGGGCCTCGCTCTAACCAGATTTCGGTTTGACGTTGTTCAGCGTCTTCGTCTATACCTTCTATAGATGGCGGTAAGCCGTTGCCAGTGTAGGCAAACAATTTTGCTATATCGTCGTCATTGGTTGTCAATGTCGTATAGGTTCCGCCACCTGTTGCTGCTAATTCCCGCAACGGCGATGCTGCAAGTTTTACTATCACTATATTGCCGTTTCTGTCTTTGACAAACCCACCGGAAGAATTTGCAATTGGCGCACCTTCTGCCGTGCCCGCGCCGATTATAGACAGCTGGTATCCGTCCGACCTGATTGATTCAGCTACGCTGTCGGCGCCGGAATCGACTGGGCTGTCGGTAAATAACCAGATACTGCCATTCCTGCTTCCGGCACTGCTAAGAAGCTGCTGTGCCATTTTCAGCGCCAGCGATGTGCGACTGCCCTGCGCCGGAATAATATTCGTTGCCAGCGATGGCAGCATGGAGCGAATAGTCTGCACATCGTCAGTCAAAGGCGAAACGATATAAGGCACTGCCGAATATACCACCAGCGCTGTCTGGGTTTCACCCGACCGATCTAGAATATCACTGAGTTTCTGACGAACCCGGGCGATTCTCGACGGCTTGACATCTGCTGCATTCATCGACAGAGACAGATCCACTACAAGTACCCGTTCTGACAAACCTCTATAAACCGGTGCTTGCTGCTTTTCCCAGCTGGGTCCGGCCAGTGCGATAAGGGCTGCCAGCCACAACACACCGACTAATAAAATCGGCTGGCGTGACGCCGGCGATTGATTGTCATCAACCAGGTTTGCCAGCAGCGCCGGATCAACCACTCGCTGCCATTGATTGCTTCGCTGCGACGCGCGAACAGTCCGCCACAACAGCCACAGCAATGGCAGTGCTGCAAGCATCCAATACGGACGAATGAAATGAAAATTCTCCATTATATTCGAGACCGGTACCAGATAAGCAATGCGCTCAAGCCGAGCGCGACAGCAAGCGGCCACATAAACAACTCTGCCAGTGGCCGTAGTTGCACGCCATCGAGTTCGGTTGTTTCAAGATCGTTGATCAACTCATAGATTTTCACCATCTCGCCGGTATTTCTAGCACGAAAATACTCGCCGCCGGTCAATGAGGCGATTTCTTTCAGCGTGGGTTCGTCCAGCGACTTTGACGGGTTGATCACTTCTGTACCGAACAGACCACGCACGGTGACTCGATCAGCACCAACACCAATCGTGTGAATTCGAATACCATTCTCTGCGGCAACACGCGCTGCATCAACGGGCTCAACGGCCCCGGTTGTGTTTGCACCATCTGTTAATAATATAAACACGCGAGAATCAGCTGGCCGCTGACGGAGCCGCTTTACTGCCAGCCCTATAGAGTCACCGATAGCGGTCGACGAACCAATCAGACCCACTACCGATTCAGATAGAAAATGCTGCACGGTATCGAGGTCGTAAGTAAGCGGTGTTTGAACCTGCGCGTTGTCGCCGAACAGAATTAACCCGACGCGGTCACCTTCACGCTTGGCTATAAATTCTGATGCAACAATTTTAGCTGCATCGAGCCTTTCCACTGATCTGCCCTCAATCTGGAAATCACGCTCGCGCATACTTCCCGAGATATCCAGACCGAGCATGAGGTCGCGGCCAGATAAGGGGGTATCGGTCGCTTCACCCAGCCATTGCGGCCGCATAGCCGCTAGAATCAGGGCAATCCACATCAGGCTGGCAATCAACAGTTTCAGCGAGGATCCGGATACCGGACCTGAGTCCGCTGTCAAATGATGCAGATCGTCAAAAAAAGGAACCCGTATAGCCACCTGGCGACGCGCTGGTACAGCCGGAGCCAGCCACCTGATCAACAGTGGAAGCGGCAACACGGCAACCATCCACCACCATTCAAATGCGAACATGTCGATGCCCTTCACTTTGCTCCCGCACTGATACTGAATTGCTTCCCGAGCTTTTGTATCGCATTACATCCGTGCTTTCGGTTTCCTGCTGTTTTTCACTGTCAGACAATGCTGCAGAATGGCGGGTATTGTTTGCATCAGGGGGCGGCGGCAGCTGGCCAAGGCGCAAATCCGCTGCCTGAATTTCTCGATCTGACCAGTTTGAAATCTGCTGTGAACTGACTGCCGGTGCCGCCTGCGACGCATTGATAGTTCGTCTCATCAGCTGCAACAGTTGTTCGACCTGATCAGATGACACTTGTCCGGGTGCCATGTAAGGGTGGCGGACGAGCAAGCGACCACCGCCGGCGCTATATTGGTCCGTGCCACTAATTGAATCGAGCGTGCTCAGCCACTGTGCTTCGGTTAGTTGAGCGACCTCTTCGCGTGGCCTCACGGCAATAGCGACACGCCGCATCAGTATTGAGCAATCCGACAATACCTCGCTACAATCCTTTGCCGTATGCAATCTGCGAGCGTCCAGCTGATCCAGTATCTGCAATGCGCTTTTTCGCCAATGAGGTTTTCTCCGAGCTATCCGCCATCGGACAAGCAGTACCACCAGCAAAATAACCAGTGCCGCAAGCAGCCACCACCCTGGCGCCGGTGGCCACCACTCGAGGCTGGGTGGCAAGTGCGGATCTCGCAACCGGGCCAGCAATTGCTCTGCAGTCTGATCCACCTAAACGCTTCCCGGTAGTCGGCGGAGCATGTTACCCGCAACCTCTGAAAGATTATCGGTGACAGCGCATTCATGGTATGAATTACCGTGTCCTGCGAATTGCTGCTTCAGAGAGAGCGTGCGACTGGCAAAGGCCTCGGCATACTGTTGTCGTACCGCACTCGCAGAACTGTCGAAGCTGGAGCGTTTGATTCCGTTACTGACGGTGTAGCGACCGGGTGGGGGTAAGACAGCCTCCAGGGGATCATAGATTCTACAAACCGCCATATGATTGTGCAGTAGCAGCTGGCGAACATAAGCTGAATGTTCCGGGTTATAGCGTGAAAAATCTGTGCACAGGCAAATCGAACTGCCGGTATGTGCAGTCCGCTGAAGACGTTGAAATACTTCGCTGAGCGTATACGACTGTTGCTCCATCTGCTCACTTTGGCTTGCCTCGTAAACTCGTGCTCTGGTTTCACTATGAGCGTGAATAATTTCATTCAGCAAACGGGTAACACCTTTTGAACCGGCAGCAGGCTTGATCTCGCGTAACCGCTGATCACAAAATACCAGACCGCCGACCCGGTCTCTCTGCGCTGCAGCTGCCCAAGCGACCATCGAAGCCAGTTTTGCCGCCAGCACTGACTTAAACGCCACACGTGTTGCAAAGAACATCGTCGGGCGCAAGTCGACCACAACATGGAACGGTCTTTCCCGCTCTTCGTTATAAACCTTGGTGTGAGGTTTGCCGCTGCGCGCTGTGACCTTCCAGTCAATCATGCGTACATCATCACCGCGGTTATATTCCCGTACTTCGGAAAAATCGAGTCCACGACCAAGTGCGCGAGATGCACTACCGCCCACGTGCACCGCCACAGAGCGTCTTCCGGCCGGGCGTTTCACCAGCGCGACCGAGCGCCGCAGCGAGACCAGCTGCGCAAGCGACACACGGGTAACGTCTTCGGTAGTCTGGTTAATTGAAGGATCGCGATTGCGACGTGCGGTAAACATGGGAGTTAAGGCACGGCCACACGTGCAAGCAGATGATCAATTACAGAATCTACCGTTACACCTTCTGCTTCAGCTTCATAGCTGAGTAAAACACGGTGCCGCAGAGTGTCATGAATAACCGCCTGGATATCAGCGGGCGATACATAATCCTGGCCCAGTAACCAGGCGTGCGCTCGCGCACAGGCATCGAGGGCAATGGTTCCGCGTGGTGAAGCACCGAAACTTATCCACGGCGTTATTGAATCATCGCGTAAATTCCCGCCCCTGGTACTCGTTACCAACCGAACCAGGTATTCTTCAACTGACTCGGCCACATAAACCCGGGCGATTTCACTACGTGCAGCGACTATATCTCCGACACTCAGCTGCACTGCGGGAGGTAACACCGGCTCGCGCTGCGCCAGCCGGTCATTTTCACGACGCACCAGCCGCAAGATATCGATCTCGCGGCTGGCCACCGGATAATCGATCATCACATGCATAAGGAAGCGATCCAGCTGTGCCTCGGGCAGACTGTAAGTGCCCTCCTGCTCTATCGGATTCTGAGTCGCCATAACCAGGAATAACTCCGATAAAGGCCAGGTTTTCTGCCCCACGGAGATCTGTCTTTCCGCCATCGCTTCAAGTAACGCAGACTGCACCTTGGCAGGTGCCCGGTTGATCTCGTCGGCCAGAATGATCTGATTAAACAATGGCCCGTGCTGAAACTGGAATTCTCCGGTCGCCGGCAAATAGATTTCCGTTCCGGTGATATCCGCTGGCAGCAGGTCCGGTGTAAACTGAATTCGCTGAAAATCACCGGAAATGTGCCTGGCAAGCTCTTTAATTGCACGGGTCTTGGCCAGCCCCGGAGCCCCTTCAACCAGTAAATGTCCATCGGCTAACAAGGCGATCAACAAGCGGTCTACCAGTCTTTCCTGCCCGATAATGGATGCCCTTAACTGCTGCTGCACCGCTGTTATTTTTTCAAATACGCTCATATTGCCTTTTCGTTGAATCGTTCTTCATAATTCTTGCTTACTGCCGGTATCTTCGGTTTGTCTGCCCGATATCTTTGTTTGTCTGCATTGACAATTTGCTACATAGTCACCCGATCCGATATTTACAAGGGCGTTTGAGTTCCCTGTGAATCAGCAGCAGATAGCCACTCCCTGTGAGGTTCGAATGGAAGTCCACAAGTCACCCAGCATTGACAAACGAGCCGTACTGATAACCGGTTGTTCCAGTGGAATAGGTCTGGCCGCGGCAAACACATTGCACAGCAGGGGCTTTCAGGTCTACGCAACAGCCAGAAAGCCGCCGGACGTCGAAAAGCTTAGACAATCGGGACTGCAATCGATGCTACTCGACCTCACCGACCCCTTAAGTATAGAGAACGCGCTGGCGGAAGTGTTGCACGCAACAAACGGCAAACTTTACGGTTTGTTCAACAACGGCGGATTCGGTCAGGGCGGCGCCGTCGAAGATCTGCCAACCGCTGCCCTGCGTGAGCAATTTGAAACACTGGTGTTTGGCTGGCATGAGCTCACTCGCCGCGTTATTCCGGTTATGCGAGCACAGGGCTATGGTCGAATCGTACAAAATAGTTCTGTTCTCGGTTTTGCGGCAATGCCCTATCGCGGAGCATACAATGCAGCCAAATTCGCGATCGAAGGGTTGTCGGACACTTTGCGACTCGAGCTTCGTGGCAGTAATATCCATGTCTCGATTATTCAGCCCGGTCCAATCCGATCTAAATTCCGGGAAAACGGACAAGCCAGATTTCACCGGCATATCAATGCGGCAGACAGCGTCCATGCCAGTCACTACGAGCACACGCTAGCGCGCTTAAACTCAGCAGGTGATGCCAGCAAATTCACCCTCGGGCCCGACGCAGTAGTGGACAAATTACTCCACGCACTGCAACATCACAGTCCGCGAGCCCGTTACCGGGTGACAACTCCGACGATTGCATTTGCAATTGCAAAACGAATTCTGCCTGTCTCGCTACTTGACCGCATTCTGGCAGCAATCCACTAACTGCATAAGCAAAACCCTGTTAAATTCAAAGTGCAGTTAGTCCCTAAATTTTCCGGTGTATTTCAGTAACTGACATATGGCAAAAGTAACCTTAATAAGCGGCTCGGTGTTCGGTACTGCCACTCTTACCGCTGATGAAATAGAAAACCAGCTGGAATCGGCCGGACACACAGTAACCCGACCGGATCCCGCTACTATAGATGCGTTGATCGATGAATCTGTCGAACTACTGGTAGTCTGTACTTCGTCAACAGGCAACGGGGATGTACCCGACGATCTGCTACCAGTATACGCAGCACTACTAAATGAATTCCCACGGGTCACCCATCTGAAATATGCTGTCGTGGCACTCGGCGACAGCTCCTACGAGAATTTTTGCGGTGGTGGAATAGCAGTAGACAACGCTCTTGCCGAACTGGGAGCGACACGCCTGGGCGGGCCGATGAAAATAGACGCCACTGAAATTACCGAACCGGAAGAACACGCGCCGCTCTGGGTTATCCAACTGATCAACTCTGCAAGCACTAACCGCACGAGTGACTGATTAGCTCCCGGCACACGATCATTGCTACCTTAATCAATTTTTTTATCCGCACCAACAAAGAACTCACAGGACCCGAAATGGAAAATACAGAGCAGATTAAAGAATTCGGCGGAACGCTGAATCGATACGTGCATAAATCAAAAAGCTGCAACTGCGACATGACCTTTTCAATTTATCTGCCTCCTCAGGCGGAAAAAGCTCCAGTTCCGGCGCTGTACTATTTGTCCGGTTTGACCTGTACCGACGACAATGTCCGCACCAAAGCCGGAGCTCAGCGCTACGCTGCCGAACACGGTCTGGCGTTGATCATGCCCGACACCAGTCCGCGCGGTGACGACGTCGCTGATGAGCCGGATCGCTACGATCTTGGCAAAGGCGCAGGCTTTTATGTCAATGCTACTGCAGAACCCTGGGCTGCCCACTATCAAATGTACGATTACATCAACTCGGAATTACCGGAACTGGTTGAAGCGACCGCCCCTGTAATACCCGGTCTCCGGTCAATTACAGGCCATTCCATGGGTGGCCACGGCGCTCTGATTTCGGCGTTGAAGCAACCTGGGGTGTTTCGTTCTGTTTCGGCTTTTTCCCCGATCTGCAACCCGGTTAACTGTGCCTGGGGTGAGGGGTGCTTTGGTGCCTACCTTGGAGACAATCGCGATGAATGGCAGAACTGGGACGCGAGCGTTCTGATTTCAAGGGGTGCAAGCTGTCCTCCTATGCTGGTTGACCAGGGTACCGCCGATTCCTTTCTAGCCGACCAGTTAAACACGCAGACACTAATAGATACCTGCGATGCTCATAATATTTCCGCCAAAATCAGAATGCAAAACGGTTACGACCACAGCTACCATTTCATTGCAAGTTTTATCGGGGAGCATATTGCCTTTCACGCTAAGGCCTTGAATAGCTGAAACAACAATGTGAACTGTATCGCAAACCGAAGTTTGTTTCGGGTTACTATCCCTGTCGCATAACTAATGCAATCAACTTCGCAACAGTTTTTTAAATTTATTTCGTCGTGTTACGGCCGCTTCCGGCAAGGTGTACCAATCTTGAAAACTTTCGCTCGCCTCTATTCTGCCAGCGTTTTAACGCTCTTTCTTTTCGTCACCCAGACATCCTTGGCAGCACTCCCCGACTGTAGTTCCGCAGCCTTCGACACCGATGGCGACGGCTTCGGCTGGGAGAATAATAGCTCCTGCAGGGTCAGCGCAGGTAGTGCGGGAAACAAAGTTTCCGGATCATCTTTGCCTGTCTGCAACTCCGCAGACAGCGATCCGGACGGCGACGGTTTCGGTTGGGAAAACAGTAAGTCCTGCAGAGTCTCTGAGCTACTCATCGACGGCGCGTCTTCGAGCAGCAGAAAATCCTGTCTCCTCACATCCAGCGATCCGGATGGTGACGGCTTCGGCTGGGAGAACAATGAGACATGCGTGATCGATTCAACCACGGGTAACAGTGGAAATACGTCTGGCAGCGGTTCTTCCGATGGCGGTCAGTCCGGCAACCTCGGTGGCAGCGGTTCTTCCGATGGCGGTCAGTCCGGCAACCTCGGTGGCAGCGGTTCTTCCGATGGCGCACAAACCGGGGGTGGAAGTAATAACGGAAGCGGCAACAACTTCACAGTTGATAATCCAGGCGGTCTCATTCGCAGTTCAACACTCACTCCACTGAAGGAGCGCCCTCAGGACACATGTCTGACTCGTCAGGACACGTTAAACCGAAATTACCACGGCGCTATTCGAACCGGGGATTTTATCCTCGCCACTAACGCCTGGAACTTCAGTGCCGCTGGCAGCTTTGAGTGGGAACAATGTATCTACGCTAATGAAAACGGAGCGGCTGTTGGCTGGAACTACGATTGGGGTGCAGGCGGCGGATCCGGTGATTATTTTGTCCGCTCCTATCCGGAACTCATCTACGGCGTTAAGTCACAAGGGGAAGTCAGTGCGCCAAAAGCAGTCACCGGGCTGCCTGCACGCATAGACCAACTGCCGTTCATTTCAATTGACTATAGCTTCAGCAGTTCTCAATACGGGCCCAATCGAACGGTTAACGCATCGAACAACCCGAGATTCCCTAACGGATCAATTATCAGCGGCGAACGCAACATTGCTATTGAGTCTTTCCTGCATCCCTCCGATGCTTCCGGCAATTGCCCTGAAAGCGTTGTACAACGAAGCAATGGCCGCTCAAACCATACGTATGAAGTGATGGTATGGCTCGATTCCGGTGCAGAAAGATTACCGGCCGGGCCCAGCGATTACGTTACGACAGCAACGCTGGACGGCGCTGTCTATAACATTTACACAAAAAATTCAGACCGCAAATATATTGCATTTGTCGCACAAAACCCTCAATCCAGTGGCACCCTGAACTGGACAACATTTATAGAATGGTCGCGGCAGTATGCACACCGCGTTCAGCAGGTTTTCGGCGCAAACACTAATTCGGTCAGAATTGAAGACAACTGGTGCCTTGCGAATATTCTTGTTGGTACGGAAATTTTCTGGGGAGCTGGTGATCTTAATATCGTTAACTGGCAGGTTAACCAGTACTGAGGCTGCCGGCCCACTGCGCCTGGCCCGGGTAAATTCGGGATTAACTTGATGGTAACCGGCAATCGGTCACCATTGAGCCAGGCAGTCTGCCCGTCTCAACAGGACCCATTTATTCACAATTGAAACCACAAGTGGTAAGGAACCGTTCAGATTGTCGGGGTACAATTTCTACCGACTATCCGCTGTACCTGGGCGCTTTCTGTCAGATCGCGCTCAAACCGGATCGGATAAGTCAAGATATCGCTTCACCTGCGCATTTTAGCGTTGGGCCAGCTGACTACCATCGTTCAAGGAATCTCTATGAGCTTATCCAAAAAAGTTAAACCGTTTCTGGTATCCATCATTGCCATGGCAAGTCTGGCAATATTCAGCAGCAATTCAATAGCAAAAGATTTGGCGCCCCTGCTGGTTCAAAACTACAACGGCGGTGTTCTGAGTATCCAGGGGCCAACGAAGATTCAGGGCACAGCAAATATCCAAGGGCTCATACGGATATTTGCGACAATCCAAAACCAGGCAACCGAAGCTTTTTTAACGCCAGATGGCGAGTACTCAAAGCAACCGATACAACTACCAATACAGTTTACTCCTTTCCAGCCTGGTCGAGGGAGCGTCTGGCAGACAGCTAGTTATAACCTCGCGACCGGCGACTACATCTTTCGCGCACTTGGAGAGGATAGCAATAAAAACCGTAGTCCAAGGCTGGAAGTTCCTTTCAGCGTTAATGGCGGTGGTGCGGGGAAAATTGTTACAGCAACAAACACCACAAATCGGGCACCAGGAGTTTCCATTCAATTCCCCAAAAACGGTGCGGTAATGCAGGGAGCAGCTTCCTTTCGCGGTTTAGCACAAGATGATCAATCGATAGTCAACGTCGTCGCTACCATCATGGACACGTCAAGCGGACAATATCTCGGACCGAACGGCCGCTTCAGTAATGCAGGACAACTCAACCTGAACACACAGCAAGGCAAGCAGGTGCAATGGTCAAGTCCGAACTTTGCTTTACCCGCTGGAACATACCTGTTCTCAGTGCAGGGTATTGATAACACCGGTGCCCGAAGTCGCTGGTCGCAGGTTAAATTCAGCGTTGCCGGACAGGCTGGTAAAGTCACTGCAGATCAACCGACCGCCACCAGCGGAAAAGCGGCGAATGGTTTGTACTTCTGCAGTAATGCAGGCATGGATGTGGACGGTGACGGATTTGGCTGGCAAAACAACGCATCCTGTGTTGTCGCCGGATCACGCGCCGACAAGCACCCTAACTGTGCCTCTTCCTCCTCTGATCCTGACGGTGACGGTTATGGCTGGGAAAATGAACGCTCCTGCATCGTAGTTACTCACTGTGCCAGCGCCTCTTCAGATCCGGACGGTGACGGCTTCGGGTGGGAAAATAATAAAAGTTGCATCGTACTTAGCGCTGCCGGAAACGCCCGCTTCCCGAGCTGTGCATCCGCAGCCTCTGATCCTGATGGCGACGGCTACGGCTGGGAAAACAACAAAACCTGCCTGGTTGCTAAATAACAGATAACCCAACGGCAGGACCCGGGTATCGAGTTCCGGGTATCGATTTACAGATATAAAGTGCAGCGCAGTTTTGCCGCTGCACTTACTTAACTGCAATTCGAAAAATTATCGCTTGGTCCTATGCTAGGCGGTCATTTAACACTGGCAAAAATGTGGGCCATACCAATAAAAACAACCGGCTCATCTCACTACCGGGACCACCTTCTGTAAAAACGGCCATCACGTTTTTTACTTTTCTTGTGCTGGTTTCCTGTGCAACTTTTCCGATCAGCACTGCCGAAAATGTTTGCTCCGTCTTTAAAGCAAATACCGGCTGGCACAAAACTGCAGTGAAAATGCAGGACAAATGGGATTTACCCTTTCATGTGCCCATGGCTATTATGTACCAGGAAAGCAAATTCAGACGCAAAGCAAAACCCCCGCGGCGCTACTTGCTGGGTTTTATCCCATGGAAACGAAGAAGCACAGCCTACGGTTACGCGCAGGCGGTAAACGGTACCTGGCGCAATTATATTGATGAAACCGACAGCCCCGGCGCCCGTCGAACGAATTTCAAAGACGCACTGGACTTCATGGGTTGGTATATGAATAAGTCATCAAAAATAAATCGCATCAGCAAGGATGATACGTACAATCAATACCTCGCCTACCACGAAGGGTGGACTGGCTATAAGCGTAAGAGCTATGAGAAGAAAAAATGGCTGAAACGGGTGGCCTCTGAGGTGGACGCTATGGCACTGCGCTACAAAACTCAATATTCCGGTTGCGCAAAGGAACTGAATCAGGGATTTTGGCAGCGCTTATTCCGGTAAGAATTTATTCCATGCCACTGCGTTTGAAAAACTAAACCCGGGGACCATCTCCGGTACCTCGTCGAAGATCACCGGAAATATAATAAGCAACCAGAGCACCGGCCGCTGCACCAAACAGATGGCCTTCCCACGAGACTCCACCCCCGGTTGGCAGTATTCCAGCGAGCAGCGTCGACCCATAGGTAATTGCCACCCCGATGGCGATCACTGCCGATAACATGCGTTTTTCAAAGAAACCGGCACAAACCAGAAAACCAACTAAACCGAAGACGAGCACACTGGCGCCAATATGAATAGCAGTACGCCCCATAAGCCATAAAGCAACACCCGCTAACAGGCTGATCAGCACCACAATATCTATACTATTGGCACGTGACCCGGCGAGCAATAGCAACAATACAGCTAACGGTACGCTGTTGCCGGTAAGATGCGACCAGTCTGCGTGCAGAAATGGTAGTGTGATAATCCCGACCAACCCTTTTAGCGAGCGCGGAATCAAACCGAAATTTTCCAGCGGTAAAAACCGATCAACAACAAACACCAGCCAGATCAAACCAAGAAACAATGCAATTCCTTTAAGATCGCGTCGAAGCGAATGAATATGCTCGGCACCGGAAAGTTTACGCAAGCTCATAGTGTGTTTCTCTAAAATTGTCCCGTACAGAAAGTGAAGAATACACGCTAAAGCGATACAGATATTCCACACCGACGCAAATCACCGTAACCGGGGCGAAGCACAGGGCAATATCGCAAATTCGTTTCAGCTGGCAGATTTCTTCCGGTAAACGTCAGTGCGTTCAAATTCAGGTAACCACGACTGCCGGTTTTTGTCTAGAATTGACGAATGAAAACGCTATTAGATCTCGCACAAAAACTCAATCGCAAAAAACTCACGAGCCGGCAACTCGTGGAGCATTGCCTTTCTCATATTGACAATACTGACGGCGAAGGCAAGAACGTATTCATATCGGTATTTCGGGAGCGCGCACTGTCCGAGGCAGATGCTGCCGACAAAGCCCGTTCCGAATCTCGCCATAGTTCACCGTTTTGCGGGATTCCGGTGTCGATCAAAGATTTGTTTGATATTGCCGGACAAGTCACCACGGCCGGATCACATGTACTTGATGAGCAGCCGCCCGCAAACCATGACGCCACCATTGTGCAGCGTCTGCGCAATGCAGGTTTTATCATTATCGGCAAAACCACAATGACCGAGTTCGCCTACTCCGGATTAGGTATCAATCCCCACTACGGCACACCGGCAAACCCCTTTGAGCGGGCCATAAGACACATTCCCGGAGGGTCGAGCTCGGGAGCCGCAGTCTCTGTCAGTGACAATATGGCAGCGGCAGCGATCGGCACCGATACCGGCGGCTCCACCCGCATTCCGGCTGCCCTGTGCGGTCTGGTCGGGTTTAAACCCACTGCCGAGCGCGTACCTCTCGACGGCTGTATACCTCTGTCTACCTCACTTGATTCCATAGGACCAATCGCCAATACCGTTACCTGCTGCGCTGTTCTCAATGCAATTATGTCTGGTGACTCCACAATGGAGCTTGCTGAATACCCTCAAGTGGGTATCCGCCTGGGTGTGCTCGACGGGTTCGTCATGGAAAATCTCGACAAGGACGTTGCGAATGCCTACCACCAGACGCTTGAACGACTGGGTAAACGCGGTATTCTCACTAAAACCATACATTTACCCGAACTCGAAAACTACAACGCTCACATCAACAAAGGCAGCCTGCTTGGCGGCGAAGCAGCTGCCTGGCACAAACCCTATCTGGACTCGCGCAAGGAATTTTACGATCCCTGGATACATCGGCGTATAGAATCGTGCTTATCCTTCACAGCCGCGGATTACGTAGAAACCGTAGCACGACGGCGACAATGCCAGATCGCAACAGCCGAACGTACACTCGGCCTTGATGCGATAGTGATGCCTACCGTTCCCCTGCCTCCAATACCCATAGCCAGACTGGAGAATGACACAGAAGAAGCCAGACGCTCCAATCTGCTGTACCTGCGAAACACGTCTACGGCCAATGCGCTGAATGCTCCGGCAATCAGCATCCCCTGCCATAAACCGGATGCTGCCCCGGTGGGATTCATGCTCATGGGGCAGACTGGTGAAGATAAAAAGCTTCTGTCGATTGCCAAAAGCCTGGAGCCGATTATCCGCCGCCAGCCCTGATCCTTGAATAGTCGCTACTTACCGTTACCGGTCACCGCAAGCAGCAGAGGTATCGATTGCACCATCAGAGGTGTAGATATTTTAAATCACTTGATAGTCATAATATTTTCACGTAAAGGGAGCTTGACCAGACAAGCCGGCCGTTTGATACTGCTGATATCACTTCTATGCGTGCCGTGGCATGGCTAATTGCAGGTAGCTGCCGTTTCAACGCTTATGACAACGCCCGGATAACTCCATGAAAACAGTAAACTTTACCGCGATGAAGGACGGCACCAGAGCCGAGTACGAATTTCTGCGCGAGCAAGAGGACGCCTTCTTCTCACACACTGCCGATCGTCTGCTTCGTGAACTGGGATCACAGGCTCAGGAGACTATCGGTGGATACAAAGTGACCCGACTCGATCATGCGCTGCAATCAGCGGCCCGCGCAGAGCGAGAGGGTGCAGACACCGACTGGGTGGTTGCAGCGCTACTGCACGATATCGGAGATGGCCTGGCCCCGCAGAATCACGACCGCATGGCGGCTGAAATACTTCGACCGTTTGTACGTGAGGAGGTAACCTGGGTAGTGGAGCATCACGGAGCTTTTCAGATGGTCTACTACGCCCACTACTATGAGGGCTGGAACCAGTTCGAACGCGAAAAATACAGTGGTCATCCGTACTATCAATCCTGTATCGATTTCTGCGAACGCTGGGACCAATCCTCATTTGATCCCAACTATGACACCCCACCACTATCGCACTTCGAATCCAGGGTACAGGAAGTTTTTGCACGTAAACCCTATTCACCGGAAATTATTAAAGAAGGCACGGTTATCGGACTCCCGCCCTTGCCAGCCCCGGCTTGAATCTCAACCCGGTTTTTTGCAGAAAAGACTGCACTGGACACCGCGGGCTTTCAGCAGCAATAAACTCTATACAGCCGCTCTGATTCTCCAGTAGCGTTTGTTGCAAATTCAGACAAATAAGCTGGTTAGATGAGCCTGATATTCTCCCGGTAAACTATACTGATTCTCTATTGCGGCGGAGTTTCCGACCCGCTTCCTGCTGCCCCGTGGCACAACCTGTTTATCCACTCCTCTTGATTTTGAAGCAAACTATCTAATGACGCATTCAGTCAGCATTTTTCTCAAAGGCCTGGCAATGGGCGCTGCCAACGTTATTCCGGGTGTATCCGGTGGCACAATAGCCTTAATCACCGGCATATACGAACGTCTGATCAATGCGATTAAGTCATTCGATCACAATGCGCTGAAGCTGCTGTTTAATCGTCAGTGGCGGACTCTCTGGAGCACGATAGACGGCTCTTTTCTGAGTACTTTGTTTGCCGGTATTGCGGTGAGTATCGTATCGCTGGCCAAAATTCTGGAATACCTGCTGGCTCATCACAACCAGTTAACGATGGCATTTTTCTTCGGCCTGATACTGGTGTCCGTCTATTTCGTTGGAAAAACTGTACATCAATGGTCAATCTCGACCTGGCTGATGCTACTGCTTGGTACTGCGGTTGCTATCGGCATCGCACTACTGGCACCGGCCTCGGAAAACACTGCGCCCTATTATGTATTTATTTGCGGTATTGTGGCCATTTGCAGCATGATTCTGCCCGGGTTATCGGGCTCCTTTGTGCTCATTTTAATGGGCAACTACGCACTCATACTGACCGCTATCGGAACGGCAAATCTGCAAATACTGGTACCACTTGCGCTCGGCTGCGCATTCGGGATGATCTTGTTTTCTCACTTACTCGCGTGGATATTCAAACACTACCACGATCAGACCATTGCCCTCATGACGGGTTTTATAACCGGCTCTCTCGCGGTCATCTGGCCATGGAAAAAAACTTTGACGGAACTACTAACGCGTGAAGGCAAACCACCACGTGAATTAGTAACCGGTTACGAATGGTATCTGCCCTCTTTCTCCAGCTCGACAACCTGGTTATCACTGTTGCTAATTGTCGCTGGTGGCTTGATGCTATTTTCGATGGAGAAATTCTCAAGGCGCGACGAAAATCAGAAATAATTGCCAGCGCGCAATTCCGGCAATGCCGCATCCGAGAAAAATGCTGGATTAGAGTCCGTCGTGAGCAACGCGGAAACCGACTCCGCTATCACGATAATCCGGTGACTCATTGCCGCGATAGCTTGAGCGCGCGTAGTCCGCTTCGTTGTACCAGGAACCGCCTCGCAGTACACGTCGTTCACATCCCTTTTCTTCTATTGCGCCGGCGCTGCCGTCACGCCCGTCGTAGTTATCTGTCCAGCAGTCCTGGACCCATTCCCATACATTACCGTGAACATCGTACAACCCGAAGTCATTCGGTGGAAAGTTACCTACTGGCGCTGCGCGTTTATCATCCCACTTACTGCCACAGCCTATACAATTAGCTGCCCCCTTGAGCTCTTCACCCGTGTTGAAATCCGTAGTCGTTCCGGCACGCGCTGCATACTCCCATTCCGCTTCGCTAGGCAAACGATACTTGCGACCGGTTTTTTCGCTCAGCCACTCTGTGTAGGAAATTGCATCCAGCCAGTTAACGTTGGTTACCGGACTCTTGCTATCTGCTTCTTCAAACTGAGGTGAAGGTCGACTGGTCGCCGCAGCAAATACGCGATACTGCTCCATGGTGATCTCATACCGGGACATACTAAAGGCCGATATCGTTACTTCGTGGGCCGGCTTTTCATCATCAGCTCCCGAGCTGCTCCCCATGATGAATTTACCCGCAGGAATGGCCACCATAACAGGGGCAAAAAATTCCACTGTGCCAGAATCAGCTGCCTGAGGTTTTTGCCCGGCAACCGGTTCAATATATTCTAGAGATTTGTCTTCAGGCTCAACTGCCGGTGCTACTGCATCTGTGGTAGCCGTTGCAGCCGGATCATTTACCTGCTCCGTTTCACTAGCCGCCGGTGCAGTTTCAACGACATTTTCAGCGGACTGCACTGCAAGCCCGGCCTCTTCAACCGTGCCCGCGGCGTCGCCGCTACCTGCTACCTGATTCTCACTTGATCCCGCTTTCGCAATTTCAGAATTAAGTTCGTCTTTCCCTGTCACCTGAGGATCAAGTTCTACGGCTGTCGAAAGATATCGCTGCGCCAAAGCGGAATCTCCGCGCTTCAGAGCAGTACGACTGAGCGATATATATATTTTAGCTATATATCTTTCACCATTTACCGAGTAGTCATGGTACGGCTGGAGCACCTTAAGTTTCTGAATCTTGTTAAACGCGTTGTTATCATCGGGTTTTTTTAAACGACGCTCTTTCAGATCTGCGGTTATGCCATCTGCCAGTGCCTTCTGCTCTGCGGTGTATGTTCGGGTACTGAGTTCGGTATCGTTCGCCTGAGTAATGCCGGCATTCTTTTTAGCGGGTTGCAGTTGCGCCGTGCCTGCTGCCGCTGGTGTTTCAGCAGATCTTTCTCCAATACACACTTCCGTGTCGGCATTACATTCCAGTTGCGCGTCTGCGTGCGTGCTGGCGATCATCAGAAGCAATCCACACAGAAGATGTTGCTTTATTTTGGATATTGTTTCTCGACTCATTTAATCACGTGGCTCTGTACGTTACTTTGGACAATCTAAAGAATTAAATCACGAGCTAAGGATTGAAAAACTCGTTTTACCTGGTACCGTGTAGTTTAGCGTGTAACCGCTCGTTGATCGAGAATAATAAACAAATACGGTTACCGCAGTTGGCTGATGTACAAGCCCGCCAACAGCGCATTACTATCAGTGATGCAATTGAATCACCGCCCGCGCGGGGCGAAATTAAAACACTATTTTTTCAGAACAACGCTCTTCTGCTCACCGATATCAACTTGATACCCTGGAGGCGGGCTTGGGTGTTGCCGGCGGCTTGGGCTTCACTTTAATTCCCAGCCGTTCAAGCTCTCGCTGCAGCGCTCTGACATCCCAGCCACCGGCCAGATGGCGATACGGCCACGCTATAGAAATCGTATTAATCCAAACCATAGATTCCTGCTCATCTCTAGTATAACGAGGCACGACATATCGAGGAATCACAAGGATTTGCCGATGCGAGTGCTGGATAACCCGGTTCTGAATGCCTCCCATTCGATAGTTAAAAGTCAGCGGAGCAGCGCTCCGGTTATGCACCTCTACTACTTGCGCCTGCGCGGCCGGTTTTGAATAATAGACAGTGATCAATGATGCCGGATCCATTTCTGCAACTGTCATTACCCGCACAACATTAACTGCGTATACGTTGCCAGCGAACAATGCCGCCAGGACAATAAGCAGTGCACCGGCTCGCTTGAGGTTATTTATAATCATGATTCTTCTCCGGTAACCCGCCGAACACCACCAACTAGAACTTCTTCAGCAAATCGAGCGAGCCTGACACTTCTAGCTATGCTGTATTCCCGTAGATTACCTTTGTTGGATTCGCGAAACTGCAGCAATTTATACCGTCCGGCGATAACTGGAAGTGTACGGTTAATCAACCGTTTGCGGGCATTGCCCCGTTGATCTGAACTTGCCTCAGAACTCAGCATCGCATCTACAAGACCGCCTGCGGTGTACGGCTCATTGTTCAGCAGACACAACAGGCAAATGATCATTGTCTCTGACTCATTTAGAATTGCCAGGTGCTTTTTTTCTTCACCCTGGCTATCAAGCGCTGCCACAGCGCAGTTGTCATAGAGATAGTCTTTCACTTCTGCCCATAGAGTGATGATCAACGCCATCTTGGCAACTTCCGCAGCGCCCTGATACGCAGGTATAACCAGACCAGTGGCATGTGACGGCGCACTGCTTTCACGCCAGCTTCTATTAACACCTAAATCTGCATCGATAGAGCGCACTCGTGAAGTGTCGATGATTGTATTCACGGCAGCTGCCCTTTCTGCCGTCTCTGTTGTTATGGCCGCACCTTCTCGCATATTTCGATAATCTGCATCATTGTGGTTTCCATTGACATGGAGTTTAACCGGTGATTCTCAAGCAACAAGCAGGTAAATTTTACCCGCCCGAATAACCAGCCCGACAGCACAACTGGCAAGCAACCGGGACGCGCTATGGCGCCCTGTGTTTCCATTACGATTGCAACATATTGCAAATCTACTTAAGCGTTAATGCCGTGTACAGAGGGTTGTCGTTGCGCTGCACCAATACAGCCACTGATTCACCTGGCGCGACCTGATCAACCAGCTCTGCCAGCGCTTCAGCCGAATCAATCGGAACCTGATTAAACATCAGGATCACATCCCCTACACTGATACCTGCCAGCGCCGCCACTCCCGACGGGTCAACAGAAGTTACCACCACGCCTCCGTCGATTCCGCCTGCCTCAGCGCGCTGCTCTTGAGTCAACCCTGCTACCGAGACACCAAGGCGTGACTCATCGTTCCGTTCGAGCACTCGAGTTTTGACAATTTCACGATCTTCCGCCAGTTCGGCAATAGTAACCTCCAACGCAACCTTCGCACGATCGCGTAGAACTTCCACAACAACCGGCTGACCAACCGGGGTCACACCGACCAACGGCGGGAGATGGGAAGATTGCTCGATTGACTGTCCATTAAAGCTGAGAATAACATCGCCGGTTTTAAAACCTGCTTTCTGTGCCGGACTGTTTTCCGTTACACGTGCCACCAGAGCGCCCTCGGGACGATCGAGACCAAATGATTCAGCCAGTGATTTATCGACATTCTGAATCACTACCCCCAGCCAGCCACGTTGCACATAACCGGTTTCTTTCAGCTGTTTTACAACCGTTTTTACCACATTAGACGGTATCGCAAACGACAGCCCCATGTAGCCACCCGAGCGCGAAAAAATTTGCGAGTTAACGCCAATCACCTCGCCCTGTATATTAAACAAAGGCCCGCCAGAGTTACCCGGGTTAACGGCAACATCCGTTTGTATGAACGGCACATAATTTTCATCCGGCAGGCTTCTCGATAACGCCGAAACAATGCCTTGCGTCGCTGTGTACTCAAAGCCGAATGGCGATCCGATTGCCAGAACCCACTGTCCCACATTTAATTCACCCGAATCACCCAGTTCAAGCACCGGCAGGCCACTCGCCTTTACTTTTAACAACGCGAGATCAGTACGTGGGTCAGAGCCGACCAGGAATGCATCGAACTGCCGCCGATCAGGCAACGCTACGGTAATCTCACTGGCCCCATCGACAACATGCGCATTAGTGACGATATAGCCGTCCTGCGACACAATAAAACCGGAACCAGACCCACTACTGCGTCTGCTTCCCGGCGGTAAAGCCTCTGGAGCCCGACCGCGTGGGATATTCTCAAAATACCTGCGGAAAAACTCCGGTATTTGCTCAGGATTTATCTCACGCCCTTCCGGGCCTGCCGATGCCAATTTCTGTTTCGTAGAAACCGAAATCTTTACGACCGCCTTTCCGTGTTTTTTTACCAGAGTTTCAAAGTCAGGCATCACCAGCGCAACGGCGTTTCCTGTCATCAGCGCCAACACAAGTATTGACGCTGCAACACCGGACAACAGCTTGACGCCAAGGTGATACAGATCGGTACTTTCATAGTTGTTCGAGGCATTGAGAGCCCCCGGTTTCAGAGTAGTCTTCATTCGCTAGTCTCCTGTGTTGTTGCGAATTTGCGATCCGGCAAAACGCTTACAGCCAATCCTGTAGCGCTGCGTCGGATCTCGCCATTAACCATAGGGGGGAGAAAGTTAAATAAAAATCGGGTAGTTTTTACCAGGGTAGGATCTACCCTGGCCGCAAGATTATCTGTTTTATGGACAGGCACTAACTTCAAAGCAGCCAAATCAAGACGCCCGCCACCACAGCGTTTATACTGCCCATATGACAACTGAAACCACCTTCACTCTACTTGGCACCGGTTCTTCAGGCGGCGTTCCGCGAATTGGAAACGACTGGGGTGCCTGCGATCCGGAGAACCCTAAGAACCGCCGGCGGCGCTGTGCCATGCTGGTGGAAAAGTGCGAAGGCAAGGAACGGACATCAATCCTCATTGATACCGGCCCGGATATGCGCGAGCAATTGCTAACGGCCAATGTTCAACACCTCGATGCCGTATTGCTAACCCACGCACACGCTGATCACATCTTCGGCATGGACGATCTGCGCCAGCTTGCCATACGCCATCGACAGCGAGTAAACGTCTACATGGACGCTGCAACTTCAGAAACCGTTATGAGGGCATTCGGATACTGCTACCAGCAAGCACCTGGCACCAGTTATCCTTCTATATGTCTGGAGCATCGTATTACCGCGCCGGAAGATTTCAATATTAGTGGTGACGGGGGCGCAATAGGAGTCCGCCCGTTTGAGGTCAACCACGGAGACATCAACGCTCTGGGTTTTCGCTTTGGCGATATAGCATATCTGCCCGATGTGAAAACTGTGGAACGAGCAGACAGCATTAATGCACTAACTGGCCTCGAGGTCTTAATACTCGATGCCTTACGACAATCTCCCCATCCGACCCATATGAATGTCGAAGAAGCACTAGCATTTATAGAGCAAGTTAAACCACGCAGAGCTATCCTGACCAACATGCATAGCTCTATTGACTACGCGGCAATCACAAAAGAGCTACCGGCAGGCGTAGAAGCCGCATACGATGGTCTGACCGTTGTGGATAATTCGTAAGCTAAACCCTGATGTCGCATAAAATTCCGGCCCGGAACCGCTGCGCTACCTCTTTAGCAGCATCTAAGGCACTGTACTAATTTTTCCTGAATATCGCTTAGAATGACCAGACTCAATCCGGTAAAAACTCCGTGCATCGCCTTTTATACCGCTCTATAAGCTTCTGAACACGAAATTTTATACCAACACCAGGGTAAAGTAGCTAAGGCTGGTTATAGTCGCCACACGGGCATTCTAGAGATCAGTATTTTCTACCAGCCGTAATCATGTGTTAGTTCTTCATCCGGCTTGATCGCTTTCAATGTTATTACTTCTGTGTCGGTCAATGCGCAATTTGGGTCACTGGAGTGGTTTATAAATCGAAAATCATTAGTGACCTCCAACCCCTTGGTGGCTGTCAGCCACAACACATAGATTCCGTCTTTTCGAGTAGGGTTCCCTTCAAGCTTGCCTAAAGTAATATCTGCCTTAATTTTCTTTTTCGCAAACATTCCCTTGCCATGCAATGGGCTGTCAGCTACATAAACCAGATCGTAAGGTACTTCTTTGCTTTTTGCAGCGGCCTTCTTCACCTTAACTTTCTTTTTCGCAGGTACTTTCTTTTTCACAGGCGCCCTATTTTTCAGGCCTTTTTTTGCGGTCCCAGTTGTAGCTTTCCCGGAAGCGGTCTTTTTTTGAGAAGCTTTTTTCGCCATTACTGTCTAATTATTAAAACAGTCGACATGGTACAGGTCAGCGCTTCGCGGTCAAGTGACAGCATCTTTGGGCAACACATATCGTATCCTTCAATTATTATCACGCCGGTAAATCGAGCCTTCGGTAACAACCAGATCAAGCGGAACATCCCACGGTTGCGGTTGTAACACCGATTCACGCTGGCATTCATGCGCCACCCCGAGGAGCACCGGCCGCTGCTGCTTCAGCGAACCCTGTACTTGTTTGCGATGGGCAAAGGTTCGATCATAGTAGCCTCCGCCCTGCCCGATCCGATTGCAGTCGGCATCGAAAGCTACCAGCGGGGCCAGCACCAGATCAATTTCGATGGGCTCTATATAGTCGGTGGAAGCAGGTTCCAGCAGACCGAACCCCTTCTTGTGCAACTCATCCCCGACTTGCCAGCGCGCGAATAGCATTTGCTCGCCACGCAGCACCGGTAAATAAAAGTTCTTCGCGCCACTGGCTGCAGCTTGCATTAATGGCAACGTATCGATCTCTCCTCGAATAGCGATGTATGAGGCTATATTCAACGCCCCGCAATACTCGGGAAGCTGCAGAATCTGCTTACACAACAGCTGCGCATGGTCCGTTTGAATGAGGTCAGTAATCTGTGCGCGCGCGCGACGATGTTTGTCTCGAAGCTGTTCAGCTGAGTTCATAGAAGTTCACGAATTTAATTGCTGCCATTATCGACTGGCAGACGCGGTACCACA
This sequence comes from Chromatiales bacterium (ex Bugula neritina AB1), assembly GCA_001730015.1. Classification (GTDB taxonomy): domain Bacteria; phylum Pseudomonadota; class Gammaproteobacteria; order Granulosicoccales; family Granulosicoccaceae. The sequence goes on along the minus strand of MDLA01000080.1, from coordinate 104,811 downwards.
ATACTGGTCGCAAGATCAATAGGCAGCAGACCCGGCTGTAATTTAACCAGTTCGCCGCCTCGATCAGAATAGATGAAAAGGCGATGATTAAAATATTTGTGTCGGCTGCTGGCGTATATGTCGTCGACATATTTTTCCAGATCTTTTTCATTGGCTGAGCGAGCCACCGAATAGCTTTCTTCGGCATAGCCTATTAACAGAACGGTCGCAACCATAAGATAGACAGCACTAACCGCTGCCAATATTGTCCAGATCCGGCGCAGCAGTTTCGGGCATTGGAAAAAGACCAATAGCAGAACTATTGCCACCACCAGAAATCTCTCCCCAAGATTAACGACACCAAAGCTGTTCTGACCGGCTACTAAAAATCCCGACATCAGAAAGCCGACCGTGACTAGTATCGGCACCGGGCTTTCTCCCCTGCCAATATAATCACGCCAGCCGCGGCTGCGAGTAAAGTGCCAGACTATGGTGCTCGCCCAGCAAAGCAAAAGAAGCACAATCAGAAAGTTCATACCAAACCCGATCACGTACAACCAGTCAAAATGCGTAAGCAAGCTCTCGCCATTAGGCAGAATGAAATTGTGAAAGGGGCCTTGTTTGGCGACCGTGTAAGTCTTGTACTGTATCCATTTTACCAGGGTCATCTGCTCAGACACTGCGACTCCGGAAGCGAGTTTTATCAGGGTATACCAGGCCAGCAACAGCAGCGATGGCAGCATTGCGGTTAAATACCGCCAGCGCTCAGCGGATCGATAACGTTGTACGCAAACAAGGACAACAAGCGCGGCGTACACTGCCGCATGGGATAAGAAAATTAGCAGCGAAAACACAAACACCTGCACCACCGGAAATCTTTGTGTTCCATTACTCAGGTACAGGTACAAACTGAAAAACAAAACTCCAAACTGAAAGTTTATGTAACCATTCCAGAATCCGCTGCCCAGTGTAATGGTTAAGGTTAGTATCAGGTTAATCGCCCCACCCTGCGGGAAACCATCGCTGCGGGTAATACACCGCCAAAGCAAGGTGGCGAAAACAAAATACACAGCCAGCCATATTTGCCCGGCAAGTACCGGGGGGAATGAAAGGTTTAACAACCCCATCGCAAGCTGACTGATCGCATTCGGCACGGGGTACGAAACCAGCGCAAAACTCTCATTCACTGACGCGTTATTGCCGACCAGCAACTCCCCCACAAGGAAACCCTGATACATCCACTCCGGATAATCATGCAATACCGGATACGGCTGCAAGATCAGCAGACAGCAGGCAACCACGGCTATCACCAGAAGCGATAAGCTATGTAACTGTTTTTGAATCAATTAAACCCGATCTCGGATAAATAGTTAAAGATACAAATAATGTCGGCTGTTACCCGGGCAGAATTCCTCCGTACGACTCTGGCAAGGTGCTAACCCCGCGATCAGGCAGCCAGTGATTAATTTTCTTTGAAAAGTATTTGCATAGAATACAGCGGCAACGTTATGGAATCCTAGTAATTTCATTTCTCATCATCTGCACATGAGCGCACGTAACGCAGCTGAGCGAATACTAAAGACTCCTCAAACCACCACAGAAATTCTAAAACATTCAGTCAATCACCCGTTAATTGTTGTGGCGGTTAGTTAAATTGTTCACGAGGTAGAATTGACAACAGTGGCGGCACCAGTACCCGGAAAACGTTCACTCGCCAACTGTCATATCTGCATGGGCGGTGAGGAAACCGAAACTATATGCACAGTAAGCGAGCATCTTCCTTTTGCGCTTGAGTGCAATATCAGCTATTTTCGCTCGATCATGGAAGCACTGGCACAACGGCTGCCGGACTTCGCCGATCACACATTTGTCTTCACCCGCAGCGTCACCGAACTGCCTCGGAAATTCGATTACCTGCCATCTCTGGTGGTGTTTGTAATGGGAGACGAGTGGGCCCGAGTGCCGCTGTACGCACACAGAGTGCACGCAGTGTTCAAAGCTCCCGGACAGGATATGAAACTGGCTTTGCACAAAGGCTGGCTGCGCTTCAACCTGATGGCCTATGTGCAGCAGCTCCGGCAGCGTTGCAAGCGATACCCGCACCACCACATCGACCGCTGCAACAATCTATTCGCGATTCCGTACGGCTATTACCGCTTGCCGACACGCGATAAAGTGACACCGATCAACCGGCGCGCCATCGACGTATCATTTACTGGCAGTGTCGATCATAAAAAAGTCCTGGGCGGCCTGGTAAAAACCAACAAAGTGCTGTCCAGAGAGCGAATGGTCAGAACGGTTGATAGCTGGAAGCGGCATAAAACCTATACTACAGACGTTAAACTCTCCGGTTATTTCCCGAAAGCAAACGACAAGCCCGAGTTTGAAAGCTACCCGCGAATACTGATGGACACCAAAATCTGTCTATCGCCACGCGGCACGCATCTGGAGACTTATCGGCTTTGCGAAGGCATGTATTACGGATGTATTGTAATTGCCGAAGAGCAGCCCGATCACTGGTTCGCTGAAAATTCTCCGGCCATAATTGTCGACGACTGGCGAGAGCTGCCACAATGGCTTGACCGGCTTCTGGAGGATCCGCAAGAGATGCAAAGAAGGCAGCAGGCTTCAATCGACTACTGGGATTCCACACTCGCTCCAGACCGAATTGCAGCGTACCTCAGCAATACCCTGCAATCGATGCGGTCACCGGATGCAGCTAACGACACACTGGCGCCTCTGAAAATTGATCACGCTGCGTAACCGAACAACAATTACTCACGATCGCGTTTGAGCTTCCTCCGCTTCTGCTTCAAGACTGAGCAGCAACGCACCCTCTTCAACCTGCATACCCGTTCGGGCCAGTAGCTCTTCTATAACACCATCACGTGGAGCGAGCAGTGTGTGCTCCATTTTCATCGCCTCTATAACGATCAGCGCCTCACCGACACTGACACGATCCCCGCGCGCAACGTTGACCACATTTACCTGCCCCGGCATGGGTGCGTAAACACTATCGCCTCCGGCCCCCTCATCTGCCTGTTGCTGTAGCGGATCAGACACACTGAAATGATACGAACGGTCTGAAAAAACACTAACATTGCGAGCTTTATTTACCGCATATACGCTTTGCTGTGTGGCATCGATCTCGACTTTGCCATTCAACGGATCAAGCAAACGAATCTGGTGGCTTACACCGCAGCCTGTTACGGCAAATGACATCGCGTCAACGGTAGCAAGGCGCATCTCAATCGATTCATCTGTTCCTTCCGGACGAAGGAGCACTGTTCTCTCAAGCGGCTGCCATAGAGAGAAACCCGTGTCACTGGCATTGGCTGCGAACAAGCCAGAAGCAGCGATCGCGGCAATAGCTAGTATTTCCGTCGAAGCGCTTACAGATTGCGTCAAACGCTCTGCATGGCGTTCGATCAACCCGGTATCAACAGTGCCACTGGCAAAATTGTGATCCTCACACAGAGCAGACAGGAAGTTGACATTGGTTATTGAGCCGGCACTGTACGTTTCACGCAACGCTCGGTGTAATTTACCCAGTGCGGCAGATCTGTCGCTGCCATGGACAATAATCTTGGCGATCATAGGATCATAGAATGGCGTAATGGCATCGCCCTGTCTAATACCGGTATCGACCCGGGCACCCGCCGGAAATTCCAGATAACTCAGCACCCCGGTAGCAGGTAAAAAGCCCTTGCCAACATCCTCGGCGTACAACCGTGCCTCAAACGCCCAGCCATTAATAGACAAGTCAGACTGCGTTACCGGCAACCGGGCTCCAGAGGCGACCTGCAACTGCCAGGCAACCAGATCCTGCCCGGTAATCGCTTCGGTTACCGGATGCTCTACCTGTAATCGCGTGTTCATTTCCATGAACCAGAACGCATCGGTCTTTAGACCATCGGAACTGTCGACGATGAATTCAATTGTTCCGGCACCTGAGTAATTGATCGCATGGCAGGCTGTTACAGCGGCTTCACCCATAGCAGCGCGCATTTCGTCTGTCATGCCGGGTGCAGGCGCTTCTTCGATCACCTTTTGATGCCTGCGTTGTAGCGAGCAGTCTCTTTCAAACAGGTGCACCACGTTACCGTGATCATCACCAAAAACCTGAACTTCTATATGGCGCGGAGCAGAAACGAATTTTTCAATCAAACAAGCGCTGTCACCGAAGCTCGACTCAGCCTCACGTTGCGCTCCAGCAAGTGCTGCTGCAAATTCCTCTTTTGCCTGTACCAGTCGCATGCCTTTGCCACCACCGCCGGCCCTTGCCTTGATCAGTACCGGAAAACCGATACGTTCGGCGACAGACGCCAGAAATTCCGGATCACGGTTATCGCCGTGATACCCCGGAACTACCGGAACACCGGCCTTTTCCATCAGCGTTTTAGCCGCATCTTTAAGCCCCATCGCCCTAATTGCATCAGCGGAAGGGCCTATAAACCGGAGTCCGGCAGCTACAACCTGATCAACAAATTCCGGGTTCTCAGATAAAAACCCATAGCCTGGATGAACTGCCTCTGCACCGGTATTTAACGCGGCCTCTATAACGCGATCACCCCGCAAGTAGCTATCGGCAACCGCAGCTCCTCCGATAAGAATCGCTTCGTCTGCCATTGCCACATGTGCAGACGACGCATCTGCCTCAGAGTACACGGCAACAGTTGCAACACCCAGAGTTCTGGCCGTACGCATGATCCGACAGGCAATTTCGCCACGGTTCGCGATCAGAATTTTTTTAAACACAAGCGTCTGCCTTACATACGAAACACGCCAAAGCGCGTTTCCGGGATCGGTGCATTGAGGCTTGCCGCCAGGCTCAAGGCGAGAACCTCTCTGGATTTGCGAGGATCAATAATGCCATCATCCCAGAGCCTCGCCGAGGCATACAGTGGATGCGCCTGCGTTTCAAACATATCTATAGTCGGCTGCTTGAATACCTGTTCCTCTTCGCTAGACCAGCTACCACCCTGGCGTTCAATTGCATCGCGTTTTACAGTCGCGAGTACTCCCGCAGCCTGCTCTCCGCCCATTACCGAGATTCGCGAATTCGGCCATGTCCATAGAAATCTGGGGCTATAGGCACGCCCCGCCATACCATAATTGCCAGCACCGAATGATCCACCCACAATGAGGGTAATTTTAGGAACTTTAGTTGATGCCACAGCGGTGACCAACTTGGCACCATGCCGTGCGATTCCTTCGTTCTCATAACGCTGACCAACCATGAAACCGGTTATGTTCTGTAAAAACACCAGCGGTATTTTTCGCTGTGAGCACAATTCAACGAAGTGCGCGCCTTTCACTGCCGCTTCAGAGAACAACACGCCATTGTTTGCCACCATACCAACCGGCATACCACGAACGTGTGCGAAACCACAAACAAGTGTGGTGCCGTAACGCGATTTGAACTCATCAAAACGGGAACCGTCTACCAGCCGTGCAATGACTTCACGAATGTTATACGGTGTTTTTAAATCGGCGGGAATCACGCCGGTGATTTCGGCTGGATCATACAGTGGCTCTTCACTCGCCTGCATCGCAACCGTCACCGGCTTCTGCCGGTTTAAATTTGCCACGGCAAGACGCGCCAGCGCCAATGCGTGGGTATCGTTGTCGGCGAGGGAGTCGGCAACACCGGACAGACGCGTATGAACATCGCCACCACCCAGGTCTTCTGCGCTGACAATCTCACCGGTGGCGGCTTTAACCAATGGAGGACCGGCCAGAAAGATGGTCCCCTGTTCCTTAATAATAATAGAAACATCTGACATGGCGGGCACATACGCTCCCCCAGCCGTACACGAACCCATAACCACCGCAATCTGCGCAATTCCCTCTGCGGACATATTGGCCTGATTATAGAAAATTCGACCAAAGTGCTCGCGGTCAGGAAAAACCTCGTCCTGATTCGGCAGGTTAGCGCCACCACTGTCAACCAGATAGACACAGGGCAAATTGTTTTCCTGTGCGATTTCCTGCGCCCGCAAATGCTTTTTCACAGTAAGCGGAAAATAGGTGCCGCCTTTTACTGTGGCGTCGTTACAGACCACCATAACCTCTTGCCCGCAAACTCTGCCGACGCCAGCAATCAGGCCGGCACACGGTACGGCGTCGTCATACATGCCATGTGCCGCCGTTGCTCCGATTTCCAGGAAAGCGGACCCGGCGTCGAGCAGTTGCGCAACCCGATCCCGGGGCAGCATTTTTCCACGGGCAATGTGCCTGGCTCTTGAACCTTCTGTACCACCAGCGGCTGCCAGCGTGGCAGCGGTTTGCACCACCTCCAGGGCATCTGCATGAGCCTGCTGGTTCTTTTTAAATGCGTCGGTACCCGCGCTCAATACGGATTTTATTACGCTCAACAGGTCACCCGCATCAGCTCACGACCGCACAACATTCGACGTATTTCACTGGTTCCTGCACCGATTTCCATCAGCTTTGCGTCCCGCATGATCCGGCTCAGCGGCGAATCATTCATATAGCCAGCACCGCCCATCGCCTGCACCGCCTGCACCGCCTGCTCCATCGCTTTCTCGCTGGCAATCAGTACACAGCCGGCTGCGTCCTGGCGTGTTACCTCTCCGCGATCACAGGCAGCGGCAACAGCGTAAACATAAGCGCGGGACGAATTCATGATCGTGTACATATCTGCAATTTTTGCCTGCATCAGCTGAAAATCACCGATAGGCCGCCCGAATTGCTGGCGCTCATGCAGGTAAGGCATGATGTGATCGAGACAGGCGTGCATCAACCCCACACCAATACCGGAAAGTACCACGCGTTCGAAGTCGAGCCCGGACATAAGCACATTCACCCCTTTGCCTTCAAACCCGAGAATATTCTCTTCCGGTACTTCACAATTATTGAAAATGAGCTCAGCGGTATTAGACCCTCTCATTCCAAGCTTGTCGAAATGCTCTGATGTACTAAATCCGTTGAATTCCTTTTCGATAATAAATGCGGTAATACCTCTAGAGCCCGCGTCAGGGTCAGTTTTCGCATAGACCACCAGCGTGTTGGCATCGGGTCCGTTGGTTATCCAGTATTTACTGCCATTCAAAACGTAATAACCGTTTTTCTTTTCAGCTTTGAGTTGCATAGACACAACATCAGAACCGGCACCGGACTCAGACATAGCGAGCGCACCTACATGTTCACCACTGACCAGTTTCGGCAGATACCTGGCACGCTGTTCGTCATTGCCATTTCTGCGTATTTGATTGACACACAAATTGGAATGCGCCCCGTACGACAGTGAAACCGAAGCGCTGGCTCTGGCTATTTCCTCTACCGCAACGGTGTGTGCCAGATAGCCAATATCCACTCCACCGTACTCTTCAGGCACGGTGATACCGAGCAGCCCCAGCTCACCCATTTCAGTCCAGAGTTCCATAGGGAACCGGTTGCTCCGGTCTATATCGGCTGCCATCGGTGCCAGGCGATCCTGCGCCCAGCGATGCACCAGATCCCTCAGAGCCTCCACATCGTCACCTAAGGCGAAGTTCATTGAAGCGTTAAACATAGATTCACCTTTAAAGATCAGAGGGTTGGCAGCAGTCGCTTGTTCGGACCCTAGCTCCTGCGTCAGCCAGGACGTTGCAGCAGACTACGCCGTTTAATTATATTAACGTTTAGGTAAAGGTCAATCGAAGGGCCATTGTGCACCTAGTGTCAGCCACCCGCAGTTTGTCAAAGAGCGTCTACAATATTCGATCCGTTCATGTAATTGAACGCTAATTGTAAAAGAACCTGTCACTGCGCCGCTGTTCACTATAGTCATTCAGAAAATAGCAAGAGACCTGTTCAACAGGCCGCAGGAATTAACTGTGGAAAAGGGATAACCTGGCGCCCGGTTTAACACCGGGTGCAGTTTTTATCTGAGCGCTTACGCTACACAAAATCGACAATACCCGCCCGTGTACAAACAAAGTAACGTTATTGAGTTGCGCCTCAGTTCAGCTCTTGTCCGCTCAGCGTCAGTTCAGCATGAGACACAGACTCCCAGCCCTGCAATGCCAGCTTGCGACCCTCGCCCCATCGATAGCCGCCGGGCATTCCGTCACTGCGGATCACCCGATGGCAGGGAATCAACAAAGCAATCGGATTTCGACCGATAGCCGTACCGACAGCGCGAACCGCTTTTGGTTGATCAATGCGATCGGCGATGTGCTGATAGCTCACCCGGCTACCTTGTGGCAACGCAAGCAAGGCCTCCCAGACTTTAAGCTGAAAGGGTGTTCCCACAGCACACAACGACAATGGTTCAGCGGCTTGCTGTGTATCGAAAGTGCGGAATATCCGCTCGTTATAATCCGACGCCCTCGCCTGATTTTCACAGTAAAAGGCCTGTGGCAGCAATTGTGTTAGCTCATCAAGACATTGCTCGTGACTTTTACCATCGCAGAACACCAGGCTTGTGATCCCGCGGGCAGTAAAGGCGATTAGACACTCGCCAAAAGGCGTTTGCTGAAAACCGTATTCAACAGACACTCCAACCCCGCCACTGCGCACATCACTTGGAGTCATTGCCTCCAGACGATGGAACATTTCACCCAGCCGCGCAGGTGCTGACAAGCCACTGTCGTAAGTTGCTTCCAACACTGACATGTCAGCTCGCAGGCAACTGCGGGCGTGCTGCACTGTCAGATACTGAAGAAACTGCTTGGGCGACACACCCACCCAGCGGCTGAACAAGCGCTGAAAATGATACTCACTGACGTGAACCGCATTAGCAATTTCCGCAAGCGTTGGCTGTTCTTTGTAGTTCGTTGCAAGATAATGCAACGCTCTCTCGATTCGCTGATAATCTTTAATTGCCTGTTTCATGGTTACAGACTAGCGCTCGATTGACTCACAGGAAAAACGCTTTCTTGCGCTATCACATTTTCTAGTTTATCCCCGACTGCTCACGTGTCGCGAGAAATTCTATATCGGGCCAGCGTTCCAGCGTCATCGTCAGGTTTACACGGGTCGGGGCAAGATAAACCAGTTCATCGGCATGATCGATCGATAAATTCGCCGCCGCCTTGATTTTGAATTCACGCAGCATTTTTTCATCGGCTACCTTCACCCAGCGGGCTTGCTGCACATTAACCGCTTCAAATTGACAGTCGACTTTATATTCATCCTGCAACCGCTGGCTGACCACATCAAATTGCAGCACACCCACCGCCCCCAGAATCAGATCATTATTATTAATCGGTTTGAATAACTGAGTCGCCCCTTCTTCACATAGTTGTCCGAGGCCTTTCTGCAGTTGCTTCATTTTCAGCGGATCACGCAGCACTGCCCGCCTGAAAAGTTCCGGCGCAAAGTTGGGTATACCGGTAAACAGCAATTCCTCGTTCAGAGTAAAGGTATCACCAATCCGAATGGTGCCATGATTATGCAGACCGATAATATCGCCACTGAATGCCTGATCAAGACTGCCGCGGTCCGCAGCAAAAAATGTCAGGGCATCGGCAAATTTAACATCCTTTTTTATTCGAACATGTCGGGCCTTCATGCCCTTTTGATACTTGCCCGAACAGATTCGCATAAACGCGATACGGTCCCGATGCTGCGGATCCATATTTGCCTGAATCTTAAACACAAAGCCACTGAATTTTTCTTCAGTTGGACTGACTTCACGCGTCAGGGTTTCGCGGGGTTGCGGTGGCGGTGCATACTCAACAAAATCGTCGAGTAATTCCGCTATACCAAAATTGTTAATGGCTGAACCGAAAAACACCGGTGTGAGTTCTCCTGCTCTATATTGTTCCAGATCGAAGGCATTGCTGGCTCCCTGCACCAATTCCAGTTCCTCTCGAAGCTCATCAGCCATGTCGCCGAGAATATCATCCAGCATCGGATTATCAATTCCCCTGACCACTTCGCCTTCCTGAACCTTGCCGCCATGCTGGGCCGAATAGAAGTGCACGGTGTTATTTCGCAGGTGATACACCCCCTTTAGTCGCTTGCCCATTCCAATCGGCCAGGTAATCGGGGCACAACGAATATTCAGCATTTGCTCTACTTCATCCATCAGATCGATCGGATCGCGGCCCTCCCGATCAAGTTTGTTAATGAATGTCATTACCGGCGTTGTGCGCAAGCGACACACTTCCATCAACTTTTCGGTCCGTGGCTCAACGCCCTTGGCAACGTCAATCACCATCAGTGCGGAGTCGACCGCAGTCAGGGTACGGTAGGTATCTTCCGAGAAATCCTCGTGTCCCGGCGTGTCCAGCAGGTTGACGATGCGATCCTTATAGGGAAATTGCATAACCGAGGAAGTAACAGAGATTCCACGCTCCTGTTCCATGCGCATCCAGTCCGAGGTGGCATGCCGTGCCGCCTTGCGACCTTTAACTGTTCCGGCCAGCTGGATTGCACCGCCGAACAGCAGCAGTTTTTCAGTGAGTGTCGTTTTACCCGCATCCGGGTGAGAGATAATTGCGAAGGTTCGCCTATTTTCTATCTCTTCAATTAATCTGGCATCAGCCATCGGCAACTTTCCTGCTTTATGCGATAACGCATAGCGCTTTTATTTTAAAATTGAATCAGGTTTACAAACTATGGCAGCAACGTTTTCTAGAAAGTCAGATCACGAGCCATAACAAGAGCGTCTTCCCGTTTGGAGGACGTTTTTTTACCTTCTTTAGGTACGGTGTTGTAGTAATTTTCACGCCGGCCGGTTTCTACAAAACCGGATTTTTCATACAGTGCAATGGCACCTTTGTTCGATTCACGCACTTCAAGAAACATAACCCTGGCACCCGCTACTATCACCACCGACACCGCCTGTGCGAGCAATGCTTCTGCAAATCCGCTACGTCGACGCTTTGGATCGATACACAGATTCAAAATATGGGCTTCGCCAACAGCACAACTGAAAATGACAAACCCTGAGAGGCCGCCTTCTTCCTCAAGTACAAGGGAATGATAGCCTACCTTTAGACAGTCTTTGAAAATCTGCTCGGTCCACGGCAACTGATAGCTTGCCCGTTCAACCCGCAGCACCTCTTTCAGGTCTGCGGCAGACATGGCTCTAATCGGGTATACGGTCTCCGCCGTCGACTCGGGCGCCTGACTCTGCAAAAACTCACTCATTCAGGCGTCCAGTTCTATCCTGAAGCGCTTCAAATCTTCCCAGGCCGGTCGCTTGGCTGACGGGTTATTTATTAGATCGCGCGGGTGCAGCGTTACCACCACCGGCGCACGAGACCAATCGGTAAGGTGTACCCCTGTGCGCAGAACATCAAGCGGTTGCAGAACATCACTGTCCGGCAGTTTTGCCATCACGAGAATAGCAACAGGCTGAACACGAGCCACAATATCTTCACAGCGGGCAGTCTCTGCGTCGCCAGACAAATTGATCTGCGCCAGTCTGTAGTTCTCCGATTGAAGTTGTATGGCAGCTAGCATAGAAGTTAGCAGCTTGTGATCTGCATCATTTAGCCGGGGTGATTCGATCACTACCAGAATCTCAACCTTCTGACTTTTCACTGATGAATCGGCGAGCATCAGCGGGTACTCCGCCAGACTTTTACTCAATGTCGTAAACGTGTTTTGATGCACTGGCACCGGTGCGGCGTCGGCAGCCGCAGTAGCCGCAGTCACTGGCTGTTGAGCCAGTGCAGCTACCGTTTGTGTTTGTCGCAGCTCCCAGATATCGATACCCATTGCTGCGAGGTACTGTTTTCTATTTGTACTCACCGGAGATTCGTCTTACTTCTGACTACCCGACTGAGTACTGCGTCGACGCTTGCGTAACCATCGCCATATCCACAGCACTGGTCCGGATGACGCATAGATAATCACACCAGTGAACAACACTTTAGGTGGATCGAGCGAAGTGAAAACAAACACAAACACCAGCCCCAGGAGCACAAAAAACGGTACGCGTTTATTCGCCCCGATATCCTTGAAACTGTAATATTTGAAATTACTGACCATCAGCAAGGCGCCAGCGACCGTCACAACCAGCGCCACGCTGGAAATATCTGTCCCTTTGTAACCCGCGTCGTGAAATACCCAGACTGTCAGTACCAGCAATGCGGCGGCCATCGGGCTGGCTAATCCGATAAAGAACTTTTTATCGACTGTTCCAATTTGCACATTAAAACGCGCGAGACGCAGTGCTGCGCAGGCAGCAAATAAAAAGGCGGCTAACCACCCGAGGTGTCCGAAACCCTGCCTGGCGATGTTGTGCAGGGACCACTCGTACATTATCAACGAGGGTGCCAGACCAAAGGACACCATATCTGACATGCTGTCGTACTCCGCTCCGAAATCGCTGGAGGTATTGGTCAGGCGCGCAATCCGGCCGTCAAGCCCGTCGAGTATCATTGCGATCAATACCGCGATTGCCGCCTGTTCAAAACGGTTGTTTATCGCTGCAATGATGGCGTAAAAACCGGCAAACAACGCCGCTGTGGTGAACAGATTGGGCAGCAGGTAAATACCTTTGCCTGGCTTTTTCCGGCCGGCGGCCGGCTGTACGGATGGATTCGATTGACTGTTCATTAGAGCCTTGTTGAGCCGCTCCTATTGCTACAGCGATCAGAGCTGGTAGCTGATGGGGTCGTATACCTCAGCCGGATTCGACGCTACGTTAATTTAACACGGAACAGGATCCCGGCTCGCCTGCCCTGTCCATACTGGTAGAACCAGTCTACGCAGCGACGATCATAACACTGATCAGACTTTCAGACCTCTTTCACCTCTGGCAATACCGGTCACACCGGAACGAACAACCTCAAGTATATGATCGTCCCCGACACTGCTCATGAATGCATCGAGTTTATGACTATCTCCGGTCAGCTCAACAATGTAGGTAGTTTCGGTGACGTCAATGATCTTGGAGCGGAAGATATCGGTTAGTCGCTTGATCTCTTCCCGCTGGGCACCAGTAGCCCGCACTTTGATCAGCATCATTTCCCGTTCAACATGGGCGGCTTCCGTCAGATCAACCAGACGCACAATATCGACCAGTTTGTTCAGCTGCTTGGTGATCTGCTCTATGGTTCGATCATCACCACGGGTGACAACCGTCGCACGGGATAAGGTGGGATCGTTAGTCGGAGCAACCGTTAACGACTCTATATTATAACCGCGCATGCTGAACAGACCGGCAACACGTGACAGAGCGCCAGATTCGTTTTCGATCAGTAAAGCGATAATGTGACGATTTTCTTTACTCACGAGAGTTCTCCGGCCTTCGGATGCATACGCATTTCCTGGTGCCCTTTACCCGCTTCGATCATCGGGTACACGTTTTCAGTGTCATCAGTGATGAAGTCCATAAACACCAGGCGCTCCTTCATAGCGAACGCTTCACGCAATGCTCCTTCTACATCACCCGGGTTTTCGATTTTCATCCCGACATGGCCATAGGATTCTGCCAGTTTAATAAAGTCCGGCAAAGCATCAACATAGGAATGAGAGTAGCGTCCCTCATAGGCAAATTCCTGCCACTGCCGCACCATACCAAGGTAGCGGTTATTCAGATTAATAACCTTCACTGGCAGTGCATATTGCTTTGCAGTAGACAGTTCCTGCAGGCACATCTGAATACTTGCTTCACCGGTGATGCACGCAACGTCAGCATCGGGGTAGGCGAATTTAACGCCAAGCGCCGCCGGCAGTCCAAACCCCATCGTTCCAAGGCCACCGGAATTAATCCATCGCCGCGGTTTGTCAAAGCCATAGTATTGAGCCGCCCACATCTGATGCTGACCGACATCCGAGGTAATATAGGCATCGCCTTTGGTCACCTCCCACAGTTTTTCAACAACATACTGCGGCTTGATGACGGTATCACTGGCCTCGTAGGCCAGACTCTTTTTACCCTGCCATTGCTTGATTTGATCCCACCAGGCTGAAATCTCCGTGGGATTGGCTCGACGACTGTCTTCTGCGAGCAATTCAATCATGCGCTGCAGTACTTTTTTTACGTCTCCAACAATGGGTACATCGACACCAACATTTTTCGCTATGGAAGTCGGGTCGATATCTATATGGATAATTTTGGCATTTGGACAAAAGTGCGCTATTTCACCGGTAACGCGATCGTCAAAACGCGCACCGACTGCCAGCAATACATCGCAATTATGCATACCCATGTTAGCTTCATAGGTGCCATGCATGCCAAGCATACCTATAAACTGATTATCGCTCGCCGGATAAGCGCCCAGACCCATCAGGGTACTGGTGATCGGGTAACCCAGTTCACGGGTAATCTGACGAAGCTCTTCGTCGGCATCGCTCATCAGCACTCCGCCGCCGCTGTAGATAATCGGTCGCTTCGCCTGTGCCAGCAACTCGACCGCCTTACGAACCTGGCCGCTGTGGCCACCGGTTACCGGCGCGTAGGAACGCATATTTATCTGTTCCGGGTACTCGTAAGGGATTTTTATGTGCGGCGCGGTGAAGTCTTTTGGAATATCAACAACAACGGGTCCGGGTCGGCCTGTGGTTGCAACATAAAATGCCTTGCGCATTACGCTGGCTATTTCATCAACGCTCTTAACCATAAAATTGTGTTTTACGCACGGGCGCGTGCAACCGATCGCATCGACTTCCTGAAACGCATCGGTGCCGATGTACTTCGATGTGACCTGTCCGGTAATAACCACTAACGGGATTGAATCCAGGTGTGCCGTGGCGATACCAGTGATGGCGTTTGTTGCACCCGGACCGGACGTTACCAGTACAACTCCGGGTTTTCCGGTTGCGCGGGCGTAGCCGTCTGCCATGTGTGTCGCACCCTGTTCATGCCTGACCAGAATGTGCTGAACTGCTTGCTGGCGAAAGATGGCATCGTAAATATGCAATACAGCGCCACCGGGATATCCAAAAACGTATTCAACGCCCTCATCTTGAAGGGTCCGGATGATAATCTCTCCACCGGAAAGTTCCACTTGTCTGCCACCTGTTTTTTGTGTTGAGTTTGGGGATCTTATTCTTTAACCTGACGAGAAAAAATTCACCCGGGTGAGGTGCATTACTCTGTCAAGCCGGAATCGGCTGCACTTCCTTAATACACAACACGTAATGTATGTGGATTAGCTACCGCTTTTCGCTTGGAGTTAGCGAAGATTTTTGACGTCAATTGCGCGCCTGTTACTAATATGACATCTAGTAACACCAGCGTCCAGTATTGATCGGCGGCTTTAGACTCCGCAATGCGAAAAGTTCCGCTCGTACGATGAAATCTGTCGCTCCATGATCTAAACCGCGAATCGCTATTTTTCTCATACAAATGGCTAACGCTCACCAAGCTTTCGCAAAGACGCAGAGATAACGGCCGATACCTACACATATGACACACGAGCCAGCCGAACTCATCGCTACTTTAAGTGACCAAATAACGTGCAGATATCACAAGCGCAATAACCCCTTTGCACATATTCGGATACGCTTTGCCAACTTTCCGGCTATCCGTTAAATGAATAACCCGGTTTAAGCCGACCTCAACCCAGGACCGCCGATCTGCACCAGCACAGACTGTTAAAATTCTCTTTGGCGCTAGCACTTGGTCTGACGGTGACTGATATCAGCGCCCGGCGGCAATTGAACCTGCCGCTTATGGGGGAACCTGCCGATCAGGTGATGTCGCCTCGCGACGAACTGGCAATCGGTCGCGACTATATGCGCCAGATCCGGCAGCACCTGAATCTGGTTTCCGATTCTGAACTTAACGCGTACATACAACAGCTGGGCGAAAGACTGGCGGCTTCGCAACTAGATCCCGATACACCCGAATTCACATTTTTTGTTGTGGAAAACCCTGAAATAAACGCCTTCGCCCTGCCCGGCGGGTTTGTTGGAATTAACACCGGACTTATTACCGCGGCCAACAACGAAGCGCAGCTTGCCAGTGTACTTGCCCACGAGACAGCACATGTGCTGCAGCGGCATATAGCCAGGCTATACGCATCGCAAGGCAATACCGGACTCAAAACCGCTGCAACTATTCTGGCTGCGATCCTGCTCGGACAGCAGTCCGCCGAAGCCGGTCAGGCGGCATTGCTGACCGGTATTGCGGCCAGCCAGCAATCAGCGATAAATTTCACTCGCCTGCACGAATACGAAGCCGATCGTATCGGTATACAACTGTTGACCGACGCCGGCTACAATCCCCAGGGAATGGTGCAATTTTTTGAAGTACTGCGTCGCCGGATCGCACTGAGCGCAACCGAACGCATGGAGTTTTTACGTACACACCCTCTGACTACTAATCGAATCTCTGAAGCGCGTAACAATGCTTCCCGCTTGGCGAATCCAATCGGGGTTCAGGACAGTATCGATTTCCAGATTCAGCAAATCAAACTTAAGGTACTGCATTCGAATGACCCGCACGCAATGCAGGTAGCATTGGCTCAAGGCCATATCAGTAACAGCGAGCCAGTCCGGCTTTACGGTCGCATTGTGTTATTGCTGAAAGCCGGCATGGTCGAAGATTGCCTGCCGCTGGTAGAACGACTGAACCAACTACTGGGGACTCATTCAGCGGTCAGGTTACTGACTGCGCGCGTCGCAATTGCGAACAACGACAGTGCTCATGCTGAAAGCATCTATAGTTCTCTCGTCGATATACAACCCGATAATTACCCTGCCACCGAGCAATACCTGGCGATGTTATCAGGCCAGCGACGTACCGATAGAGCACAAGCAGTTATCAAGCACTATTTACGCAACAGCCTAAATCCCGTGCCCGATGTGTATCGCAAGTACGCCGAAGTGCTGCGACAAAAGGGTCGAGTATCCGCTGCTCACGAGGCAACGGCAGACTATTTCTTTTCCACAAACGATCCCAGAGAAGCGATCATACAACTCGAATTGGCACTGCGCTCAGTCGAGAAGCAGTCAAATGAAGAAGCTAGAATATCCGCCCGAATAATGGCAAGCAAAAATAAATTGCGGCGCAATTATTAGCTCGGTTGTTGCATTAGCATCTATATTTTTCTGGCCTGGAAATTACTGAGCGCATTAATGACAGATGGGCTGCGCTTACCCCCCAGCACTGTGGCGGTGAGTCCCGGGTCAACAATTACACTTTACAACAGGCACACTGTGGCGGCCTGAAGCAGTTGAGTGATCCAGCAGGATGATATAAATATAGTCGGGCTGCGAGAACGGGATCAATGAGGGCCCTTGATCGGGCCCCGGGCTTAAATGACACCAGCCTATTACAGCGAATGCCTTTTGGCGCCAACTACATGCATGTGTTGGTGCCGGAAAGAAATTTTTCTATAGTTGCGGACCAGCTGCAACGAGCGATCGACCCTCTGCGTTATCCGTATATTTAACAAAGTTCTCGATGAACTGAGCTGCCAGATCCCGGGCACGTGATTCCCACTCTGTGGGATCTTCATAGGTCTGCGCCGGATCCAGAATACCGTCACTGACACCGGGCAACGACACTGGCACTTCCAGATTGAATACTGGTATCTGCCGAGTTTCTGCTTTGTCAATCTCACCATTTAAAATGGCATCAATAATAGCGCGGGTGTCTCTTATAGAGATTCTTTTTCCGCTACCGTTCCAGCCGGTATTCACCAGATAAGCCTGCGCACCCGAAGCCTCCATCCGCTTGACCAGCTCTTCACCGTAACGGGTTGGATGCAAGCTTAAAAATGCAGCGCCAAAGCAGGCAGAGAAAGTGGGAGTCGGCTCCGTAATACCGCGTTCTGTTCCGGCAAGCTTGGCGGTAAACCCGGACAAAAAGTGATACTTGGTTTGCTCTGGAGTCAATCGTGAAACCGGGGGTAAAACGCCAAACGCATCCGCCGATAGAAAGATCACCTTAGTCGCGTGGCCTGCCTTTGATACTGGTTTTACTATATTATCTATATGATCTATCGGATAGGAAACACGGGCATTTTCGGTTTTCGAACCATCGTCGAAATCGATACTGCCATCGTCCCGGACAACAACGTTCTCCAGCAGCGCATCACGGCGGATAGCATTATAGATATCGGGCTCTGCCTCCTGACTCAAACTAATGGTTTTTGCGTAGCATCCGCCCTCGAAATTGAATACGCCCTGATCGTCCCAGCCGTGTTCGTCGTCTCCGAGCAGTAAGCGATTAGGATCCGCAGACAGTGTTGTTTTGCCAGTACCCGACAGACCGAAAAAAACTGCGACATCACCATTGTGCCCGACATTGGCAGAACAGTGCATCGATGCAATACCGCGCAGCGGCAACAGATAATTCATTAGTGAGAACATGCCTTTCTTCATCTCACCGCCATACCAGGACCCACCGATCAGCTGCATTTTTTCGGTCAGGTTAAAAGCGATAAAGTTCTCCGAGTTGAGGCCATGCTCCTGCCATTTGGTATTCGTCGTTTTCGCTCCATTAAGCACGACAAAATCCGGCTCGTAGTTAGCCAGTTCAGCATCGGTCGGACGAATAAACATGTTTTTAACAAAGTGAGCCTGCCACGCAACCTCACAGATAAAACGTACCGCCAGGCGGGTGTCTTTGTTGGCCCCGCAAAAGGTGTCAACGACAAACAACCGCTTGCCGGACAATTGCGTTACCACGGCTTTTTTCAGATCGTTCCAGACCGATTGATCAATGGCCTTGTTATCATTTTTTCCTTGATCAGACCACCACAGGGTATCCCGGGTGACGTCGTCCCGGACAATGTATTTATCTTTCGGCGAACGGCCGGTGAATTCACCGGTATCGACTGCAACAGCTCCGAGATTTGTAAGAACTGATCGCTCATAGCCGACCAGATCATCACGTGTTTCCTCTTTGAAAAGGGTATTAAAACCGGGGTTATAGATTACTTCTGCAACGTTTTTGATACCATAAGCAGACAGGTTCAGGGTATCCCCGAGGTCACTCGCGGTGTTTGTGGACATTTAGCTCTCCTGCAAGATTACTAAAAATAATTGAATTTTACCTATTACAAACAGTAGCTGGTTTCTAATGCCAGTACAACAGCCGTATTTCCGCAACCCGGCGGATCAATGCTTCTAGTTTACCTGCCCCCGGCTTATATATGCATCGACCCAACGCTCTGTTACTGAAAGCGCCAGCTCCACTTTCATCGAAAGGCGTGGCAACGTCCCCAGAATTACAATCCGACCGCAGCAAAACACTGGATTGGCATACCAGCTTGTAACTGGTTCCGGCCAAACCCCTGCAATGATAAACTGCATGAAACCGTGGAAAGGCAAAGCGCTGAAAATGAATCCGAGAATCACACTGGCATCTTCTGCCATTTTCACTCTTTTTATTTTTATTTCCGGCTGTACATTTTTCGAGGCGCCGGTTCAACTGGATGATCTGGCAACGGCCGAGCCGACAAGCCCTCCGGTTCCAACTTCCTCTACCACACCGCGACAGGTAGTTCCATCCAACCCGGTTGCAGCCTCGACCAATGCAAGTAACACGATCTTCACCATCGGATTGCTGGAAGATCTACCCGATGATGCAGTCAATATTGCTGTTGTGCACTTTTCTGTGAGAGGTAGCAATCGCGATACGGAAAGAGATGTTGCCATGTGCAGGGCCATGCTGGAGACCATTCCACCGACCCGTATTGATCAGATCCCACCTTCACCGGGCACGATTGTACTGTGGCCTGTATCAAACAGTAATACTGGCAGCACCTGCCTTGAAATGCTGACAAACTATGACCCGGTGGACATAAGTAACGAGACGGCACGTAAGGTTAATGACACTGTGGCAGGCCCGTTCCTGCTCACACGCAACAACAAACTACGCAAACGGATGATATTTGATATGTCTTACCGTTCGCGCCAGTCAATAAAAAACGCAATTGGCGAATGGCAGGCACTACTGGGTAGTGACCCGGAAAACTGGCCGGCCTATCGCAGTTCCCGCTGAGCGCTAACGCAAAACTGAGGTGATCAAACCAGACCCTGAAAACTTGCGGCCCGGTTTGAGTCAATCAAACTTAAATCAGGCGGCCTCCTTTAGCGGTTCATCCTGATGATCACAGTTTGCCGCTTCCGATGGAAACAAGGCACCCTGTTTCTCAACCAGACGTGTCAGCTCATCGATTTGCTGCGCCAGGCGCGCCCGAGCCTCCTGACACGACTCCTCTGATACATTAAATGCAGTCCGGTTGTTGCAGAATGCCGTTTGCAACATGGAATAACTACTCTGATCAGGTTCCGGAAGCGATTCACCGGCCAGCATCAGTTGCTGCACCGTACGTTCAAGTCTTTCACTGACAAGCTGATGGTTGCTGTAAGCAAAAGTTACAATTTTTTCGGCGTGCAAAATTCGTTTGCGGACTTCCATAACCTGTTTCGAGTCGGTTGCGGACGTCACTCCTGCCCCTGCTGCGACCCTGGGTAAGACCACTTCAACTTCATATTGCTTCTCCTTTACCGGTGCTGGACGAAACAGGCGTCGCAGAGTCTCCGGAAGACTGCGGCGCACATGCTTAAAATATGGAAATAGACTGAAACTAACTAACTTCAACCGCTGTTTACTCATTAGCATTATCCCTGGCCCTCACAGCTGCACGTCCGACGGACGATAACAGACATGATTTACTTCTCACGTTGTGGTTACATAATCCCTGATAATTCTTCAGCTAAGCTAGAACACTAATACGTCACACGAACTGCCGGAACACTGAAAGAACGCTATTGTTTCGGCATTGCTCATCAGGTCTTTACAACCAGATTTAATAAATCACTGTATAGCGCGACTACGTCACTAACTACTGGAAAAAACCATGATCGTCGTACTGTTTTTGCTGCTGCTTTCAGTGCTGATTGCTCTCGGGCCGCGTGTCTCTCTCAATACACGCTTTAGCGTGACGGAATTACCGGACGATCTCGACGACTACCTGAGCATTACCGAAGCTCAGTGCCTCGATATAACCCCTGGCGCAGAAAAGTTTATTGAGTGGTTCGATCCGGTGGCGAAACAAAAAACACCACTGGCATTCGTGTACCTGCACGGATTCTCGGCCACCCGGCAGGAGTCAGTTCCTGTACCCGGTGCGATAGCAAAGCAACTTAAGAGTAATATTTTTTACACTCGCCTGGCAGGAAACGGGCGCAGCGATGACGCCATGGCTCAAGGATCCGTCAACGGCTGGATCAATGATGCCAGCGAGGCAATGGCAATAGCCAATAGAATAGGCGAGCGCACCATTATCATCGGATGCTCCACAGGCGCAAGCCTGGGATGGTGGACCGCAAACCAGCCGGAATTCAGAGATCAGATTGACGCACTGGTGTTTTTTTCACCGAATTTCGGTGTGAAAGATCCTCGAGCGAATATACTGCTGTATCCTTGGGGTGCGCAGATCGCCGAGGCTATTATCGGAAAGTATCTGGAATCGCCACCTGTGAATGAAGCGCACCGGAAATACTGGGCCTGTCGCTACCCGACTCGGGCACTGCTGCCGATGATGGGAATGGTCAGGCTTTGTACAAAAATCAAGGCAAGTAGCGCGACGGTTCCGGTGTATATTCTCTACTCACCCTACGACGATACCGTTGACGCCGGTAAAATCAGTGATTTTATAGAGCAGTTGGAAACCGAAAAACACGTACAGGTTATCGATGACCCGCACGCGCAAAGCCAGCATGTTCTGATCGGCGATATACTCTCACCTCACAATAATCAGCAGGTTATTGATGCCGTGGTCGAGTTCATCAGCAAACTGAAAACCCGTTAGGAAACGAATTTAACTACTTTCAGCACGCTTTATTGCGAGCGAGTACTGGCCGAAATCACGCCCGACATCATCGTACAGATAAAACGCATTGCAACCGAGCGCTTCGATATGTTCTTTGTGATCCTGAAAGCGGGTGGCGACAAACAACGCACTGACGCAGCCGAACTCTCGCGCCAGCTCAACAACAATTAATTCTTCACGGTGGTTGCTCAGACTCACAAGAATCATTTCGCGTGAAGCCAAGTCTGTACTTTCCCAGAAATCCCGGTCACTCGCATCGCCATGGACGCAATTGTATCCCTGGGTGCAAAGCCGCTGGGTACGATCGTAATTTTCCTCAAGCGCAACAATCCTGTCTCTGCCCGATTCCCGCAGTATGTCATAGGCAGCAGTACCAATGCGCCCCATTCCCAGTACAACTGTTGTAGCATCTCCCAGCGATGAGAATTGCTCCTCGGGCAGATGTACCGGATTTTCAAAGGCTCGTAGCCGGCTCTGATATCGGCGGTATAACAGGTGAGCCTTATTATTTATAGGCGTTGCCAGAAAGAAAGATAGCGACATCGCCAGAGCCAGAGTAGTTATCCAGTCGGCATTAAAAACACCTTTTTCTACCGCTATCGCCGCGACAATCAGTCCGAATTCACTGTAGCTGAAAAGCGACAGGCCAGACAACCACCCGGTACGGGCGCGTAATCCAAAAAAGGTTAATAACGCAAAATAGATTATTGGTCTTAGCACGATCAACATCGAGAGAACAACGGCCACCCCGACCATCTGCATGGACGGAATACCGTTGTAGCCGATCGCCACAAAAAAACCAACCAGCAACAGATTCTTCAGGTTGCTGAGGCAGTCATAGATCTCCTTTGATTTTGCCTTATCTGCACTGCGTAACAGGCAACCGCAGACCAGTGCGCCCAACCCTCCTTTCAGATCGACAATCTCAAACAGCTGCGCTGCGGCCAGTGCAAACATAACGCCGGACAACACCAACAGCTCGCCGTGTCCAACCACCTGAAGTAATCGCGCAATCAGCGGCCGGGCCAATGGCAGAGCAAACAATAGCAGAGCCCAGGGAGAGGGCAGATGACCTGACGACAGCACTAGATACAATACTGCCATGACGTCCTGAACAATCAACACGCCAATGGCAATAGAAGCATAGTGCGAGTTTGACTCGCCGCGATCTTCAAATAATTTGATCGCTAGTACGGTACTGGAAAAAGACAAGGCAAATGCCAACGTCCATGCGGCGAATGGGCTGTCGAACGATAGCGGTTCGTACATGAGCCCGACAATCAAAATTACCGCAGCAGTCAGCGGGACAGCGACCACCATGTGCAGTATCGCCGAACCCCACACATAACGAGGAGAGAGATCTTTAGGGTTCAGCTTTAAACCGATCGTAAACAACAGCAGAGTAATACCAATATCGGCTATTACTTTCAGTTGCTCGCCACTACCAAGCTCCAGGCCATAACCCAGAAACCCTGCGAGCAGATAACCAAGCAACGGGGGATAGCCAATTCTGCGAAACAACAGGCCTGCAAAAAATGCAAAAACAATAACAAGTGGTTCCATACCGGGTATTGTTATCTAACCTATTAAATTAAATATCAAGTGTCAGAGATCAGTCTACGGATCTCGGCGATAACGCTATTTGTTCTCAGGTATTCCCGAGCAGTTCCATCACAGTTTAGCGAACGCGCCTCAGCTACTACAGTTGCCTTCAATAATAAAGCCAAGTGCTGGTATTCTGCTTAAGAATCGGGTATTTCCAACAGACGCAAACAGCATTGCACAAAGACGTACCATCTCGTGAGCGACTGAACAAGTCGTCAGAAACGCAGCAGTACAGCCAGTGAACCTGCTACGGTAACGAATGACTATAATCGACTGATCGCAATCGATTTCTGCAAATATACAATCCTTTCGGAGAGACCCTGAATGAAATCAGTTTTAGTAACTGGAGCTGGCTCCGGCTTTGGCAAAGGGGCTTGCCTGGAATTAGCGAATCGTGGACACCGCGTCATCGCAACCACGGAAACTGTCGAGCAATGTGAAAAGCTGCGTAAGGAAACGCCACAGCTGCAGGTGGAGAAACTCGATATCACAACAGACGACATCAGCAAAGTGTCTGAATGGGAGATCGAGGTGCTTGTTAACAATGCCGGTACCGGCCAGAGTGGCCCGCTTGCCGCCATTCCAATTGAGAAAATCAATCAGACATTTTCCGTCAACGTATTCGGCACCCTGGCCCTTACACAAAAAGTTCTGGAGCAGATGCTGCCTCGTCAATCGGGGCGAATTCTGATTATGTCGTCGATCGGCGGATTGGTAACGGTGCCCGGTTTTGGCGCTTATACCATGACCAAACATGCGCTGGAGGCATTGGGAAGAACACTAAGCGCCGAACTCAACGGTACTGGGATTGATGTCGGGATTATCAATCCAGGGCCTTACAACACCGGCTTTAATGACCGCATGGCCGCCTCTATGTGGGACTGGTTTAACGACGCATCCCTGCTTTCAGAAAATACCGATATGTTCAAAGCTGTGTGTGGTGAAATTACCGGCAATCAGATACCCGATACTGCCGATGTGGAACAGCTGATCGCCAATCTGGTTGAGGCAGACACCATCGATCAGCAAAATATAATTCCGCCCGATATTCTTGACAACTTCGGCGCTTAGCTGGCTGGAATAAAAATTTAGAATTGAACCATCAGTAAAATCTACTGATGGTGTTTCTATTTGAATGATTGTTTTGCGTACAGCTCTCTACTGAACAACGCTGGTATCAGTGATATCAATCAAAGTACCGGATGAAGCGGCGAATGTGGCTGTTTGTGTTTGCATCTCGGTAAACGCTGCCACGCTGGGATCGGGAGAGATTAAGGAGCCATGGCCGCCCGCGGTAAACCGCACAACGCCGGATTCCGTTGTATCCTGACTGACCGATGGCAAACCCATCACCCGGATCAGCGCTTCCGTACCCGCCAGAGGAGCTCCTTCGACAACGTTATTCACAGTGGTGTCGCCCAGCACTTCAATTAAGTGTACCGGGCTGTTCTGCGCTGCCATAGCACCGAAATTAATTGCATCACCTGAATCGACCACGGTTTGAGCGGCCACTTTGAATTGCTCAAACTCTGGCGTGCCTTCGTCGACACCAGCCGCCGCAAGCCCGGCAATTATGGCTGGCCCGAACGCCTCTGAGGCCAATGTCACTCCCACCAGCCCAGCCGCCGGCATACCCAGTGTTGTGGCGACAATGCTGTCGTCGAACGCGAGGAAAGGTGTTGCCGCGGCACCCCCGAGCGAATGTCCGATCAGTGTTTTTTGCGCAGCATTCACCGGTACCGTTGTAATATTCCCCAGACTCGCACTCAACACCATCAGATCAGCAATCGATTGACGCAGGTTATCCCGGGTTGCGAGCAGAAATTGCGGAGAAAAAAAATGACGACCACTCGGATCCGGTAGCAGGTCGGGGCCGGGAGCTCCGGTTTCGTTGTTGATCAGGTCAATATCAAAGGTTCGTTCTGTATCAGCAAATGGTGTATTAGCTGCAGCTAATACATTGCTCGAATCGACAATGCCATGCATCGGCTGATCGATGGCAATAACCGCTATTCCTGCCTGCGCCATCGCATCGGCAATACCAAACAGATTGGTTCGATCCTGTGTGATTCCATGAACAAAGATACTTACCGGCCAGCCGTTTGCCGGAACTGTATTTCCTGATCCCGCGTTCGGAACGGTCATCAATACTGGTACCGTCTGAACGCTGGTCGCAACCGGACTGGTGTTAAAACGTGTTAGTAAGCTTCCACCCTGCCCCTGCCAAAAACTGGTAATACCGGTGGCATCATTCGCGTTCGCTGGCGCTGTTCGATAATACGGCAGATCCAGAGTGCCAATGTATACATCTGCAATTCCCGGTAATCTGGAGTCAATCGTATTGGTGGTCTGCCCCGTCGGAACAATGGTGATCGGCTGCGCCACCGTTGTTGATTTGATCGCTTGCAATACCGGTGAGATCGATTGGGTCTTGAACGACCAGGCTTGCACTATGCTCGATCTCTCGACAGCCTGCGGTTGCACAGCGGCCAGCATTGCATTAGTCAGTTGACGTACCGGCTCAAGCGCTGCCGCTTCTCCCGATAACGCCGTTGTTCCCGAGGTCAGACGAAAAGCCGTACTCGGGGATAGAGGCACCCCGTTTGCTCCGGTAATCGCGTTAGTGGCAATAACCACATAATCTGTGCTCTCCTTGAAAGGCAGCAAAGGAACAATTGCCAGCGCTCCCGCAGTCTCTGCGGCAGCAAGTCTGTCTGCGCCAATTTCTGCGATCACCTGCGTAACAGCTCCATTAGCGTCTGTTTGCACCTCGAATACGCGCAAAGATTCGCCAACGATCACGGTTTCCATGTTAAGCGAGCCGCTAATCGGCATCGACAACGGGGCGGTGGTGGAGAAACCATCAAGCGCATTCAGTGAAACCACAGCATCGGCCAGATCGTTCGGATCGGCGACTGGAATGTTCAGTGTTCCATCCTCCGAACCACTGAACAACAAGCTATTTGGAAACGGCAGATCCGCAAGTGATCCGGTAGCCGGATCAAAGTTGGCTACCACTGCCGTGTTCGCAGCTGCGTTGTCGCGAGCGATAGTCAGGCTGTTGTCAAAATCGAAGTTCGTCGAGTCAGAGCACCCGGTGATAGAAACCAAGGCCAGTACTGAAACCGGCAACATGCATTTGCAGTAATTCATCTCAGAGGCTCCAGCTAGTTAAATTTGTGCGTGTATTGGACACTTAAAAGATCGACATTGGTCTCGTACACACCGCGAATGGTGGTTCCACCAGCACTCTCGCTCGCATTGTCTATCGGTGTATCATCGACAAACAGTCGCGCGTAACCGACATCAAACTGGCCCCGGTTGCCAAATTTATAGCCAAGACCGAATGATACCCAGGTTCTGTCCGAGCCAGGAATTCTAGGGGTTCGCAATTGTGTCGAAGGCACCGGATCCTGATCGTAGGCTACACCAGCCCGCAAAACCATTCGATCAGACTGTTGATAATTCAGCCCGGCTGAAAAACGCCATACATCTTCGTAACCCAGTGTAATAAGGGTGTCGGGTTGTGCCGGGTTGTCAAACCTCACCCGTAACTCCTCCAGACTGCTCCATCCCGTAAAAGTCGCATCAGCCAATAACTCGACTTTGCTATTCACTTCGTGCGCGATCGACAACATGACACTCGGCGGCAGATCCGCATCTGCCGAGGCACCGGTTGTCTGAAACAAAGGCACCTGGCGGTTGGCCAGTATCGCAGCAAGGCCCGGGTTAGTGGAAAACTCACCCTCACCGTCTAAATCGTGATCAATACTGTGGCGATAAGCCAGTCCGAGTTTGGTTCCCTGACGTGGTTTATACAATAAACCAAGATTAAAAGTAGCCGCCCATGAATCTCCGGTAACCACTGCGTAGCCGTCGTTTGCGCGAACACCCGCTGTTGTTAGTCCCGCACCAATGCATTCAGCCAGATCAACAGTTGCACGTGAGACTAAACCGAGGCAGGTCGCACCGGAATCCACTGCGCTGCCCAGCGTTGCATCAATATACTGAACACTGACGCCTCCACCGATACTCAGCTTCGGGTTAACCCGATAGGCAATTGAAGGGTTTAAATCTATTACTGTAACTTCCGATTCAACAGCCTGGTAACGACCGACCCAGTTATCGCCATAGTCGGTGGAATTACCGAACGGGACACTCACTCCAAAGCCCATTGTTACTTTTTTGTTCAGCGGATGAACATAATAGAGATTAGGTACGCCAGCCGCACCGCCGGAATCAACCTCCGTCTGTCCAGCCACAGGTGCCAGCCCAAATGCCTCGTTGAGTGTGGTGCCCCGATCACTGAAGTCCGATTCTACTGATATCACATGGGCTGCCACCGCGATCTGTCGCGAGTTCAACTCTGTCATGCCAGCCGGGTTAAACCAGACGGTAGAAGCATCTTTACTAACAGCAGAAGCGCCGGCATACGCGTTTCCCATGCCCGACCCGCCTTGTTCAATCAATGCAAAGCCGCCCGCCTGAACTGATGACCCGAAAATGCAACTACTACTTACTAGTATCGCGCAAGCCAGTCGCGGCGACCTTTCGTTCACGTATCGAAACATAATATTTACCATTTAGCAGTTTGAATCCAGGCAAGCCGGTATATCCCGTTAGCACCTCCTTTTGCTACGTTGCCATTTAAATACTGTTATTTACAGTAAAATTATCGAAAGTGTAGCAGATCCGCGTACCGGCTACTTTTCTCCATTCCCGTTATTACTTGCCCAGCACTGACAGTACGTCTGACATATTGTTCTCAGTTGCTGATCAGTTTCTAACTATGCCAGCTGCAACGACTCATACAGTGATTCCACAATAGTTATTCCATCGATTCTGGTTTTTTCACGGGATTCATAACGTCGTTGCGACGGCAGACGGGTACCCTCCTGTTGCAAAATTTCCGCAAACAGCCTTTCGGCATGCACCAGCGCACCACGATTTCCACAGCGGCCCGGATCAATAGCAATCATGAATTCCCCGCCACTCGAAGGCCCTCCGTCCGGCACATCAATCTGACTGGCCTCAAAACTCAGCACATCACCAACCAGCGACCCCGCCAGTAGCTCGACCATCATCGCAATTGCTGCTCCTTTGTACCCGCCAAAGGCTAATTGCGCCCCGTCCAGAGCCTCAGCAGGATCCGTTGTCGGATTGCCGGTTTTGTCAATCGCCCACCCGTGAGGTATCTGCTTGCCATCGCGCTGATGCAGTTGAATCTCCCCGCGCGCGCTCGCGCTGGAGGCCTGATCAAAAATTACCGCCGGCTGATTTTCACGTGGCCAGCCAAAGGCCATTGGATTGGTGCCATACAGTGGTTCAATACCACCCGCTGGCGCGACAAACTTTTTCGCACTGACAAACGCAAATGCGATCAGACCCTGTGAAGTCATGAGCTCGATTTCAGGCCACAGCGCCGAAAAATGATAACTATTCGTTACCGCCAGCGCTGCTATCCCCTGCGACCTGGCTTTCGCGGCAAGTGGCACAGAGCCAGCTTCAAGCGCCAAAGGTGCAAACCCGTTGGCAGCGTCTACATGCACCACCGCAGGGGCCAGATCATGCACCACCGGCGTTGCATCACCGCTTACCTTACCGCTGACCAGCGAGGCGCAAAAGCCGGGAATCCGGAATAAACCGTGCGATTTACATTCATCTCGCTCCGCCGCAGTGACAATATCAGCAACTGCACGGGCCTGTTCGTCGGATGCACCGGCACGTTGCAGGTTTTCCAGCGCAAGCCTGTGAACCTGCTCAAGTGACAAATGAATTAGTTTGCTCAAATAACACCGCTCCTGCCAGGTAAACGTAAATTGATGGAATGCCGGCTCCGGATAGCAATCTGCCAATCGGCGACTGCAAGCTGACCCGGGCTTTATGCTATTTTTTCATTTCGCGCAAAAATCGATTACGTTTGCGCTGCTGCAATGGAGTCAGCTTGTTTCTAATATGACTATACGGGTTGTCCGAACGCTTGAAATCAATACGTACCGGCGTGCCAAACAATTTTAATTCGCGCTGAAAAAAATTGCTCAAGTAGCGTTTATAGGTATCCGGAACCCGATCAGTCTGGTTTCCATGAATAACAATAACCGGCGGGTTCGATCCGCCCTGATGCGCATAGCGCATCTTAACGCGCCGCCCCCTGACCAACGGTGGCTGATGCTGGACGACGGCATATTCCAGCATTCGAGTCAGCTCCGGCGTGGACATATCGATCATAGCCGACTCATACGCTCGAGTTGCCAGCTTGAATAGATTTCCCACTCCCGTGCCATGCAGCGCAGAAATAAACTCAACGCTGGTAAAACTTAAAAAATCGAGCCTTCTGGATATATCGCTCTTGATCTGCTCACGCTGCTCGGCTTTAAGACCATCCCATTTATTTACAGCAACAATTAACGCCCGCCCTTTGTCAATTACATAGCCCATCAGGTTTAGATCCTGATCGGTTATACGCTCCGTGGCATCGAGCAACAGCACACAGACATTTGATTCATCAATTGCCTGCAGTGTTTTGATGACACTGAATTTTTCAACCTTTTCGGTTACTCGACCACGCCGACGCACACCGGCGGTATCGATCAAGGTATAGCGTTGATCATCGCGTTCGAATGGAATAGCAATGCTGTCGCGAGTGGTTCCCGGTAAATCAAACGCTACCACACGTTCCTCGCCCAGTATGCG
Organism: Chromatiales bacterium (ex Bugula neritina AB1); assembly: GCA_001730015.1. Classification (GTDB taxonomy): domain Bacteria; phylum Pseudomonadota; class Gammaproteobacteria; order Granulosicoccales; family Granulosicoccaceae. The sequence continues at coordinate 74,830 of MDLA01000080.1, read as the reverse complement.
ATTGATCAGCGTCGACTTCCCCACGTTAGGGCGACCAACCACTGCCAGTCGCAACCCTTCGTCGGCTTCCTCATCCAGGCCGTCGACCTCGGCGGGAAGCAGTGTTTGCACTTCGTTCATTAGTTTAAGCAGCCCTCGACTATGGGCCGCTGCTATACAGTGCGGAGTACTTAAACCCAGGGCAAAAAACTCGGCTGCAATTTGGGCTTCGTCGAGTGAATCGGTTTTATTAACAACCAGACAAACCGGCCGGCCGGAGCGACGGAGCCGGACCGCTATTTCTTCATCAACGGGAGTCAGCCCATCACGACCGTCAACGAGGAAGATAACAACATCGGACTCATCGACCGCCTGCCACGACTGCTGCTGCATGCGCACATCCAGCACTTCCGACTCACCGTTCAGGCCTCCGGTATCAATGGTGATATAGGAAAACTCGCCGAGCTTGCCATCACCGTACTTTCGATCACGCGTGAGCCCGGCAAAATCCGCTACCAGCGCATCACGGGATTTAGTCAGCTTATTGAATAGGGTCGATTTGCCAACATTGGGACGCCCGACCAGCGCAATAACAGGTTTCATCCGCGGAGTGTAACCCTGATACCGCTACAGCAGGAAAAAATTAACTATTTCTCTACAACTTTATCGCGGAAACTTTACCTGAGCGGCCTTGCACATAGGCAATGCCATCGCGAATTTCAGGTTGGTTGGTGATCTGCCCCGAGCCTGCTCTCAGGCGACCGATAATACCGCCGTCTTCACTCGACAACAAATGCAGATACCCCTGATAGTCTCCAATCACTATTACACCATCAGCTGAGATCGCTGGTGCGGTCAGACGACGATAGCTGAGTAGTTCCTGCTTCCACGCCACTGTACCATCGGCCACTCGCAGCCCCCAGACTGTATCGAATTCATCAGTCACCACCAGAAGGTTATCCGCCACCGCCAAACCGGCCGAAGAGGACACCTTTGTGGTCCACAGAGATTGACCACGGGCAGGCTCGATTTGCGCGACTACCCCCTGATAGTTAACCGCATAAACGTAGGAGCCTCCTACCTGAGGGGCAGCATCCAGATCGGTGAGTCGATCTATTTCCGAACGACCGTCATCCCGGGTTAACGCGCTCTCCCAGATAACCCGGCCGTTGTCCCCGCGCAGAGCGACCAGCTGACCGTTATCAAGGCCGACAATTACACCATTAGGCACCACCAGAGGCTTGCCATTTCCATGTAAGCTCAGAGCCGGTACGTTGTAGGTATACAACCAGCGGCGACTACCACTGCCCTTGTCCAGCGCGTAGACCTTACCGTCAATACTTCTCACCACCACATAATCAGAGCCCGCAACCGGGGTGGCGATAACTTCGGACGACACCTGGGCCCTCCAGAGGATCGAACCGTCAGATTGCAGCATACAAAATACTTCGCCATTAGCACTGGCAGTGTACAGATACTCAGAATCACCACCGATACCGGCAGTAAGTTGCTTTTTGAGTTCAACCGTCCACAGTCGCGTGCCATTGTCTTTGCTCAGAGCAACCACCGAGCCCGAGGCATCAGCAGCAAAAACCCGCTGACCCGATACAAACGGCGTAAACCTTACCGCCTCGCGCCCCGGGCCATCGCCGACATCTTCACTCCACTTCAACGTTGCCGATGCTGAACGCTCGAATTCAGGCAGAGGATCCGGTTTGATCGGCCCAACAGAACCACAAGCAGTCAGTGTCCCCAGACCAAACACAATAATCAGGCAACTGGACCAGCCTCGGATCATGATTTGCCGTCACTCTCTGTACTCGATACCGGCTCGGCCAGATCATCGACTTTCATCTTCAGTATCTGGGCAGATACAGTTTTTCCACCGGAATCCTGAGCCCGCCGGTAGGCAGTCAAAGCCTGTGCAGCATCGCCTTTATCGAAAAAGATATCTCCGCGAATTTCATCAACCTGCCCGGCATAGGCCTGCGAGCTTACTTTATCCAAAACCTTCAATGCTTCATCGTGCTTATCCTGGGCATTAAGCACCCGAGCCAATCGCATTCGGGCGATTGATTTAAGCTCACTGAAAGCCCCCTGATCCACAGCCCAGCGCAGTGCGCTTTCGGCATCAGGCAGGTTATCTTTTTCGACGTGATATCGAGCCTCTGCGAGACTAGCCATCGCAGCATAGGAAGACCCTCCATGATCACTTTTAAGTGCTTTGACCTTCCCAAGAAACTCTGCGCCATCGTCGGTGTTTTCCAGCGATGCCATCACTGCCGTGTAAGCACTGGAGGCTTCCTGAGCCACGGACAACTGGTGCCCCTGCCAGGCGCGCCAGCCAAAAATCAGCGCCAGCCCCAGTCCGATGCCCATCAAAACAGCGCGACCATTATCGGCCCACCATTTTTTCAGCGCTTCGACTTGTTGTTCTTCGGTTTCGTAATCAGCCATTTCACTTTACCAATCTATGTGAGCACTTACGCAGTGCACCCATTGTTCTATTATCCAATTAATTTACGCAGTACTTCAATTACCTGATCGCGGGGAACTGTCAATTGCTCGGCTTTCTGCCGCAACGACTTAACCCCGACTGTCTCGGCTGCAATTTCTGATTCCGCAAGAATCAATGCAACCTTCGCATTACTTCGATCAGCTTTTTTAAACTGACTTTTTAATCCACTGACCGTGCAGGTACTAATAACTGTCCACTGAGGTTGCTCGCTGCGTATCTGCTCCGCCAGCACAAGGCCCGAGACAATCGCCTGCTGATCACCCAGGACCATATAAACTTCCGGTTCCGGCGAGATACGCTCGGCGTTGATTTCCGCAGCCAACTCGACCAGCCGATCCATTCCCAGCGCCCAGCCAACTCCCGGGGTTGGTTTTGCCCCGAGTTGCTCAGTGAGTCCATCATAACGGCCGCCAGCGCAAACCGTACCCTGAGATCCCAGATGATCCGTTACCCATTCAAAAACCGTGTGGCTGTAATAATCCAGACCACGCACCAGCCTTGTGTTGATTTCAAATGCCACGTTGCACTGTGTAAGTGATGCTTGCAATCCTTCAAAATGTTCCTTCGATTCCTCACACAAATAGTCCAGCATGTCAGGGGCCTCGGCCACTACATTGCTCATTCGCGGGTTCTTTGTATCTAGAATTCGCAGCGGGTTTGTGCCCAGCCGGCGCTTTGATTCTTCATCAAGCTCATTGAGATGATCATTAAGATATTCGACCAGTGCCTTTTTGTAAGTCACTCTGTCTTCGGCCGTACCGAGGGAATTCACCTGAAGCGTGACGTGCCCGGCCAGGCCAAGGTTACGCCACAATCGCTCGCCTAGCAGAATTAATTCAGATTCTATATAGGGGCCAGGCAAACCATACACCTCTGCACCTACCTGCCAGAACTGTCGATACCGACCTCGCTGCGGATTTTCCCGCCGGAACATCGGCCCCAGATACCAGATTCTGGACACCTGATTATTATTCAGCAGGCCATGCTGGATAGCTGCGCGTACACAACTGGCTGTGTTTTCGGGTCGCAACGATAATTTGTCGCCGTTTCGATCCTCGAAACTGTACATCTCTTTTTCGACAATATCAGTCACTTCGCCGATAGATCGATGAAAGAGCTCGCTTTTTTCGAGTATCGGCGTACGCATTTCGCTGTAGCCGTAGCTATCCATCACCTCACGGACATTTTTTTCCAGAAAATGCCAGTTGTGGATACTGTCGGGGAGAAGATCCCTGACACCCTTGATGCTTTTAACCACTTGTCCCATAAAAGGTTTAACGCCGCTGTTTGTGTTGCCCTGCAGGGCTATTATTTGTTCTTGTCACAAACGCCCCGGCTGCATATCAGGCAATCGGGGAGCCATCAGGCAAAATTTTCTATCATTGCGGATGCGGCACTCCGCGGGTTTATCTCACTGTGAGGCGAGATAAGTTCTGGCTTGACTGGATCGCGGATAAGCAGATACCAGTTGTTCAGCAAATTGATCGACCGCGCTATGATCTCCTAGCTTACGCCTGATGTTTATACCAACATACAAACTCTGTGGCGTTTGCCGGGCAAGTGTCAGGAACCGTGAATAATAAGCATCAGCGAGCAATGCGTCACCCGTTTTTAGTTTCAATTCTGCCATGTGCAGCAAAGCGGGAGCAAAAACAGGGTTTTGCCTGATTGCAGCACGCAGATGCAGGTTCGCTTCTTCCAATTTATTTGAGTCCATGGCACAGACTCCGGCATTGTCGAGAGCGAACTCCGGTGTTTTGTAGAATTTATTCTCCGATGCCTTCAGGAATTGCTCAATAGCTTCGTCAGAACGCTCGTGATCACACAGAAATATTCCGTAGTTATTGCGGTATTCCGCTCGATTCACATCAAGTTTGATTGATTTTAGAAATGACCGTTCTGCTGCAGCCGGTTTATCCAGTTCAGCCAGCAACTTGCCGAATGTATTATTCGCCAGTGCGTTGTCGGGATCCTGCGATAACGCCCGATGCAACTTCAATTGCGCATGCTCCAGATCACCGGTAGCCAGATAATTGGTCCCCAGCTCCGCATTGTAACTGGCAGCTTTCTGATCGTCCGTCAGACGACCATATATCGGATTCATGGCACAACCACTGGCGACCGTACACAGGGCCGTTAATGCAAGCAAGACAGTTTTTTTCACAGAGTCTCTCCGAAGCGAGGTTTCATAAACTTCAACACACGTTTGCTTCTGTCATTCACTTGTCCTGCCAATTGCCCGCACGCCGCGTCGATATCATCCCCTCTGGTTTGTCGACGAGTAGCCAAAATTCTGTTTTTTGTCAGAATTCGCCAAAATCTCTCAATCGACTCATCAGAGGAACGCAGATATCCCGCTTTTGGAAATGGATTAAACGGAATCAAATTAACCTTACAAGGTAAATCCTTAAGCAAATCTACCATTTGGCGTGCATGCTCGGGTTTGTCATTAACACCATCCAACATGACATATTCAAACATGATGTGACGTTTACGATCCCCGGCCCCGACCCAACGCCAACAGGCGTCCATCAGTTCGGATATCGGATATTTCTCATTCAGCGGAACGAGCTCCGAGCGCAGCGCATCGTTGGGAGCATGCAAAGACACCGCCAACGAGACATCGACGGTTTCTTTCAGTTTATCCATTGCCGGTAACACACCACTGGTACTAACGGTAACCCGCCGTTTACTCAAGCCATAAGCCATGTCATCCAGCATCAGATTCAAGGCTTTGACCAGATTATTAAAATTCAGCAATGGCTCGCCCATTCCCATCATGACTACATTGGTAATTCGATGATGTGCTGTCGCCGGATTCTGTTTCAGTAAATGACTGGCCAGCCAGACCTGCCCGATGATCTCGCCAGCCGAAAGATTGCGATTAAACCCTTGCCTTGCAGTCGAGCAGAACGAACAATCAAGCGCACACCCCACTTGCGATGACACACAAAGCGTTCCCCGGTTTTTCTCCGGAATGAAAACCGTTTCTATACTGTTCGCACCGCGCAAGCGGAATATCCACTTGCTGGTACCATCGGCCGACAAATTCCCGTGTTCCACTTCCGGCAGATAAATTTCACAGGTCTGCTTTAGTTTTTCACGAAGTTTGACCGCGATATTGGTCATTTCGTCAAAGTCAGCCACGCCGTGCTGATACAACCATTTGATAATCTGATCTGCGCGAAAAGGTTTCTCATCGAGCGAGCGAAAGTAGTCACGCAGACCCTGGCGGTCAAAATCCAGCAAATTAATTTTATCTGACTGCAGTGAGGCCATTGCTACGCTCGACGAGTTTCAGGGCGTTATCGTCACACTAGCGCGTGCGTGGGCAGACGCCATCATCACCAAAAAAGAATTTGATTTCATGAGCCGCTGTCTCGGGTGCATCAGAACCATGTACGGCATTCTCATCAATGCTGCTCGCGAAGTCCGCGCGAATGGTTCCGGCATCCGCCTCGGCCGGGTTAGTCGCGCCCATGACTTCCCGATTTTTTGCAATGGCATTTTCGCCTTCCAGCACTTGAACCATCACCGGGCCGGAGGTCATGAAAGCGACCAGGTCGTTATAGAACGGGCGCTCTTTATGTACTTCGTAAAAGCCTTCAGCCTGCTCTTTGCTCAGGTGAATCATTTTCGAGGCAACAATCTGCAAACCGGCTTTTTCAAACCGATCGTATATCTGACCGATTACATTCTTAGCGACAGCGTCAGGTTTGATAATTGAAATAGTGCGTTCTGTGGCCATGGTGTTACTCCAGTTGCCTGTTAAATTGAATGAAATAAAATGGGATAGTGATAAAAGGCGCCGAAGTCTACCTTAATTCGCATAAAGATGTTGTATTTGCTTCGAGCGAATGCAAAAAACCTCGCTTCGCCCCCATTGGCGAATAGTTTCAGCACTCACTGATTTGCCGCTGGTCAGCGCTCGCCAGCTTTTAATCAGTGCTTATTGACGCTATTCCTGCAGCTGGATCACACGGCTGGTCATCGGCATAGAGGAGGCATTGTCGAACGTCGCGCCCGCAAGTACACCGGCCTGGGCAATGGTTTCAACCGAGTCATAGCGATCATAGACAGCTTGCATAGCCCCGAGCGCATACGGGCTTCCTGAGCCAGTGGCCCAGAATCGCGAGTATTCATACACCTCTCGCATGGCATAAATTCCGAAGATACCGTGCTTGTTCGCAGCCAGTGCATCAATATGGCTGGACTCATAGGGGTCGTCATCTTCGTCTTTGGTGTTCAGGAAAAAGTGCTCCTTCAGCTCCGAGTGCACATTGGTAAATGTTTTGAAGATTGCTGCGCGACTGGAAAAATCGGGGAAAAAATCTTCCTGATTGAGCAATTCTTCTATAACCAGGGTGTGCGCAGCACTGCCGACAATCGCCAGATGGTTGTCATCGAATGTCTGTATTTTTTCACTGTGCGGATCAAAATCGGCAGACAGCTTCAGGTCGCCGTAACTCGTTAACGAATCGGCAGCGATGCAGGCAACCCCGTTTTTGCGAACAACAACAACAGTGGACATGAAAGCACTCAATTATTGTATTGCGTCGCTCGCACTTGCACGATGCGACGGACAGAAAAAATTTATCGGAAAGTGAGTTAAGGATACCGCTTTCAACGGGCGGGTGTGAGCGTCAAACGCAGATCCGGCCCGATCCGCGTGACGTCGCTAAACTGAAAACCGGGGCGATCAGCCATATTTTCAATACCGCTGAAGGCAAACAAGGCGCGAGCATCCGCACCGAGAAGATTCGGCGCGATATAGACAATTAACTCATCAATCAGATCTTCCCGCAGCAGACTTGCAGCTAACTCAGCGCCACCTTCTACATGAACCTCATTAACCTCTCTGCTGGCCAGATCGCGCAACACTCCGTCGAGAGAAATCATGCCCGATTCACTTGAACTGAGATGGTAAACAACCTCGCTCTTATCATTTAACATTTTGTTTTTATTAGAGTAAATTAACACACTGCCTTCACGATCAAATATTTTTGCGTTTCGAGGAGTGCGCAAATCAGAGTCAACCACGGCAAGTACCGGCTGAGGTTTCTGCATAATCAGACCAGACAAATTACCGAACCCGGGGTTCGCCAGTTGCTGTGGCGACAATCGAACCGTCATACGCGGATCATCCGCCAGCACGGTACCAACCCCGGTTAGAATGCAGCCGGCTCTGGCGCGCCAGTGCTGCACGTCCTGTCGCGCTTCCTCAGATGTTATCCAACTGCTGTTACCAGTAGACAGCGCTGTGCGGCCATCGAGACTCGCCGCCATTTTTAATCGAACGTAAGGCCGCCCACGGATCATTCGAGCGAAAAACCCGCAATTCAGAGCAATACTCTCGTCGGCCATCAAACCGACATCGACTTCGATTCCTGCATCGCGAAGGCGCGCTATTCCGGTTCCTGCTACCAGCGGATTGGGGTCAGCGACTGCAACAACAACGCGGGCCAGTCCGGCCTCAATCAGGGCATCGCAACACGGCGGAGTACGACCGTGAAACGAGCACGGCTCCAGCGTGACGTAGGCTGTAGCGCCCCTTACTTCGGCATCACAGTGATTCAGCGCTTCAATTTCTGCATGCGGACGCCCGGCAAACTGGTGCCACCCTTTACCGATAATCTGCTCATCTTTCACCAGCACACAACCAACTCGCGGGTTTGGTTCGGTTGTATACAAACCATTGCCCGCAAGGTCGATGGCCAGCGCCATGTACTGCTGATCGGTCAATCTAGGCACTAACTCTTGCGTCGCGGGTTGTTAATTCGTTTTTTCTCGACGGTCAGTAAGTCGAGCTGGCTTTTCGCTTCTTCAGGTGAAAGTTCTTTTTCCAGCCGCTCGATGACTTCCCGGAACGATGCGATATCTTCAAAGCTCAGATACACCGAGGCGAACCGGATGTAGGCAACGTGATCCAGCTTGAGCAATTCCTCCATCACCCATTCGCCGATCTTGCCTGACGCTATTTCACGCTCGCCGGTAACCAGAGCCTGATGCTTCAGGTGGCTCATTGCCAGATGCACATCGTCCATTGCAACCGGGCGTTTCTCAAGTGACTTCTGTAGCCCGGCCAATAGTTTTTTCTCTGAAAACGGTTCGCGGCTGCCATTGGATTTGACCACCCTTGGCAAATTCAACTCCGCCGTTTCATAGGTGGTGAATCGCTCCTGACATTCAAGGCATTCCCGACGCCGCCGAATCTGATCGTTATCGCCGCTGAGTCGGGAATCAATTACCTTTGTATCCATCGCTCCGCAAAAAGGGCAGCGCATAGGCTTCAACCTGCAATAGTCCAATCGGACAAGTGTACCAAACTGCTTGTGTTACGTAAGTAAATTGCTTGCCACGATTGCTGTCAAACCGGCTATTATATTGAATTGTGTATTCTCCAGTTACCTGACCCAACCTACCGTAACCGCGTTCCGCATTCTGTAACCGCCGCCGTAAAGGCTGCCACCTAACTTTCACTATTCTCTGCAGGAGACACCCTATGACTGACCCCGTACGCATCGCAATCACGGGCGCCGCAGGCCAGATTTGTTATTCCATGCTGTTTCGCATTGCCTCGGGTGGAATGTACGGCCCGAACCAACCTGTTGTTCTGCAATTACTGGAAATTCCCCAGGCAATGGGTGTGCTCGAAGCAGTCAAGATGGAACTCGATGACTGTGCCTTTCCGCTGCTTGCTGAAACCATCTGCACCAGTGATCCGAAAACTGCTTTCACCAATATTGATGCTGCTCTGTTTGTCGGTGCCAAGCCTCGTGGCCCCGGTATGGAGCGCAGCGATCTGCTGAAAGACAACGGAAACATTTTCAGCTCATTAGGTAAAGTGCTGAACGATGTGGCAAATCCTGATGCAAAAATATGTGTTGTCGGCAATCCGGCCAATACCAATGCGTATATTCTCAAAGCCAACGCACCGAATATCAATCCCCGCAACGTCACGGCGCTGACCAGACTCGATCACAATCGCGCCATCAGCCAGCTGGCTGCAAAGGTCGACTGCAAAGTAACCGACATCAACAAAATGCTGATCTGGGGCAACCACTCAACAACACAGGTACCCGATATCAGCTACTGCACAGTCGCCGGTAAAGACGCTGCAGACATGGTGGAGGAAACCTGGGCGCAACAGGAATTTATCCCGACTGTCGCAAAACGTGGCGGTGCTGTGATCGCTGCCCGAGGCTCCTCCAGTGCAGCATCAGCTGGAAGCGCTGTCGTCGATCACATGGCAACGTGGGTAAACGGCACCCCCGATGGCGACTGGACCAGCATGTCCGTTCCCTCTGACGGTAGCTACGGTATACAGGAAGGCCTGATCTACAGCTATCCGGTGGTATGCAAAAACGGTGATTATGAAATCGTACAGGGGCTGGAAATAAACGACTTCATCGCCGGTAAAATGAAAGATAGCGAAAAAGAACTGCAGGAAGAAGCCGAAGCGGTAAAAGACATGACCTGAAGATCATTCAGCGCCGTGAAAGGGATCAGATTGCAGTTGCAATCTGATCCCCGCGGGTTTATTTAATTTTTGAGCTTTTATTTCCCTGCCACTCGTGCAAATCGCCAGATAAGCAGCACGGTTAAAAATACCAGATAGGCTGCCGGTTCCATTACATCATTCGCCCGCACCTGCCACAGAAAATGCAATATTGCCAGCACCGATAACGGGTAGATCAGGCGGTGCAGCGACTTCCACCGGACACCCAGCCTGCGAATGGCCCAGCGGTTCGAGGTCACCGCCAGAGGCAGCATACCCAGTACAACAAAAATACCGACGGTAATATATTTTTTCTCGACAATTTCAGAAAATGCTGCCGCATAATCGGCACCCTGATCAAGTACAATCCAGATGGTCAGGTGCAACAGAGCATAGAAAAACGCATAGAGGCCAAACATACGCCGGAACTTTGCAATTGTCCCCCACTTGAAAATCATCTGCAGTGGAGTAACAGACAGGGTCAGCAATAGAAAACGCAATCCCCACTCGCCACTACTATGCAGCAATGCCTCCACCGGATTGGGGCCGACCGAATTATTTGCGACCCCAGCCACCGCAGCGACCACAGGCAACAGGCAGACAATAAACACCGCAGGTTTAAACAATTTTATCCAGCGAAACTTACGCTGAACCCTGTTTGTATCGGTAGCTGTTGCAGTCATGTTGTTTGATTGTGCGAGTTAGCGTCCACCCGGACTCCGGTATCGTCCACAGCCGGTTAACTATAAAACCCGCATCCGGGAAATTGTTTCAGCAAATAGAGCGAGCTACTGTAGATAAGGAATTCTGGCAAGCAGTTACGATCAGTTTTGTTAAATAATATGACTCTGCCGGCCACCATCGATCTGAAAGAACTTACTCAGTAAGTTACCTCCTCGCTACAATCCTCATACCAGATTAGAAATTAGTCTTCAAATCCATACCTGTATACAAACCGGCTACCTCTTCGGCGTATCCGTTGAACATCTCTGTATCACGTTTTTTGCTGAATAGCGCGGCCAATCCTTTGGTGTCACCGTCGAGCCGACGTTCTTTTGCCTGACTCCAGCGCGGATGACTTACGTCAGGATTCACATTGGAATAAAATCCGTATTCCCTGGGGGCTGATAGATTCCAGCTGGTATCAGGTTGTTTCTCAACAAAGCTAATTCGAACAATCGATTTAATACTCTTAAACCCGTACTTCCATGGCACAACCAGTCGCAATGGAGCACCACTCTGGTTGGGTAAATTTTTGCCATACATGCCAACGGCCATTAAGGTCAGTGGATGCATTGCTTCGTCTATACGCAGGCCCTCGACATAGGGCCATTGCAACACTGGATAGCGCTGACCGGGTAATCGTTCCTTATCAATAATAGTCTGAAACTGAACGTATTTAGCCTTGCTGTTGGGCTCGAATCGCTTTAGCAGATCACCCAGAGGAAATCCTGCCCAGGGGATCACCATCGACCAGGCTTCAACACAACGCAATCGATAAATGCGCTCTTCATTGGCATGAGGCTTTAGTATGTCCTCAAGGGTGTAGGTACCGGGTTTGCCACACTCTCCTTCTATTTCAACAGACCAGGGATCTGTCACCAGACGATCTGCATTTCTGGCAGGGTCACCTTTATCCGTACCTAATTCATAAAAGTTGTTATACGTGGTCGCCTGAGTCCAGGGCGTCTGCTTCTCCGTGGTCGAGCCGGACCACTGTGATATCGCGCCAAGTTCCGGCACCGCTGCCCCGACATCAGACCAGGGTGATATCCCGATGGCTGCCGCTCCCATCGTAAAGCCTGCGGCGGAAAGAAATTCACGACGACGATTAAAAACCTCTTCCGGTGTTATCTCTGAAGAGTTGATTTTATTACCGGCTTTAAAGGTGATTGGCATGACGACTCCGCTCTTATCGATATCCGCCCTTATTATCGACCAGATATGCCCGAAAAAATCTAACAGTTACATAACAACTTTATAACATTCTGGAAATTTGCCGCCCTGTTGCGCACGATTCTTGTTAACACAAGCCGGGCCAGGCAAGCGCGCCAATACATTAACAGCAACGGTGTGATGAAAAAAATCCACTTTGCTACCCGAGTTTGCCTGTTGTTTTGCAGCGGGCTGCTAATCTCATTGTAGCGTTCGATCGCATGACGACAAAACATGCACCATAAACCGACAGTTTGAATTTATGACACTTACAGCGCAATACCCAACTGCACCATCGCCTGCCCACGAAGCATCAGACTCATGGTCGGGTGATCTGCCCCGTCAGGAAGAAGCAATCGACGTGGTTGAAGCCGCTATCAACACCGACGGCACTGATACGGATCAGCAGCAAACACGCGTTCTGCGGAGCAGCATGCTGAAAAACTGGAACTCCAGCAACGCGGATGTACAGCTAAACCCAATTTCCTGCGTAGAGGTCTATCGTGAATTAGTAACCCGAGGAAACCCGGTTCATCTGCTACCTCAGGCACCAGACAGCAGCGGCGATGCCAGCTCCAAAGCGCTCAACAGCGCTCGCTACCTGCAGACCCGGCACGATGACCGCACGCTGTCGCAGCAATGCAGAAAGCTGCAAATGGAAACGTCGCCCGATAACCCGGCTATCCGGTATTCGCTCTACATTGCCGCAGGGTTCGCCGTAACCATAGATCGCCAGGGTCAGAAAAAACGCATCCCGTTACTCTTAATACCAGTGACAATAGACCGTTCGCGGGGACGTGGAAGCCCGTATACCGTCAGCTACACTCAAGGCTCACTCAGGCTGAATCCACATATCGCCGAATCCTGCGACAGCCATGTCGAGCAGATCATAGAACCTTTCGATACCGCAGCCGACATGCGAGATTTCCTGCGTGCGCTCAGCCGCAAATTGCACGCAACACTTCAATGCCGAATCAGCGCAAATACCGGTCTGTTTACTCTGCAATCAGATGTGTTAACCGATATATCGCCTGACGAGAGACTGGATCTCGAGCTTGCCAGAACCCGGCCGGGAACAGAATTTCAGCCCATGCCGCCTGCCCCGGATCAGTTCAATGCGCAACTGGCCATCCGCATGCTGCGTTTTATAGACGGTGATCAGCTATCAGCTGCATTGCAAAGTTTCGCCGGCACCAAAGAACAGGGGCTTTCGAGCGAATCACTTTTAGCTCGAGATCCCGATCTGCACGGAGAAAATTTAGAGAAGTCGCTCAAGTGTGCTCAATGGCTAACCGAAATCGGCCTGGGCTACTGGCGACTCCAGCATATCTATAAACTGCCTGAACGCGTCAGACGAATGGCCGCAGACATTGAAAATCTGTGCGAGCAAAGCGAATTCAAACGCCATTTTAATTCCAGCGAACAAACGGTTGGTTTACTTGTTAACCTCTATAAATCACACAGTCGTATTAACAATGCACCCCCTGAGATGCAGCATCACGCGATCTCCATGCATGCCGACCCCGACACCCGGTTGCTACTGCAGAAAGCTAAAATTCAAGCCGCATCTATAGAACACCAAATGGAGACTGCCCGCGAGTTGTTTCACTTGAGCGCAGTGCCGAATAGCCGCTCTCTGGCGCGCCTGATCAAAATTATTGCAAAGCGGGAGCAGGAATCTCAACTGACAAACCCGGCCTACTTCAGAGCCAGGCGACAGCTCAACGAGATACTGAAGACCCACAATGGACTAGTGACGGACAAAGACCTGGAATCACTGACTGAACTGTCTAAAACCCTCAAATTTTCGGAGCTCTTTGAAAACGACGTGTATTACAAGCGCTGCTTTGGCAATCTGTTTCGCGGTGTAAACAGCAACTGGCAGCGACTGGATTCAGTAGTAAACTTTGCCCGCAACCTATCGTATGAGCTCGACTCTTCGCATCTGGTCAGCCGACTGATTGAACACTGGCCTTCATTTCAGCGGGATTTCAACAGCCTCACACCAGCGTTGCGCCCAGCTGCTACCTCAGCGCATAAACTAACCACCCTGATCCCGATGTTTGTATCTTCGGAAACCAATCTGGCTAATACAGTAAAAACAGCAGTTAAGTTTCACGATAAAGTCAATCAGTGGCAGCGCTATCTGCAGAAAAATGTAACAGATGTAAGCCTGACACCGTACGCCATGCTGGAAAAATCTGCTGCCGCCATGTCGATGCAATCACCTGTCGTATCGCTGTCCCAGCAGGAATACGATGATCGCATCTACCACCATATTGTCGGCAAAGGGTTATCCCGCGAAACAGTCGCAGCCACGGCCGAGTGGCTGAGGGTATCTATAGAACGTCTGGAAATCGATATACCCACTATTCGCCGATATCTCGACAGTGAGTCAAGCTTCGACTCACCAGCCCGGATAAAATCTCTGTGATCTCCTGGATCGCTGAAAAACCGGATCAGTGAAAAATCAGTGAAAAAAACAGTGTCTAGATATTGGCCACCCAATAGCGTGCATTGCGGAACATCTTCAGCCAGGGACCATCTTCGCCCCACGATGCCGGATGCCATGAATTCTGTACTGTACGGAACACCCGCTCCGGATGCGGCATCATGATATTAAACCGGCCGTCTTCACTGCATAGTCCGGTTACGCCGTTCGGCGAGCCATTCGGGTTGGCCGGATAAGTCTCAGAAATATTTCCGAAGTTATCTGCATAGCGCAGCGTCACTACGGGCTTGTCGGTCTGTGCTGCTGGATCCACCCGACCTTCACCGTGCGCCACGACAACAGGAATTTTCGATCCTTCCATACCCGTCAGCAATATAGACGGCGAGCGTTCAACCAGAACCGTCGATAATCGCGATTCAAACTGCTCCGATTTATTGCGCTTGAAAGACGGCCAGGCCGATGCGCCCGGTATAAACGCTTTCAGATGAGAAAACATCTGGCATCCATTGCAAACGCCCAGCGCAAATACATCCGGACGCTGAAAAAAACGGTTAAACTGATCTGCCGCTACCGGATTATAGCGGATTGTATGTGCCCAGCCACCTCCGGCACCGAGCACATCGCCATAGGAAAAACCGCCACAGGCAACCAGCCCCGAGAATTCTTCAAGAGAACACAAGCCGTTTATTATGTCAGTCATGTGTACATCACGGCACTCGAATCCGGCACGGTCAAACGCTGCGGCCATTTCCAGATAGCCATTAACACCCTGCTCTCGCAAAATGGCAACCCTGGGTCGGCACCCCGTATACACCGGGCCCGAATTACGGGGATCAAATGTTAGATACGGGCTGATACCCGGATCATCGCGCCGACAAACCTCCTGGTATTCTTCATCGGCACAAACCGGGTTATCGCGCAAACGCTGCATGCGATAACTGGTTTCCCACCATTGACGCTTTAGTTCAGCAAGCGGTTTTCTATAAACCGGCTCGTCGTTTATACGGACACTGAATTCTGAATCGCCGCTGAGCACTCCAATCTGCGATACGCATTCTGCCAGTCCGTGCTGTCGGAATGCCAGCTCAACAGCTGCCAGTGCTGCTCGCTCCACCTGTATGACCAGACCGGCTTCTTCAGCGAATAGATTGCCAAGCGCTCCGTTCCGATTCGCTTTTAGAGAAAGTGCAACACCGGTATTCGCCGCAAACGCCATTTCGGCCACTGTGGTAAACAAACCACCATCAGAGCGATCGTGGCATGCAAGAATCAACTCCTGCAGCATCAGTTCCTGCATGCAGGTATACAAAGCACGAAGCTTCAGGGGATCATCGATATCAGGGCACTCATGACCAATCTGATTAAACACTTGAGCCAGCGCGGAACCTGCCAGCCGGTCCTTACCCATACCCAGATCGATCAGCAGCAGCACGCTGTCATCCGCGGTCACCTTCAGCTCCGGCGTTCTTGCCATGCGTACATCCTTAACCGGTGCAAAGGCGGTAATAATTAAAGACAACGGAGCAGAGACAGTTTCCGTTTGCCCTTGCTGCTGCCACACTGTCTGCATAGACAATGAATCTTTGCCTACAGGAATCGAAATACCCAGCAGCGGACAAAAATCCCGTGCTACGGCAGTGACCGTATCAAAAAGGGCGGCATCTTCTCCGCCATGCCCACTGGCTGCCATCCAGTTTGCTGACAGCTTAATTTGTTTAATATCTCCGGCCGCCGAGCTGATCATGTTAGTCAGGGCCTCTGCTACTGCCATCCGGCCGGACGCCTCAGGGCTGATCATGGCGAGTGGAGAGCGCTCGCCCATCGCCATAGATTCACCAGAATACCCGTTAAAATCTGACAGCGTAATTGCCGCATCCGCCAGCGGCATCTGATAGGGCCCTACCAGCTGATCACGATGCACCAGCCCGCCAACACTACGGTCAGCAATCGTAATTAGAAAATTCTTTGCCGCCACCGCCGGACAGTTAAACACCCGATCAACAGCTTCATCGAGGGTAACACCCGCAAAATCAAGCGACTTTTCGCAATAGCTTTGTCGAGCAACATCGAGCGTCAGTTTCGGCGGCTTGCCTAATAACAAATCAAGCGACATATCGACCGGAACTTCACCCAGCAAGGTATCACTCACCAATAAATGCTGTGCTTCTGTCGCCTCACCAACAATCGCATAAGGGCAACGTTCTCGGGTGCAAATTGACTCAAACTGCGCTAGCTTATCTTCAGCAATAGCGAGAACATAGCGTTCCTGCGATTCATTACACCAGAGCTCCATCGGCGACATCCCGGGCTCATCGTTCAGCACGCGTCGTATATCAAACCGTCCACCCCGCCCGGCATCGTGCATAAGTTCCGGCAGTGCATTTGATAAACCGCCGGCACCGACATCGTGCATCGACAACACCGGTGACGATTCCGCCAGTGCCACGCATTGATTAATCACCTCCTGACAACGCCGCTCCATCTCCGGGTTACCGCGCTGAACAGATGCAAAGTCAAGAGAGGAGTCGCTTTGCCCGCTCGCCATAGACGAAGCAGCACCGCCGCCCAGACCTATCAGCATGGCGGGCCCGCCCAGAACCACGACAACGCTATGCGGCGGTACCGGTTTTTTAAAGGTATTGCCGGGTCGAATATTGCCTGAGCCGCCGGCTATCATTATCGGTTTGTGGTATCCCCGCCACTGTGCGCCAGGCTGCAGCGGCACCTGTACTTCCAGCGTTCGAAAATATCCCGCTAGATTCGGTCGGCCGAATTCATTGTTGAACGCTGCAGCGCCAATAGGCCCTTCAAGCATGATATCCAGTGCCGATGCCAGATGATCCGGCTTACCAGCGCTTTGCTCCCAGCTATGCTGAAACTCCGGGATGCGCAAATTAGAGACACTGAAACCGCAAATCCCCGCCTTTGGTCGCGCCCCGTTGCCGGTTGCACCTTCATCCCGAATCTCTCCTCCAGCTCCCGTCGCCGCTCCTGCAAACGGGCTTATCGCCGTGGGATGGTTGTGTGTCTCGACCTTGATTTGTATATTTACTGGCTCTCGAACCGCTTCATATAAATACGTATCAGGGTTAGCCGCAAACCGATCTCCAACATACCCTTCGATCACCGCAGCGTTATCATCATAGGCGACCAGAGTCCCTTGCGGTTGCGCCTTATGCGTTTCGCGAATCATATCGAACAACGAAGCATCAGCTGCTATTCCGTCGACTACCCAGTCCGCATTGAATATTTTGTGCCGACAGTGTTCCGAGTTAGCCTGTGCAAACATCATCAGTTCTGCATCAGTCGGGTTACGCTCAAGCGCCTTATAGTTCCCCACGAGATAGTCGATCTCATCGGCAGACAGAGCAAAGCCGAGACGCCGATTATCAACGGCTAGCTGATCCGCACCACCAATCAGAACATCAATATGCTGCAGCGGGGCGGGATCATGCTGCTCAAACACAATGCCTGCCTTTTCCAGCGAAGGCAAAACCATTTCGGTCATGCGGTCAAATATCAGATCATGCAATGCGTGCAGATCGACCCGGGCACCATCGATCTGCCAGGCAACCGCCCTTTCGACGCGCCTGATATTGTGCAGGCCACAGTTGTGGCAGATATCGGTGGCTTTAGTCGACCAGGGCGATAACGTACCGGCACGTGGTATCACCAACCGGTCTATGCGTATTTCGCTGTCAGGCTGTGCCTGCAGCAATTCGCGCAATCGACGGTCTTCATCGACACGTGCTTCGCCTGGCCCCTCATTGATCAGATACACAAAACGCGTATCGATCTTCGAGACCGGTATAGCCCGGGCGCGACATTCCTGAAGAAACGCCTCTAGCCGGAAAGTCGACAGTGCACGATCGCCAAACAGCACCTGCATGAGTGGAGATTCCTGATCAGTTGGAGAAAAAGGGAAGTGGGAAGGCATTATCTACACGCCATTATGCCACAACCACAGCGCAGTCATTGAAAACCGGCTGATCGAAAACGCACCGGCTGCGCCGCAGTTATCAGCGAAATCGCAACGGCATTACACATGAAAAATCAGCAGCAACGAACATCATACCGGGCAGCTCAATCAAGTGCCCTCGCTTGTATTCTCACCGTCTGACACCTATATAACAAAATTTTTTCTTGACTATACCTGAGCCATTGATGGCACGGTGCGGCAACCCCGACCGGGAGATACTGTTTGGACAACCATTGTTTCTACACGCTTCGTACGATCGGCCGGTCTACACTGGCATTGTTCGCTCTATCCGCTGTTTTACTGAACAATGGCACTGCCGCTGTGATTGAAAAAAGTCCAAACGACCCCCGCTCCTATCGCGCCCTTACACTCGACAATGGCATGCTTGTTACGCTGATTCATGATTCGGCAGCCGAGACTGCCAGTGCTTCAATGGATGTCGCCGTGGGAGCTGGCAGCGACCCCTCAGACCGTGAAGGTCTCGCTCATTTTCTAGAGCACATGCTGTTTCTCGGTACAAAAAGGTACCCCGAAGCCGGAAGCTACGCTCAATTCATCCGCAGTCATGGCGGTTCGAACAATGCCTACACCAGCTATTCAAATACCAACTATCACTTTACCATCGAAGCCGATCACCTCGAGCCCGCCCTTGATCAATTTGCGCAATTTTTTATTGCTCCACTCTTTACCGCAGATCTGGTTCAAAGAGAGAAAAATGCAGTTCATTCTGAATTCACCGGCAAGCAAAAAGAGGACGGCCTGCGCTACTGGTCCGCTCGTAAACGCGGATATAACCAGTCACACCCCATGTCACGCTTCACGACCGGGAATTTACAGACCCTGAATGATCGCGAGGACTCCGACATACGCGACGAGCTTATTCGCTTTTATAATGAACACTACTCATCAAACATTATGTCACTGGCGATACTCGGGCAGGAACCCCTGGATCAGCTGGAAGAATGGGTTAGAAGCCGCTTCACACAGGTGCCAAACCGCAATGCAGAACGGCAGTTTTTTAAAATACCTCTGTTTAAGCCTGAGAGTTTGCCGTCCCGGATGAATATTACACCGCTCAAGGATCAGCGTTTTCTAACGTTGACCTTCCCGATCCCGAAACGGGAAAAACATCGCTTCACACGTCCAAAATCCTATATCGGCAACATCCTCGGACATGAAGGTGAAAACAGTTTGCTATCGGCATTAAAACTCAAGGGCTGGGCAAACAGCCTGTCGGCGGGCAGTGGCACAGAGATCCGTGGAGCCGCTACGTTTGACGTAACCATCGGTCTGACTGAAGCTGGTGTCAACTCTATAGATGAACTTGTGACCTATGTATTTCGCGGTATAAATATGGTACGCGAAAGCGGGCTGCCTGAATGGATCTATAAAGAATCACAGATGCTGGATGAATTGTCTTTTCGATATCAGGAGCAAGCAAGTGCCAGTGCTATAGTTCGAGCCCTGGCCAGTCGCGCGCAGGACTGGCCAACCGAAAAACTCATCTCCGGTCCGTATCGGCGCAGTCACTTCGATACAGAAGGTATTAATGAAGTATTACAGCACCTGGTACCGGACAATCTTCAGCTGATAGTCATGGCACCGCACCTCGAAACCGAGCTGATAACAGACTGGTACGACACCCCGTACAGTATCAATCCCATACCGGCTGAAGTTCTGCAAAAATGGAAGAACGCCGGAACATCAGCAGAAATATCATTTCCGGTTCCCAACGAATTTCTGCCAGAAGACCTGACCCTTCTGACTGACGTAAACAGTGATCCGGTAAACCTGCGTAACACCGATAAAATCGAGGTTTGGCATCGGACCGATTCATCGTTCGGCGTGCCACGTGCCAACCTCAACGCAAGTATCCAGACACCCGCAGCCAATGCCACAGCACGTTCGCGGGTACTGACCAGCCTGTATGTAGAACTGGTAAACGAGCAACTCAATGAATTTTCCTATCCGGCAAATCTTGCAGGTCTCGGATATAACTTGTCATTCAACACACGCGGTCTTGGCATCCGGCTGTCCGGCTACACGGACGGGCAGCGGATCATGCTGGAAAAACTGGTTGCAGCAATGCTAAAACCTGAATTTACAACGGATAAATTTGAACAGGTCCGTCGGGAACTTATCGACCAGATTGAAAATTACGCCAAAGAAGCACCTTACCAGCGGGTTGGCAGCGAAATTCGAAAACTGCTCATCGAGCCCTACTTTACAGAAACTCAGAGAATCGCGGAATTGAACAGCATCACGCCTGAAGATTTACGCGAATTTGTAGCACAACTGTTTAAAGAGATCCGTATCATCGCCCTTTCACACGGCAATATCAGTGCTGACGAGACCTTAAAACGTACAGCGATTCTCGAACACGCTTTTGCCAGAGATGCGACTCCCGCGCAGGTTACCGGTAGCCTGGTGGTCAAAGTACCGCAGACGCAACAATTTGTTCGTCAACTGGATATAGATCACCCGGATTCTTCAATTGCTGTGTACTGGCAAGGCATTGAAAGACACCGCGCCAGCAGAGCACGCTTCGCCTTGTTGCGGCAAATACTGACCCAGCCTTTCTATGACGATTTACGAACACGGCAGCAGCTCGGATACTTTGTCTTTACCTATGGTATCGATATCCAGCAGGTACCTTCAATTGTGCTTTCCCTGCAATCACCGTCCACAGGGCCGGGCGAACAGCTGGCAGCCATTGAAGAGTTCCTGGTGCGATTCGAAAAAACCTTACTGACTATGGACTCCAATGAATTCGAACGACATCGCGAGGCGCTAATCGGACAAGTTGAACAAACAGACAAACGTCTCAGTGAACGCACCGCCCGGTATTGGAGCGCTCTGTACAGAGAAGACTACATCTTTGATGCTACCGAACGTTTTTCCGCCGCTGTTAAAACGCTGACTAAAAAAGAAATTGTCACACTCTATCGAACACTCTTTATCGAAAAAACTGCCGGGCGCATAGTGAGCTACAACGAAGGCAGTGCAGCAACAGATTCGACGCCCGCCAGATTCCCGTCATATAAGGCAATCGCCAGACTGTCGGATTTCAAAAACGGAAAGACACTTTACCAACCACTGCATAAAATCGACGGGGTCGAATGACAATCCAGATCACGAGTTAATGAAACAACAACTTTCGAGTTTCCGACACACTAAAGTTCAACCGGGCGCCGCCGTTAGCCTCGTAGTTAAAATGCACAAAAACATAACCATAAGAATCACACTAAAATTGGATACGATGTTTACTATTTAATTTGTGTTTCACTGCCATACTGTATCTATCAAGAAAAATCTCAGCCAACCCGTCAGTAAGGATACCAGGCAGCTGAACCAGTGGAGTTGTTAACTCAATGCGTGCACACCAATCAGAAAACCATTCCGACTGGGACGACGACCCTGTTGACGGTAGCGGTGCTACTCAGCGCTACCACGGTTATCCGCGGGAGTACCGCCGCGATCACACCCCGGACGCCACGTACGAAACAACACCCGCTAATTACCCCGCTGATCGTGCGCAGTACCCCGACTCAGACTACGTCGAATCTGAGTGGCCTCGATACCACAATGAATCGCGCTACTACGCTGGCGAACCGGATCACTACGCCGGGTCCGACGATTACCACCACAATTCAGTAGAAAACATACCGCTGGATGATCATCATGAATCCGGTTACTACGAAGAATACGACCAGAATAGCGGGCGGTACTATCAAAGCGGCATAGACGCTACAGGATCCCGGGCGTATAGACCCGGGGCATTCAGTGCGGCCGATTTTACCGACGCTAAACCACTTCAAGGCAGCAACAGCTTTAAAAAGTATGCGACGTTAACCGCCGGGGTAATTGTGTTGTCACTACTGACGTTTAACCTGATTGTTTCCTCTTTTCCGGAATTGTCCAAGGTTGATATCGTGCAGATGGACGGCTACGGCGACAAAGCGGTGCGCAAAGTCTACTACTCCAGTCAACTGAAATGTAAAAAGCCGGCTGATTGCAGCGACCTCGACACCCCACCTCTCGTCTCTGTGAATGATAACCCGCCCCCGGCAATCGAGATCGAACCCGTGGATAACGCAACAGAATTACTGGCTGAAATTCCGGCCGCGCTGGTTGCGTCAGATGCCTATGAAAGCATCACAACCGAAAACATCACAACTGAAATCAGACTTCCACGCTATGAGATTCAACTGGCACCGGAAAATCTTTTACCGCCTGCTGAGCCACCAGCGGAACAGCAGGTTGTTCAACTGCAATGGAGCAATATCCGTGTCCTGCCCAATGGCGACAGCGATATCGTGCGAACACTTGATATAGGCGCTGTCGTCAGCGTTATCAACTACCGCGACAGTCGCTGGATTGAAGTTGAAACAATCGAAGAAAATCCACAGCGAGGCTATATGCACACTACAACAATCCGACCTTTCAACTCCAGCGAGTAACAGCCAGCCGGATTCCTTCGGGAACCCGCAATCACCGCTGATCGAATGACATCAAATACAGGCTGACCCCGGTCCGGTAAAACCGGTAACACCGGCAGCCGCTATAAGCCGTATACTTTTGAGCTTCTGCACCTCGCCGAGACTAATATGCCACGCCTTGCATCACTTACTGACGACGAACTGTCTGCCAATCTGATCAGGCAACTGGAACCAACACGTGTCAGCGGTCAAATTGCCGATGTGTACAGGCAATTTGCCAACAGTGAAGAAGCACTTTCGGCGTATTTGATAATGGAAGAAAGCTTGCGCGCAGGGTCACTGGCCGATCGCGATATCGAATCGATCAAGTTGCTGGTCAGCCAGCTGACTCGTTGTGACTACTGTCTTTCAACCCATACAATGAAAGCGCGCAAAGCAGGTCTGGATACTCAAACCCGAAAAGCTATTCGTGAAGGTCGCGAGACTGACGACAAACGGTTAAATGCCATTACCTCGATCGTACGCTCGTTCTTTCGCACGCCGGGACCACTCGAAGACGGTCAAATCGCCAAAGCGCGAACAGCTGGACTGACAGACGCTAATCTGGTTGATTTAGCGATGGTCGTCAGCACGATTTTCTTCACTAATATTACCAATCACATCAATGACACTAAATCTACACTCCCCCCGGCACCGGCAGTCAGCCCGGTCAGTGAGTAGATCAGAATAACGGAAATCGCTTGCGCAAAGGAGCTACGCTCTGCTGTGAAGCCATTCGGCTATGCGGGGCCAGATATCAACAGAGGCATTTCTGGAGCTTACAATTCTCGCGTGCGAATAGTCTTCCCTGTCACCGGCGTGCAAGCCACATAGCCGGTACGTTTTATCGACAGCGCCAAGACAACGATGAATTTTCTCGCAACCCGCTGGCGGAGCAATGAAATTATCTGCAGCCGCAGCGAGGCTAAAACTCGGCACCGTTACCCCTTTCAGTGCCTCAAGGTAATTAAAGCCGTCTGAACCCTCCCAACGGCCCGACAAGCTCCAGCGATACCATTGCTGCATCACTGCCGCAAACTCATTTTCGGGGCCCAGCTTCAACAATCTGCCAGGTGCTACTCGCAAAACTGATGTCACTAGCGACGCCATGCGTATCGCCACGCGATTGGAAAGCGGAGCGGCGGCTTCAGTTGCCTGGCTCGCAAGCGTAATCAGACCATGAAGCCTGCTTTGCCGGTGCGGGTCTCGAGCAAGATACATCAGTATAGCCAGCCCGCCACCACTGTGTCCGATCCACCAGGTTTTTCCATCAGTTGAATCTGCTGCAACGTAATCAATCGCGGCAGCGGTATCTGCCAGACACATGGATTCGAAGTCGGGTTCGATGCGGGGAGTTTCGCTTATTCCGTGCCCCTGAAAATCGAGCAGCCAGCAATTGAAACCACAACGGGACAAATGACGGGCAAGCCCACGGCAGGAACGGTGATTTGAAAACGTTCCATGAGCCAGCACCACCGAACCGGTACAAGCCCCTTCGGCGGGAACGCAATGCAATCCGATACGCGTTCCCTTTCCATTAGTAGTGAAAAATTGCTTCACACAGGCCACACCAGAGCCTACCCGATCTCAGTCACAACCTCAATATTCTGCAGTGACTGCTTGCGTTCATCCCTGATCTGCGCGAGTCTTTTACTTGCGACCAGAGCCTGCAACATCGGTATGTAATATTGACCGTCATCAACAAACTGCAACTCGCGATCAGTAGTTTTTATCCAGCCGCGCTTGTCTATATCGGTCCACACCGCAGAGTAGGTGTCGAGTAGATTTTCATTGAATATCTGGCGGTAATCGACGTAATCGATTTTCATCGTCTGCATGGATTGAAAAAGCCACGCCAGTTTCACGTCGTGCTGGTTGTAGTGAAAGCCACGGTCTACCGGAAACTCTTTACGTGACATCTTCCCGACGTACTTTTCCAGAGAGGTGTGGTTCATGTAAATCCAGCTATCGGTTTCCTTATCCACTCCGTTTACATGGAAATTAACCGCCGAAAAGCCAATACCGCAAACCTGTTGAGTCTGCCTGATGTCACCTTGTTCGTGACGCACAAAGTCGTGCATGTTGTGCTCGTAGTCATAGCGATGCGCACGCTGGTTTTCATCTGATTCGGGTTTGCGCTTCCAGTCGTACACTGTTTCCTGCTCAAAGCCCTGTGAATGCAGATACTCTTTGGCCCGACGATACATCTCTTTGTTAGTTTGAATACTCGGTAGCAGGTCTCGTTTAGCCTTGGAGGCAAAATCGCTACGGCCGGCAACATTGAGCTCATAATGGGTGAGGTGATGCACACCGGCATCAACCGCAATCCTGAGGTCCTCGAGCATGTCTTCCATGGTTTGCTCAGGCCAACCGTAGATCAGATCGATACTACTGACCAGATCATACTTGTGGCAATTCTCAAGCGCGTTGTATACCTGCTGCCGTGTCTGCTTTCTGCCGCTGTACTTGATCAGATCCTCATTGAGCTGCTGGACTCCCATACTGATACGGTTAAATCCGGCTTCCTTGATCGCTTTGATCTTTTCCTCGTTGAACAACTGCGGTATGCCTTCGAGTGTTATTTCGATATCGTCCGGCACACCTTCATAGAGCTTGTCGACAAATCCCATTAACCGGCCATAGTGTTGCGGTCGATACAGATTCGGAGTGCCACCGCCGAAGTAGATACTGGAGAGTTTGTCCCTGCCGTAATAGGGCTTATACATCTCGAATTCCTGTTCAAGAATATCGAGATAACTCTCAACGCCGGAATTGCCCCGATAGTCTTCACTGGGAAACAGGCAGAACCCACAACGGGCCGGCTTGGTCTTAAGGCAAAAGGGAGTTCCTACATACAAATTTACTGAAAAATCGCTGCTACGAGCGTAGTCAGCGCGTTTTTCCAGCAGAGTCTGGACAGGCTCTGAAAAAGGCTTCCAGTGCATGGGTGAAGGGTGACCATGCAACACTTTGTTCGACTGGCGCCTACTGCTTTCGCGCTCGATGAAACTGTTTACTTCGGATGGACTGAAATTAGAGGTGTTTTGCCTGGTAGAGCGGGTACTGGTTGATTTCACTATTTTTCCTTATGCTGCACCTCCTTTTGCGTTAACTGATAAGGGCTTTAAATCTCTGGCCACAATGCTTTCGTCCCTGATAATACATACTTTCTCACCTCCGATACAGCATTAAAAACAAGACTTTATTTGACAAATCAAACAGCCGTCACGCATGCATTAACGGCTTAAGCAGCCAGTTTATCTTTAAAGCCGAAGCCGTCAATCATTGCCAGTATCTCATTGGCTACTACCGGCTTGCTAAAATAGTACCCCTGTATGTAGGGGCACTTCAGTGAACTCAGGTAATCCAGCTGTTCGTACGTCTCAACACCTTCAGCAACGACATCGTAGCCCAGGCCTAACGACAGCTCCATGATCGCCTGCACCAGTAGTTTGGAGGAGTCATCTCCGGGCAGACCGGAAATAAATGATCGATCGATTTTCAACGTATCCGCCTCTAGCTTGTCCAAAACGGAAAGCGATGAATAGCCGGTACCGAAATCGTCAATGGCAATTCTTACTCCGGCACTGCGCAACGCTCTGCTGATTCGACCGTGCTGCTCCGGGTCACGTGTCATACTCTCGGTAATTTCAATTTCCAACTCACCCGGCTGAACACCATATGCGCTGAGGTTTTCTAATACAAAGTCGCTAAATCCATCGGCGATGAAATGACTTCCGGATATATTCACTGCCATTTGCAGGTTATGTCCCTGAGCCTTCCACAGCTGCTGTTGCCGACAGGCAGTCTGCAACACCCACTCGCCAATCTCACCGATCATGCCCACACGTTCGGCCGTGCTGATAAAAAGATCGGGGGGCACCAGACCGCGTTCGGGATGCCGCCAGCGAATTAGCGCTTCAACACCGCTAAGCCGACAGTCCGGCATAGACACCTTGGGCTGATACCAAAGTTCAAATTCGTCATTTTCAACGGCTTCTCGCAAGCTCGCCTCAATTTTCACACGCTCAACGGTATCCGAAGCCATTTGTGTATGATAAAACGCATAACACTGCTTGCCATTTTGCTTGACCGAATACATTGCCATGTCTGCTGTTTTAAGCAAATCATCCGCCTCATTGGCATCGTCCGGATACAGTGAGATACCCACACTCAGCTTCGGATTAATTCGATGATTACCAATCTCAACAGTTTTCTTCGTGTACTCAAAACAACGCTCTATAGTACGAGTCACCTGCGCGCGATCTTTAACATCGTTTAGCACCACACAGAATTCATCGCCGCCAAGCCGGGCGATCAGATCACTACCACGCACCGACCGCCTAAGGTGATCCGAGAATGATCTAAGATAGCGATCACCGCATTCGTGGCCGTATGAATCATTAACTCCCTTGAAGTCATCAAGGTCTATATAGACGACGGCAAACATTTCGCGCCGGCGCTCAGCCTGCTTTATCTGCTGGCGTAACTGCTCCTGAAAATGACTACGATTTGATAACCCGGTCAACTCGTCATAGTATGCCATTTTATAGATTTTATGTTCAGCTGATTTGAGCTCGGTAATATCCTGCACCGTACCCAGTAAAAAGGTCTCACCGGTACTTTCACTGATACTCTTAGTAATCTGGTTCATGTCGTGATAAACACCGCTGGCCGGCCCAAGCATGCGGTATTCGATAGCAGCCTCACCGGCGAGCTCCTGGCCGGCAGTCATCACCCGTTTAACCCGGTTCACGTCATCCCGGTGTACTCTGGAGAGCCATTCACTCTGTTTGACTGTACGACTCGAAAAACCCCACATTCGAGCGAGATTCTCTGAAAGCTGAAAACTATCGGAGCGAAGATCCCATTGCCAATACCCCATACGCGCCATACGCTCGGTGGTACGGATGAGCGTTAAATTGGTCTCTTGCGAATCCTGTCTCAGGCGCAGCAAGTCAGTATAGTTTTTTCCCACCTGACGCCCGCAGCTCAATAAAAAACCAAACACAAACAAACTGTACACCGCAAGCTGAAGTGAGAATTTATCTCCTTCCATTAACAGCCGTGTCTCCACGGACAACAGAATAACGAATTGAAATATATTGCTGATCGCTTTGTCATAGGGCAATGAGGCAAGTGCACCTCCGGCCACACCACCGAGCACCAGAATCAATAACACCTGGTAGGCCGGATCCTGCGGATAAATAAGCCACATTGCCGAGGCCCAGACACAGGTGGAATTGAAAGCACCGAAATTAAAGCGCCGCTGCCACTGGCGGATGTTCTGCCCGGCCGTTTTCGAGTGATGAAATAAATAGGAGTCGACTAAGCGCGCGCCATAGACAAGCGTGATAAGTCCGAACCACATCCAGGCGGCGAACTGGCTCGACACCGGGCCAAAGGTGAAAACAACAACAAATGCGGCAGCAAAGGTCCCTATGGCCGAAAATTTTATTCCTTTGTAGAGCAATTCATTCTGACTTTGACGAATTGATTCGAGACGGGATACAGTGGTGTCCATGTGATTGCCAATAGTGAGAAAGCGCGAGTGGTGCCCAAACACAGCAAGAGCGTAAGTTACCGTTATATTCCGTTATCTCTAGTTATTAATTCACAACGACCATGCACAACCAAGCTTGAGTTTAAACAACTGATTAAACTGGAAATCCCCTGAAAGATGCCATAAAGACAATCCGTTTCACGCTAAAAACAAGACACAGTTCACCAAAAAGTTCCACCTCCGGGCGACGCTGTCAGAGACAACTGAGCGATGGAGCGGCAGCAATCAATTCTTGTGTGTAACGGTGGCGCGGCTTGGCAAAAACGCTCTCGGTATCACCGTGCTCCAGAATACCTCCGTCTTTCATTATCAATACCCGGTCAGTCACTGCCCGCACAACCGTCAGATCATGTGAAATGAAAAGATAGGCTAAATCATGGTCAGCCGACAACTCAGCCAGCAGATCCAGAATGGTGGCTCTTATAGAAACATCGAGTGCCGACACCGCTTCATCGAGTATGATCAGCTGCGGCTTTGTTATCAGCGCCCGGGCAATAGCAATACGCTGCCGCTGTCCACCGGAAAACTCATGGATGTACTTGTCGGCGTCGTCAGCCTGTAATCCGACACTTTCCAGCACCTCAGCCACCGCCGACCGCCGTGCCTTTCCCCGCGGCGGATGATCAAGAATATAAAACGGTTCCGACACCAAACGCCCGACTTTATGGCGTGGATTAAACGAGCCATAGGGATCCTGAAATACCACTTGCATCTTGCGCAGTACGGGCCGGGGCATCAGCTGGCCGGCTTTTATCGACTCACCGGCAAGGGTAATCGAGCCTTCCTGACAAGCATCCAAACCGAGAATCGCACGAGTCAGCGTTGATTTACCACAGCCACTCTCACCAACAAGGCCGAGCTTTTCACCTCGATAAAGATCAAAACTCACCCGATCAAGCGCTCGAAAAACGCCGGGCTTTGAGAAAAATGTTTTGCGCGCGGTCTGGTAGTCACGCGACACACCTTGCACCTGTAACAGAATTTCCTGTCGGGATGCCAGCGACGAGCGTATCGGGACATGACCGGAGGCCTCAAACAATTGCCGTGTATAAGGGTGTTTCAGTTCATTGAATACATTTTTCGCCGGTCCCGAATCAACTACATCCCCGTGTCGCATAATGACCATCGAATCGGTGGTCTGCGCCACAACCGCCAGATCGTGCGAAATCAGGATCAACGCCATATTATCTTCACACACCAGCCGCTTAAGCAAACTAAGAATTCGCGCCTGAGTTGTCACGTCGAGAGCAGTTGTCGGCTCGTCGGCGATCAGCAAACGCGGCTGCAACGCAATTGCCATCGCAATAACAACACGCTGACGCTGCCCACCGGATAATTCATGCGGATAGCGTGTCAAAGGAAATTCAGAATTGGGCAGCTCAACCCGCTCCAGAGTCTCTGCTGCTATGTTCCGGGCTTGCACCCGACTGACCCGACGGTGAATACGAACAGTCTCGGCTACTTGATCACCAATGGTCTGTACCGGATTTAACGCAGTCATCGGCTCCTGGAATATCATGCCTATATCGTTGCCACGAATACCGCACATCTGCGCTTCCGTCAGTGCCCCGAGTTCGCTGCCATCCAGAGTGATCGATCCGGAAGCCACAGACCCCCGTGGTAGCAGACGCATGATCGAGTACGCCGTCATCGACTTGCCCGAACCGCTCTCCCCCACAATCCCGAGAATTTTCCCGGACTCAAGAGTGCAATTTATATTTCGTAAAACCTGAGTTGAATTTATTGATAGCTGAAGATTTTCAACGCGCAAAAGAGTCATCGACTGCCGCGCCTGATCCGCGGATCAAAGTAGTCTCTGAGTCCGTCACCAAACAGATTCAAACCTAATACGGTCAGAACAATAGCAAGCCCCGGAAATAACGCCAGATGCGGTGCGAAGCTGATCATGGTCTGGCTTTCCGCCAGCATTCGACCCCAACTCGGGGTCGGTGGCTGCGCACCCAGCCCGACATAGGAAAGACCCGCCTCGGCTAGTATTCCGAGGGAAAATTGAATGGTCCCCTGCACAATCAGCAGATTGAGCAGATTCGGCAGAATATGCTCAAGCGAAATTCTCGGTGCCGATTTTCCAGCGACTCTTGCCGCTAGAATAAAATCCCGCTTCCACAAACTAAGAGCAGCGCCTCGAGTCAAACGGGCAAACACGGGAATATTAAAAATTCCGATAGCAATTATAGCGTTCACTGCACCGGGACCAAATACAGCGGTAATCATGACAGCAATCAGCAACGCCGGAAACGCAAACACCAGATCATTGTTGCGCATGATAAATTCATCAAGCCAGCTGCCGTGCCTTGCAGCTGCTGCTAATCCGAGAGGCACACCACACAGCATACCGATGCCCACCGCGACCAGCGCGACAGCCAGAGAGGTTCTGGCACCTACCATGATCATCGACAGGATATCGCGCCCGAAATGATCCGTACCAAACCAGTACACAGCATCACCGGGTTTCTTCAGCTTGTTGGCTATATCGAGCTCAGCGACATCAAATGGTGTCCACAGTAACGATACAACCGCCGCTGTAAAAAAAATCAGAGCCAGTACCGCACCGGCAACAAGATTACGATGGCTTTGCATATCAGCGAGAACGCAATCGCGGATCTGCCAGCGCATAGGCAACATCAACGATAAAGGTAACCACAACAACCGCACAGACCAATAACATCACGACACTTTCAACAACAATTAAATCACGCTGCGATATTGCCTGAAAAATAAGTCGCCCCAGTCCGGGAAGAAAAAACACATTCTCGATAATAATCGCGCCTGCCAATAGAAACGAAAACTGCAATCCGATAATTGTCAGCACTGGGATCAATGCATTGCGAAGCGCATGTCGCCAGAGTGTCTGCCGCACAGATAAACCTTTGGCACGGGCAGTTCGAATGAAATCTTCACCCAGGGTGTCGAGAAGCGCCGAGCGCATAACCCGCGCCAATATAGATGCCTGTGGCAACGCTAACGCAATAGCAGGCAGAGTCAGTGCTTTCATACCACTGAAAAAACCGCTCTCCCAACCCGGGAAACCGCCGGCTGAAAACCAGCGCAGATTTATCGCAAACACAGTGACCAGAATCATCGCAAACCAGAAGTTCGGTATTGCCACCCCCAGCTGCGAAAAGCTCATGATAGACACATCGACACCTGAACCGCGCCGGGTAGCCGCAATAACACCGGCTGGAAAGGCGATCAGGGTCGATAACACCAGCGCATATAAAGCCAGAGGCAGAGAGATCACCGCTCGATCTGCAATCATCTCTGATACCGATGTGCGATACGTATAGGAAATACCAAAGTCACCGGTGAACAGGCCGCTGATCCAGTTAATATAGCGCACCGGCTTCGATTCGTTTAACCCCAGCTCCCGGCGCAGTGCGGCAACCGTTTCCGGCTGCGCATTAAGACCGAGCATATAGCTGGCAGGGTCACCCGGCACCACCTCAATAAAAAGAAATACAATGAGGCTCGCTGCCAGCAGCGTCAGTGCCAGAGACAATAACCGTTTCAGAATATAGCGAAGCACAGGCTAGTGCAGAGTCTACCCGGCCAGGCTATTTCCAGTGAACCGCAGTCAGGTCATTGGCCTGGGTCGGGGAATTTTCCCACAGCCCGACAATATCGGCATTCGCCACCCCCGTTTTCGCCAGCTGAAACAAATAACCGTTAACGTAGTCTTCAGAGATTATCTGCTGCGCCTGGCGCATCATCTTCATACGCTGATCAGCATCTGCTTCGGCATCCAGATCAGCAATCAACTGCTGGAAATCGGCGTTGTCGTACTGGAAATAATAATCCGGCTTGGCATAGATCCCTATATCCATCGGCTCGGTATGGGAAACAATAGTCAGTCCAAAATCTTTGCCACGAAACACCTGCTCCAGCCACTGCGCCCACTCAAGATTGCTGATTTCGGCATTGATACCAACCGCACGCAATTGCGCCGCGATAATTTCCCCGCCGCGGCGTGCATAAGACGGCGGTGGCAACTTCAAAGTGGTGGTAAAACCATTTGCCAATCCCGCCTCTATCAGCAACGCCTTCGATTTCTCAGGGTCGTAGCTGGAGTTTCCTGTCAGATCGACATAGGCTGGATTATGCGGCGCGAAATGGGTACCGATAGGTGTGCCGTAACCGAACATTGCGCCATTAACTATAGCCTCTCGATCAATCGCATGAGCCACTGCTTTACGTACCAGCCTATCATCGAACGGTGGTTGCTTATTGTTTATAGATAGGATAGTTTCCCCCTCTGTTGAACCCACTACAACGGTGAAACGCGGATCGGCATCGAACTGCGCCAGATTTTCAGGGGCAGGAAACACCGGAAAAACATCAACATCGCCCGCCATCAATGCAGCAAACGCTGCTGTCGGCTCAGATATAAATTTAAACGTCGCTTTATCCAGCTTTGCTGGTTCACCCCAGTAATCCGGATTTTTAGTAATCTCTATACGATCGCCCTGTACCCATCGGCTAAAGACAAACGGACCAGTTCCCACCGGAGCTGTCTTCGCTTTATCAAAGGAATCAGGTGATAATACAATAGCGTCTCCCCACGCCAGATTGAACAGCAAAGCACCGTTGGGTTTGTCGAGTGTCAGCGAAACGGTTTCTGAATCCACTACGTCTACCGCAGTGATTCCGCTGAATAACTGCTTCTGCGCGTTGGTGGAATTCTCCGAGCGTGCACGGTCAAGTGAAAATTTCACATCGGTGGCATCGAACAGGCTACCGTTGTGGAACTTAACACCGGATTGCAGAGCAAATGTATAGGTCAGGCCGTCAGCGGAGATCTCCCAGGACTTCGCCAGCGCGGGGATAACGCTGCCATCCGATGCAAAACGGGTTAAGCCTTCAAAAATATTGGCGTACACGACTTCGTCTATTGCTGCCGCGGCCGCGCCGGTCGGATCAAGATTTGGTGGCTCCAGCTGCATACCGAGAACAAGATCGGTTCGGGCTGCGCTTGCAGACCCGCAGCAGATCATGAAAACCGCAAAAAGTATCGAAAATGTACGCTTCATAGCTGAGTTGTTCCAGATGATTTTCCAGAATCTCAATCTATCACAAAGCACTCTCGCGTCTGAAGCTATACCCGCTAAGCAACCGACGGCTGCCATTCAGAATCCGGCAGCACCGCCGGTAAACGGTAATCGCTGACTGTCCGGGCCCGGTCAGGTGACAAGCCCCCGGACCGGTTTCCCGATTAGCCGTGTACCGTCACAAACTCTTCAAAAGATGCACGTTCCGTCTGCAGTGTATTTTCGATGGCGTTCAGATCCGCATAGCCGATAGTCATGCCGCACACAACCACCTCGACCTGATCCAGCGGCAGCGCACTTCGAATCGCTTTGTGGTATCCGCAGAATGCAGCTTGCGGGCACGTGTGCAAGCCGGCTTCTCTGGCCAGCAGCATCACATTTTGCAAAAACATTCCGTAGTCCAGCCAGCTTCCCGTATTCAGATCGCGGTGAATCGTGAAAACGGCCCCGACCGGAGCATCAAAGAATTCAAAGTTGCGGCGATGCTGAGCCTTCATTTTCTGCTTATCGCCCCTTTCTATACCCATGAGGCTGTAGAGATCCCAGCCGACTTTGCGCCGCCGACTCAGATAGGGTTCAAAGAACTTATCCGGGTAATAAGGCTCCTCCGCCTCAAACGGCACGTCTGCATCATATGCTTCAAGTACGCTGGCTTTAACCTTAGCCAATCCGTCGTTTTTCAGAATATGCACACGCCAGGGCTGCATATTGGTGCCACTGGGAGCGCGGGCTGCGTTGACGAAAATAGCCTTCAGTACGTCATCGTCGACGGCTTGCGCGGTAAAGGCACGCAGTGATCGTCGGGTGACAACCGCATCGGTAACTGTCTGTGCAGAACCAGATAAATCCGGGTGGGTCATTGTTAGTCCTTAAGAATTTAGCTTAGTGCTTGTTTTGTCTGGCCATGGAGAGAATCTTCTCCACGTGCTCACTACCGGTGATCATTTCCCGTGCGTTGGACAGATCGCACATTTGTGAAAATTTCTCTGCTATTTGCTCGGGTGTTCTGTTTTCCTCTTCGAGGTAAATACCTTCGGCCTCAATCAATTTTGCAACGGTAAAGCAACCGGCACCTGCCAGCAAAACCGTGCGCTTGGGTCCGTTCTCAGAAGCCAGAAACAAGACTGCCGGTGTCACATGCTCCGGCGCCAGCGATTCCAGCATTTCCTCAGACATGACGTCTACTGTCATGCGGGTAGCCGCAGTCGGCGCCAGGCAGTTAACCCGGATATCGTATTTTTCTCCCTCAATATGCAGTACATTCATCAATCCCACTACGCCACTTTTAGCCGCCCCGTAGTTTGCCTGACCAAAGTTTCCATAAATACCGGATGTAGAGGTTGTCATCACAATACGACCATAGCTTTGCTCACGCATAACAGGCCACACAGCCCGACTGCAATTGGCCGCACCATTCAAATGAACATCAACAACGGCCCGCCAATCGTCACCCTGCAGCTTGGCAAACGACTTATCGCGCAGTATTCCCGCATTGTTGACCAGAACATCCACACGACCCCAGGTATCCATGGTCTGCTCTACCATTGCCTGCACTTCGGCGTCGCTGGTAACATTCGCAAAATTGGCAATAGCCTCACCACCGGCCGCCTTGATCTCGCTGACCACCTGCTCTGCAGCACCGGCCGAACCGCCGGTGCCGTCGCGGCTACCGCCGAAATCATTGACCACAACTTTCGCACCCCGAGCCGCCAGCTGCAACGCATGCGATCGACCCAGGCCACTGCCTGAGCCAGTGACAATCGCCACACGATCAACATAGGAAATAGACATTAAAGTATCCTTCTACAATTAAATTTTCACAACAAAATACACGCGTTCGGTAACGGCACCGGAAATTTACCACGCGCTGTCATCCAGACATCTATTGATTTGTTAATGCCCGGTACGGTTTAAAAAAATACCCCGGTATTCTACTATCCCCCTTGTTATGTCGTACAACTCAAAATTGTGCGCAGAATTACCAATGGCGACTCACCGCCCTGAAAACTGCAATCACCTGTACGCAACTTTATTAACCACCTCGACCGACCACCAGATTCGCTATGATCGATGATCAACTGAACCCGACAACAGACAGCTACTGCTGGTATGAATCTCCGGTTGGCAAGCTGCTGTGCGCCGGCAACGA
The DNA here is from genome assembly GCA_001730015.1 of Chromatiales bacterium (ex Bugula neritina AB1). Lineage (GTDB taxonomy): Bacteria > Pseudomonadota > Gammaproteobacteria > Granulosicoccales > Granulosicoccaceae. Next base: position 39,213 of record MDLA01000080.1, on the reverse strand, counting down.
TGAAGCAATCACCCACATCGCCTTTCCCGCAGGCCAGGGAACAAAAGTTTCGGTGAATGAAAAGTGGCGCGAATCCACAAAACCGTTCCGCGCACTTGCAGCTCAGCTGGACCAGTACTTCGATCGCGAACTCACCACATTTGATCTGCCACTGGCACCGGTCGGAACGGCATTCCAACAGCAGGTATGGCAAGCCCTGATCGATATACCCTATGGCAGAACCGTTTCCTATGGCTCAATAGCAAATGCCATTGATAACCCCAAAGCGGTGCGCGCTGTCGGCAATGCAAATGGGCGAAACCCGATCCCGATCATAATCCCCTGCCACCGTGTCATCGGCCGCGACGGCACGTTAACCGGCTTCGGTGGAGGCCTGCCAACGAAAAATTTTTTACTGGAACTGGAAAACCGCCAGCAGCTGTGTCTGCCGTTCTAGAAACACTTTCCAGGATAACAGCTGATTCGGGATCAACACTATCACACCACTTATTATTCTCTACCTGGCAATTGCCTCACTGCTAACGGCTGTAATACACAGTATCGGTGGCTTTGCCGGCGCCTTACTTTTATCTATAGTCATAGCGCCGGCTATTGGTCTAAAACTAACCGTGCCACTGGTATCCGTTGCCATGGTGATCTCACACGGCTCCAGGGCCTGGTTGTTTCGGCGCTCAGTCGACTGGAAAGTGTTCGCACTGCTTTTCACTTGTGCATTTCCGTTTATACTGATTGGCGTATTTACCTATGTCAGTCTGTCGGAAGCGGCGGTCGGTTTATTTCTCGGCATTCTGCTGCTAATCACTATTCCGCTCAGGCGGCTGCTGAAAGGCAGAAAAATCGCGATGCCCCGCTCGGCCATCGGAGTTGTGGCGGTTCCATACGGATTTCTATCCGGCGCAAGTTTCGGCGTCGGATTAATTCTAGGCCCGGTACTTCTCGGCGCAGGTGTCATCGGTGAAACCTTAATTGCCACGCTAGCTGTGCAAGGTTTTTTACTCAACACGATCAAATCGATCGCGTTTGGTTTTTCACCACTTTTAACACCAAAACTCATTGCGATAGGTATAGGTATGGGTATCTGTACCTTTCCCGGCCACTATATAAGCAGAAAGATTGTACGCAAAACTTCCCTGAGGGTGCACACCGTTTTACTGGAAGTTGTCATGGTGATCGGCGCACTTTATTTTCTCAGCCGATGGTTTGCCACCTGACGCCTGCCCGATCCGGGTTTTCCATGGCAGCTGCCTATAGCTGCGATAGAAGCTCTATTGGATCGAACCTGAGCCTCTCGAAGCAACAGCATCTGGAAGCAACAGCATCTGGAAGCAACAGCATCTGGAAGTCACACCAGAAGCACGGGCGCTACGACGGCATCGGAATATCCATCGTGAATTTTGGCACATGGTAGCCGCGCTGTACCGCTTCCCGATTGGCTATATCTATATACCACCGTTTCAGATTAGCGAATTCATCAAGATCCATGGTTTGCCATTCAAATCTGGAAATCCATGGCCAGGTTGCCATATCGGCAATTGAATAATCACCGGCTATATACTCATTGTCTGCCAGTTGCCGATCAAGCACGCCATAAAGCCGACGGGTTTCCTTTGTATAACGTTCTTCTGCATAGGCCGACTTACCCTGATTGAACTTGACGAAATGATGCGTCTGACCCGCCATAGGGCCAAGGCCGCCCATCTGCCACATCAGCCATTCAATAGTCTTCCAGCGAGTTGCAGGCTCGGTGGACAAAAATCTGCCCGTTTTTTCTGCCAGATACAACAAAATTGCACCGGACTCCATCATCGTGGTACCCGTATCACGATCAACGATTGCCGGAATGCGATTATTCGGACTTATCTTTAAAAACGCCGGCTCAAACTGATCTTTGTTGGTGGTTATGTCGATAGCATGGGTTTCATATTCAAGCCCGCACTCCTCGAGCATTATGGATACTTTACGCCCGTTCGGGGTGGTCCAGCTGTAGAGATCGATCACGTTCTTTTCCGAAAAGTGTAGAAGCCACTGATACTATCACCTGTGTACAAAAGCTGCAGTTTTTACACACGCCTTCAATGCTCTGCCGATGCCACCACCCGGGCTTTTTCAAGTGCCGCTATTTCTGTCACATCCATACCCAGCTGCTGCAAAACCTCTCGCGTATGAGTGCCACGCGCTACTCCATGGTGTTGAATTTCGGGCCCGCCATACTCGTAGGAAAAAGCAGCCACCGGCACTTTCAGTTGTTCATGTGGTACTGGTAAACCCGGCGCTTCCTGCAGTACGGCACGAGAGCCGACCTGCGGGTGCGCCAGTGTTTCATCAAGTGTTCTGACTCGGGCTGCGGGCACGCCGGCATCGTTCAGACGGTTCTCCCACTCCTGCGCTGTCTCCGCCAGCAGCAGCGTCGACAGCAGTTGCCTGTCCTGAGTCAGGCGTTTTTCAATCTGCGATCGTGACAGCGTCAGTGCCGTGCCGGACAGCTCCGGCTGATCCAGCACCATCCACAGATCTGCAAGTTGCTTTGCGGTAAACGCACCGATCATAATCAGCCCCTGCTTTGCTTCAAAGCAGGCGTAACCGGCATTCGAAAGACTTGAGTTACCCGGTGGTTGCGGCGCTGATTGCTTTAGCTGTGTATCGACTACATTGCTGGACATCAGCATGAGCGCCGCGTCGAGCATGGCGACATCTATATACTGCCCGGTGCTGGTCCTGCTGCGCTGAAACAATGCAGAGGCAATAGCAAAAGCCGCCTGTGCACCGGTACCGTAATCAAGCACCGGCGGCCCAACACGCACAGGTGCCGTCTGCGTATCGCCCGTCGCCGCCATTAAACCAGAAAAAGCCTGTATCACATTGTCGTAGGCCGGGTGACCGGCCTTCGGACCTGTCTGCCCGAAGCCGGTCATCGAGCAGTAGATCAATGTCGGGTTCGCCTCGCGAAGTGAATCATAGTCAAGACCGGCACGCGCCAGCACGCCTGACCTGAAATTCTCCACGATCACATCGCAGCTACCCGCCAGCTTTCTAAGTATTTTCGCCCCCTCCGGCGAACGGAAATCTATGGCCACACTGGCTTTATTCGCGCTTTGCGAAAGATACTGGCTGCCGCGCTGTTGACGAAGCAGCACTTCACTGGCCGACTCCGCACGCATCATGTCGGGCTCATGCGGTGACTCAACCTTGATCACTTCAGCGCCCAGCACAGCAAGCTGATACGTGCAGAACGGACCTGCCAGTACATGGGTAAAGTCGAGCACGCGAATGCCTTCGAATGGTTGCATGACTGATCCTTTAGAAAAATCTGCACCTCATGCTGCCAGAAGCAAACAGCTCTGACACCTGCCGTGTCGCACGGGTGCAAATTTCACCGGTAATTGCAACATTCGATTTCAGGCGACTGCCTCAGCTCACACACATTGCCTTACATCCATCGGCTTGTTACCACAACTCAACCGAACTACCATCTACTGCCGTCAAAGCCATTGAGCGATCACCTTTTAATGACCACACTACACTTCGTGCGTCACGGACAGTCTACCTGGAATGCCGAAATTCGTATTCAGGGCACCTCTGATCCTGATCTGTCGGAACTGGGTATTTCACAGGCCAAAGCATTGGTAGGCAAGCTGCCGGAATTTGATCGAGTGTACTCAAGCGATCTCGCACGCACCCGGCAAACCACCAGTAATATTCTGCAAGGCAAAATAGATCACGTAGACTTCCGCCCGTCGCTGAGGGAAATTCATCTTGGCCCCTGGGAAGGTGTATTGCTCAGTGAAGCCACCGAAAAATACCCGATCGAAACCGGCCATTTTCGCAATCAGCCTGAAAAATTTTCTCTTGAAGGCGCAGAAACATTTCATCAACTGCAACAGCGCGCCCGCAATGCGATCGACGAAATACTAAACGAATGCGATGGCACCGCCGAAAAAGTGCTGGTCGTCAGCCACGGAGCATTTTTAAAATCGCTGCTGATCGACTACGCAAACCGGCCGTTGAATGATATCTGGGCACTTCCGCACATGGATAACTGTAGCCACAGTATTGTGGAATATAGTGACCGCACCCCGCGGATGATCAAATTTGCCGATACCACCGAATGGTAGTTTTTTATACGCCATAAAGCGCATTGCCGCTGACCGCGGCAATAAACTGCACCAACAGAACCACCGCCAATACCGCCAGAATTATCCGGAGAATCCGTCGATACCGTTCCTGCGGAATAGATTTTCCCAGCCGTTGCCCGACAAATAAGGCCCCCAGGGCACCGAGCGTGAGTGGAATGGTGGATGCTAAAAAACCAAACCCAATAACACCAATCCACAAAAACACCACAATCTGCGACAGCTTGCCGAGGAGAAAACATAGATTCATCGCCGGTACCAACTCATTGCGCGGCACCTCCAGCGTCAGAAAATAGACAATCAGCACAGCAACCGCGACATTGGTGGTACCGGCCGAGAACCCGCCCAGAACGCCGAACAGCAGCATAGCCAGCAAGCCATTATTCAATACCCATGCTTTCGGCCAGCGCTGCTGATGGCTTGTCCATAGAAAGAACAATATTAGCAGCGCCAACAGCAACCGGAACGGGTTTGCATCAGATGTTGCCAATACAATAGAGCCAATAACGGCGCCCGCCAGACTGGCACCGGCCAGCGGACTGTATTTACGCAATGTGGTACTCGACGGTGAACCACTCCAGACGCTGGCCAGATTTACTGCAGCCGTCGGCAGCGCTGTGATGAAGATGGCGAGCTTTACGTCCAGAAATATCGCAATTATCGGGGTGGCAATCATAGGAAAACCCAGCCCCAGTGCCCCGTGCACAAAACCGGAAAACAGAACTATCGGCAACACCGCTAACAACGTTGGCCACTCAACCACTCTATTTATCCTGTTTTACCCGGGATCGAAACGACCCCTAACGGCGAATAGCAGCAATCAGGTAATCGTGGAAATCACTCACTGTACCTTCAAGATTCGCCGGTGCCAACTCCCCGCCCGTATATAAAGCCGATTGCAGACCCTGGCTCAATGAACTCAACAGAGCATGATCTTCCGCGTTGATCGCCTGCCACTTCTCAATGCGGCTCTGTTTTTCTCTGGCTGACAATCGTGCTTCCACCACCGAAAGCCCCCACTTGACCCGTACCCGTTCAGGGCCATCGGGTTGCAGCGCGAGATAAACCAGCGTATCCGGTGATATCGATGCGACCATAGCCGGATAAACACAAAAGAGCTTCGACTGGCGTTTCTCATCTTCGGTCAGCAATTTCGAATACCGCTTGCGAAGCGGAGCCGACTTAGCATAATTCGCTATATAGCCGGTAAACGCCGGTCCGCTTTCCATCGTTTGACACAAGCGGGTAGGCGTTAACGGGCGCAGGGTTTGCGGGTGTACCACAGACAAATGATAGCCGTCCATGAAATTCTCAACCAGCGATTTCCAGTTGCATTCCCAGGTCTCTTCGAAATACGCGACATGGTGCATCTTTTCCATTCTATAGTTTCGAATCTGCTCTTCGAGACCGATCAGGCTGTGCTGCAATGATTCAATCGAACTGTCCAGCGTGGCAAATATAAAGCCTCCCCAGCACTCACTTCGTATCACCGGCAACTGGCAATTCTTCAACAACTTTTTTTCCACCAGTGGTGCACTGCGCAGGCGACCATCAATCTCATAGGTCCACGCGTGATAGGGGCATCTAAATCCGCTGGCTGTACCGTATCCGCTGGCCACTGGCGCTGCCCGGTGGCGGCAGACATTCGACAACACACGAATTCCTCCGTCGCCGCCACGAACAACAAGCATCGGCTCATTGAGAAGCGTTGTCGTGAAAAAATCACCCTCACCCGGAATTTCGTCAGCCCGCCCGAGGCAGTGCCAGCCGCCATTGAGCACCTTTGCTTTTTCGAGTGCTAGAAAATCTTCACGGTGATAACACGCTGCAGGTAATGATTGATTCTTACCCGCACAATTAACCGAAATCTCGTCAACAAGTTCTTTCAGGCTCTTACTCATCGACTGTTCATTCCAATATAGCCGGGCTCGCCCTGCACTCGATCCAGCCAACCGTTAATTGCGGGGAATGAACTCAGATCAAAGCCCCCCTCATCGGCTACATGGGTATATGCATAAAGACTGATATCCGCCAGCGAATACGCGCTGCCGACAAGAAAATCATTCTCTGCCAGGCATCGCTCCAGAACACCCAGGGCACGATAGCCGCCTTCTTCCAGCTGCGCGTATTCTGCACGCCGATCTGCCGGCATCTGCAGAAATTTTTGAATAAAGCGCCTGACCGCGATTGTCGGCTCATGACTGTATTGCTCAAAGAACTGCCACTCCAGCATTCGCGTCATTAACAGTGGATCAGCCGGCACTAAGTCTGTGTTGCGGGCAAAATAATAGAGAATCGCGTTTGATTGAGTCAGCACCGTGCCATCTTCGAGCACGACCACCGGAATCTGCCCGGCAGGGTTTAGTGCCCGAAATTCTTCGGTGCGAGTTTCACCGTGCACCACCAGAGTTCCCTGCCACTCATGCTCGATACCGAGCCGTGAAAACAACAGTGCAATTTTATAGCAATTACCGGAAGCCATATCTCCATAGACGAGTGGCATATTAAAACCCTGTTCTGCAATCAAGCGTCCTGTTTACACCTTTAGCGCAGGCAGTATCAACCACAATTGCGCCTCCCGGCAGCACAACTGCGCCAGCAGACTTATCCGGCAAATTTTTGCTGGCTCGAAGTAGCTCAAATAAAACTGTAAAGCCAGCCAATACCGGTCCATAAACCGGGGCGTAGCGAGGGTCACTCGGGTGCGGGAGTTTTCGCCTGCCACATGTGGGTGTTTAGTCAATCTAAATGACCACATGTAGTCGGTGAAAGATTGCGTGCTTGGGTGGTCCGCAGTAGCGCTGGTTATGAACGGGCACTAGCCAAGCTTGCGGCTCTCCGGGTAGCTTCGAAGCCCTAAGACCTCGCCCTGCTGGAGTTGATCCTGCACGCCTTGCCAATAATCGACAGTCAGAAGATCGGCATGTAAATCCCGGAAATGCCGTCGCGCCTCCCTATGTTCCAGTTGCAGGCCGGATTCGATCTCCTCGGGTAAAAACACAACACCATCTTCGAAATACCAGTCAGGGATATCTTCTTCACCATCAATGCGATCGAGGTTGGTTCTAATTTTTATATCAGTTAGCTGTTCCAGCGCGTCGTAGTCGAACAGGAAGACCTTGTCGTAGCGGCCGACCCCGTAATTGCGGGCATCCAGATCACGGTTAAAAATATTCGCCGCCATATTATTTTTTATACAGTGGCCCAGGTTATTAATAATTTTCTTGATCTGTTCATCGCTGGCTGAATCAAAATAAACCGGTAGCGGAATAATTTTCAACTGCACGATCAGCGATTTAAACAATACATAGTCACCGTGCAGACTGACACTGTCACTGGCCTCGGTTGTAATATCGAGCAATAGATCTTCCGCGAAAAGATCTTTATGGAGCCTCAGGTTATGGTAAATAATATTGTCTACCATACTACCGGTACGATTAATCTGATGCACAATACGGTATTTGTCCAGTACTGCATCAATCCCCTCAAACTCTCCCCATTTATAGGATTTTGTTGGTGTGTTCCTGATTACCTTCAGGTGATAGGTACTTGCTTCAAAAGTAAACCCTATAGCAACTGTACCCTCATAACCAGGCGATGAAGCAAGCACCGAGCCTGACTCCTGCAATTGCGACTTCAGCTCCTCAATGACAGCAACTTTGCCCACGTGATTAAAACCAATCGTGCTGTAGTGCAGCCCCAGTGGACGCTTTGGCATAATGCTATATAGAAAAACACAGGTTTGGTAGTACAAATCGTTGGTTACATGAAAGTTCGCCAGAGTTGAACTCAACAGATTATGCGCATCGGCCGTTTTATGCAGAAACGCATCAACTCTCAATCCCTCGGCATCGTTCAGAAGCGCGATGACAAACGGTGCAAAGGTTCCATCGTACTTAACTACCCGCCCCACAATAAACGCAGTTAAATCGCGAAAGAAACCTCCTTTCAGTATATCCACCCGCGACAGCGGCTGATCGTCATACTCACCCAGCCTTGCTATCTGCTCAATGCGTTCAACAATTTTCTGCGCATCTGCATGCAGATTTATATACGGAATATTCAGCTGTGGAATACCCAGAATTTCTACCATCTGCTCCTGCGTTATAGTAGTTTTAATATCGAATGTTCTATAGGCACTCTCGCGTGATTTCGCCCGCTCTATCGAAGGTTGTGAAAAAGAATAGGCAACCGGCTTCCACTCACCCTGATAAATTCTGCGCTCAATTGAGTTGGCAAAACTAAAAGCAATATCCGCTTCGTAGCGGTGCTCTATCTCTTGCAGAAAGCGCGCTTCAAAGGCTTCCCATAGTGCTTCAAGCCGCCCTATTTCCTCAAAGCTCTCGAGCAACAGGGGCGTGTAATACTCAATATATTCACTATACAGCTCCAGTCGGTCACGACTGATCAGAATAGAGGAGTTGGGGTCACGCTGTTCAAATGCTGTTTGCGCCCGCCTTGGATAGGCACACAGTTCCGTATAGAACTGATCGAACACAGCAATAATCAACTCGCAGGTCAAGCCAACTTTTTGCGTGGTATCATTGCTGTCTTTAAGGAGGGTAAGCAGCATTTCAATGCTTTGATTACTCTGCTTCAGCGCCTCGCCAAGTTTATGCGGATGCCACGTCATCGCAATACTCCACTGTTATAGTCATAAGCAATGCCCAATAAACCAATGCCCGGCGCTTTGTACTTTATTCAGCGCTTCGCACTTTTAAAGAGTGCACGTGTGGTCCAGCGGCGACTATTCATCCAGAACGCGAACACTGCGACGGCTTTTTTTCAGCTGCCAGCTTAGCCCTATTACTGCCGCATGTGTTGAACTGTCTTCGAACAACGGACTGTCGTTGTTTGCCGCTCCATCGTGAAGACTGGTACCCAAACCAATAAAGCCCTGCAAACGCTCGCTAAAATGCGTACTCAAACCGAAAACCAGATCTGTCCCCAGATACCCTGGCTCCGCATCAAATGCCGCACGCTGCGCGGTGACAAACTGCGGGTCAACCTGATAGAAAAAATCCATGAATTTCTCAGCTGCCCAGGTTGGCCCGGCTGACAGAAACACCGTCGCTCTGGTACCCAGAATATTATCGCGACGATAAGACACCTCAGAACTCAGCACCAGCCCGCGTGAGCGAAAAGCTGAAAAATCAGTGGATACGGCAGCCCTGAGCGAAGTCTGCCAGTTAAGCCGGGAACGCTCGCCACCTCCCAGCTCGCGATCCCAGATCCGGTAATCCAGCTGCGGTCCGAATTCGAACAGGTAATCAAGATTCGGCATACCCTCACGCAATGGAGTGATATCGGAGTTTGCGCTCAGTGATCCACCGAGAGACAAGCCCAGAGTCAGCCGTTTATTTTCCAGAGCGATCACCTGCAGGCCACCTTCACGCAGACGGATCGTGTCGCCACGGTAGATAAACCAGGGCACGACAAAACCGCGATCATTGGTAACCGAAGATGAAGGGTAAGCGGGAACCCCGATGGCGGCCGCCGCAACCCCGACCTCCCAGCGTGGTTTTTCTATATACGAATCACCAGACGAGTCAGCCTGCCCCTGAATCTGCGCGCCGGCCCGGGTTTCGGCGCTGGCAACGGCAGCTACAGCAGTTAAATTAAACAGCGCGAGCAGGATAACAGCAATCGGATGAATCAGGCGTTTGACCATGTAAACACAGTACTCTCAAAAGGATGTGCAACATTTCACGATACACTAATGCCTGTCTGGTGAACACGCGTCAGTAGTGACGGAGCAGCAGGGTAAACAATCAACGGCAACACGGCACGCTGCCTTTTTTCGTCATAATTCATCCCGATTGAGCACAGCTTAAAACCCGCGATGCCACCATTACCCTGTTAACTAACGGTACATGCAAACTACTGCCGGAACCGTTATGAAAGATCACCTCAGCACTGCCATTACCCTGTGTATTGTGTTCCTGTTTTTATCGTCACACCCATTCGCCATAGGTAGCGAAGTATATCCGGCAGACAGATCGGGCCTGATGGCAACACCAGCGGGTCACGACAACTACACAAGGCTACAACCCGTGAGCAGCAGCATCGATGCCCGGGTAACGGGTATGTCGACACGGGTGCAGGTACGACAGTCCTTTCGCAATGAGAGTTCCGCCTGGATGGAAGCGGTTTACGTATTCCCGCTGCCTGAAAACGCCAGTATAGACTCGCTTGAAATGACTATCGGTGAACGCACTGTACAGGGCGTGCTGCAGCCTCGCGACAAGGCCAGAAAAACCTACCAGACCGCGCGCAACAATGGTCAGCGCACAAGCTTGCTGGAACAGCAACGGGCCAATCTGTTCAGCACCCGCGTTGCAAATATACCTCCGGGGGAAAATGTTGATATAGCTATCGCCTACCAATCGGCCCCACGCTATTCAGATGGTGTGTTCAGCCAGCGCATCCCTCTGACACTAACACCACGCTACGTGCCCGGGCAGCGTCTGCAGCCGCGCAATGGAATCACAACCGCAGCAATTGACGCACAGGGGTCCTATAAAGTTGCGACGAACGGCTGGGCCGAGCCAACCGATCTGGTGGCAGATGCCGACGAGATCACTCCCCCGATGACAGCATCCGCCACAATGAATATGACGGAAATAGTTATCACCATCGATTCCGGAATTGAGCTCGAACGGGTGGAAAGCCGGTCTCACTCAATCGTCAGCACCGCAGAGGATAATCTCTGGCAGGTGTCTCTGACCGACCAGAGAGTTCCTATGGATCGGGACTTCGAAATCAACTGGTACCCGAAACACGGTAGCAGTCCGCACGCGGCTGTTTTTCGCCAGGACCGGACCGACGCAGACAGCAGCGAATCTTTTGCCTCCATCATGTTGATCCCGCCGCAGGAATTCTTTAACGAAGTCAGTACTGGCCGCGAAGTTATTTTTGTTATCGATACCTCCGGATCAATGCAGGGTAATTCAATCATTCAGGCACGCCAGGCACTGCAGCTGGGTATCAACCGACTGAGTGTTGCGGATACCTTTAACGTTATCGAATTCAACGACTCACCCCGAACACTTTTTCACAGCGCTCAAGCTGCGAACCAGGAAAATCGCCACTACGCAAATCAGTGGGTGCAAAATCTATATGCCGAGGGTGGAACAGAGATCGCCACAGCACTGCGCACCGCTCTACTGGACAACACCCGTTCTTCCAGCGGCGAAAGCGGATCAATTAGGCAAATTGTGTTTGTTACTGATGGCAGCGTGGGTAATGAAGATGCCATTTTCCGTCAGCTGCAGCAGAAAATGGGTCAAAACCGTCTTTTTACTATCGGTATTGGCTCAGCGCCGAACACCTGGTTCATGCGCAAAGCCGCCGAAATCGGTCGTGGCAGTTACACCTATATCGCACGCGACACCGAAGTACAGGAGAAAATGCTGGCGTTGTTCCACAAGCTAGAACGACCGGTACTGACAAACCTTTCACTGAACTGGGAAGGCGTTGCCAAGCCGGAAATATATCCGGCAACCCCACCCGATTTATATGCCGGAGAACCGGTTCTGGCCGACGCCAGATGGCCGCACGCAATAGGTTCGGCTGATCTGGTTATCAGTGGAAACCATGGTGGTCGGCAATGGAGCAGACGCCTGCAGGTCAAGGCCAGTCAGACTCACACAGACTCGCCGCAGCCAAATAATGACAACCGCTCGACAGACGGCGACCAGGGCTTGTATAAATTATGGGCAAGACGAAAAATCGATGATCTCGAGAACAGACTGTTGCTTGGCGCAGACCAAAACAACACAGAACGACAGGTAACCGAAACAGCTCTTAACTATGGTCTGGTAACTCGCTACACCAGCCTTGTGGCCGTAGAAAACGAGGTGGTCAGAGATCCCGCAATCGAGCCTCTCGCAAAAACAGCCGTACCGTCCATAATACCGGCGGGCAATACCATGCATTTCCCGCAGGGCGGGCTGGGTATCGGCTTGCGGCTTGCGCTGACCCTGATCTTTTCCGTTTTGGCCATCGTATTCAGTCTGGCAACACTGCAGCAGGTTCAGGAGCTCGGGTGATTCGATGAACCTTCTAAAAAACCGATTGAAAAAACTGGTTATGGCAGCGCTTGTTGTTTGCGCCGCTTTGCCTGCAGCTGATGCCGCTTATATGTTGTGTAAAGCCGAACTCGCACAGCACCTGATAAAACGTGCCTGGGCAGACCCCGATCAGCAAGCTCGCCCGTGGCCGTGGGCAGACACTCACCCGGTCGCCAGATTAAATGTTGACCGACTAGGCCTGCAGACCTGGGTACTCAGCGGTGCCACCGGCAATGTACTGGCATTCGGCCCCGGGCTGGCCACCGGTTCAAGTCAACCGGGGCATCGTGGCGTCACCCTGATCGGCGGACACCGCGACACGCACTTCAAACCTTTGCAGCACATTAAAAACGGCGATGTAATTGACTTGCAAGGGCTCGACCGCCAATGGCACCGCTATCGCGTTACCTCAATTGACATTGCCGATTCGCGCACCGAGTCGATCATCAGCGACACACCGGAGGCAACCCTGTTGCTGGTCACCTGCTATCCGTTTAATGCGTTAACCAGTGGCGGGCCACTGCGCTATGTGGTTGAGGCAGAACTGCTGGCCACTAAAATCGACAAAAATCCAACAACCGATGCCGCACAACAAGCCGTCGCAGGGAACTTTGAAGCATACAATGGTCTATAAAAATTCACCTGATTTCAACTCGGTATAAGCAATGACATTTTTCTGGGCCTGGCTCGCTGGCGTTCTAACTCTGATCAACCCCTGTGTCTTGCCACTGTTACCAGTGATTATTGCCGGTGCATTTCAGGGCAACCGGCATGGCCCGATCTATATGGCTGTCGGACTTACGGTCTCTTTCACAGTTGTCGGTGTACTGGTGACAGCTTTTGGTCATCTGATCGGGCTCAGTGAAGAGGTGATCAATCGTGTCGCCGCTATCATGATGATCATATTCGGTACTATCTTACTTATTCCGGTTGCTCAGGAAAAACTGGCAACAGTAGCCGCGCCTCTGGCCTCAGGCGCAAACAATCGCATGTACAACGTCAAAGCACAGGGCGCCGCCGGGCAGTTTTATATCGGCTTGTTGCTCGGGGCTGTCTGGTCTCCTTGTGTCGGCCCGACTCTCGGCGGCGCTATTGGTCTGGCTGCAACCGGCGAAGGCCTGATGCAGGCCACCTTGACAATGATCAGCTTCGGAATCGGTGTATCAACTATTCTGCTGTTGCTTTCGTACGGCTCGCGGGAACTGCTTACCGCACGCAGGAATCGACTGATGAAATGGATGCCATGGGCCAAGCCAATCATGGGCTGTGCATTACTGCTGGTGGGTTTTACTCTGCTGTTCCACTGGAACCAGGCCATCGATGCATGGCTGCTTGATGTCATGCCTGTCTGGCTGCAGGATCTGTCCGTCTCAGTGTAAACCCATCCCGGTGCCACTCACCGAATCCCGCCTTGTAAAAACCCGGCCATATCTGTCCGGCGGAACCTGACCCGCGCCGGTCGCGGACAGCTTGAGTACAAATTACGCTATTGGTGAATAGGTTTTCTTGAGAAGAAGGAAGGCAATTTCCAGTGAAGCTGGTATCCTGTGTTCCGTCTTGCCCAGAAGGCCCTAACGATTTGAGCGCCAACACTTTGACTATTCATTACCCTGAAAATTTTGAAGAGGTTCTCAGTCCTTCGAACGCACCAGCCTACCACGCATGGTGTAAATGTTGTACGCCAATTGACTAACGTCTCCGTAACTACTCACCTCGCTGTATAAATCCATCTATTAACAGGCTTACACACTTGGATATGAACACGCAAAAGTGGTCGGCTCGACTTGCCCCATTTAAAACCGCTGATAACAACAGATCAGTGCTGGAAATTATCGCTACCGTGGTGCCGCTTGTCGCTATCTGGTTAATCATGTGGTCACTGCTGCAAACGGGTAACGCGCTCGCGTGGCTTGCAGTTGCTGCCCTTTTAATCCCGACCGCAGGACTTATGGTCCGGCTGTTTATAATCCAGCATGACTGCGGCCATGGATCAATGTTCAGTTCAAAATCGGCAAACGAATGGGTCGGGCGAATTCTCGGTGTATTCACCTTCACCCCTTACGACTACTGGCGCAAGCTGCACGCCGCACACCATGCAACCTCGGGCAACCTTGACGGTCGTGGTATGGGCGATATAGATACCCTCACCGTTAACGAATATAAAGCCCTGAGCTTCGGCGGGCGGCTGCGTTACCGTCTTTACCGCAACCCGTTTGTATTGTTTGTGGCAGGTCCAGCCTACATGTTCCTGCTGCGACACCGTTTACCGGTAGGTATGACAGGCAAGCCCTCCGCCTGGGTAAGCGTAATGGGCAATAACATCGGGATAATCCTCCTCTGCGCTGTGCTGATCAAGTTTTTCGGATGGACCGCCTTCCTGTTCATACAATTGCCTGCCGTGGCGCTGGGTGCATCAATCGGTGTATGGCTTTTTTATGTACAACATCAGTTTGACGAAACCTACTGGGATGTAAAACCCGGCTGGACCCACGAACACGCAGCGCTGCACGGTAGCTCCTATTACGACTTACCCAAGCCGATTATGTGGCTAACCGGCTACATTGGAATTCACCATGTTCACCATTTATCCAGTCGCATTCCGTTCCATAAGTTACCGGCTGTTCTGCAAACACACCCGGAGCTACAGGATGTCGGTCGACTGACATTCATCGAAAGCCTGAAGTGCATTCCGCTCGCCCTGTGGGACGAGCAGGCCAGTCGGCTGATCTCATTCAAAGATGCCAGGCCACTGCTGCAACCAGCGTAATAGCAAAACAACCGACAAGCCAGCCCTGCTCATATCAGCAGCAGGATAGTCGAGCCATCCGAGCGCCGGTTTTAGCGTATATAAAATCTAGTCATACACAATGTAGCGGTGCCGATCGCTATCCGGCGTACCGGGCAAACTGCTCTGATCAGGCTGCCAATGAACAAAAGCTTCGATACGCTCAGCCAGTTCAAAATCCAGATCAGTGATACCATTTACCGTATGAGTTGACAGGGTCACGGTAACCGACGAAAAGCTCACATGCAGATCCGGATGATGCCAGGCCGTTTCAGCAAGATGCGCAATCGCATTGGCAATCATAATGCTCGACTTCCAGCCATTCACTTTGTACCTTCGCTGAATCAAACCGTCCTCAAACCACCAGTGCGGCAGTTTTTCTTCCAGGTGTCGGGTGATCTGCGGCTCGCTATACACCGGCGGTTTATTTTTCATTATCAGACTCTTTCGTTCAGGCAGATAAGCTTCGCCGCTCACTGCTAATACGAACAACTATTTCGGAAAGATACCCGAAGCCAGGTGCAAAGCACAGGCGCGAATATCAGCGGGCCAGCTCGCCATGTGGCGCTTTATACTTTCTTTGTCACAAGCGAACAGCGCGCGTATTGCCTCTTCGAAACCGCGCAGATCACCCGCTATAGCCGTCATAAACCGGTGCGCCGAGTCTTGCGACTGACGAATCGCATCTTTGGCAGAATTCTCTTTTGCGGCCTGCTCGACCAGTCGCCTCAACGCCGCCGACGCACCGCCTGATTGCGTATCGAGCCACTGCCAGTGACGAGGCAGTAGAGTCACTTCACGCCCGACCACACCCAGTTTGGGGCGACCTCGACCGCGGCCTGGTTTTGCGGCAGCAGCAATGTTTGCTGCACTGGCAGACGAATCAGCGGATTCAACAACTTCACCATAGCGCTGCTGCAGATCAGCATCACTGCCACTGAGATCCAGATCGAGCTGACGGCCGGAGTCGAGAGCAAAAACAAGAATCGATGCCAGAGACGCGGATTCGCGTTTGACTGCGGTGGCGACGGCTAAAAGGTTACCTGTCGCCAGTAATTGCCGGTCGCGAAAGGCGATGTGGCTGGCATTAGTTAAAGACATGATCGTTCTTCATTTTTATTACCCTGATTTAATTATTTTTACCTTGGTAATAATAAAATGCAAGCACTGATCCGGAATAGCAGTTAACGAGGCGGCCCGGCGTCTTTGCGCGATAAAAAACCTCTCAGCGGGTCGTAGCCAATAACAGCCGCGCCAAGAAATATAACTGTGCAGGCCAGCACAATCAGCAGAGCCAGCCAATGCACTTTGCCATACAGCGCAAAGCGGATCAGTTCTACCGCCTGTGTGAACGGGTTAATTCGACAGATCCAGTACAGCGCGACACTGGAATCAAGAATTTTCCATAAGGGATAGAGCGCTGAAGACGCAAAAAACATCGGAAAAATAACAAAATTCATCACCCCGGCAAAATTCTCCAGCTGCTTGATAAACGACGACAGCAGCAAACCAAGTGCTCCGAGCATCAGGCCACCACACAGCAAAGCCGGAAATACCAGCAAATACCCAATCAGCGGCGGCCTGATTTCCCAGAACCAGGCAATCGCAAGGAACACATACGCCTGCAGCGAGGCAACAACAACACCGGCTATTAATTTACACAGCAGCAGATACCATCGCGGCAACGGGCTCGTCAGCAACACCCGCATACTGCCCATCTCACGGTCGTAGACCATCGAAAGCGAGCTCTGCATACCGTTAAACAACAGAATCATCCCGAGCAGGCCCGGCGTTATATATTCTTCATACAGAATATAGGTTTCGTACGGTGGAATGATCGACACACCAAGCACCGAACGAAAACCCGCGGCAAAAATAAACAACCACACAAGAGGCCTGACCAGCGCAGAGAGAAAGCGGCCGCGCTGATTGATAAATCGCAGCGATTCACGGGTGACAACGCCCCGCAAACAGCGAAATGCATGGGCAGCACTCATGAGACTTTTCGCTTAACAACTTTATTGTAAAGGGCAGTCACATCAGACACGCCATGCTCGGTCAGCAACGCCTGCACCTCCCCCCTGGCTACGATGTCACCTTTATCAAGTATATAGACATCATCGGTAGGTTCGACCTCATCCATCAGGTGGGTAGCCCACAACACCCCGGTCTGCTGTGCCTCGCAAAGCGATTTCACATGCGCTACAAACTCTGCGCGACTGCCCAGATCAAGACCAACGGTCGGCTCATCGAGAAGCAATAGCGACGGGCTGTGCAACAGGGCGCGCGCAAGTTCCACCCGACGCCGCTGCCCGCCACTCAGGGCGCTGACCTTTCGACCTTCAAATTCCGCCAGGCCGTGCTGTGCAATGGCCCCGGCTATTTTCTGCCTGCCATGCTTGCGGCTGAGCCCCTGAAGCTCGGCAGCGTAGCGAAGGTTTTGAAAAACAGACAGGTCCAAATCAAGTGTGGTGCGCTGAAAAACCACCCCCATACAGGCGAGCGCTTTCAGTGTTGCTGAACGCAGATCATTTCCCATGATGGTCACACCACCGGCATGCGCCGAATAGAGCCCGGTCACTATAGAGAATAAGGTACTTTTGCCCGCTCCGTTTGCCCCGAGCAAGGCGACGAAGCGACCGGGGCGAACCTGCAGAGAAACGCCATTCAGCGCTTTCGTTTTCCCGTAGCTGAACTCTACCTGCTCCACCTGTAATGACTGACAACTGCTATCGATCAACGGTCACGCCCATTGCCGGCGCCCGACTGATATATGCTTCTGGTTAAGATGACAAAAGCCCTCTACTGGTTCGATAGCTGATAATATTACGCCAGCTGCCTGCAATTTTTCGACTATTTAAATTGTACGTCGTACCCCGCCAGAGCAGAGCGTATCTCTGGCTCAACGAACGCGACTACAAATACCGCGACAAAAGCGCGCACATACCCACACCGACACCCATGCAGCGTGCCGGACAACGCAAGCGCGTTCATCTGTTACCACACCGCGATTCATACTTTATTATTGGCGACGAGTTGTGTATTGTTAACCAATGTAGCATTCTGGCTGCATTCATCGGCGAGAGATTCTACTCCCGATCACAACAACTGAGAGGAAATTTCCCTATGTGGACTAAACCAACTGTAACTGATATCCGTCTGGGTTTTGAAATCACCATGTACTGCTACAACCGTTAAACATCACGAAATAGCAGAACCGGACGATTCCTCGGGAGCTTGCCCGAGAATGAGGATCGTAGCGAATATAGGAAATTTTGAGTCAGTTAGTGCGATCGATTTAGGCGAATAGTTATTCACATTCAGCTTAATCGATCACAATAGCTGGCCAAAAGACTGCATCCGCAGCAGATCATTCAATTTCGGGCAGGCTCCTGGAATTGTCCGGCACCTCGAAATCCGCATCACCCCGTCGAAGCACCCACACATGTTGAAAATACTCGTTCTTGGCTCCGCAGCGGGGGGCGGCTATCCGCAATGGAATTGCAACTGCGAAACATGCAGCGGAGTGCGCACCGGTCGCATACAATCAATCCCGCGAACCCAATCATCTATCGCAGTAAGCAGCGACGGCCTTAACTGGCTTCTGGTCAATGCATCTCCGGATATCGGCCAGCAACTACGCGAACAACCATTGTTACAGCCTGCACGCTCACTCAGAGACACCGGTATAACCGCCGTTATGCTGATGGACAGCCAGATCGATCACACCACCGGCCTGCTAAGCCTGCGAGAGCACAATACACGGCTGCCCCTGTACTGCACGCAAATGGTACACAACGACCTCACCAGCGGTTTCCCCGTACTGAACATGCTGGAACATTACTGCGGCGTCGACTGGCACAAAATCGAGATCGATGAAAGCTGGTTTACCGTACCCGGCATAGAAGGCCTTGAATTCAAACCTCTGGTAATCGATAGCAAAGCACCGCCCTATTCGCCGCATCGTCACGACCCGCACCCGGGAGACAACATCGCCATTACCATCAGAGACAGCGGAACCGGAAAATCGGTTTTCTATTCACCAGGGCTCGGCGGCCTGCAGCAGAAAACGCGTGATGTCATGCACAGCGTCGATTGCCTGCTGGTTGACGGCACCACCTGGACCAACGATGAAATGCAAACGCGTGGAGTCGGCAGCAAACTGGCCTCGGAAATGGGTCATCTGGCGCAATCCGGCCCGGGCGGCATGATCGAGGAAATTAAAGACCTCAGCTGCCGGAAAATTCTAATCCACATTAATAACACCAACCCGATTCTCGACCCCAACTCACAGCAGGCTAAAACGCTTGCAGCTGAAGATATAGAAATCGCCGAAGACGGAATGCAAATAGATCTATGACAACAAACCGCAACACCGCGTGGTCAGCAGAGCTGTTTGAAAAAAATTTGCGTTCACTCGGCGCGCGATACCATATTCATCATCCCTTTCAGGTCATGATGCACAACGGAGAGCTATCTAAATCTCAGATACAGGGCTGGGTGGCTAACCGCTATTACTACCAGATAACTATCCCGCGCAAGGACGCCACTTTCCTTGCAAACTGCCCCGACCGGTTGATTCGCCAGCAGTGGGTACAGCGAATTATAGATCACGATGGAACACCGGGTAGCGAAGGGGGAATTGAAGTATGGCTGCGCCTTGCAGAGGCCACCGGACTTAAACGGGAGGATGTCATCAACCAGTCGCTGGTACTACCCGGCGTGCGTTTCGCAGTCGATGCCTACGTGAATTTTGTTGCAACCTCCAGCTGGCAGGAGTCCGCGTGTTCTTCACTTACCGAAATGTTTGCACCCACCATTCACAAGCAGCGTATATCAAGCTGGCCGGATAAATATCCGTGGATCGAAAACCAGGGTCTGGACTACTTTAAAAATCGAATAAAAGAAGCCCACCGCGATGTAGAACATGGGTTATCTATCACGCTGGAACACTTTACCAGCCGCGAGCAGCAGGATCGCGCAATGCAGATACTGCAGTTCAAACTGGATGTACTCTGGACTATGCTGGATGCCATGTATCTCGCCTATATCAAAGAGATGCCGCCTTACTTTAACGTCGACTCAATCCCACCAGTAACGGATTAAACATGGATACAGGCAACATACCCAAATTGGCAAACGGCTATCGTTTTCAATGGGAACCGGCACAAAACAGCCATGTGCTGCTTTATCCGGAAGGCATGAAAGTACTCAGTGAGAGCGCGGCTGCCATTATAGAACTGATCAACGGCGAAGACAGCGTCGAGCAGATAATTTCAACACTGGAAAGCAAATTCCCCGATGCAGATCTGCGTCAGGATGTTCTCGATTTCCTGACGACCTCTGCGGCCGAAGGCTGGCTCAATGTCTGATGTAAGCACTCCAATGTGGCTACTGGCTGAACTCACTTATAAGTGTCCGCTGCAGTGCCCGTACTGCAGCAACCCGGTTGATTTTGCCAACACCACCGGCGCCGAGCTGGATACCGAGCACTGGATCCGCATACTGCGTGAAGCCAGAGAACTTGGTGCTGCACAACTCGGGCTTTCAGGCGGCGAACCGATTGTACGCAAAGATCTCGAAATCATTGTCCGGGAAGCGCATAAACTCGGCTTTTACACCAACCTGATCACTTCGGGTATCGGCATGTCAGCGGATCGGGTGGCTGGCCTGAAAGAGGCCGGGCTAGACCACATACAGGTGAGTTTCCAGGCAAGTTCAAGTGAGCTGAATAACTGGATTGCCGGCACCGATTCCTTCGAGCACAAACTCGAAATGGCGCGAGCAGTCAAAGCCAACGGCTTTCCGATGGTGCTGTGCTTTGTAACCCACCGTGAAAATATAGATCAGGTTGACGACATCCTCGAGCTATCAACCCGCCTCGAAGCAGACTACGTTGAACTTGCCACCACTCAGTACTACGGATGGGCGTTTATCAACCGCGACGTTCTAATGCCAACACGTGAGCAACTGGAATCAGCAGAAGCCTGCATCACACGTTTTCGCGACGAAAAGAAAAACGATGCAATGAAAATTTTCTATGTCGTGCCGGACTATTTCGAAACCCGCCCGAAACCGTGTATGAGCGGCTGGGGCAGTTTGTTCATGCTGGTCACACCCGATGGCACAACACTGCCCTGCCATTCAGCACGCCAGCTACCGGGCATAGAGTTCCCCAACGCAAAAGACATGAGCATGAGCGACATCTGGAAACGATCAGACGCATTCCAGAAATTCCGGGGCTTCGACTGGATGCAGGAACCGTGTCGATCATGCAGTGAGAAAGAGAAAGATTTTGGCGGATGCCGCTGCCAGGCATTTATGCTCACTGGCGATGCAGCAGCAACAGACCCCGTATGCGATAAATCACCGAACAGACACCTGGTCGATGCCGCAATAAAGCAAAGTGCGGCAACAACCAGAGACACAAAGCCGATGATATTCCGCAATCCGAAAAACTCAAAAAAGTTCTTTGTAGAAACCAGTTAAATTAGAATATCCCTGAACGCTATCTGCACACTACCTGTGCGCCTGAGCTGAAGCGCTACCCATATAGATAAATCAGGTAGCCGAGCCTTCGGGCGGATCTGCGTAGCCAGGCTCGCTGAATAGCAAACCGGAAATTCCTTCCGCCTCGCACGCCTTTACAACTGCATGGCGAATTTCCAGCTTTTGCATAAATCGCTTTAAGGCCGGATAATCATCACATCGAATCTGCCCCGGTGATGATGCAGGATACAACTGCGCCCATCTCATGCAGACAGCCATGTAAATATCTACAATGCAGGGACTGTCGCCGAATAAATAGTCTGAAGACACTCCGCTGTAGTGGGTATTCAATATGGTAAAACTGTCCAGCAGACGCTGGCGTGTTGCTTCCCGGAACCGACTGACCTCTGCTTCATTGTGCCCGACATATTTTTCCGGATAGAACAACAAACGTAAATCCGGGTGCAGTGTATTGCTCATAAAAAACAACCACTTTAAAAACTGCGGCCGCGCCGTATTGTCAACGGTTGGCGCTAGCTCCGTACCCGGTGCCGACTGATGCTGCTCTGCCAGTGCCAGCGCAATCGCCGCTGTCTCGAATACCGGCTCCCCGTTTAGCAGACACACCGGAATCAGCTGCTTGGGATTCAGCTTGCTGTATTCAGCGCTGTTTTGCTGGCAACTGCTGCGATCAACCAGAACCGTTTCATATGGCACTTGCAGCTCTTCGAGAATGATCCGGATAATCAACGACGCATTATCAGGTGCATAATATAGCGTAATCATCAGGTGACCGGTTGCTCTTCAATATTTAAATTAATGCCAATCCGCATTGCAACGATCCATAGATCACGGCAACCGCTTGCCACCAACGGTTACATACCCGATTGCTCTTCAGGGCGCAATAATAGGGCTTGCTGCAAGCATGGAATCCTGTGGCTCTACACCAACGAAATTTGTGCCGTGCTCAAACCAGCTGCGTGGCGCGGCTGCTCCCCAGAGTGTTTGCCGCTGGGGGTCGGTGAGATCCCATTTTATCGGTTCCATATCGGGATCAACAGTCTGGTAGTCTGAACAGTATATTTCAATCCGGTGACCATCAGGGTCTAGAATATAGAGAAAAAACGCATTGGATATACCATGCCGCCCCGGCCCACGCTCTATATTGTCAACGTAGCCTGTGGTAGCCATCAGATCAAGAAGATCAATAATGTTCAGTGGCGTGGGCACCCAGAACGCAACATGGTGCATACGCGGACCGTTTCCGTTGGTAAACGCCATATCGTGTACGCCGCCCTTTCTATGTAGCCAGGCAGCCCAGAGTTTTTTGCTTTCTTCATCTTCTGTGTATTCGGTAACACGAAAACCGAAATCACTGTAAAACGCAACCGATGCATCAACATCGGTTGAAAAACAATTAAAGTGATCAATCCGCAGCGGCTTAACACCACGATAAAGCGCATACTTCTGATGAATAGGCTCCAGGCGCCCCATCTGATGATAGAACTCCAGCGGGATACCCAGATTATCCGACGTCAACAGCGTGCGCCCCTGGTAAGCACGCTCGACCCATTGAGTCGGCCGGCCTTTGGCATTGAAATAAGCTTCGGCTTTGTCGAGGTCGTTATCATCAAACGTTTTAAACCCCATCACTTCAACGGTTCCTGGCTGCTCCGATTTCTGTAGCACCATGCAATGATGACCACGCTCCTCCATCGCACGCAGATACAGATGAGTATCCGTTTCATCTGTCACCTGCAGACCAAGAATTTCCGTGTAGAATTTTTTTGATGCCGCCAGGTCACTGACATTCAGATACGCATGAGACAAACGGATTGTATTGAAGTCCGGGTATAGATTCGGCGCTGGTACTGGCATGATGTTCCCCTTAGGTGCCCAGGCGGGCAATCTTGTGCTGGCCGGTAGCAAAACCGATATGCTTTTGCTCCATATAAAAATCAAACGACCAATCACCGCCATCACGCCCGATGCCACTCGACTTGACCCCGCCAAACGGTGTTGGCAGGTGCCGCACGTTTTCTGAATTAACCCAGATCATTCCCGCTTCCAGGCGATCGGTAAATCGCAGCGCCCGGGTTAAATCACTGGTCCAGACATAACCGGTTAATCCATAGGCAGTATCGTTTGCAATAGCCAGTGCTTCGTCTTCTGTAGAGAATGGTATCGAGGTAAGCACCGGGCCGAAAATTTCCTCCCTGGCAATACGCATGGTGTTGTTGGCGTTGGTAAAAAGCGTCGGCTTCACAAAATACCCGTCATCACCGAGAGACTCACCACCGGCTGCAATGGTGGCCTCTTCTCTGGCTATATCAAAATAGCTTGTCACCTTGTTGTAGTGCTCCTCATTGACCAGAGGCCCGATTTCGGTCGCCGGATCAAGCGGATGCCCCACCTTGATTTTATTCACACGTTCTACCAGCTTTGCTTCAAACTCCTCGCGAATGGTGTTGTGAATCAACAGACGCGAAGACGAAGTACAGCGCTCGCCGTTAATTGAGTAGATCATGAAGATCACGGCATCGAGTGCGCGCTCCAGATCGGCATCGTCAAACACTATCACCGGATTCTTGCCACCGAGTTCCAGATGATTTCGCTTCAGCGTATCTGCCCCCTGCCTGACGATCAGACTTCCGGTCCGGCTTTCGCCAACAAAGGCTATCGCTTTGATCAGCGGGTGCTCGCACAGTGCTTTACCGGCCTCTTCGCCAAAGCCGTTAATGGTGTTCAACACCCCCGGAGGCAGCCCCGCCTCTTCAGCTATCTCAACCAGTAACCGTGCGGTAAGCGGCGATGACTCGGCAGGTTTGTGTACTACCGTGCAACCGGCAGCCAGTGCCGGAGCAATCTTCCAGGTTGACAGCATAAAAGGGGTATTCCACGGCGTGATAACACCCACCGGACCAATGGGAACGCGGGAAGTCACGTTCATCAAGGTGGGGGATTTTAAATGCTGGCCATCTCGAGCCTGTACCACCTGATCAGCAAAGTAACGGAAATTTTCCGCGCCACGCAACGCCGCCTTAGACATAAATCGCAGCGCCTGACCTGTGTCCCAGCACTCACACAAAGCGATTTCCTCCGCACGCGCCTCAATTGCTTCTGCAACGCTGATCAGAATTTTGCGGCGCTCGGTCGCGGGCGTATCACGCCAGCCAGCGAACGCCTGTGCGGCCGAATTTGCCGCCGCGTCTATATCCGCTGCAGTACCATGGGCGACATCGCAAATGATGCTTTTATCTACCGGGGACGTCGACTGAAAAACACCGGCGCTGCCGGCGACATCGTTGCCTGCAACACGATTCATTACCCCGGATTTTTTAAACTGATCTAGATAGCGGTTCAGTTTTTCCAGATTTTGTTCAAGTGCGCCCACGATGTGTGTGCCTCCAGGTATTTTGCGAATTGCCGGTTTTTTTAAACGAGGGCATTGGTGGTTGTTTTACACAGCCGGTTGCGGTTGCTATCGAACTGGATTTATCCAGTGCAATCAAAATGCTTCAATGTTGCATACTCCACTGACATACACGATCGGAACAGCCTTGAGCGGCCCCGCCCTACCCTAATACTGATGAGGTCCACGCGCAAGAATAACACTGCAATTTCATACGCCTTCACACACGCAGCGAGGTTTCATGCAGAACCTGATCGAGGGTATCGAAAAGCAGATCTGCATTCTCCACCGAAAACGGCATGGGTGGTCGAATTTTAAGTGTGTTCTTAAAACGTCCCAGACTAGATAGAATAATACCGTTCTGGCGCATCGCGTTAACTACCCGACTAGTGAAGTCACTGGCTGGTTCCTTCGTACTGTGATCCAGAACCATCTCAGCGCCAAACACCAGCCCTGACCCACGAATATCGCCAATGACGTCGAATTTTTTCTGAAGTACTTTAAGACGAGCCAGCGCGTGATCACCGACCAACTTCGCCTGCAGCACCAGCTTCTTCTCTTGCAGCTCAGCAAGCACAGCAGCCGCAGCCGCGCAACTCACCGGATTTCCACCAAACGTATTAAAGTAGCGATACCGGGTCCGGAAAGCCGCCATAGTGTCAGCGCCGCAAACAACAGCCCCCACCGGATGGCCATTGGCCATAGGTTTACCCAGAACAACAATATCCGGTGTCACGGCCTGCTTTTGATGAGCCCAGAAATGTGTGCCGATACGACCAAAGCCAGATTGAACCTCGTCACAGATCAACAGCCCGCCAGCCTGTTTAACTACCTTTGCGGCAGCCTGCAACCAGCCGGCAGTCTGAGACGGAAATCCCTCATTCAGAAAAAACGGGCACACAACTAACGCTGCAAAACCGTGTTCTGTCTGTTCAAGTCCGGCAATCTGCTGAGCCACGTGACTGGCAAATCGAGAACCGTCCGGATCTTCGATACGATAACTATCCGGCGCTTCAACATGACGGAAATACTGATCCAGCCCAAACCCTAATTCGGTTACATGACTACGACTTAACTGGCTGACCAGTGCCGTATTGCCATGATAGGTTGCGTCCGTGGAAATTATCCCGCGCCGCCCGGTCACCGCTTCTGCCATGCGCAGCGCAATGTCGTTCGCTTCGGAGCCGGTACAGGTCAGGACCGCACTCGTTAGATCGTTGCCCAATGTAGCGGTCATTTGCTCTATGTAATCAAGAATCCCCTCGTGCAGATACCGCGTATGTGTATTAAGCGTACTGGCCTGCCGATGGATTGCCTCAACCACTCTCGGGTTGCAATGACCGACATGGGGCACATTGTTATAGCAGTCAAGGTACTTTCGACCATTCGCATCCCAAAGCCAGACTCCCTCGCCACGCACAATGTGTACGGGATCTTCATAGAAGGTAGAGACATTCGGACCCAGCAGACGAGCCCGCCGCTCCATGAGTTCAGCGCTAGACTCTTTCATTGTGTTAGTTCAGACACCTCGAACCCAAACAGCCGTATCATGAAATACCGCTCCACCGTCCGGCTTACCTGGCTCACTGCTAATTAATGCGTTAATTCCAACACCGCGCTCGAATGTATAATTAGGCCATATACTCTCTACTACCACCGTGGCGAGCTGCACACCATCAAATGCAACACATTCGAGTACTACCTCGCCCAACTGATTACCTAACTTCACTCTGTCTCCGGACTTAAGCCCCAGCTGCAACAGGGTATGAGGGTGAATCCGCACCAGCGGCTTGCCTTCCATCTGCCGCGCTGATTCTGTCTCGGTAAAACTGGTATTCAAAAACTGCCGGGCCGGTGCCGCAACCAATCGAAACGGGTAATCGTCACTGCGGTTATCGATCGAGTCCCAATGATCCGGCAGCGGCGGCATACCGCCACCGTTACTACCCAGAGACTCCCACGGTGGCGCAAAACGGAACTTGCCGCTGTCAGTGGGAAACCCGTTCAGGAAGTTGGCGTCTTCAAACGATGGCGTGCAATCGTAGCCATCGCTTGACCAGGTAGCGACAGCCGGTATACCGGACTCTTCCATCGTTTTATCTATAATCTGGCGTTCAGTCATATCGAACCCTTCGTGCTCCAGCCCCAGCCTTGCTGCCAAACCCTGCAATAGCTGATGGTTACTGCGGCACTCACCAGGTGTATTGATTAGTTTGCCGGCATACTGCAGGAAGGTGTGGCCGCTGGCGGTATAGATGTCATCATGTTCCAGAAACATGGTCGCTGGTAGTATCACATCGGCCAGCGCTGCGGTTTCCGTCATGAATTGCTCATGCACAACAGTGAACAAATCTTCACGTTGTAAACCCTGCAGTACGCGTTTGCTGTCTGGCGCTACCACAGCCGGATTGGTATTTTGTACCAGTATGGCTGAAACAGCAGGCCCTCCCTGCAGATCTGACGGGTTTCCGCACAGCACTTCACCAATACGGGACTGATCCATTATTCGCGTGTTACAGGCTATATCTTCGCCACGTATCAGGCGCGTATTAAGAGGGTAAATATGTTTATTACCATATAACGCCCCGCCACCTTCCACACGCCACGCACCACTAACGGCCGGCAGACAACTGGCTGCATGCATATTAACAGCACCATTTCTGGACCGTGCGAAACCATAGCCCAATCGCAGGAAACTGCGCTTGGTACTGCCATAGAGTTTTGCAAACACTTCTATTTCTTCAACCGGGAGCCCGGTAATTGCCGCAGCCCAGCCCGGTGTACGCGTTTGCAGATGCTGTTCAAGCTGGCCAGGCACATCGGTATACTGCTCAAGGTATTCGCGATCAGCCAGATTATCTCTAAACAGAATGTGCATAACAGCACACGCCAGAGCGCCGTCGGTACCGGGGTTCAGCATCAGGTGCATATCAGCTTTTTCGGCGGTTCGGGTACGGTAGGGATCAACCACAACGACCTTGGCATTACTTGTACGGCGCGCCTTGGCGATATAGTTCATTACGTTAACTTGTGTATTTACCGGGTTGCCTCCCCATATCACCACCAGCTCGCTTTTTTCCATGAGCCGCACATCACTGCCCGAACGCTTGCCGGCACCGGCCACCCACCCGGCTTCCGGCAACGTGGTGCAAAAAGTAGCGTGCATGCGCGAGGCACCTATAGCGCGTCGAAACCGTTCCAGTCCATCTCGCTGTACCAGCCCCATCGTACCGGCAAAGAAATAGGGCCAGATTGCCTCACTACCGTGAGTCTCTATAATAGAAGTGAATCGTTCTGCTACCTGATCGAGTGCGTCATCCCAGCTTACCCGCTCGTAGTCTATAGGATCTGGTCTCTCGCCTATAGATGCGGCCTTACTGCGCACTGATTTTCCACGCTTTCGCATCAGCGGGTACATGAGTCTCTGCGGGTGGTGCACTCGTTCCGCATAGCGAGATACCTTGGCGCAGATAACGCCGTCGGTATAGGGGTGATCTTTCGCCCCGTAGACCCGGCCGATAGTACTGTTGTTAAGTACCTCGATATCCAGAGCGCACACACTGGGGCAATCGTGCGGACATACCGACCGCTTTCTGACGGTTTCCATGGTTTTATTTTCCAACAGTTGCACCACCATCTATAACGAGAGATTCACCGGTTATGAAGCGGGAATCATCGCTGGCCAGATACAAAATAGAAGCAGCGATTTCGTCAGCGGTTGCCACACGATTTAACGGATAGCTATCACGCTGTTGCTGAATGCCTTTTTCCTGAACGCCATCTATCGCGAAGCCCCTGCGCGCCATATCGGTATCGACCACTCCGGGGCAGACCGCATTGACACGAATCTCCGGCGCCAGCTCCATAGCCATAGACCGTGTCAGATTAACGATGGCCCCCTTTGATGCACAATAGGCGGTACTGCCACCATAACCATTCACACCGGATTCTGACCCGAGATGTACAATGCAGCCCCGGTTCTGCCTGAGTGTTTCCACGGCCGCACGCGAGCAGAAATAACTGCCGCGGACATTGATATTCATAATGCGATCCCACAGATCTTCATCAGTTTCCTCGATTGATGCTGGCTGAAATACACCCGCGCTGTTAACCAGTATATCGAGACCCTGCAACTCGTCGATCGCATTTTGCACCAATCGCCTGCAATCGTTAACGTTACCTATATCACCCGCCACACCGGTAATGCTGGCATCATCAAATTCGGCAACCGCTGCCGCAGTCGATTGCGCTGTGCTTCCCGCCACCACAACCCTGGCGCCAGCGGATGAAAACGCCAGCGCAGCAGCCCTGCCAATGCCACGTGTCCCACCGGTGACTAATACACGTTTGTTCTTGAATCGACTCATCTGGCCCTCTTTAGAGACACGCTGGATCAATATTAAATTAAACTTCCGGTATTCACTCGCACACACCATTGTGAAACCCGACTGCAGATAATCGGAAACGACAGAACTGTCGTCCCTGAACCTATGCAGCCAGTTTACCACGACCCGAAGTGGTGTACTTTAAGCAGTAAACTCTACCACCGGGCGTTCCCCTTGGTACCCGAACTCCTGCCATAACGGACCACAACGAGTATACAGATTGCCTTCATCACCACACCCTTCTCAATCAGGAAAGCAACCAGAGCCCGATCAGGCATCATCCAGCACCTTAGCTGGCAACCTCGCCTGCATCAGCGCGGTCATTCTGTTCGCACTCGGGTTTCCAGCGGCTGACAAGCTGCTGGCGGATTGGGGGGTGTTCTCTCTAATTGCTGTTCGCAACACATTAGGATTCTGTTTGCTTGTTGCACTATGGATTGCGATAGAAGGCTGGCGGAAAGTCCTCTATGCACCATGGCTCACGGGCATACGAATCGGATCTTTCGGCTTTGGCCTGGGAGCCACATTGCTATTGGTAACGCAATCGATGACAAATGCAGTGACCGCGGCTCTAGCTGCGGCAACAATGCCTGTGGCTGCTGTTGCTATCGAGGTTGCACTGGATGGCAGAAAGCTCACTCTATATTTCATGAGCGGCGTTGTCCTGGTGTTGCTCGGAGGCATTCTCGCCACTGGCATGAACCTTAATGATGCAAGCTTTGGTTCAGGCGCGTTACTCGGATTAATTTCAGCCACTATTTTCGCCTGGGGATCTCGATCCACCGTTAAATCACTGCCATTTATGAAACCACTGGGTCAGACCGTAGTAACAACAGCCGGCATGGCAGGTTTTTGCATTGTGGTTTATGTGTTGCTTTCAGCAATAGGTTTACCGGGCACACAAACCGCCGCGTTAAACGCAGAAAACTGGGGCTGGCTCCTGATCTATGCCTGGTTGTCACTCGCGCTCTCTCAGACATTCTGGATAAGCGGCGTTGGCAAACTGGGTATAGGCGTAGCATCATTCCATCTCAATGCCGGGCCGTTTTATGTAATGCTGATTTTACTCGCACTGGGCGGCAGCTGGAGCTGGATGCAGGCAATCGGCGCTGCCGTACTGGCAACCGGTGTTGTTCTGGCACAAAAAGATTAAACCCTGCCTGGCGTTATAGCACAACAATAGCCTCTCAGCTACGCCAGACCAGGAAAGCCAGATCAGAAAAACCAGACCAGATAAACCAGACCAGATAAGCCAGCTCAGACAAACCAGATCAGGCTCACAACAACAAGGGCAAGGGACGCGGCAACAACAGCTCCACAACTTTCACATTTCTGATTCTATATTGATGCCGACAACCTACAATAAAAAAATGGAAGCATGGCTCACTGCAGAGCTATAGATCCTTACTATTTTACTTTACAAATTATGCTGCAATCCACTCCGCCCGGGTTATATCAACATGCAATTATGGAGTAAATCTCCATAATTGCAGACGAATTTCAAGAAGCATTTTAATTCAATTACTTGAATATAAAATCATACTATTCCACAACATCTTATCACTCTATTTCAGCAAGCCGGTTGATCGACCGACTGCTTCTATCGAGTCGAAATCTTCCGGAGCCGCAAGTACAAATTTTTCAGCGCCCTGAAGCTTCAGTACCTTCTGGTGATCAGTGTTGGAATTGTCGAGCGAGAGAAACGCTTGCCGGAACTTGTCGACCATCTCTGGCTCGATATCGTCGCGCGCTGTCCAGACGTAATCAACGTAATCCGGGGTTGTCTCGATTAGCACTACCTTCGATTTATCATAAGCACCCGACTCTGACATCCGATTCCAGACCTCGGCGTTAAGTGCACCAACATCGACTTTTCCCGATTCAACAACCTTCACTGTTGCATCATGTGACCCACTATAGACCGGACTACCACCCAGATCCTTTTCTACATCGATGCCATACAAGGTGTCCAGAAAATATCGCGGCATCAGGTGTCCGGAGGTGGAACTCTTGGAGCCAAACGCGAATTTCATCCCCTTGATATCATCGGTACTTCCGACACCGGAATTTGTATTAGCAATAATGACACTTTTGAATTGCCGATCAATATCACGCATAACAACAGGACTCGCACCAGCCATAATACGCGCTTGCACATGAGTAAAACCACCCAGCCACGCGAAATCGACTTTCCCTGCAGCCAGAGCCGCAACCGCCGCGCCGTAATCGGTTACCGGAACGTATTCAACCTCTGCATTGAGTGACATTGACAAATAATCGACCATCGGCTTGTATTTACGTTGTAGTTCAGTCGGATTTTCATCGGGTATTCCGGTTATCCGAACAATATCTGCCGCGAAAGCTGTAGTGAAACCTACACAGGCAATACCTACTGCAAGCGTTCCAATGAT
Source organism: Chromatiales bacterium (ex Bugula neritina AB1) (assembly GCA_001730015.1). GTDB lineage: Bacteria > Pseudomonadota > Gammaproteobacteria > Granulosicoccales > Granulosicoccaceae. The sequence goes on along the minus strand of MDLA01000080.1, from coordinate 7,529 downwards.
GCTTCTTCGTAAGCCCTTTAACATATTACTAATCTCCTACTAATATTTTTACATTGAAAATTTGCGGAATTGACGGATTGATATACTGTCTGTTATCAACCCCTAGGCAACCACTGTAGTTTCTATAAGTGGTCTGGCAGCTGCTTTTTCTCCAGGTGGAGAAAGCAGCCTGCGTCGGATTCGATCACCCGCCATGTCAACCAGTGTTACCACAACCAGCAACACTAATAGCAAGACGGCAAGATCGGTAAAATGAAACAGACTGATTGCGGTATGTAGTGCGTCACCGATACCGCCGGCGCCAACAAAACCCACCATCGCAGTCGCCCTTATGTTCACTTCAAATCGAAACAGGGTGTAAGCGATTAACCGCGAACTGACCTGGGGCAATACAGAAAACAGCCAAACTCCCGTTACACCGGCACCTGTCGCTTGCAGAGCACGTGGCGGGCCTGGTTCAACTTCTTCATAGATATCGGTGTAAAGACGACCCAGCACCCCAACGCTATGAACACCGATAGCAAGAATACCGGCAAACGCTCCCGGGCCTACCCAGACAACAAATACCAGCGCAAAGGTTAGCTCAGGCATCGCTCTGAAAAACTGCAGAACCAACCGCATCACACCAAGTAATCCCCAGGACGCCAGTTTGTCTGTCAGACTGCCTGTGTAAGTGTCAGGCAGGTAAGAACTGCCAAAGAGCGTTGCACTCGCCACCGGAGCCAGAAAAAATGCAATGATCGCGGCAGACATAGTCGCCACCCACGCCATACCCAGAGTTTCCAGCACAAGCCATAATGTGCGGGTAACAAATTCAGGTGCGATCGTGGAGATATCAATTTCACCAATAAAATTTATATCGCCTGTAAATAGCTCCATCCAGGGAATTTTCAGATAGAGCACAGAAACAAAGGTACCGCAAACAATCAGCGCAATCGTATAGCGCAGCGGTGCTTTCCTTAGATAGGCACTGACAAACTCCAGGAAAATTACTAACAATAGAACCGCAAGCAGCGCAGTCGCCAGTTTATCAAACTCAAAGTACCGGATACTTAATGCGATTTCGGCGCCTAGCCCGCCTGCGCCAACCACGCCCAGAATAGTCCCTGTGCGAATATTGCATTCCATACGAAACAAACCGTAGGCAAGCCATTGCCGGATAACCTGCGGAATGACAGCGAAAAGCAATATAGAAAAACGATTAGCACCATTAGCACGCAAGGCCTGTATTGGACCAGGTGCCGCCGCTTCGGCGAGTTCGGAGTAGAGTTTTCCTATCGATCCACCGACGGTCAAACCGATAGCCATAACCGCGGCACCAGGCCCCAATCCAATCAATCGAACGAACAGATAAGCCCAGACTATTTCCGGTATGGTACGCAGCAAACCGAGAAAAAATCGCGCCGACCAGCGTGCAAATCCGGCAGCGGCTCTAAGCAGGTAGTGTTCGTTGTCTGGAGAATCCGGAAGAGCGGGAACCTGGATCGCAATCAACGCGATACTGATCCCAATGACCAACGAGAGCACGGTTCCGAGAATCCCGATGAGCAAACTTTCCAGTGAAAGCCAGACAATTCGACCGAGAAAGTCGGGGCTGAAATCCGGTTGCAGCAGACCGGATAGAATATCCCCGGCATTGCTTATGCCCTGGCTATCGAATAATGCCGATAGAGCAACATCGTTCCATTTCGCACCAAAATAGATCGACAACCCAAAGGCAAGCCAGACCACGTTCCGACGCCAGTTAACCGGGTTACTGGCGTTCATCGCTTCCTCGATAAAGATACTCGAGGTCTTCATCACTGACCTGCCCGGGCGGTGCGTTAAGACAAATCTGACCGTCTCGAATACCAATAATTCGATCACTTCGTTGCATCACTAAATCAACCCAGTGAGTACAAAAAAAAAGCGTTGTATTGCGCGTGTTTGCCTGATCGATTATGAGAGAAGTTACATTTCTAGCGGTCGTGGGGTCAAGCGATGCCGTCGCTTCGTCCGCAAGCAACACACTGGGCTCAGCAATCAATGCACGGGCAACAGCCACTCGTTGCATCTGACCACCACTAAGGTTTTGCACTGTTTCCCATTGATAGTCGGCAAGCCCAAGCGACTTCAGTAACATCTGGACCCTCGGACGCTCCAGGTGCGCAATGCTGGCGAGCGCGACTTTGTACCAGGGCCAGTTACTGAGCGCACCGGACAGAACATTTTGATGAACATTTAGCTGAGGGACCAGCATATGTCCCTGCTGAATAATTCCACATCGCCGTCGGTGAAGCTTGAGCCGTTTCCTGCTGAAGCCCGCGATATCACTGCCGTTGACTTTAACACTTCCACTACTCGGACGAAGCACACCTGCAAGCAAACGAATGAGTGTTGACTTCCCGCCGCCACTAGGACCAATTAGCGCAACCTTTTCCCGATTGCCTATCTCGACATTTACACCATTTAGTGCCACACGACTACCCCAGCGCCGGCACACATTGCGCAGTTTAAAATCGGCGTTTACGTAGTCATCGGCCGCGGTCATTGGCTCAGTCTGATATCTCTAGCCAGCTGACTGGCGGCGTAAAGCAAAACCAGGACAAACATACTTTCATGCACATACATTCATATCAGGGGAACTACAACGTGTCGAGTCAGATTTGAATCGAAGTTAGTCAATTAATTTGTGCTCGGCACAATGGCTGTGCTGTGGCATTCGATGCAATAACCTGCATGGTAATAACCTGCATGTTTAGAGAGTCCTTATTCCTCCAGCCAACAAATTCACGCCTCTCTTATAACACCACGTTATATATATGCGGTTTCTATACTGATTTCACTTCACTTTACCATACGTCACTGCCTTCTAAATAGCTACTTTTTCCGCACTTACGAAATACAGTATTTTTCCCAACAGGGTAGGAGGAAACCATTTATAGAACAGCCCACAGGAGACCAATTGGAATTTTTCACAGTAAAAGTAAAGAATATATATTTCATAAATTCCCTGATACTTTTACTGCATGTCCGCCTTAATTAAATCAGCCGCTTTTTCAGCGATCATTATCGTTGGCGCATTGGTATTGCCGCCGATTATCGACGGCATAATAGACGCATAAACTACTCGAAGACCCTCTACACCATGAACCTTCAGATTCGCATCAACAACAGCGCATTCAACATTCCCCATCTTACAAGTACCTATCGGATGAAACATAGTTGCCCCGTATTGCCTGGTGTATTGCGTCAACGCCTCTCTCGATTGCACATCAGCACCGGGATAGCGTTCAGTAGCATGCATAGGTTCAAACACCGATGCACTGAGTATTCGACGCGCCTCGGTCAAGCCATCAGTCAGGATTTCGAGAACCTCTGACCAAGAAAGAAACACCGGATTTATCACTGGTGGTGCTAGTGGATCAGCACTCGGGAGCGACACCGATCCGCGACTCGCAGGCCTTAACAAAACTGCCGATAGAACCCAGTCACGTCCATAGCCCATCATCTTTGCAGGCTGCGGCCGAAAGCCCGGCGCCAGAATAGATTGAATGTCCGGGCGATCAAGGATCGGCTTCGCACGGTTAAACCCTGGTGTTGCTAAAATTTCGAGTCCGGAACCTTATAGAGCGGTATAAAAGGCGCTGCACGGAGTTTTTACTGGATTGAGCCTAGTCACTATAAATGATATTCAGGAAAAGCGAGTACAGCGCCTTAGATGCTGCTATAGAAGTAGCGCAGCGGTTCTGGGCCGGAATTTTATGCACCACCAGAGTTTAATTCATCGCCACTACCGTGCCATGAGTCACCAGCGTATTGCTCATTGTTTTCAGACTTGCGGGAACTATTTGACCAGGCAACTGGAATTTTTCTCCCATCCCCAACCATCACCATCCGTATCTGAATAGTTCATCTCACAGTAAGGAATCATGAAAGACTCTGAACCGCCCTCTAGAGCCTTACTCTGTTTATCAACCACGCAGGAACGATTGCCCTCCCATCCCCAACCGTCTCCGTCCGAATCTGCAATACCTGAAATACAGAGCGGTATGGAACTGTCAGAGGCCATATTACCAATTCCATCACCAGAGGGCACGGGCAGCGTGACGAAACAGCTAGCGTTATTTTCCCAACCCCATCCATCACCATCAGTATCTGTCACACCAGAGGCACACTGAGAAACGAACTGCGTTGGATTACCTTCTGCCGGTTCGTCTGCACCTGCAGTTGGCGCCGTATTCGCGGGCTGTTCAGTAAACGGGATAAATACAGGTTGAGGCGAAGAGCTCGGTATCGCAGATACAGTGGCTTGCATTAGTTCACCAGGCGTGTACAAATATTCCGCCGGAAATGGCGTATCCACATGACCATCACAACCCCTGGCCGTAGTTACAGGCCATGCGTAAATAGCCTGAATATTTCTGCTAGTAGTGATGCTTTGAATAGCCGATAGTGTGTTCGAGTCCTGGTAAAATGTTTCCCCTATAATGATATCGGTGTAATCACCGGACGCAGTCATTGCGGCATCTACTTTGGATATTTTATGGCTCAGGAATTCGTAAGCATGAAAATCCCACACAACAGGTGCACCATAACCGGACTCCTCGTAAACCTGCTTCATCACCCTGTACCTGTCCACCGCCAGATTTCCTTTAACACTTAAATCCGGGCTCGCATTTTCTGCAATCGACCCGGTTGCTACCGAAAAACCGACTGTATCCTGCTTGCCGAATGAAGCGTTATAGAGGGACCATATATCACTGGCGTATTGTCTGTCGATTGGCTGACTGGAGGCAGCAGCACCTTCATTGCGTAAATCAATTTTGTAGTCAATATTGGCACCGGCAATGATCGGACGAAGGTTTTTAATCAGATTCCAGTTCTCCTGCATAGCAGCAGAATTGTAGGCCCAGGTTTTAACCGACGTGTTACTGGAACCATACTCCCTATACCAGTTCTTCGGGCTGCTTCGGGAGATCGGGAAAAATCCAACGAGTACCTCCTGAAAACCCGCTGCTTGTATGTCTGCAAGAAACCGCGCGAGATTTTCGCGCGGCTGCTGCTGCAGGTTTCCTCCCGCTGAATTCAGTACCGTCCCGCTGGCCAGGTCTGTAGCATGATATATCGGCACCCTCAGTCTTCTTTGACCGTTATCAAACATAATTGATAGCTGTCGCCTGACCGTGCTTCTTACCTGCGGAAGATGATAGTTTGCAATAATGCCGAACTTTTCCCTGCAGTTTCGATCACCATTGTTACTGATGACTAGTTCGTCAATGCCATACCAGGCGTAGTTTGATCCGCCAATCGCAGACGGAACAGCCGCATGTAAAGTCAATGACGAAACGAGGGCACTAGCCACCATGAACGACTTCATGAGAATCAGCATTACTAGCTTAGGAACATTGTCTATAGTCATTGGGATTAGTTATGGCGTCCATCGAAGCAATTCATATTTCATCGAATGAACTTATACTATAACCACTTCAACCAGCAACTTGTTTCCGACAATGCCCATTGATAGCTGTTTTTACAATACCTGTACCGACCAACCCGTTTATGTTGTTTCCGTTCCCACCAGGTCATTTGGACTGCAGCTGGCCACAACCAACCTTATGGAGCAGATAAAGAAACAGCATCAACCAAAAAGAAGCAAATACAAAAAACTACAATTTTAGCACCCAGCTATTGATTTGATCAGGATTTAAGGAGAAAGAAGCCACCTCAACCATCGATAAACATGTAGCCTGAACAAGCAAAGAAATTATTATCACCTAACCCGCATTATTCACGAGAATGACAGAATCTCATTTGATCTTTGATTCCACAGAGAAACTTTTCTCTTACAAATATCAGTAAGTATTCGACGCGAGAAGAAAATCCATCGCGAAACCCCTTGGTGTGAATAGATCAGGTCGGCGCGACATCCTCGCCACACCATGAATAATGCGGGCTAAAGGTCAACAGCATCTGAAGCAATACCAGGAGAATAATCCCTGGGGTTGCATAAAATTCGAATTCAGGAGCTTATAGAGCTGTATAACAGGCACTGCGGAGTATTTACTGTTTTGAGCCTAGTCATTCTAATTGATATTCTGGAAAATCTGAGTACAGCGCCTTAGATACTGCTATAGAAAAACGCAGCGGATCTGGGTCGGAAATTTATGCAACGCCAGGGATTTATTGGTCTAATGTACCCCACAGTAATTGTTGCTTAGCGCCTGGCCCCCAACTCGTTCTGCGGTACGTCAATACCCGATCCAAGTTTACCAGCACCTGTAGCGTTACCAGAAACCAGTTTACAATATTCATTATACACTCCGGAAATCACTCTATTTTTTTATATTACTGATATATTCAGATACTGAACCATCCCAACCACACTGAACACACCGACCATCTTCAAACGAATGATGGCATTTCTCATAGCCATATAAATAGTGTGAGCACTCGGGACAAACGCTTATCATTTGAGACGACCCGATGATAAAAGCAATCCCACATTCATCACAACCTGTTTTATTTTTTTTCGCTGTTTTCATATCCTTTTACTTTAAAGGCAATCTCTGATAAAACACATTATTGTTCAGAATTTTACTGTAGGTCCTACTTTTTCGCATAACGCCAGTGTAATTTTCGCATTGGGGCGAAGCGAAGAGAATTTTAGGGGTCAATCCTATTATGCTATCTCGCTACTATTGCAGCAACTTAAGAAAATTTTAGGGGTCAATCCTATTATGCTATCTCGCTACTATTGCAGCAACTTTTCCACCCTCCTGTAGTCTCTGGTCAATTCCCCTTTCTCAAAACGCCGCTTCGTCGCCGCTATCGCTCCTGATACGCTACCCTTATTGCTGTAATTGAATTTCTCTGCTATCTCCCGTAAGGAGAGATCTCCCAGTTGCTGGCAACAGTACACCGCCAGTTGCCGTGCAATTGTAACTTGTGGATTCCGCCCTCTTTCATTTTTTACTATTTCGACTTGTGTCGTTTTAAATACTCTGGCTACTGCTGTGACTATTGACGTCAAACCAGGTCGGTCCGACAATGCCTGAGACAAGTCACCTGACACCCGTAGCTCATCTTCCCTTTCTTTTATATCGTCGCGGAACGTTTTCCCACCCAATATACCAGCCAAATTTCCTTTGCTGTAAAACTGCAGGAATTCTTGCTCACTTCCCAGTGCCACGTAGGCTCGATAACCGGCATAACGGTTTCGCCGCCCTAACATCCGATAGGTCATTTCGCGGGTCAGCCAATCCGGCGCTGTTGCCCGATTTGTATAGACCAGATAGCTAGATCAGATACATGTATCTAGCACCTTATCCGTTGCCCCCTTAACTTCTGCCGGATTCCGGTGGATGTACCGACCAACCTTTTGCAAGTAGGCATCTTCATCAACCAATATTGACTTGTAGCGACCTTTAAACAAGGGTCCATTTGTGCCTTTTAACCGAATATAGCGTTGCGTATAAATACCGTTGATATGGCGCATAATGTGATCCAGATTGGCCCTTGGGGTTCCCACCAGCAAATGATAGTGATTG
>MDLA01000079.1 GCA_001730015.1 Chromatiales bacterium (ex Bugula neritina AB1) | reverse complement strand
GAAAATCCACTGTGATATCAAATCTCTGCGCGATATCCTCGCCACCCCGTGAATATTGCGGGCTAGGTACAGAGAATTTCCTATAGCCGTGACTTTGACCTCGAGCATTAGATAAATCCTCCTAACAAGTTATAACGTAAGTTAACAGCAGCCAGCACCTAATATTTAGATCAGCGACGGCAAGATAAGCAATTTTGCACTATCGACTCGCGCCATTGCACGCTAGGAACTCACATCAACAACTTTATTCACTAATTGTTGAAAATAGTCTTCTGACCATATTTCCAGCCCATCAACGTTTGACAAATAGGGTTTTACGTCAGCCTTAGCTTGTTCAAAATCAACTTCATCAACACGTGTATGCAATGCTTGGCGCAGCATGTCGATCGTTAATGTTTCCACACCGTCGAATGCGCCTGTTTGCTGCGCCCGAGCTAAGAAGTGCTTAAGACTAACGGGATGGGCATGGCGCACATACCACTCAAAATCGTACCAGTCCCGGCCCTTTACGCGGTTTTTCCAACCCCGATATAACAACTCATGTAGCTTTCCCGCAAACAAATCAGGGAGCCGAAAACACTTAACGTAAAACGAAAATGGTTGGAGTAGCAGTAGCTCCTCTGTTTCAAAATTACCGGGAGGCATAGTGTCAACCTCAAAGCGAATTTTCACAGGCTTCGATGTAGTCCATTTCCGTGACTGTACCCCTTTCAAAGTTAGATCATGAACGTGCGTATTGCTTTTCAAAAAAGCCGACTGGATGGCCGTCTTTTTAGTTTTGTTTTTTTTCTCAATTTGAACCTCAATGCCTAATGCAGAAAACTCTTTCACTATTGCGGCGAAATAAGGGTCAAGCAGAAAATCGTTATTATCGGTGAGCAGACTAAAATCCAAGCCCTCAGAGAAGCGATCTACTCCATGGAAAATACGCAATGCTGTGCCCCCGTAAAATGCAGCTTTTTCAAAAAAGCCGCTACGGTAGAGACCAGCAAGCGCTATCTCTTGCATAATTTCTTTTATCGCACGATGATAGTCATCTGAGTTATTTATATTGTACTTAACAAGCATCGATTCAATCATGGCGCTGACTCAATAGATTTAGATAAGAGACTTAGCATTTGAGATTTGTATTGAGCCGATCGACAATCATTCACAATCTGCAGCTCAAGAGCTCCTACATCCGCTTCATCCAATCGCAAGTCGTCAAACAGATATTGCTTCATAGCACTCAACGATTGAATTCGAATCTGTCGGGTAGTGACTAAAAGATCACAAAGGGCTTTTGTCGGCGTTGCAATCACAAAGGCTGTCTGTCCACTGCCCTGGCTGTTTAACCCAATCTTGTAATACGCGGCTGGAACACGGTGGTAAGTAAATCTACCCAAAGAGTTACTGTATTCACGCGCGCGATCAATACATATTGATGACACACTTGAAATCGCCTCTGGCAGCAAGCCGTAATAACTTAAAGCCCAGTGACAAGATACGTAGCTCGGCCCATGCAGATGATTGGCCACCAATTCTTTTGAGAGCTGCGGGTTGTCGGATAATGTGTAGAGGCCCTTTTTCAATCTGGTGAGCGTGCCGACTCGTACTAACTCGCTGATTTTATCATTGGGTCGAGCGTAACCCTTAAGCTCTGTCAAAAGGGCAGAATGTGAGATTACTTGCTGTTCGAATCGCTCTATCACGCATTGATCGTAGCAATATTTGTTCAGATAATCGAATTAAATCCGATTATCTGTACATTATTCTCTAAAAATGACGAGCTGATCCTTTACTCACATTCCTCAGCAGCTACCACAAACAGCCATTCCTCAAATCGCAACGCAGCCCGGCTAAGATTATCCTTACCGGGTACCAGATAAAACCCACTGTTTGGCAAACCCTGCTCCAACACAAAACACGGCAGCCCTTCATCAATTTCCGTCTGCACCAAGCCATCCCAAAGCGCAATGCCCTGCCCGTCTATCACCGCCTGCACGCGACTATTGGTATCGGGCAAATCCAGGGTAATCTCTACGGATGACTTATACCTCACAACTTTTTCGCAAGTACCAAATCACCATGTTCAAAAGCACTCGACATTCGCTCCTGCTCTGACTTACTTAAACCAACACTTCTAGCAATATCACGCCATGACCCAACAGCTGCACCAACTTCACTGGTGACGCTGTGCGCCTCAACCAAACTCAATCCAAATAGCGTCGCTTGAGATAACGCAAGGTCAATTGAACATGTGCCCTCATCCAGACTTATATTAGTACTCAGTATGCGTTGTTTGATATCGGTAGGCGTGGGATTTAAGTCGTATGCTGGTGACAGCACCCAACCATTTTTGCCAGTCCAAAGAAAACCATGATTGCGCAAATGATCGTCAACATTCGACACCAGGATGTTAAAAACCATGCGTCGAAATAATTCAACCGAATCCGCTTTCGTGTTTGCGCCGTGTTGTGAGAGTTCATCAACTATTTCAATATAGCTGGCTCGTTCACCGTCTTTCGCCTGCAATAACGACATTGCAGACAAAAACGGGATCCGAATATCATTATTGCGATCAAAGCGCCACGATAATAGCACCGGCTTTTCGTTAATCTTTTGCAACTCGTGTTTGGCGACTGTTATGCCTGCACGTTCTGCAAGTATCAGTGCGATGTGCTCCCATGTTTCAATAGGGTAGCCATCGGTGTCCTTTGGAAATTTAGCGATGGCCAAATTGCCCTGCGAATCTATAACCGAAGCTTTAGGCCTTGCTCCACCGAGCGACGAACCTGGTGCAAATATCAGATCAAGGTCTTCGTCTGTTTCGCTATTAGTTTCGATTCGTTCGGCGCTTTCCAACAACCGCTGCAGATGAATGAACCCAGGTACACCATCGTCTATCGGTTTCTGAAATTCGTCTTGATCAACTCGCTTAAATCTAAGTGCTCCGAGCCGTGATACATCAGTGACGCCCAAAAGGTAATCGGCTTCGAGCAACGTCCGTGGTTGACGTGACTCACCTGATGCGTTGCGCCGTTCAGCTCGTTGCATCAATCTTCGTCCCCAGGTATCAGGAGCAGAGTCTCCTATAGAGCCAAAAATCGCCCGTTCACTATTGGGGTGAAATAATCCTTTGCCGACTTGAAGGGCCGGTTCAAGAGAAAATCGTAGAACGTTTTCCAACCAATCTTCATGATAGGCAAAACTGACCGTCTCTCTTCTTCTCGCCGACTGCCGGAACAAGTTACCGACTCTTAGGTTTCGCCCATCAAGTGAGATATGAACTTCAATTTCACTCACTGATTGTCCCTGCCATCTTTGTCATTTCCATCTTTTTTGGGCGAAGCGTTTTTAGATCTGACTCGTTTTGGCAGACTCGCGTTTGCCAGCTCCATTCCAATGACATCGTTCGAAGGACCGGCAAGCTCGGCGAGCCGGTCGAGCAGACCAAGCGCGTTAATCACAGATGCGTAGATTCCTATACTAACGCCGTGATCCCCTTGCTCGATTCTTTGCAGAGTTTTACGGGACGTGAATGCCCTGTCCGCCACTGTCTCCATGGACAGAGCGCGGCGTTTACGAGCATCCCTGATATCGTTCCCAAGTGTTCGCAGCGCTCGTCTAACCTTGCCAGGAGGTGTTGTTGGAGTTGGCACAATGTTACCTTCGTGACACATAAAAGCTTATTATGAGTTACAAAGGTTACATCTATCAAGCCAAATTCCGTTATGTGAGATTTCGCGCGTATCCCGGGGCAACGCAGCATGCTAGCTGCTACCGAAACCTTGAATGAAGATCAGTCGCAACAATACCGTGACGATGGTGTTGTTTGTCTTCGCCAGGCATTTGATGATCAATGGCTTGAAGTCGTCACCCAATCGATTTCGCGTGGCCGCGTCAACCCAAGCGAGATGTATCTCGATTACTCTGTTGACTCCAAACCGGGCGAAAGGTAGTCAGGGATCAGGGGTCAGGTCAGCTTTTCAATGAGGTGTGATAATTTAGTAGCGTGTGAATATACAAGTGCGAAGTAAAAATGTGGAAGCGATGCCAAGACCAGCAAGAGTGCAGGACGAGAATGCGTTCTATCACGTGATGAATAGCGGGCGCGGTAAGCGCTGGATATTCCACGGCGATGAATACTATGACTCGTTTCTAGCTACGCTGGAGAAAGCGCATGACAAGCATGAAGCAAAATTTGGTAAACGGCAGGGTAGCGAAATCCATCGGTTCGCTATGTACTGCTCAAATAGATTAGGTGGTTTTTCACAACGGAAATAGCAGATCATTTCCATTTAACTCATACCGGTAGTGTGTCCTCAGCAGTTCGATGTATGGAGAAGAACGTTGAGTTGAGTCGGGTAAATTCAGGGCAGAGATAGGTGAAGTTCAAAATTGGCTAGACTTTGTAAAACTGACCTGACCCCACAAAAATCCTATCATCAACAATGCGGAAATATTCCTGATCACGAGTTCCAAGCGCGAACCGCAGCGCGTCAACAACTACGGTCTTCCCGGAGTCGTTTTCGCCGACGATTGCGGTTAAACCCGGTCGAAATCTGAGCAGAGCGGCTTTCTCGCCTTCTCCAAATAGGCGGAAATTCTCGATTTTAAGTTCCGAAATATACATCGCCACCTCATGTCACGGCTTTTGCCAGCACGCGCTGCTACAAATTGGGACAGAATTACTGCGCTGGATTAGTGACCGGTTGTACTCACCGCTGTTATCGGCAGTTGTGCGAGATTAACATAATGATCGGTAAGTGCCGATTGCTGAGATTAACCGAGACTCAGGCAACCGCTGCACGGGCGAACTCCGGTCTTTTTCACGCTTTCTTCTAATGACCGCTCAGGTATAGCCAGACGGATCACAGATCAGTCAGGTTTATGCTTCGTTTTAAATCTGCTCGGGCTGTAATGGCGGTGGCGCATCCATATCCAGGGTCCACCTGCCAAAGCGGTCGTGCCATTCGGGTCAGACGGTTCTATCCGGTACCAGATCCAAAAAACCTTGTAGGGCAGGATTGCGGATCTCTTTGCGCCAGACCGCGGAGACGTCGACCACTTTGCCCACATCCCGAATGGGCACGGCTTTCAGGCCCGCGCGTTTGGCGCGCACGACATTTTCGGGGTAAATCAGAATGCCCATGCCGAGCAGCACGAAGGTGAAAAATTCATCACGAAGGTAGGCGACTTGCCCGGTTTTTGGGGCAAATCCCCTTTCGAGACACAAATCGCGGATCAGATTGATGTACGGCAGCTAGGGCGTATCCCCGACAAGAAATGTGTCGTCGCGCAACTCGGCCAGATCGATGGCATCACGCGCGGCCAGTGGGTGGTGATCCGGCACCACGGCCGCCAGTCCCTCGCTCGATATCGGCTGGTAGTCCAGCACCGGTGGCAAGCGCCCCATGTAATGCCAGATAAAGGCGATATAGACCTGCCCGTTGACCAACAGTTCGAGCTGGTGCGGGCTGGTGCGGGCTGGGGTAAAAGCGAACGCCGATTTTCACCTGCGGCCGTTGCTGTCGAAAGGCCTGGATGGTTTCCGGCAGCTGAACCAGAATCGCAAAGTCGGTGTAGGTGATGCTGAGATTGCCGCGCTGCCCAGCGGCGACGTCGACGGTGTCGCTCGCGATTTGATCGATCAGGTCAAACAGCTCACCCAGTCGGGCATAGAACGCTTCGCCGGCTTTGGTCATTTCAACCGTGTGCGTGGAGCGGTCCAGCAGGGGAAAGCCAAAGGCGCCTTCCAGCGATTGAATGGTTTTTGACAGCGCCGGCTGCGAGGTGTTGAGTGCCTCCGCCGCTTTGCGAAATCCGCCGCTTTCGACAATGGTTTTGAACACCCGTAGCTGGCGCAGCGTCAGGTTCATGGCGATACCCTGAAGTTATCAAATGATTTGGTATTGATATTATTCACCCAGAGGTGCTCGTGCAATAATTTCCGGCCATCAGAACAACGCCAGGCCAGTCAGGAAGCGCGGATGTATCAACCGAATCTATCGATGTCATACTTCTCTGCACACCGTCATGCAGGGTCGGACGGCGCTGACATCCTTGATATCACCGACGGCGGCTTACTGAGAGACATCGCTGCAAGCCACCCGTCCGCCGTGGCGATGGTGGATGTCTCCGACAATGGCGACTGCGGACAAGCGTGGACCTATGCAGAGCTGCTGTCCGAAGCCGAGCAACTGGCCTTGTCGCTCTCGACCCGCTACGCGCCGGGCGAGCGCGTGGTGGTCTGGGCGCCGAACAGCCCCCAATGGATTTTCATGGAATACGCCTGCGCCCTGGCCGGGTTGGTGCTGGTCACGGCCAATCCGGCCTTTCAGGCGAGTGAGCTTGCCTATGTGCTGAAACAATCCGGTGCCGTCGGATTGTTTAGGGTGGATACGTTTCGTGGCAACCCCATGGCCGATATTGCACAGGAGGCGACTCGCGAGAACGATACGTTGCGGGAAGCCGTTAACCTGGACGATGCACACGCGCTGCATGCAACGGGCGCACGCCCGGCTGAGCTGCCGCCAGTAAAACCGGACGACGCGGCGCAGATTCAATACACCTCCGGCACCACCGGCTTCCCCAAGGGTGCGGTACTGAGCCACAAAAACCTGGTCAACAATGCACGCTTGTTTTGCGCTCGCAAGCAGGTCGGCGCGCATTCCGTGTGGGCCAACTTTATGCCGCTGTTTCACACCGCCGGTTGCGCGACTGGAGCGCTGGGTTGCCTACAAGCTGCGTGCAAAATGCTGTTGATCAAACGCTTCGATGCGGATGTTTTAGCCCGGCTAATTGAGGAACAAGGCGTCACTACCTGCTTTGCAGTACCGACGATGCTGTTCAACCTGCTCGAATCGCTTGAGCGCAGCCCGCGCGATATGTCGTCGCTGGAGGTCATCACCACTGGCGGCGCGCCGGTGCCGCCCAATCTCGTGCGCCGGGTGCGGGATCGCCTGGGTTGTCATCTGTTATCCGCCTTCGGCCAGACCGAACACAGCCCGATGATCTGCCTGAATCCTGTTGAGGCGACACTGGATCAGATTGTTGAGACAGCGGGCCCGCCGCTGCCGCACACCGAAGTCTCGATCCGCTCGCCAGAAGACAATCAGGTACTGCCAATTGGCGAAGTGGGCGAAATCTGCGCGTGCTCCTACGCGGTGATGATCGGCTACAACGACAACCCTGAAGCCACGTCCGCAGCCATCGATGCCGAAGGCTGGCTGCACACCGGCGATCTGGGCACGATGGATGCGCAGGGGTTTGTACGCGTCACAGGCCGGGTAAAAGACATGATTATTCGCGGCGGCGAAAACCACTTTCCCGCCGAAATAGAAGCCGTTTTGGTGGCACACCCGGCCATCGCACAAGTGGCTGTTGTGGGCCTGCCTGACGAAAAGTGGGGCGAAGTAATCGCGGCTTTTATACTCAGCGATAGCGCGCCCGAGGTCGACGACCTGCGCACCCACTGCCGAGCGCACTTGTCCGCACAGAAAACACCCACCGTTTGGGTTAAGGTGCCGACATTTCCTCTAACCGGCTCCGGCAAGGTGCAGAAGTTCGCCATCCGCGAGCAATACCTCGCCGGTGGCTATGGGGAGATGATGCAGTGAGTGTCAGAATCGAAAAAGAAGGCCCGGTCTGGACCGTGATTCACTCCAGACCCGAAGCGCGCAACGCAGTCAATGCCGAGAGCGCCACGGCGCTCTACGATGCCTTTCGCGACTTTGATGCCGATGACAGCGCCAGTGTCGCCGTATTCTGGGGCGAAGGCGGAGCTTTCTGCGCCGGATGGGATTTAAAACAGGCGGCGACGTTGAGCGGCGCTAATGCGCTCGATCCTTATGATTTTCCTGAAGTTGGCGATTTTCCCGAGGCGAGCGAGCCGCCGATGGCCGCGATGGGACCAAGCCGACTCGAACTAAGCAAACCGGTGATCGCCGCCGTGGCCGGGCCTGCTGTCGCGGGTGGCATGGAACTGGCGCTGTGGTGTGATATCCGAGTAATGGAAGACACCGCCTTTATGGGCGTCTATTGCCGCCGCTGGGGAATTCCACTGATCGACGGTGGCACCGTACGTCTGCCGAGACTGGTGGGCGATGGACGCGCGCTGGATCTAATTCTAACTGGCCGACAGGTCAAAGCCGACGAAGCCTTGAAGATTGGCCTGTGCGAATACCTCGCGCCCGCGGGTGAATCCCGCCAACAGGCCGAGGCGCTGGCACACCAACTCGCCCGCTTTCCACAAAGCTGCCTGCGGGCCGACCGGCGCTCGGTGCGAAATCAACACGGATTAAGCGAGCGCGAAGCTTTACGCCGCGAGTGGCAAAACAGCAAGGCCGAAGTCAGTAAGGGCATCGACGGCGCAGCCCGCTTTGCCGGAGGCAAAGGGCGTAGCGGCGACTTTAACGACGTTTAAGCCTCCCTAAACAACACTTTTAATTATGATTGATAAAGCAGGCTTTCCGGCAGGCGTATTTAATCTGGTGAATGGCGATGGTGTAAGTGTTGGCAGCCAGTTATCCGCCCATCCTGATATTGATATGGTGTCGTTCACCGGCTCGACACGGGCTGGAACGCTAATTAGTGCCCATCCAGAAACAAGCGCTACTGCGGACCACTGAATGCACGTAATCTTCTACCAACCACATGTAGTTATTTAGAATGAATACCTCAAGATTATTTAACGCAGAAATGGCGGCTGGTGAGTTTCAAGCGGGTTTGGATATCCTGAGCGAGCTGTAAGCAATCGATGCACTCGCGACAATCATGTATTTGTCACCTGTGTCAACCAAAGCATTTAGTATGGCAATCGGGATGGAGTCGTCACCACCGACAACATTAGGCACAACGCTACTACCGCATCGCGCTACTACGGCGGCAATAACTCCGACTCATGAGGCATAACAATTTGTCTACGTTCTGGTGTTAGCCGTGCAAGCAATTCTTCACTTGGCCGGTACGCATGTCGAAAAAAGCCCCAGGAAGGCCCATAGCGATACACGGCAATTCTGCGTTGCCCTGCGTTGGTTCGTTTTACCGAACCGTGCATGATGGCATCAACAAACAATATCGCATCGCCAGGTTCCAGGAAAACTTCCACCGCGCCCGTTACATTATCAACTGATGTCGGTGCGGTACCAATTGCTGCGTCGTGCAACTCTGGATGGCAAATATTTGATTTGTGGCTTCCTGGAATGACCATCGTAGCTCCATCGCCAGGGCCAATTCGATTAAGCCCAATCAGTATGTTTACTTGACCACAGTGAAATTTATTATCGTGATATCGAAACTGGCATCTTGTTACTCGTTCCTGACCACCTGAGTGCAATCCAATGGCCTCGCCAGCGGATCTTATATTTGCAAAATTCTCGTCTATGAAACAAGGGCCATGCAGCGCGTCAAAGTTTGCTGTGTCTGTACCGATAAAATGAGTGACCTTTGCAATCCAGGCGGGATGATCGATCAATTGTTCAAAGGCCGGCCCGGCTTCATAAATTTGCTGCAAATTCAGTCCCTCGTGCGCTCCTGTGAAATTGTGTCCGTGAACCCGTCCTCGCCAATCACCTGGTCCAACATCTTGGAGGCCATCGAGTATTTGATTACAGGCCAAGACATGCTCAGCCGACAACGCACCTCTTAGCACGATATATCCATTTAAATCGAACAAGTAACGATCCATCTCCGTGCATTGTTCAGGCAATGTACTCATAAAAAAAGTGCTTCAGAATGCTGACGAGAGTTAAGAACCAATGCGTTCGGCAATGGACAATATCCGATACATATCTCTTAACACAGGTTTTTCAATTAATTTGCCATCAATAACAACTAGACCAGTATCAGCCTCTTCAAACGTTTTCGTCACCCGCCGCGCACGGTCAATCTCATCTGCTGTGGGGGTAAACACTTCATTCAGTGCGGCAATCTGTTTCGGATGGACAGATCCTTTGCCAGAGAATCCTAACGCTTTTGCCTTAGCAGCCTCCTCCGCCATGCCGTCAGGGTCTTCAAGATCAAGATACGGCACGTCGATCACATCGACTCCGGCAGACGCTGCCGCATGAACCACACGCGAACGTGCATAGAGCAATGGCTCCCAGGCGTTCTGGCATCGTAGTTCCGCTGCCATATCCACACCCCCGAAAAACAGCGCATCTATACGAGCACTGCTATGAGCGATATCAAACGCCGCCTGCAATCCACGATTGGTTTCTATGATTATATGCAGGCGCGTATCGTGACCGCGTTCGGTGAGCAGATCATCGAGCCAGGCGACTTCTTCCGGTGTACGAACCTTGGGCAGCATGAGTGCCGGTGGCGGGGTTTCGGTTTCAAGGATAGCCTGCACATCGGCAAGGCCAAACGCTTCGCGCAAACAATTTATCCGTACGATGCGCTCTACGCCATCGTCAGCCTGTGGCTGCTCAAACAATGCCAGCGCTGATTTTCTGGCAGCCTCTTTGTCTTTAGGGGCAATACCGTCTTCCAGTTCAACACAGACGATGTCGGTTCCACTGGCCAGCGCCTTTGGAAACATGTCGGGTCGCAGGCCCGGAGAAAAAATAAAGCTGCGACGCGGCCTGAGCGCTGCATTCGAAGCGGTATAGTCTGTGTGTGGGTTAGTCATGATTTTGCCTGTCGACCGGGAAAGCCGGATCTGATTTTCGCAGACCGCGTTCCGTTAGAAGTGTGTACCAGCAACTCAGTATCAACATTCCAATGGGAGCGGTCAATCAATCCGATTGCAATATTTTCGTGGTAAGTGTAAGCATAAACCGCTGATGAAATTCGTCCGACCGGTGCGCCACTGGTATCTGTGACCTGCCAGAATCCAGTCATCGGTGGAACGGGCTCACCTGCTATCGTTACCGGCCTCACCTGCCGGACCGGTTGCGCTTTTTTTCGCAAAGCATCCAGCGCCAGGCAACCGGTTTCACGATCCACATGACAAAAGTGACCGAGCCCTGCTTCAAACGGTGTCATGTCTGATGTGATATCACTCAGGTAGGAAAGCAAGCCACCTTCAACCCGCTCGGTCTGACTTGGAGCGCCCGCTCTAATATCTAGATCACCACCTGCAGACATCAGCAGATCCCACAGCTCATCACTACCGTCTGCTCCCTCGTAATATAACTCGTAACCACCCTGCAGCGAGTAACCTGAACGTGCGAGTATCATCGGCTTGCCCGCCACATCAACACGGGTATGGCGAAAAAAACCGATGCTGGCAGCGTCAGCACCCCAAACACGTTCGGCTAAATTGTCTGCCAGCGGCCCTTGTATCCCTAGCGGCGATACATCCGGCTCGTGAATCGTTACATCAAGGTTTAGCCCGGCGGCCAAACCTTTGTAGTACAGCATCAAATCACTATCCGCAATCGACACCCAGTACCGATCTGGCTCTACCTGCAGCAGCACCGGGTCGTTGGTCATGTATCCATCACGATCAACTGTCGGTATATAAAAACACTGATCAGGAAGCATGGTACTGATATCGCGCGGCGTACTCATTTGCACCAGCTTTGCCGCATCCGGGCCTTGTATTTCTATTTGCCTTTCACACCCGACATCCCATAACTGCACCGCCCGTTTCAGATGCTGATAGTCCGACTCCGGTGTGTCGAAATGCGTAGCTATAAACATATTGTTATAGACAATATGCCCCTTGGCACCACCCTCCTGGGAACGATTAAAAAAGGGCGAACGGCGCATGCGCACCGTCATCGGCATGGTGGTGTTAAGATATTTATCAGGCACTACATCATTCCGGGTTTGTCTTCGCCTGCTTGTGCCGCATATATAGAGGAATAGCCTCCAGACCAGTCCGGCGGTATCTGACAAGGGCGCGGATCATGCTCTGCCCAGTGAGCCATTTCACCACGCACTACCTTATAGGTATTGCTGGTTGGCTGCGGGTGAGGTGTATAAGGCTTGGCATCTGCCGAGGTATAACAGTTTAACAACAGCGGACGTGGTACCGGTGATTTGGAAGCTGGAGAATAATGCAGCGTTCGTGCATTGTGAACAGTGATTGAACCTGCCTTGCCAGTCAGGTATTCGATTCGACTACTATCCACTGTTGCTGCATCTTCATCTGATAACATGCCAGTCCAATTGCCGTTGCTATCGTACTGATTGTACAAATCTTCATTATGCGAACCCCGCAATGCAGCCAATGGTCCGTTCTCCATCGTCGTGTCAGCCAAATAACATCCGATAGTAAGAACGTTATAGTTTGTGTGAGGAAAAAACTGTATATCCTGATGCCACTTAACGGTATCGGACGCATCAAACCATTTAAAATTCAGTTTCGAATGATGGAACACCACATTCGGTCCGACCAAATCAGCTGCAACATCTGCCATCAAACCGGTAGCGAAATTCCAGTAGGCTTCACTTTGTTCATCCGGAGATTTAAGTCTTCGCAGTACCGGGTTGTCTGCCGTGTGGCCAGGGCCGATATCAAACTGATCACCGGATTCAGTGACCGCGCGACTTTGATCAACAAAACTCTCGGTCACCCGCTGTAGTTGAGAAAGCAGATCTTGCGGCAGCAACTCCTCAACACCGACAAAACCATGTTCGAAATAGTGTTCACGCTGCGCCTGCGTTAAGACTCGCGCAGGCTCTTTTAGTATCTGTTCTGGTCTCATACGTTTCTCCGTTGAGCGATAATGATGTGATGATGACGCTACTCACAGCAGTGTCCGATTAAGTTTCCGGCAGTTGTCGTCAGGCAAATCAACAGGGTGTGATTAGGTCAGAGATCGACCTTCCTGCGCCAGCTTCTTGTTCAGCACCTGGCGCACTTTTATTCCGCCGCCATCAGCCCCCAGTGTCACCTCCAGATAATCCAACCCGCGCGGATCATTACTGATCTGAGCCTGCATTTTTTCAAGCAGGTGTTTATCCTCATCAAAGGCTTCGATCACACTCTTCCTTGTTTTCTCGACAACATCTGCAGGCAGGTCTGGCACATCAAACGCGGCACCCCAGTAATAATGGGTGCGCCCTCGTTGAGATGGCGTCACGATGTGGCAACCGCGCATGACAAAATCACTGCGATGCCCCTTTTCCGGTGCCGGGTCATGAACATTCCAGTCTGAAAATGAAACTGCTAACGTTGGCATGCGACCGATCTGTTTTCTCTTGATGGGTTTGTCTTCCGGTAATCCCATACCGGCACAAAACAGTGGAGACAGCGGCGCAAGATCAAACTCCTGTTCATAACAGATCGTTTCACCGTCCATATAGGTGTCCGGTGCTGTTACCCAGTCATTCTGTTTGAACGTGCTGGCGTGAAGAAAGGGAATATGCGTCAGATCTAGAACGTTTTCCCGTACCAGCACCCAGTTAACAGCAACATCATAGTAACCGGACATAAAGGTCCATTGCGGATCAACCTGATAACCGACGTCGGGCGGTTCGCAGTCAATGGCTTCTTTATCTCCCATCCAGATCCACACAAAGGCACCGGCCTCACGCGTTTCAAAGGCAGGTATTTTTGCAGTTTTGGGTGTCATTTCCTGCGTTGGCGCTTTAACGCAGGTGCCAGCCGGATCAAATTGCATACCGTGGTACGGGCAGACGATGCGTTCACCAACCACATGCCCTTCACTTAATGGTGCCCAACGATGCGGACAACGATCATACATCGCTGCCGTATTGCCGTTTTCCAGGCGGTACAACACAACGGGTGTCTCGAGAATCCAGCGCGCTATGGGCTTGGTTGTAACCTCAGCACTCAACGCCGCCACCCACCACATGTTACGCGGGTAGTTATCCTGAAGCATACCGTTCGGGATACGCTGCCCGGTCTTCGGGTAATTTTTTTCCGAGCTCATTTCAATCTCTGTGCCGCTCGCTGTTTGCCGAGTCTTCCAGCATTTTTTTAAATCTTTCCGCTTCCTCGGGCTTCATCTGATAACTATGATCCCCATCAGGAAAAGCCCCGCTGCGCACATCCTCTGCATAAGCTTCGAAAGCTCTGGTGGCAATCTCTGCAATGTTGCCGTAGCGTTTCGCAAACTTCGGTTTAAAGGTATCGAAAGCGCCCAGCAGATCGTAACCGTTTAACAGCTGGCACGTACCGGCAGAACCGGCACCGATAGAAAAGGTAAAGATATCCACCGCCTCATCAACAGCCTTACCGACCTCAAAGGGCATGGCCTCGATTTCAATCCCGATTGCGCCTGCCTCCTGTATGGCCCTGGCGTTATCAATAATTGCCATCGCTGCTTCTGCGGTACGGCCCTGCATCTTGAAACCGCCCAACATATGAATGCGGTGCGGCAATAAGCCCACATGACTCATCACCGGTACACCGGCATCTGCCACCGCTTTGATAATGGAAAACATTTCTCGGCCGCCCTGCAGCTTGACGGCTTCTGCGCCGCCCTCTTTGATCAAACGCAAGGCATTCAGCACAGCAATTTCCCGAGTTGCGTAGGAACCGAAAGGCATAGACACAATAGAAAAAGTATTCGGCGCACCACGACGCACCGCGCGGCAATGGTCGATCATTTGATCTACCGTCATCGCCAATGTGTTCTCATGGCCATGAAGGGTCATGCCAAGGCTATCGCCAACACCCACTATATCGACACCAGCACGCTCGGCCCAGGCAGCGGTTAACGCCTCGCCAACGGCGACCATCACCAGTTTTTCACCGGCTGCTTTTTTTACCGCCAGGTCCGGTATTGTGAGTTTTGTACGCTCAGTCATGTAAGAATTTTCGATTAGTTTATTGTTCCAATTGGAACAGTATTTCAGCTATTAAAGCGAATCGCGAGCAACTTTGCAACAACGCACTTTCCCACGTACGTTAATATGCGATAAGTAGCGCGGCCACACGAGAGCAGCAAAACTTGTCAATAGATAAAAAAAAAGCCAGTAGTAACAAGAAAGCGGAAAACAGATCGGCCAGCAACCCGGCAGCATCCGCAGAGCTAACCAGTATTTTCGAGAACGTTGAATTTAGCGATGCGTACCGAATCTCTTACCTCGCCAATGCCATCGTTGTACCAAGCTATGATGACATCAAACGCGATTTCGGCATCATTCGCGCGGAGTATCTGTTGCTTTTGTGTCTTGCACATTTTCCGGTCCTGACTGCGCAGGATGTATCCACAATGACGCGAAGACCGCGTAATTCCATATCCAGAGCCGTTCACCGAATGCTAAGCGTAGGCTACCTGAATCGAGTACCCGACCCGCAGGATGGCAGGCAAGCCAGGCTGAGCATCACACCAGCCGGTCGCGCCTTGCATGACGCGATCGCAAAAACCCTGGTAACACGCCAGGAAGAAGTCCTGCAGGTACTCGATGCATCTGAACGTCGTCAGCTTCAGCGGCTGCTGCAAAAGTTGGCGCTTCACACAGCAACTCTGGACAGATAGAGCTCGGCAAGCTCCCCCGAAACACCACCCTATTATCACTGCTCTTCCAGCAGGCACAGTGCCGCACTTGACGACTCGTTCCAATTGGAACAGGATAAAGAGGTTCCAATTGGAACAATGACCTCTTCGTTATCCTGATCGTGTGCTGTAACCCCTG
Organism: Chromatiales bacterium (ex Bugula neritina AB1); assembly: GCA_001730015.1. Taxonomy (GTDB): domain Bacteria; phylum Pseudomonadota; class Gammaproteobacteria; order Granulosicoccales; family Granulosicoccaceae. Next base: position 48,945 of record MDLA01000079.1, on the reverse strand, counting down.
GGGGAAAACAATGAAATTAATCAAACACATCCTGATCACAACAGCACTGGTAAGCGCTGCAACGCTGACAGCGGCGCCAACTCTTGCCGCAGAGAAGTTGAGCATGGCGACTTCCTGGGGCGGCGGGCCACCGCTTGAAAGCTGGGCCAAAGGATTCGCCAACACTGTAAAAGACCTGACAGCAGGTGAGGTGGAAATTGAAGTATTTACCGCGGGAACGCTTGGCAGCCCACTCAAGGTTGCAGAAACCGTCAAGAACGGAGTCGCTGAAGCCGGTAACACATTTATCGGTTACGAATACGGGCTGGATAAAACGACTGTGTTGTTCGCCGGCCGACCAGGTGGTCTGAATGCCGAACAAATGATTCACTGGCTCAATCAAGGTGGTGGTCTTGAAATGTGGCGAGAATACCGGCTCGAAACTGCCGGCGTCGTAGGACTGCCATGCGCCTATGTACCACGAGAAGGAGGTATGTTTTCAAAGCGCAAAGTCCAGAGCATCAAGGATTTTGACGGGCTGAAACTCCGCACGGCTGGGGCATGGTCAGAAATCTCCGCCGATCTGGGTGTCTCAACCGTTGTAACACCTGGTGCTGAAGTTTATCAGGCGCTGGAACGAGGTGTTGTCGACGCTGTGGAGTGGTCTGCTCTGTCTTTAAATCAATCCTCGGGTTTTCATAAGATTGCACCCTATATCGTGCTGCCTGGGTTCCATCAGTCAACCGTCATCATCGAATGCTCTTTCAACAAGGAAGCATGGGACAAATTGAGCGATCAGAATCAAAGATTGATCGAAGCGGCTGCCTATATCAATGCTCACCGCGTCTATGAAGAAACCGGCAACAACGATGCCGATGCGTATGCCTTTTTTAAAGACGCCGGAACCGAGTTCGTTGTCGTTGATGACGAAGTACTGAACAAGGTTCAGGAACTGACAGTGGCATGGGAAGACAAGACTGCTGCCGAAGCGGGAAGCTGGTTTCAGAAAGTGCTAGACCATCAACGTGCCTTCCAGGCACGCTGGGCAAATGCACACGAGTATCGTGATTCAAAACCAAGCCGATAGCGATCAACGTCAGCACTTGCAATACAAGAATAAACACTGTGGAAATCACTCCACAATGTTTGCGATGTGTGGGGGTCTGATGAATGTCTCTAAAGACCCTGTTCGATAAAATTGAATCACTCACGGCATTTTCAGGAAAAGTGGCAGCCTGGATAGTCGTCACGCTGGCAGCATCCATGTTGTGGGAGGTTGTTTCTCGCTATGTCTTCTCCAAACCCACTACCTGGTCCTATGAAATCGCCTATATGCAAATGGGTGCGCTGTTTGTGCTGGGGATTGCCTACACCATGCAACAGGACGCTCACGTCAGGGTCGACCTTTTCTACAATGGCTATTCTACAAAAGGAAAAGCACTGGTGAACGTTCTGGGATTGCTATTGCTGCTGCCCATGGTTGGCTGGCTTTGCTTCGGGCTCTGGCACTACCTGGAAAACGCCTGGCAAAGTGGTGAGCGTTCCGGGGAATCTATCTGGAATCCACACGTATGGCCCGCTCGCGCATCCTTTTTTATCGGCTTCGTGCTGTTTGCACTGCAAACCCTGTCCGAAATCTACAAGTCGGTGAAGGTCATCAACTCACGCGACTCTGATCCGGCAGTAACACAGCTCTCTGACTGATATGGAAACGAACTGATATGGAACCGGCACTCTGGATGTTTCCAGTGCTGTTGCTGCTATTGCTTATCGGCATTCCAGTAGCCTATTCACTGTTTACAGTTTCATTGGTTTTCGGCATCCTGCGCTTCGGTGACAAGGCCATATTTCAATTTGTTTCCAAAGTACAGGACGTAGCGGGCAACTACATTCTGGCGGCCGTCCCTCTCTTTGTTTTTATGGGTTGCATGCTGGAACGCGCAGGTATAGCTGAACGATTATTCCAGGCTTTTCACCTCTGGACCAGAAAACTACCCGGGGGTCTTGCGGTTGGCAGTGTACTGCTCGGCGTTGTATTTGCCGCTGCCAGTGGCGTCGTTGGTGCAACTGAAACCGTGATCGGATTGCTCGCAATCCCGATCATGCTGAGTCATGGCTACAACAAATCACTGATATCCGGCACCATTTGTGGCGGTGGGTCTCTAGGAACGGTTATTCCACCTTCAGTGCTGGTAATTATCCTTGCACCAGTGGCAGATGTTTCTGTCGGCGACCTGTTCGCTGGCTTGCTGTTCCCGGGTCTTATCATGGCCGGACTATTTGTTCTTTATATCGTCGTACGGTGTGCGATAAATCCTTCACTGGCACCCAAAGCAATCGAGGCCGGCGAGATCGGGCTTTGGGAAAAACTCAGGCTGACATTCATAGCGCTTATTCCACCCGTATTCCTGATATTTACCGTTCTGGGTTCCATTCTCCTGGGCCTGGCAACGCCCACCGAAGCGGCCGCCTGTGGTGCACTTGGGACTGTAGTGCTGACCGCCATCAACGGCAAGCTCTCCTATACCGTGCTAAGCGAGTCGGTGATGAGAACCTTGCTTGTCACGGCAATGATTCTCACCATTTTGCTGGCAGGCAATATGTTCGCCGGTGTCTTCATTGCCTCAGGGGGTATTTCCGCGACCAACGATCTGCTGGCCAGCGCCAATCTCTCTCCATGGGCAACGCTACTGTTTATTCTGTTTCTGGCATTCCTTGCCGGCTTTGCGCTGGATCTGGTCTCTGTGATCCTGGTGTTTATTCCTATTGCGCTACCACTGATAAAGCCACTTGGTTTTGATCCGGTCTGGTTTTGCATTCTATTTCTAGTGGTCATTCAAACCAGTTACCTGACCCCACCAATGGCACCTTCTATTTTTTATCTGCGCGCCATCAGCCCACCGGAAATCACCCTGCCTCACATGTACCGAGGCGTTATACCCTTCATCTTTCTGCAGTTAGCCACGTTAATTCTCGTGATAATTTTCCCGGCACTTGCTTTGTGGTTGCCCTCGCGTCTGACAGGGTTTTAGTTAGCTTCGGCGGCAAAAAACACATGAAAAATTTCACGCACTAACTGAAATCGCCTGACGCATATAACGCTTACCCGTCACTTGCATAACCAGAAAATCTGCTAGATCAGCACGCGCTATTTTGCCGGTCTTCGCCATGTTATCAGCACGATAATCACCACTGGCTGGCTTATCTGTTAATATCCCTGCCCGCGCAATTGTCCAGTCTAGGTCGGCCTGTTTGACCAGTGCTTCCTGTGCGATATGGTCTTTAAATACGTTTTTCAGCATGGTTTTGAACAAGATGCGCGACATCCAACCAATCTGCTGCCAGCTCTCGCCTACGCCTGCCGAAGAAATCACAATCAGGCGCGGTACGTCATGCCGAGTCATCGCCGCGATGACATTGCGAGTCCCTGTGGTGAGCGTACTGGTATCACCTAGTCCAGTGCTGCCAAGGCAAATAATGACCGCGTCGTGACCAGCGATCGCCTCAGCCACTGAATCGGCCGAGAACACATCGCCGCTTATAACATTCACCTTCTTTTTACCGGCGTCGAGCTTGCTGGCGGTACGCACAAATACGCTGACTTCATGCCCCTGTTCCAACGCCTGTCGCCAGACATAATTACCAGTTTTACCGCTGGCGCCGATCACTAATACTCTCATTTAATAACGCCCGTTCTGTTAAGCGCCGTACAGTAAATCAGCAGGTCGGAGGATGCTATAGCGCATTATTAAAGTTTAGCGACTTGCCAGTACCTTGGCCCGCAATCGAGACATGAAACACGATGCAATAGCCATTGTCTGTAAAATACGCAAATATTCGAATTAAGCGACCAGGTTCAATTTCCATGAGTCGTTCAAGTAGCCACCGTACAGTTTCGCAGACTAATGTTGTCCACGACAGCTGCATTCCCTCTCAATCTACCCCCTGCCCGCCCTGCGGGTACCATCATGAAAAGACCCGAACCACCTGTCCATTGGTAGCTCCAGGTTTCCATAATTGCAAGTAAAGTAGCGATGATGCAACTGATGAAAAAATGTGGCAATTGTTGTACGCCCGTCTCCGACCACTAACGCCTCATAACCCGAGTGCGACGTCGCTGTCGCCAACGTTAGCCAATACACATGAAATAACATGTGTACCGGGTGAGACGGTACCACAATGTGAATTAACAGTGACGACAGATACAACAGATGCTCCACCGGATGCATGGAAAAGCCAGACCATGGACCAATAGTTATATTGCGATGGTGTACCGAGTGAAAGCGACGGTACATAGGCTGCCAGTGCAGGAAGCGATGCACCCAGTAAAAGTGAAATGAATACCAGATACCAATCAATGGAAACCACAGCACAAACCACACAGGGTTACCAGTGAGTGTCACTACAGGTGCAACGCCATTCGCATAAGCCAGCCACATCAAACACTCATAGGCCGTCCATATGGTTACACCACTTGCCAGCGTGTAAAACACATTATCGCGCAATTGCTGCCCACCAAGAAACTTGCTTCCTGCGGCCGTCGGCGATGTTCGCATGTATCGAAACTGATCACCCTGCATTCGCCAGCTATACAGCCACAGGTGCAGAACCGTAGCGATTGCGGTCATCATTAGAATGTTCCGCAGCCATACTGCAGCAATCCACCCTACCTCTACGGTGGTTGTATCTTGCAAAGATGGTTGCACCAGGTACCACGTAGCAATTGCCAATAACAAATAGCAGGTTAATTCTGTCAGCGGCAACCATGCTGATGCAATCCATCGCAGGATCGCCGAAGGTTTTGGCGGAAAACTGAATATCGGCGAGTATTGAATAGGCAGATCAGGATGCCAGTTCCAGCTCTTACTCTCACCGGCTTGTATTAAAATGTCTTTACATACTTCTGAGTTACCAGCTTCAGTAGTCATTGTCTGTCTCAAAAAATATTTTCAGGCCTGTGAATCGGATTATTCTTTCAGTAGTCATAACACATTGCGACTCAGATCGTTTTCAATTTCTGCCCAGTCAGGAAATGGTACTACCCTGCAAATGGAATCGATGTTTTCCAGCCAAACGAAAATCGACAGAAAAGGGTCGTTATAGGAGCGTGTGGCATGCGGTGTGTCTGGTGCATTCCAGATGACGGATCCTGCATTGTAGTCCTCCCATACTTCGGTTGACAATCTCCATCCCGAGCGGGGTGACAGGTTCACGTAAAGCTCAGGCGCGTGATGTGCATGATCGCGATAAAGTGTACGTGGCCCAAGCATGAATAGACCCAGGCTGAAGTCCTTCGCATTAAAGCCGCATGCATCCGGACCAACCAGCAGGCTATGCAGGTTGCAGTTGCGATATCCATCACCCACATCAGACTGCGGGGTGTAGAATTGAGCGTTGTCTTCGCGCCAGATTAGATCGTGTCGAGCTTGCTTAAGGCAATTTGCAATTCCACGTAAGTGTGGCGCGGTTATGTTTTCGATTGCTTCTGCCAGAATCGACGCATGCCGGGTATCACACGGTTTTGAATCTATGACCGTATGAAGCGAAAGATCTATGGTTTGCATTTTTTTCAATACCAGATCAATGCCGTGAAATCGACCGCGTTTACTCTCTAGAAATTGCAGGATTGCATGCACGAGCGCGTGGATACGTATAGACTTTTCTTTATATAAACTTGACATAGGCAATAATTTAAAAGGCAAACCATTTGGCGACGCGCATACCGACCCTAACCTCCTTACGCGCCTTTGAAGCCGTTGCGCGCTTTAGGAGTTTTCGAAAAGCTGCAGACGAGTTGCATGTGACTCATGCTGCTGTCAGCCACCAGATAAAAACGCTGGAGCAAAACGTTGGCGTACAGCTTTTTGTCAGAAGCAGCCGTTCTGTCGAGCTCACACCGGAAGGGCAGCAGTACTATCCGTCCATCCGGGAGCATATCCAGGGAATCTTGGCGGCGACTCAGCGCCTGCAATACCCCGATGAACCGAATGTGCTGCATGTTCAGTCTTATAACAGCTTCAATACCATGTGGCTGCAACCCAGGCTTGCTGAGTTTCTGCAGGACAATCCAACAACGCGGGTTCGTATCATTTCTTCTTTCGAAGACGGCAATTACGATATCCATCGCTTCGACGTTGGCGTCTTTAACGCACCGCCTTTCGATCCGAGATTTGATTATCGCTTCCTGTTCGAAACTGATATTTTTCCAGTGTGTGTACCCAACTTGATGCAAGTGAATGAACTTCCTGCCGCTCCGGCTTTGCTTGAATCGGAAATACTCCTGTCTGTGCCCAATACCGGTGACAAGTCGGATTGGTTCTGGTGGCTTCACGAAGCAGGGCTGGACCCTGACCGAATGACCTATGGACCGGTTTTCGATCACTACCCTCTGGTCCGGGAAGCGGTGCTGAGTGGCAACGGTATTGGCATTGCAAGGGCGCCATTCGTTGATCGAGATTTAGCCAGCGGTCGATTAATAAAACCCTTTGAGCACACGGTATCCGAGCCCTTGCCATGGTTTGTTGCGACAAGAAAAGAAAGCAAACCCGACCCGGGCGTCGATCGTTTTATTGAATGGCTTGTGCAAGAGATCAAGGCAGACCCAACTGTTAGAACGACGCAGACAATTACATAGATCGTGTACATTGGCTTCGCTGCTGTCCCCCTCCTGTCCGGGAATCAACAGCGTTTATAGCCGCGTTTCCGGCAATCGCAGTTAGCTGTCGAGCCAGATCTTATCCATGTGAATTTCAAAGGTCGGGTGCATCCCCATGCCTTTTACATAGGCGCGATTATGGTTATAGAGTGACCGCCAATAGGGTTGTGTAACCACGCCTTCCTGCAACATTATTTTCTGCAGTTTGGCCATGACGCCTCGACGCTTGTCCGCATCCGGTGTGGCCAGCGCATCGGCCAACAGTCGGTCGAATTCGGCATGGTCAAAACCAGTTTCGTTCCAGGCCTCGCCCGACCGATAGGCCAGTGCCAGGATCTGTACGCCAAGCGGACGCATGTTCCAGTTGGTCGAGCTGAACGGAAACTTTGCCCAGTCATTCCAGAACGACGAACCAGGAATGACGGTACGTTTGACCTTGATTCCAGCACGTCGTAGCTGCGCTGCCATGGCATCCGTCGTGCCCTTTCGCCAGTCGTCATCAATAGAGATCAGCTCATGTTCGTATTCTTCCATACCGGCTTCTTTTAGCAGCGCCATGGCTCCTGACGGATCATATGGCAGTCGATCCATCTCAGCATATTCGGGGTGAATAGGACAGACATGATGGTTATGCGCCGGAACACCCAATCCGTTGACACCCAGTTCAAGCAATATATTATTATCCACGGCCATAGACAGCGCGCGACGCACCCGTGCATCGGCATAAGGGCGTTCACCGTTCACTTCGGCAGCTTGATTAGCGCGCAAGACAATGGTGGCTGCCGTCACTGCTTCATTCTGCTCAAGACCCAATTCAGTAAGCAACGCAACGAAGTCACCACTGGACTCGTAGTTGGCGTCGATATCTTCAGATTCGTAAGAGGCGACAATGATGCTTGGGTCAGTGCCAACGTCTATATATTCGATCCGATCCAGATAAGCCCCGTTGCCTTCATTCCACCAGCGGTGTCCTTCTTTGCGAATTAGTACAGCCTTTTCACCCACCTTGTGGCTTTCAAGCGTATAGGGGCCGGTTCCCATAGGAGCGAGAAAAGGATCTTCGCTATCCGCACCCGGGTGCACAATTGCCGCTGGATAGTCAGCCATGCCTGCAATCAACGTGATATCTGGCTTGGGCAGATTCAGTTGTACGGTCATTTCATCGACCACCTCAATCACACCCTCTGCGACATCTCCCGTTTTGGCGTCAATCAGCGTTCCGAACCGACCCGCCATTGAATTACCCTCAACATCTTTCTCGCACCATCGGGCGATATTATAGGCCACATGCTCGGCGGTCAGTGAGTCACCGTTGTGCCAGGTTACCCCCGGCCGTACGTGCAGCACATAGGTTTTCGCGTCTTCACTGATTTCCCAGCCTTCCAGCAACATCGGTTCGAAAGTAAATTGATGGGTATAACGCACCAGATACTCCAGCCACCCTCGACTGATATTCGCCTGCGGGCTGTCATCATAGGACCTGGGGTCCTTACCTGCCCGAACAACCATCCCGATCCGGATAGTTCCGCCTGTCCGGGGAGTTTCGGATGCCATCACCGGTTTGCTCATACCCAGCATGGCATAGGCAGCTGCTGTTGTGGCACCGAACGTAGTCGCCATGGCAAGAAATTCGCGTCGGCTAATACCGTCATGCCGGCTGCCTTCGCCCGGTGCAGCATCCTGAAGAAGTTCCGGCAGAACGTTGCTACCAGACTTAAAGAATTTCATGTTTTTCTCCTGTGATCTGGCTGTAGCCTATGCGATACACGGAGCCCGTGAGAACTGAAAGTCGTTGAGTGATCGTAAAGTATTGCTAACCGATGCTAAGTAAGCGAGTCGATGGTCTTGCATAGCAACATTACATTGAATTAACCAGCCGACTCCCGTCGAATAGCCTATCCCGACTGTTGTATCCAACTTTATTTCGCAAACTGTTCCCGAATTATTTTGCCGCGAGTTGGTGATGGAAATCGATTAAAGTTGGAATGAGTATTCAGGTTTCGGTACACGAAGGGCATCACTCATGGAGACCAAAAAACTGAAGGGTGAAACTTGTCAAGGAGGAGTCCCGAGCTAGCGAAGGAAGCTCCTTGATGCGGTCCAACCGAAAGTTATGATGGTCTGTATGAGTGATGCCCTGGCAAGTCAAATTAGGTTGGATTAATTCGGTACTATCCTATCCCAGCGAAATTTAAAAAAGCCGTTGAAGAATTGCGTTGGATACAACATGTGGCCGCTGCGCCAGTCTGAATAGTCGGGATAAACCCATTGAGGTACATTCGACCAATGCACTTTAGTTCATAGATTACGCGCTGATCTATGATTTCGCCGACATTTTTGTGTACCATGATCTTAGGGTTTCCGGAGCCAGGCCTTCACCACCACCAGACCTTAGGGTCTAATATATTGGGTGAAAGAGCTATGTCTCACAGCTGCTTCCGCGAATCCCACTTTGCCGATACAGGCTTGTCGGTTTGAGGTTTACTTCGCTAGGGCTTGCCTTTCGCAGTCTGGCAACTACCACATAGACAGTTAATTTCTAACTGAGGGCTCACGAGTTGGAAGCCTACTTTTTTTACATTGCCCTTCAGTGAGTCGAGCATAGATTTGCTCATTGCGACTTCCTCCACTTGATAACATTCAACACAAATTAAAAACTGCGATACCTCGTGCTGATGGTCGCAGGTGATATGGGTGCAAGCTACATAGCGATTGGCTAGTTTAAGTCTGTGCACCAAACCCTCTTCCTCAAGAAACTCTAGTATCCGGTACATCGACATCGGCGGTAGTTTCTCGCCCAAATTATCACGGCAAATATCAATCAGCTCGTAGGCGGACAATGCCTGGCGGGAACTCAGCAGCCCTGACAGCACGGCTTTGCGCTTTCGCGTCATGCGTGTGCCGCGCAGCTGACATTGGCTTTCAGCATGATCGATGATGCTTTGAATTTTTCCCATGGCGGTTCGCCTTCTCCAGACAGAGCATGAAAACATTCAGCTCATTACACCTCATCGTGGTATCACTGGCAACGGCGGAGTCGCGACAGCGATTAGAAATAGATGCGCTCTGGGATGTTGACTTTCATTCATTTGTCTATATGATACTTTATATCATTATTAATGCACCCCACCCTGCCACTAGCCCGCCAAAGATGGTGGCAACCGAACTCTTCCCATGACAAAAACAAATCAAATTCGATTCTTCTCTGACACTGCGGCAATCAGCCTGTCGATTCTATGCACCATTCACTGCTTGTTTTTGCCCATAGTACTCGTGCTGTTACCCACAACCGCAGCAATGGCTCTGGAGGGCGAGGCCTTTCACCAATCGATCTTGCTGCTGGTGTTGCCAACCAGTGCGCTTGCATTGTTTATAGGCTGCAAACAGCACAAAAACTACTTTGTTGCCATTTCTGGCATTGCGGGCGTACTGATCTTGCTACTGGCCGGAACCGTGTTGGAGCATGCCATGAGCGAGACCAGCGAGAAGATTGCAACCTTGATCGGCGCCGGGCTGATCTCTCTTTCGCACTGTTGGAACTATCGCCTTTGTCGGCACCAGCACTCCGACGACTGCAATTGCGCCGCCCACAGAAAACAATCTAACTAAATACCTCTCTAATCCAGAGAGATCTGCATCTAACATTTATGTTACGTTATAACATTACATAATCTCTACTGGGAGCTGCCCCACCTCCGGGTACCTTTTCTGCGCCACTGACCCACGCACTTCAACCAAACCCAAATACTCCGGACACTAATGATAAAAAATACCCTCACAACACTTACTCTGCTGCTGCTTGCAATCGCACCGTTTAGCACCCCACTGGCTGACGCCAAAGACAACTTAAACGTTGTCGCGCCCTGGGAAATCTCAAGTACTGACCCGGCAACGGACGGCTACCTGTTTTTGCGCATGGGTATCATGGAAACACTGGTCAATACCGACGCCAACGGGGCATTGCAACCTGGGCTGGCAAGTGAGTGGAAGGTTGCGGCAGACGGTTTGTCGTGGACTTTTACCCTTCGCGATGCAACGTTTCACGACGGTACCGCACTCAGCGCTGCGGCTGTTGCCAGCGCACTACTCCGCGCTGCCGAACACCCTGGCCCACTGAGTAAAGCGCCGGTTCGCCGTATTAAACATAGCGGTGCAGATGTTGTGATAGAGCTGGAGTCAGCCTACGCAATCCTACCGGCAATACTCGCTCATTCATCGACAATAATACCGGCGCCGGCTTCTTTCGATAATGAGGGAAAACCGCGCAGCGCCATTGGCACTGGTCCGTTTAAGATAGAGAAACTCAATCCCCCGCAATCGCTCACCGCTGTGCGCTTCGACAGCTACTGGGGAGAGGCTGCAAAACTCTCCAGCGCCAATTACCTTGCCGTAAAACGTGCGGAAACACGTGCGTTAATGGCAGAAAGCGGTGACGCAGATCTGGTGTTTACGTTAGATCCGTCAGGCTATAAACGACTCAGCCAGATTAAGCAGGTGACAACCCGCTCGGTCGCAATTCCCAGAGTCATGTTGGTTAAGGTTAACAATACACACCCGATGTTAGAGCTCGACGCGCGCCGCGCACTGAGCCTGGCCATCGACAGAGAAGGTATCGCTGCAGGTATTATGCGATTCCCTGAAGCCGCAGCGCTCCAGCTTTTCCCACCCGCACTGGGCCACTGGCACGATACATCGCTACCAGCGCTGTCGTATAACCCGCAAGAATCACAAACACTACTAAAGGCACTTGGATGGACCGCGGGAGACGACGGGATACTGACTCGCAACGGTGAAAGGTTCAGCCTGACACTACGCACCTTCCCCGACCGCCCCGAGCTACCGCTCGTAGGCGCAGCGCTACAAGATCAGTGGAAGAACATCGGCGTTGAGCTTAATGTCAGTGTTTCCAACTACTCCGAAATACCCGCTGGCCATCAGGACGGTTCGCTTGAACTGGCCTTGTTTGCACGTAACTATGGGGCCACGGCAGACCCAACCGGCACGGTGTACGCTGACTTTGGCGCGGGTGGTGGTGACTGGGGCTCAATGAACTGGAATGCACCTAACGTGGCAGAGGCGATTGCCACTATCGCCGCCAATGGAGAGGCGGCTGTGCGCAATCCGCTCATCAAGCAAGTGGCTTCGGACATTCATCAAGGCCTTCCACTATTGCCGGTGGCCTGGTATCAACACACGCTGTCAATTGCCAGCGGGCTGGACGGTGTCATTGTCGATCCATTAGAACGTAGCTATGGTTTGCAAAACATCAGCTGGGTGAAGTAGCGCCCTCTTGCCCGCTCTAATTCAGATAGTAGTAGCACGCGGATCGCAGGCGATACTGGTCATGGTTGTGATCGGTATCGTCAGCTTCGCAATGATGCAGGCGCTGCCCGGAGATGCCGCCTTTCGAATTGCGGCGGGGCGTTATGGCTATGACGTGATGGACGCTCAGGCTGCCGCTGCCGTCCGAATGGAGCTAGGCCTCGATCAACCCGTTATTCAGCAATTGGGAAACTGGTTGTTGCAACTGACTACATTCGATCTCGGCACGTCACTCGTCAGTGGCACGCCAGTCTGGCAGGAGATTTCAACACAGTTAGGAGCATCCCTCGCGCTGGCGTTTGCAGCAGTTGCGACTTCACTAATCATTGCGATACCGATTGGTTTTTTATCCGGCATACGCTCGGGTGGATTGTTTGATCGTGTGACACTAGGGCTATCCATTCTATTTAGATCCGTGCCGGCATTTGCCCTTGCGGTTGTGCTGATACTGTTACTCGCCGTGCAGTTCAAACTACTACCGGTAGCAGGCTACGGACAATATGCGCATTTTGTATTGCCCTCGCTGGCACTGGGACTCAGCTTGGCCGCTGTATCGAACCGAGTGATACGGGATGCCGTCACTTCAGCGGTGCATAGTACGTGGTTTCAGTTTTCCCGAACCAAGGGACTCGCACAATCCACGGCTACTCGCCGCCACGTAGCGCGCAACATAGCCGCACCGACGCTTGCCTACGTCGGTGTACAGCTGGCTTTTTTAATTGAAGGTGTCGTCATTATCGAAGCGGTCTTCTCGTGGCCAGGTATTGGACACGCACTGGTACATGCGATATTCGAACGCGATGTACCCATGGTTCAGGGCGCGGCGCTAACGCTGGGGCTTATCTTCGTGGTCCTGAACCTGCTAATTGATGTAATTTGCCAATTTATAGACCCGCGCGACAAGACAGGTCACCTATGAAGTTGGTTATGCGGGTCGTCGGTTTATCGTTTTTACTAACCATGGTAACGCTGGCTGTCATTGGCCCGCAGCCACTGGGGCTTAACCCCGCCAAACAATCACTCAGACACACCTTGACGCCACCGGGTACGGAGCACATTTTGGGCACCGACCACCTCGGCCGCGACATGGCGGCTCGCATTATCGCCGGTGCACAGTTGTCGTTGTCACTCGCACTCCTGGCGGTGGTGAGCGCCGCTATTCCCGGTACTGTGCTCGGTATCGTGAGCGCTTGGCGCGGTGGCTGGACAGAGCTTCTCATCAACGCACTTTGCAACGCAATATTGGCTTTGCCGGGCTTGTTACTCGTATTGTTACTGGCCGCAATCTCGCCCGGAAGCTGGTGGGCGCTGTATGTTGGCATATCGCTAACATTATGGGTTGAGTATTATCGCTACAGCCGCGAGCGATCGCGCACCCTGTTGTCGAGTTCAGCCGTTGAAGCTTCGCGGCTGCTAGGGTTTGGGCCGATCTACATACTGCGTCGGCACCTGTTGCCCGAGCTACTGCCCAAGCTTCTCACCCTCGCCGCTTTTGGCGTTGCCAGCAGTGTTACTGCAATGGCAGCGCTGGGCTTTGTCAGCGTAGGAATAAGGCCGCCAACCGCGGAGTGGGGCGTCATGATGACGGAGCTGCTACCCTATTGGCGCGAGGCCCCTTGGTTAATTGCACAACCCGTAGCTTGCCTTGTCTTGACGGTACTAGCCGTGCATTTGATCGCCGGACACACCGGGGATCATCGTTGATACTTCAGCTTGAATCGTTAACAGTAAGCCACCAGCGGCAAAAACTAATCGGCCCTATCTCCTTTGGAGTTCTGGCGGGTGAACCCCTGGTCATAATGGGTGAAACAGGTGCGGGTAAAAGTCTAATTGCACAGGCTGTGATGGGTACCTTGCCAAACACGCTTACCACAACAGGAAAAATTTACCTCAACCGTGATCGTATAGATAATCTACCTATCAATGAACGACAGCGGCTGTGGGGTCACTCACTAACGATACTGCCACAAGAACCATGGCATGCGTTGGATCCTTTAATGCCTGCCATCAGCCAGGTGGCAGAATCACATCGTTTTGTGGCCGGCAACAACGGCGAGAGGGCACGCAAAAACGCACAAGCCGATTTTAAAAAACACAGCCTCTTGGGTGCAGAACAAAAACGCCCTGGACAATTATCAGGAGGAATGGGGCAACGAGTGGCATTTGCCGCTGCTGTCGCCGGAGGTGCACCGCTACTACTCGCCGATGAACCCACCAAGGGGCTCGACTCTGACCGCGCATCAGAGATAATACACTCACTCTTGGAGGTGGCAAATAAAGGCGGCTTGCTAGTAGTAATCACTCACGACGTTAGAGTGGCCAGTAACATTGGTGGCCAGTTACTGGTGTTAAAAGAGGGGCGCGTTATCGAATCGAGCACAACACATAAAATACTGGCCTCACCACAACGCACTTACACCCAAACATTAATTCAGGCAGAGCCAAAACACTGGGACAAAACCCAAACAACAGCGAATGCGACAACGCTATTGGAAACTAAACAGTTGATAGTGGGCCGAGAAGGTAAAGCCATGTCACCCGCTATTGATTTACAATTGCGCAAAGGGCAGAGAATAGCAATCACAGGTCCCAGCGGGGTGGGTAAATCTACCTTTCTCGATACAATAGCGAGCCTGGTGAAGCCAATCGCAGGAAATATTGCACTATCACCACAGATAGGGCCCACAGATATCCAGAAACTCTATCAAGACCCACCCGCGTCATTTCCATCATCTATTTCTCTTAAGCAAAGCCTAGATGATGTTTCCAAGCTACATCAAATATCTTGGCCTAATATCAGATTGCTGCTCACAAAGCTGAAAATTGATATGGATATTTTGCAACGCAAACCCGATGCTGTATCGGGTGGTGAGCTTCAGCGCATTGCCATTGCAAGAGCCCTGTCAGTAAAGCCAATGCTGGTACTCGCGGACGAACCGACCTCCCGTCTAGACCCGATTACCCAAAAAGAAACCATGAACCTCCTAGCTGACGTGGCCAGAAAAAATAACACGGCCGTACTACTGGTCACCCACGATAAAGCGATGGCACAAAAATGGGCTGAATCTACCCTAGCGCTATCGATGGTTGATACATAATCTATTTATTTTTTCCCTTTGTTACATTCAATTGTGGTCCGTTTTTTTAATCTATGTACGATAGCTGATAATACTGAGACGAAACGAAACGCGCTCATAGATAGTCCATCAGGTAGACCAGCATCCTGTGTTATGTGCACTTTCAGTGTTCATATCGCCACTCTGAGAGGCAGAGGGGTCAGGTTAGATTGTAAGCGCCAGCAAATCCGCGCATCTTGACTTTTAGAAACTCCCGCTATTTCATACTCCACGGCATCAACGCTTCGTAGGCTTCAACCGTGTCCGCTTTGGCGATATTGCCGATCAGAAACATCAAATAATCATAGGGGTCTATACCGTTCGCCTTGGCGGTCTCTATCAGTGTGTAGTAGATTGCGCTAGCTCTGGCGCCGGCGGGTGTATCGGCGAACAACCAGGCCTTGCGTCCTACGGCAAATGGCCTGATCGTATTTTCTGCCAATATATTGCTGATCCTCAGTGCCCCATGCTCGCAATAGCGAACTATTTTTGGCCACTGATTCAGGGCGTAGCTGATTGCACCGTAGGTCTTGCTATCCTTGTCTATCTTTGACTCGTTCTCAATCAGCCACTCGTGGAGAGCTTTTAGCTTGGGCAGGCTGTGTTGGGCTCGATAGGCTTTACGCTTGTCATCATCCAGCTGCTGTTTGTCCATTCTTGCCTCGATGGCATATAACGCACCGATCTTCGCGATGGCCACCTGTGCTTTGCTCGGCTTTTTGTTTTTTGATTTTCCCTTTTTCGGTGCTGCACTAAGTGCCTCAACGAACTTACGCCTCACATGATCCCAACATCCCAGATGGACGATGCCCTCGGCCGTGCAAATGGCGTCATAGGCGCTATAGCCGTCCGTTTGGAAGTACGCACACTGAGTCCCGGCCAACAATCGCTCGACCACGATTCCTGCGCGAGATTTATCATAATTAAATGTCACCACCGACCGGCCAGGTGGCCCTCCTCGCATCACCCACATATATTTTTTTCCGGTCGGGATCATTCCAGGCTCTTTGAGCACCTTTACCGTCGTTTCATCGCACTGTATATATTGACTGGCCAATAGGTGCTCTTCCAGTAAATTGACCACCGGTTGTAGCTCGGTGCAAAGCCGTATCAACCAATTGGCCATCGTCGTGCGGGTAATCTCACCCCCGTAGCGCTTGAGAATACCTTCCAACCGGTACAGCGGCAGTCCGTCAGCGTATTTGGAGATGATAATAAACACCAGGAGTGAAATGCTGGCTATGGCTTTGCCCAGTGGATGGGGTGCTTTTTCTGCAGTGACCAACGTGCGCTTTCCATCAGCATCGGCAAACACGGCTTTTTCCTGCATGTGCTCGATTACCTGGGCTTTGGCAGGAATAATATCGAGCTCCTCCTTTGTCTTTTCAAAGAAGGTATCGATCGCTCCTGCCTTTTGTTCCTCACTTAGGCAATGAAACTGCTGTATTCGTTGTAGTGAAGCGGATAGCCCCTTGCGCCCGCCACCTTTCTTTTTGGGTTTATTCTGTTCGGCATTTTCTTCGAGCTGATCACTGTCGTCACCTTGACCATCGACGAGTAGTTCGGCCTCATTGAACAGATCGCCCTGAAGCACATTCTTCTCACTAGACGAACCGAAACGTTTTTGCTGAGCCAGTCGAAGATATTCTTCTAGCTGACGGATTCGTTTTTGCTGTGAAGCGATGACCTCACTCTTTTTATCAACTGCATCGACAGCCTGATCTCTCTCGGCTACCAATGCGTCGTTGCGTGTGTGCTGTTCTTGAAGTGCTAACAGCAATGCATCACGAGTCGGCAAATCGGCACCGATTTTCCTTATCCATTGTGTTGATTGTGCCGAATCTCGCATAGCTACTATTATACCAGTCTACTCGTTTAACCAACAGACTCATAAGACAATAGACGATGCGGTTTCATCAACGATATGTTGAAACCATCTAGTAGCCAGTTCAGCTGCTCGCCTGTCATCATTACTAGAGTATCCTCAGACTTAGGCCAGTGAAATCGTTCTTCGCTGAGTGCCTTGTAGTACAGTACCCAGCCGGTGTTTTCCCAGAACAGGCATTTAATTCGGGAACGATTGCGATTGGAGAAAACATAGAGTGCACCGCTAAATGGGTTATGCCCTAAATCTTGCTCGACGATCAGACTCAGTCCTCGATAGCTTTTCCTGAAGTCGACAGGGTCCCGATGTAGATACAATTGGGTGAGCATCGGATCGGGTCGAAAGGTGTACTGCCTACTCATAGATTACGCAACAGTTGAGGGACCAGTCCGATGGTTTCATTGTTAACGCCGGAGATACAAATCCCGTTGGGCAACTCAATTGAAAGCATTGCCCCTGGTTGTGATTGAGCAGAGGCAAGAGAAACATTTACAAAGCCAGATTGCGTATCCTTGCCACTTTCATCTAATTGGCGAAACTTCTCGTTCCAGTAAATCAGCTGGTGGTACACTAGCTCATTGTCTCGACAGTAGCGCATTTTTGATGTGCCACTGTCCTGCCAGCTCTTGATGTGATGCTGCCAAAACTGCTCACGCGTGAGTGATTGCAGTTGTTGTCGGGGTTTTGATGCCATGTTTTAACGCTCTGGTGGAACAGTTGCGTTAGTTTCATATGGAGTACGCCGCGAAATAAACAACGCCATATTAATTGGCGCTTACGGTTTATTTAATTCTTTGACTGATGTTTCTACATCACCGAGTATTGCCCGAAACTCCTGCAACATTTTCTCTTGGGCTGGCAGTCGTAACCCAGTTATTTATTCTAAAATATCGCCAGGATCAATGATATGGTCCTTCGCATTAAAGCGTATTTCATCATCGATGACTTCATCAATCACGACCTGAGAGTAGCTTTTTTGCTTAGAACGCAGGGTAAAAATAAAAAGCTCATCAAAGGAATTCTTGTAGTTGCGTTTCTTAATTTGCTCCAAAGTCGATTTAACTTTCTTAACGTCTGTGGACGAGGTTACTAGAAAGGCAACTCGATCCTGCTCATCCCCCAAATCAATGCCTGGGAAATTTTTGTGTTTTCTATTCAGGTTTATAAGATTCGGACACTGGTAAGCCTCTCTTAGGATTGGTATCCAGACATCTTCAGAAATTAGATTAACATCAAGTCTTCCCTGTTTTGTAGCTAACTCAACCTCGGTAATAGGCCTACTGACGACCTCTCGTAATTGATTTTCAATATCTACCTGCTTCAAAAAGACGATTCCATTTCAATGTCTCTCTATTTGCTGACTATTAGTAGACAGCAAAGTGACGTGATAGAACACGTGAGTTTGGCAATTTGCAGCATTGTCTTCTTACAGCACGAAACAATAATACTGGGGTAATCATTCGCTTAGGGTAACACACGGACACGTATTAGATTTAGATTGTTGGATTGCAGCACACTTTACAGTCCAGTTTTAGATTGAGAGCCTTGAAAGCGCCACATCGAACGAAAATACCGACGTTTGTGCAAGATGTTACCAACGGCTGGATATGGCCGATAAGCCGACCATGAGGTTGTCTTTGCCGCAATAGCCCATTTTGACTATGCCGAGGTATTAGAGTGACTACGCTGGAGTGACAGCACTGTGCCGAGACTCTGTAAAAACTATTTCAATATAAAAAATGCCCACAATTTCAACTTTTTCGTCAATGGACGCCGTATTACGGTCTTTTGCGGAGCCGACTTTCTGTTTGGTTTTTGCTTGATTCTGCTGGTTTGGAGATTAAGTATTGTCAAGATGTACAGGTTTAAGCGATACTAAATTTCCCGCACACTAAAGATTATTTCTGCTGCCTGATCCAGTCGACAAAGGTCGTGACAACGGTAGTGCGCTCTGCGGCCGGATCCGTATAAACCAGGTAATACCCGGCTTCGTCGAGTGATACATCCGACAGGTAGCGCAACTCGCCCGAATTCAGTTCGTTTTGAACTAACGCATCCCACAAGGCAATACCCTGCCCGTCGATCACCGCTTGTACACGGTCGTTCGAATCGGGGATCACCAGGCGATTCTGCCTTGGCCGATACTCAAGTCCGGCACGATGATGCCATTCGCGCCATCCAGTGCTGCCGGAGCTGTCGGCCAACAGCGGTATTTCAATCAGTGCTCTCTCTAATCCCATTTCCTGCACGCGGGCGGCAACTGCCGCATTCGCGGTCGGCCGAGCCGGACACTCAAACAATAGTTCGTGCTCGATATCGGTCCATTCACCGCTGCCCCAGCAGATCGCGACGTCGATATCCGATTGCCCGAGATCAGCGATACCTGTAATCGGCTCAACCCGCACGGCGATCGTCGGGTTGGCTTCCATGAAGCTCATCAGCCGGGATGACAGCCAGCGTGAAAAGAAATACGTCAACGCACCGATCGTAATGCGGTCGGGTTCGTCCCGTTGTAGTACACGAATGTCGCGGGTGAGCTGACCAAGCGCGAGCTCCGAACTTCGCCACAGCTTTTCGCCTCTGGCAGTAAGGCGCAAGCGCTGTCGTTGCCGCTCGAACAGGCGAAACCCAAGATCGTCCTCCAGTTTGCGAATCTGGTAACTGACCGAACCCTTGGAAAGGTTCAGCTCGGCGGCGGCTGCCGTCATGCTTTGATAGCGGGCCACGCTCGCGAAAACTCGCAGTGCGTCAAAGGAGCGGAATGGCATAGAGTTGATTAATTATTTTGAACAAGTTGTGCCAGATTTTGAAATATGCACGGATAAAACGCTGTGATCAAATAGATTTTCTCAAACCCCTCATTCTATTGTGTTAACAGGCCGAACACCGATGACACCCGACCAACTGCAGATTGCCGTCAACGTAAGGCAAATCGTCACAGAGCGGCCCAATGAACTCGCGCGCACCATGGCGCCGCACCCGCTGATCCATCAGGAGCTGCCATACGATCCGACCTATTTCGTCTATAACCGACGGCTCGCCACAGCGAGTCTTAACAATCTGACTGCAGACGAGGTCTACTGGCGAGTCAGAACAAATGTGATTCTGCGCCACACCGGCGAATTGCCGCTCGAAATTAGAGGGCCTGACGCCGGGACGCTCCTAAACCGAGTGCTCACGCGTGACATCGCCAAGAATCGTGTCGGACGCTGTAGTTACCAGTTCGCCTGTTATGACGACGGCGGCATGATTACCGATGGCGTGCTGGTGCGCCTCGCCTCGAACCGCTTCTGGTACGGGCAGGCCGACGGCGACTTGTTCTCATGGCTGCGTGCCAACGCACGCGGTCTGGATGTCGAGGTGCTGGACCCGGGCGTTTGGGTCAGCCAGGTGCAGGGACCCAGATCGCTCGACGTACTTGCAGCCGCAATTGATGGAGACCTGCCCGAACCATTCAACTACTTCGATATGGCCGAAGTAAAAATCGCCGGTCAACCCGTGGTACTGACACGCTCGGGTTTCACCAATGAACTCGGCTGGGAGTTCTACCTACTGCCTGATACCGACATTGATGCAGTCGGCGCGCGCATACTCGAGGCCGGCAAGGCGTATGACATGACACCGACATCGGCGGACGCATTTCGCGCACGGCGCATCGAAGCTGGATTGTTGAATGCGGGTTCGGACTTCAATGAGACCACCACCCCTTTCGCCGCCGGACTCGGCCATTTGGTCAACCTCAACAAGGGCGAATTCTGCGGCCGCGAAGCGCTACTTGAGGCCGACCAACGTTGTCGTACCTGGGGCCTGCGCACCGACGGTGGCGTTGCACAAATTGGACGCACGCTCAAACTCAATGGCATCGACGCCGGCATCGTCTGTTCAAGCGCGTGGTCACCGTTCCAGCAGTGCGGTGTGGCGTTGGTCAGGCTGGACGACCCAGATAGTCGGCCCGGTACCACGCTCGATGTCAGTTGCACAGACGGCGAGATTCGCTCTGCGAGAACCTGCACGACACCCATGTATGACGAAAAACGCGAAATCCCGCGCGGCCTCAAGGTCGATATTCCACAAGTCACCTGACAAGGGAAAAACGAAACACGAGGACAGTCACCCTAAAAAGGGCGATCGAGATTTTCAGCAATAGCGCTTGCTTCAAAAAATGCAAACATCTAAATATAAAAGATGAAATCCGGATTAATACACCGAATTGAGCTATATATTGGGTGATTTTTGCAAGAACAGATACAACGCTGGCACAGTGATATAGCCAACGCAAGTTGACAGAAAGAGTTTAAGAAAATTTAAAAGCGTCAGGTAAAAAGAAGATTACTATTGGTCAAATTTGGACGTCTTTTCAAACCAAAATTGCCGCAGAGATTGCTGATGGACTGAATGGATCCAACCAGGCCCTTAAACCGAACTTCAAAATTGGTACACAGCTCAAGCCAGTGTTTGGGAGAAATGCCCAGGCGCTGAATAATGGGAGGTTTGTCCAGCCGAATTGCGCCTCGTTTATCATCACGTATCGCTCTGCCAGTCCAGTCTACAAGCTGTAGATAATCAACTAAACTGAAAGCCAGTCCGGGAGGCATGGGTTGGCGGGGATTGCCAGCGAATGGCATAAGTGATTTTGGTTGAAAGTCTTCGTCACAATCTGGTTCTTGTTTTCCATTAGCTTTATCTTTCCAGTAGGCAATACGTTGCTTAATGCTGGTATAGTCAGATTGTTCCGGTGTGGTGGCCATTGCGGCTCTGATGGGATTGAGATCGACGTAGGCCATAGCACTAAGAACGGCCTGTTCATCAAGAAGTGCCTGAGATTTGAATCGAGCCTCCCAGAAATGGCCGGTACATTTATCTTCTTTGTTGGCCCGACGAGCAATGCCTTCATTGAGGAATTTCATAAACCAGCTAATGCTATATAAACGCGTGCGCCAGGTATCGACAAAGAGATCAAGTTGGTCGCGTTCCCAAGGCTCGATGCGCTCTTTGTTTGAATATCTATGGGTAATTTCAGTGCCTGCAATGAGTTGATGTGCACGTCGAACAATCGACTCAGGTTCGTCAGCGAGGCATTCGTCTCTACAAACATGCACGACGAGGTGTAGGTGATTGGACATCACGCAAAAAGCTGCAATTTCTATAGAAAAAACAGAGGCAAGACGCAGTATGTCGTCTTGAATTTGCTGCCGCCGATGTTCGTAGCTACGATTGGAGAAGCGGTCAAACCCACAAAGAAAGGCTTGGCGGGTACAACGACTCACGCAATGATAGAACGGAGTGTCATCAAGGGAGATTTGTTGTTTTCGAGGTTTAGTCACGGCGATTACGTCCTACAGCAAATTACTAAAGCAAACTACGACTAAGATCTTGCCGGAATGATACGGGGAGCAACGTGACGGAATTCACATTTTCTTTTTTCAGATGCCTGTCCTCGTTTTTCACCGAGAGCACCGAACAGATAAAAAAAGACTTATTAACGCACGTGGACCATTTTCACCACTCGGGGTATCCCGCTCGCCAGCAACTGTCGCAACAGCTGTTGCCAGCTCTCTTTTAGACTTCGCTGATGTTTCGGCACTTCAAGATGAAGCGAATGAAACTTTGAAGGGTTTTTCCGGCTCGGAAGCAGGCACTGTCGTTCACTGCGCAGCGGCGGGAATCACGCTGGCGGTTGCTAGTGTGATGACTGGGTCAGATCCGATCCGCATTTCAGCATTGCCCGATACAACCGGTTTTCGCGATAGGGTGGTTTTGCCAGCGTGCCACGCTGTAAATTATGGACACCCCATTGAGCAAGCAATTCGGCTATCGGGCGCCACACCGATTCTTGTAGGCGATGAAAAAGGTTGCCCGACATCCAGGATAGTTGAAGCAATCCAGAACACGGATACATCCTGCCTTTTCCTGGTCGAATCACGACTAGCAACAGGGACGTCAGTCGATTTGCGTGAGGCGATAGAAGCTGCTCATGAGTATAATATACCTGTGGTAGTTGACGGCGCCGCTCAGTTCTTCCGGGTACGCGAAATAATAAATATGGGCGCCGATATCCTTATAGTAAGCGCACAAAAGTATCTAGCTGCTCCAACTGCAGGTCTGATATTTGGCCGGTCCGACTTGGTTGATGGCGTAAGGGCACAAGAAAAGGGCATTGGTCGAGGAATGAAAGCCACGAAAGAGTGCTTGAGTGGAGTGCTTGAAGCTATTCGACAATGGGATAGACGCGATGAGACATCATGGGCGTATTCTCAAGCGGAAAAAGTATCGCACTTCAACTACCGGCTGAATCATCTCGACGGTGTGACTTCAATCAACGAGCCAGATCCAACGAATGCGCCATTCTCTAGATCATGCCTGAAAATCGATGCTGGAAAATCCGGACTTACAGCTGTCGAGATCGTGTCCGCATTGAGAAACGGCTCACCACCTATCTGGGTTATGGATCACCGAGTCTCTGAGCAGGAAATAATTCTTGAGTTGATACCACTTGATCAAAAAGAGGTGGATATTGTTGTAGCGAGGATTGTTCAGCTTCTCAGCTGACAACACTCGCGATCACTACGAACTAGATTTTCCCAAAAAGCCATGTTGGATTGAGAACACGATCTGCAACGGGCACACTCCTGCTGCTCATGTTTTTCCGTTATCCGATTTATTGAACGTCTGCTTTATAACGCAGAGCTGCACCGTTTACGGTGATGCGACAAAGTCGCTCAGCAATTAGGCCAAAACTTTCCTTTGGTAATGACACTACTACAGCAAAGCGTGTTCGCATGAATGCTAATTCTTCATACCTTCATCCGAACCAACGCATCAACCGCAGTCACACTCCCATCGGTTTCAAGAATCAACGGATTGACATCCAGCTCGACCAGCTGCTCACGCTGATCCTGCGCAAAAGCTGCAATAGCCTGCACCGCCGAAACCAACGCAGATTGTGCCGCCCCATCCAGCCGCAGATTCTGCGTAATCGCCAGACCACTGACTGCCGTTTTAATCTGCTGCACACTCGCTGGCAGCAATAACAGCGCATAATCCCGCAATTCTTCTACTGCTGTACCGCCACGACCGATAATCAGTGCATGACCCAAACCGGGTTCTTGTTTCACCCCGACGATAAACTCTGCACGGGGTTGTGCAACCATGCATTCTGCCAGAAAGCTATCAGTGGCCAACGATGCATCATAGGCGTTGACATTAGCTTTGATAGTGTTAATAGCCTGTTCCACGCCTTCGCGACTTTGGATGTTTAGCTGAACGGCGCCAGCATGGTTTTTATGGGCCAGATTGGCGTTGAGTAACTTGATCGCCAGCGGATAGCCGGGTGTGTCTGCTTCGGCGAGGATCGTTTCTACGCTGCCATGCACACCTGCCGGAATATTAAGACCATAGGGTTTGAGGAGCGCTTTGCCTGCGGCTTCATCCAGGTACGGCATTTGCTGAGCAGTAGCGAGCGCTTCACCTGAAATCAGATCTTAACCACTCCCACCAGGCAACTGTGTGCCACCGGCCCCTGCGCAAGTCCAGAAGTCCCTTTGTCCACTGTCAGCACATTAGGATTTCCACCCTGACAAACCCCATCCTCATCGGGCGCGAACCAGGCCCCGGTACTCATCTTAATCACCCCGCGCCGTAAATCCTCTGTCAGCCGTGCTTCACCCAGGCATGCACCAGGCTGATTAAACACCCGCACAATATCCCCATCAGTAATGCCATATTTGACGGCATCCAGCGGGTGCAAATAAACCGGCTCGTAGCCATTAGGCCGATCAGCCTGACTCACCGCGCCATGATCCAGCTGGCTATGTAGCTTGTTTCGTGGTTGGTTAGAAATCAGGTGCTGTGTATAGTCCTTGCTCAATGCACTCCCCAACCATTCCACTGGCTCCATCCAATAAGGATGACCCGGACAATCCGATAGTCCAAATCCAGCAATAGCTTTAGAGAAAATTTCAACTTTTCCACTCGGGGTTTTGAGTGGATGGGCTACGGGATCAGCCCGGAATTTTGCCAGCATCACAAATGGTTCTTCTGGTATTTCCAGCTTACAATAGCCCTCGCGCTTTAACGTGGTCAGTTCTGGCATTGCCACACCATTTTGTTGTGCCTTCTCCCGACTATGTTTGTATAACCAGGCTAACCAATCTGAGGTTTCACGTCCCTCAGTATAGGTTTCTTCAATCCCTAACTGGCGTGCTATACCCCGGAAAATCGCATAATCATCCCTGGCTTCAGCTACCGGCGCCACCGCTTGTGCCATATACACCAGATACGGATCGCGCGGCCCGAGGTTAATATCCTCACGCTCTAGCGTTGTAGTGCAAGGCAAGACAATATCTGCGTGTTGCGCCAGTGCATTCCAGCACCATTCATTGGCGATCACCGTCTCCGGCTTTGCCCACGCCCGTCGCAGCCGGTTTAAATCCTGATGGTGGTGAAACGGATTGCCCCCGGCCCACCACACCAGACGGGTATCGGGGTAGTGATTTACCGCACCGTTATAAGTGAACGGCGCGCCGGGCTTTTCCAACAGCTCGGTAATCCTCGCTACCGGAATAAACGTTGCCACCGGATTGTGACCTTGCGGTAAAGCCTGAAACTGCACCGGGCTGCGCTCCAGGCCTACTGTGTTGGTTGCGCCATAACCAAAGCCAACGCCCCCGCCGGGTAATCCGATCTGACCCAACATGGCCGCTAGTACCGTGCCCAGCCAGAACGGTTGTTCGCCATGATCCTGCCGTGTCAGTGACCAACTCAACCCAATCATGGTGCGTCCACATGCCATCCGGCGTGCTTATGCCACAATATTCTCAGCACTGACATCACAAATGGCTGCCGCCCACTGTGGGTCTTTAGCGATGCCGTCATTATCGCCTGTTACATAAGCCGAAAAGCGTTCAAAGCCTACGGTAT
This sequence comes from Chromatiales bacterium (ex Bugula neritina AB1), assembly GCA_001730015.1. Lineage (GTDB taxonomy): Bacteria > Pseudomonadota > Gammaproteobacteria > Granulosicoccales > Granulosicoccaceae. Next base: position 23,069 of record MDLA01000079.1, on the reverse strand, counting down.
AACGCCCAATAAACTCAGCGTCATAACGTTCTTCGTTAATCAGCACCCAAGCCAGCGCCAACATTAACGCAGTATCAGTCGAAGGCCGTAACGCCATCCAATCTGCTTCCAGTTCAGACAGGACATCGGAACGCAGGGGCGACACATTAACAAAGTCAACTCCCGCTTGTTTTGCTGCCAGTAAAGCTGGTTTACAACGATGCTGCCCAACACCACCTTGCCCAATCTGCGCATTCGTTACCGGTAAACCACCAAACGCGACCAACAAATCACAGCGCTCAATAACCGACTGCCAATGCGTTGCGCCATAAATATACTTCGCGCTACCCAGTACATGCGGCAGAATCACCTCACCTGCTGCCAGACTGTAGGTATTAACTGACCTGGTAAAACCACCGAGCAAATTCAAAAAGCGTTTCAAATGCCCCTGGGCATGATGAAATCGCCCCGCGCTGGCACAGCCATAAGAACCGGCAAAAATACTCTCATTGCCATGGGTATCAATTACCCGCCGCAGCTCCGCTGCCACAAGGCGTTCCGCCTCATCCCAGCTCACCGGCACAAATTCATCGCGCCCGCGTAGCTCGCCCGCCGCACCCGGCCCGCCTTGCAACCATGATAGTCGTACCATCGGCTGGCGGATGCGATTTTCATCGGCAAGCGTATCGAGATAGCCATTGGCAATCGGTGACGGGTCAGGGTCTTCGGATATCGGCTTCAAAGCGACTAATTTGCCATCCCGGGTTTCGCTTTGATAAGTGCCCCAGTGGAAGCAGGTGTAGCGCGGGTGTTGTGAATCCTGATTATTCATACCTGTATTCTCAGCAACGCATCAACCGCTGTCATCTTACCCTCAGTATCAAGAATCACATGTTTTTTACTTGCGACTAGTTACCTTCAACGTTGATAAAAACGTCGCCGTCTTCAACCTTTACCGGATAGGTTTTCAGGTCGACACACACCGGTGCACTCAAAGCTTCGCCACTGGGAATATCAAACCGCCCCTGATGCAAGGGGCACTCAATGACGGTGCCGATTACTATGCCAAACTCGAGGTGTTCTTCCTCGTGCGTACACATGCCGTCAGTGGCGTAGAAGCCTTTGGGCGTATTGTAAATACAGAAAGTCTTATCGCCGTGATCGAAGCGGATCAAATCCTCTTCATCGATATCGACGCTGGCACAGGCTCTTATCCAATTGTCGCTCATCACGCGTTCTCCATTGGAAAATTTAGATTTTGTAGGATGGATCGTGTTGATCCAGCATGCGAATCAGGGCATCCCACGAGCGGGTCACCGAATCGCAGGGCCCGTCAGCGGGAGGCGCGTTATAGTGGGCCAGTTCATCCATCGCACTTTGTGTCGGAATGATCATTTGTGCGCCGGACGCCATCACATCAACCTGCACCTTGCAGGCATTTTCGAGTGAATATAAATAGTAGAACGCTTCGCCGACGGTGCGCCCGACGGACAACAAACCGTGGTTGTGCATAATCATCAGCCACTTGTCGCTGAGATCACGCCCCAGTTTTTCGCACTCCTGCGGGTCGTTGTCAGCGATGCCGTAGGCGTGGTAGCAGACCAGATCGCGGACTTCACCGGCCTGTTGCGAGAGTGGGAGTAAACCTTCCTGCATGCACGAGACCGCCATGCCAGCGCGGGTGTGGCTATGCAGCGCGCAATTGATATCCGGCCGCGCCTTGAGTGCGGCGACGTGAATGGCATGGCCCGCTTCGTTGAAGGGGTAATCACCGGCGATGACATTGCCGTCGAAATCGACTTTGATCAGGTTTGAGGCAGTAATTTCCGGAAACAGCAGGCCGTAGGGGTTGATTAAATACTGATCCGAGTGGCCCGGTACGCGCGCGCTCAAGTGGGTGAAGATCAGGTCAGTCCAACCGTACTTGACGAACAGACGATAACAAGCGGCGAGATCACAACGCACCTGCCACTCCTCGTCAGTCATGTTGCGCGTTCCTTGAGGCATTACGTGAGCCATGGGTTGTCTCCGTTGTCTGCGTTTGTGTTGCTGCTACCGGTGCACGGGTTGGTGTTAATTGAGCGCTTCGCGCGATGATATCGGCAACAGTGAGGTTGCGTTGGGCGGGAAAGCCGCCGTAGGTGTAAATGTTCTTCAGGCTCATTTCATGCTCCGTACTGAGACACTTTCATGGCCGCCTACGGTGATCATATGGGGAGCCTGGCGGATTGTCCGGGCTTTGGTGTTGCGCCCCAGCGAGCGGCGAATAACGACTGAAAGTACTTCGATACTGGTGCGCCAAAACCCCGGATCAGGCTTCGGAAGCTGGTCTTTGATCGCGTTGTGAAGCGCGGGCAGCGAGTAAAAAGGCACTTGAGGATGGAGATGGTGCTCGACGTGATTTTCCATATTCATATACAGAAAAGACGCAATCCCGTTGGTTTTGAACGAGCGCGTACTATCGAGAATGGACGGTGTATTCTCTGCCATTTCAACGTGCTGAATCAATCCAAATGCCACCATGGGAATTCTGCCCAGTAACCAGGGAATAATCAGAAACCACCACAGGAATGTGGCGCCCATCAGGATCGAAGTAGCGATTGCCGCGTAAATCGCGATAAAAATCCACGCGTTGCGGCGAATACGCAAAAACTCGCTCTCAGGAATCACCGTCTTCATGACATCGGTAAAACGCCCGGCCGCCAGACGGTACAGGGTGACGATGTGAAAGTGGGTCAGTGCCAGTCCACTCATTTCCACCAGCCACCCACGCAGTGTCATCGGGGTATCGAAGGGCATCTGACTGTCTTTGCCGACATGCCAGGTATAGGTGTGGTGATTGGTATGGGTATAACGGCGGTGCAGCGGTTCCTCGCCGTAGATTATGGAGGTCATCCACAACAAGGTTTCATTCAGCCAGCGCGTTTTGAAAGCTGTGCCGTGCGCGGTTTCGTGGCTCATGCTGTAGGCCGGTAGCGACAGGATGGTGCCATAGACAAACATTGCCGGCCACACCCCGGCACTGCTCATCGACAGGTGAATCAAATAACCAGATGCAAGCAGACTCAATACCCATTTGGCCAGGTAGATCAGTCCTGGCATATCGGAGCGGCGACAGAGGCTCTTGAGTGTTTTGCGATCCAGAACGACCCCGCTGGACGCGGCATTGGTGGCTGTAAAATCGGTGCTCATTGCATGTGCTGCCTGGATTCATATGACAATGGGCGAATTCTCCTGCATTATGTGATAAAAGTATATTTGAACTAATTTGTAGCTATGATAGATATTTCTAATGTCTGATCTCAACACACAACTCAGGACTTTCCTGCAGGTGGCGCGTCTCGGCAGTTTCAGGCGCGCGGCGGATGAATTGTTTGTGACCCAGGCAGCGGTCACCAGTCGCATTCAGGCTCTAGAGGAATGGCTCGGCTTCGAGGTATTTCTCCGCCATCGGCGTGGCGCGGACCTCAGCCCACAGGGGCAGCGTTTCATCGACTATGCCCGTAACGCCATCGATATGATCGAACACGGTCGTGAGGAGGCGAGGCGAGCCAAAACCTATCGTGCGCACTATCGCTTTATGGGTCAGTTTCTGCTGCTGGAGGGTTTTTCGCTGGATTGGGTAGACTGGATGAAAGCGAATGCGCCAGAGGTGTCGCTCACCCTCGACAGCAGTTTCTCGACATTTGCCGCCAAGGAAATCAGCAGCGGCCTGCTCGATCTCGCAGTGGGTTATCAATATAAAACTGTCAGCGGCGTGGTGTTCGAGCCATTGTTTACGGAACGACTGATTCTGGTCACCAGTTTTGCCAATGCCGAGGACTGGCGGAACAACTACATTCCGATCGGTTGGGACGAGGAATTCGACGATGACCAGCGACGCTTTATCGGTGAATTGGAAGACAGTTATCGCATTCGTGCCCATTTTATCGATGCCGCCCGTGCGATCCTGTTGCGCGAGTCCGCCAGCGCCTATGTGGTCGAGCGCAGTGCCGAGCCCTTGCTAAAAAAGAAGCAGATCAAACGCGTAGAAGAGGCGCCGGTGTTCGAACGCCCAGCATACGTGATTTATCCGTCCAATCCCACGCATCCGGATGTGCAGGCTCTGGCGTTGAGTGGTCTGCGGGAAGTTACTAAAAAACTGGGGCTTGCTAACACATAGTCGAACCGGGCGAGTCTTCATACGCCTCAAACACATCAACATTAAGCTCAAAACTGCGACGTTTTCTAACCAACACACGAAGGGAGAAATTAGGATCGAATGCCATTTTGACAAATTCACATCCAACCTTCCCAGTACCGACAAATACAGCAATACATTTGTTTCTAAATGCGGGTTCTGATCACTCATACCTTCATCCGAACCAACGCATCAACCGCAGTCACACTCCCACCAGCATCAAGAATCAACGGATTAACATCCAGCTCCACCAGCTGTTCACGATTATCCATCGCAAAGGCGGCTATAGCCTGTACCGCCGAAACCAGCGCAGATTGTGCCGCCCCATCCAGCCGCAGCTTCTGTGTAATCGCCAGACCACTGACTGCCGTTTTAATCTGCTGCACACTCGCTGGCAGCAATAACAGCGCATAATCCCGCAATTCTTCTACTGCTGTACCGCCACGACCGATAATCAGTGCATGACCCAAACCGGGTTCTTGTTTCACCCCGACGATAAACTCTGCACGGGGTTGTGCAACCATGCATTCTGCCAGAAAGCTATCAGTGGCCAACGATGCATCATAGGCGTTGACATTACCTTTGATAGTGTTAATGGCTTGTTCCACGCCTTCGCGACTTTGGATGTTTAGCTGAACGGCGCCCGCATGGTTTTTATGGGCCAGATTGGCGTTGAGTAACTTGATCGCCAGCGGATAGCCGGGTGTGTCTGCTTCGGCGAGGATCGTTTCTACGCTGCCATGCACACCTGTCGGAATATTAAGACCATAGGGCTTGAGGAGCGCTTTGCCTGCGGCTTCATCCAGGAGTTCTGCATTTTGTGGCCCAGTAACGGGCAGCTCTAGCATCTTGCGACCTGCAAGATCCACCAATACCTCGGCCCGCAAACGCGTATACCCAGCCGCTGCAGCCATTGCCGCCAGTGCATCGTCAAGACCCTGTAAACAAACCACGCCGGCCGAAGTCATTCGTTCACGCAAAGCCACCGGTAATCCATCCGGCAGTACACTGGCAATCAGCACAGTTTTATCGGAGCGTTGATACAGGCGGATTAAGCCTTCCAGCGTCGGCCACCAGACATCGGCGACCTTTGCCTGTACTGGCCAATCCACAAAGTACACCAGCACATCAGCGCGTTCATCCAGCAGGATTTCCATGCCAAATTCGGAAGATTCCGGCGTGCTCATACTCGCCCACGGTAGATTCCAATCCAGGGGATTTAACAACGAAACCAAATCTGGAACGCGTTCGCGCAAAGCGGCTCGTTGTGCATCCGATAGCACAGGAAATTCCAGCCCCAGGGCTCGACCCTTCTCACCAATCATCGCGGCATAACCACCGGAATTGGCCGCAGCCACTAATCGCTTTCCCGCTGGTGGTTTATCAGCCGCCAACAACTTCAGAGTTTCAACCAGCTGCTTCGGTGAACTTACCTCAATCATACCCAGCCGCTGAAACAAGGCCGTCCACAGTTCATTGCTCACCGCCAGCGTACCGCTATGGCTATAGGTCAGTTCAGCGCTGGCGGTAGTGCCACCTGCTTTGAGTACCACCAATGGAATGCCACGCTCGACTGCCTGCAACGCTGCTTCACTCAGCGCTGCGACATCCACCAGTCCTTCCAGATACAAACCAATCGCCCGCACCCTATTATCGCGCAGCATGGCATCAATGAAGTCCGCCGCGTCCAACACCGCCTGATTCCCCATACTGATCGCATAACCCAGTGGGAAGGCTTGCTCAACATTGGTAATGGAATAAGCGATGTAACCGGACTGGCTGATCAGCGCCACCCCCTGATTCGCGACAGACTGAAACACATTATCGCCACCCCAGATAGCCGCACCGTCAAACTGATTCATCACCCCGAGACAATTTGGCCCTACCAGCGCCAGATCACCTGCCGCTCTCACCAGGCGTTCCTGCAGGGCCGCACCATCCGCACCACTTTCCGAATACTCACCGACAATAGACACTGCGCCACCCGCACCCCATGCCGCCAGTTCGGCTACCACATCAATGGTGCGTTCCCGCGATACCGCAATCAGCGTGGCATCCGGTGCCTCCGGCAATTCTGCCAGTGACGCCACACAAGGCACATCGCCCAGCGTTTCATACTTTGGATGCACCACCCAAATATCGCCTTGAAAACCTGCCTTGCGGGTTGCCGCGATACAAGGCTCCACCGCACGACCACCGACAAAGGCGATATGGCGGGGCGTTAACAGACGTTGCAGATTTTCTCGCCGCCGGGCGCGTTTTGACTTATTCACCCCGCAAACGCCATGATTTCCAAACCACGCGGGATACGTTTGCCAGCATCAAAAAACGGCAACGCATGCAGGCTCAATTCGTGTTCGTTTCCAGCTCGATCACAAACGCTGTAAATCCCGCCCGTCATATCTTCAGGCGTATCAAATAGCACATAGCCGACGCCTGTTTTCAGCGTCGGTGAATGTTCAAACGCTTTGACCTGCCCAACCGGGTGACCGCTTTTTAATACCAGTGAATGCCATTTCACATCAGGGGCCGGGGTGGTAAACCCACTGAACCGTCCCCGCTGATCCGCCTGTTGCAGGGTTTCCCGCCCGACAAACTCATGCTCAAAATCAACAAACATTCCCAATCCCAGATCGAACGGTGTCGTATCCCAGCCCATGTCGGTGCCGTAATTCAGAATTCCAGCCTCAATGCGGCGCGGGTTCATTGCGTAGGTCGATAACACCTCCATGCCGTGCGGTTCGCCTGCTGCCATGAGGTGCGCCCATAACGCCATTCCATCAACATCGGGGGCCATGTTATACACTTCAAAACCCAGTTCAGCGGTCCAGCCGGTGCGACTGATCAAAACCGGTTGCCCACCCATGGTGACCTGCGCCGCGTGGTAATACTTAAAGCCCTCAAACGCCCAACCAGCGCAGTTGCTATCCACGCAATCGCGCAATACATCCAGCGCGGCTGGCCCTTGTATTTGAATAGCCCATGCTTGCGGATCACGAATTACTACGTCATAACCTGGTGACAACGCCTGCATCCAGGTAAAGACATCCCGATCCGCATGCACATACCAGAAGCAATCCTCCGCCAGTCGAAAAACAACGCCGTCACACGCCAGGCCGCCGCCATGATGACAAAGCAGGCCATAGCGCCCACGATTCACCGCCATGGTGCTAACCGGACGGGTAAACATAAAATCCAGAAATCGCGCTGCATCCGGACCACGGATTTCCAGCGGCACTTCCGGTACATCAAAAATCCCGGCCTTAGTGCGCAATACGCGGTATTCATCCGCAATGGAACGCTTAAACGTTACCGGCGTGAGTCGGCCTTCGTGATCACCGTAAGCAGTGGTGAGCTCGCGGGTTGCTTTAAACCACGGCGAGCGGGTGCAGCTTGAAATAATGGGTAGGGTCATACCTGCCATGGGTGCTTCCTTTAGTTTGCTTGAGAAAGAGTGGGTTCGATTAACCTTGTGCCCGCCTAATAATCCGACCCACATCACACCCCACCGGCAGCGCCCCAAACGCTCCGTGATACCCACCAAAGCGCGACGCACAAAACGCATCAGCTACATAGTCCGGCGCATGCCTGACCAACAGCGATGCTTGTAACGCAAGTGCGAGCTGCTCCGTTAGCCCGCGCGCCCGGTACTCCAGATCATCCGGTTTATCGAGTTCTTTTTTCAGCACAGCAACCACCTGATCTAACGCCGGATTACCACCCTTAGCCAACGAAAGCTCTGCCATCAGAGCTGGTATCGCCAGCGGCTCCCGCTGCATTGCCCGCAATACATCCAGACACATCACATTGCCCGAACCTTCCCAGATGCTATTCAACGGCGCTTCGCGGTACAGGCGCGGCATGATGGATTCCTCGATATAACCGGGGCCACCGTGACACTCCAGCGCTTCAACCACATGAGGGGGTGTGCGTTTGCAAACCCAGTATTTGGCGATAGCAGTGCCAATACGGGCTAATGCGGCTTCGTTTTCATCGTGGGCGGCGTTATCCATGGCCCGTGCAATCCGCAGCGACAAGTTAAACGCAGCTTCAGTCTCCAGCGCCAGATCGGCCAGCACGTTCTGCATCAGTGGCTGGTCGATGAGTGCTTTGCCAAAGGCGTGACGGTGCTGCGTGTGGTGGAGCGCCTGTACCAGCGCCTGACGCATGGTGCCCGCAGAGGCATTAGCGCAGTAGATCCGATTGTGTTGCACCATGTCGATAATAGTGCGGATACCGCGCCCTTCCTCACCGATCATCACACCATAAGCGTTTTCCAGCTCCATCTCGGTGGAAGCGTTGGATCGATTGCCGAGCTTGTCTTTGATGCGTTGCAGGTGAAGACCATTGCGCTCACCCTCGGGTGTCCAGCGCGGCACAAGGAAACAGGACAAGCCACCTGCGCTATAAGCCAGGGTCAGAAATGCATCGCACATTGGCGCAGAGCAGAAAAATTTATGGCCGCTGAGTTGGTATTCCTGGCCAATACCTGTAGCAGTTAAGGAAACCGGGATCGCCTCTGTGGTGTTTGTTCGCACATCCGACCCGCCCTGTTTCTCGGTCATAAACATACCAACCATGGCGCCGGTCTTTTGCTCCACCGGAATATCGCGTGAGTCATAGTGCTTTGATAACAAGCGCGGAATCCAGTCTTTCGCGATGGCTGGTGTGGTGCGTAACGGTGGAATGGCAGAATAGGTCATCGCCATCGGACAAAGCACGCCGCCCTCAACCTGATGGAATAGATACGTCAACGCCCCGTGCGCCACATGCGCACCCGATCCGGGATGGTTCCAGGCGTAGTTCGGCACTTCATTTTCCACTGCCAACCGCATTAAATCGTGATAAGCGGGATGAAATTTAGTCTGGTTGATGCGCATGCCGTAACGGTCAAAGGCGTGTAGCTCCGGCGAATAGCGGTTGGCCTGATTGGCTTTATCAAAGGTTTCGTCCGCCCCGGCCAACTTGCCAAATTCGGTCAGATGCTCCACCGCCTGCGCAGCCCCTTCACGCTTGATGACTTCCTGCAAAGCAATATCGCTTTGCCATAAATCCTGGCTACCCAGATGCGGTGGCGTATTGCTAACTTCGTGGCTTGAGAGCTTGTAGATCGGGCGCTTTGGGATCATCTCAGATTACTGTTATCGGGCGAAATTTCCTTATTATCAGCTTGCCCGAGTGAATTCGGAATGATAAAAACAGCCATTGCCTTAACTTATCAGGACATATTATTTCCGCACGAATTATGAGCACCAAAAACTTCACCATCGCCAATTTCTATCTGCGCAAGCATTATGAAAATGGCGTGCGCATCGGTGTTGACTCCTCGTTGATGCGGGAAGCGGACGGGGCTAGCCCCGAGTTACTAGCTCAGCCCTTGGCTCGATTAGCACCGGTACAGCTGGCGCGTTTGTTTCATGTCATCTGGGAGCAGGCGGATGATGAGTTTCTGGGTATGACCTTGCGTCCGGTACGTTACGGCAGCTTTGCCTGGCTGGCGGAACAGTTGGTGCGCTGCACCACCCTGGGCGAGGTCTATGAGACGATGCTGCGCTTTTACAATCTGGTGGCGGAGGGGATTCGTTTTGAACTAAAGCGTGAGTGCGAGCAGGTAAAATTTATACTGCATCACGCGGCGGAACTGGATGGGCGAGTTAACTTGTTGATCGACTTCCTGCTATTGATTTGGCACCGCTTTCCCGGCTGGCTGATCGGGCGCACGATTCCCCTGGATCATGTCGAACTGGCCTTTGCAGAACCCTGGCACAGTGCGGAATATCGTTTTGTGTTCCCGGCTCCCTGCCGCTTTGAACAGGGGTATTCTGCGTTGGTTTTTGATGCGCATTGGTTGGACGCACCGTTGGTACAGACACGGGAAAACCTGACTGAATATCTGCAGCGTATTCCTCTGCAATGGTTTCAGAAGCAACATTACCCACGGCTGTTGAGTAATCGCGTGACACAATTGCTGGCGGAGGCAGGTTGGGTTGTCGAGAGTGATATGGAGACAGTGGCAGGCAAGCTGAATATGACAACGCGCACCCTGCGGCGCAAACTGGCGGATGAAGGCGTGAGTTTCCAGCAGCTAAAAGACGGGCTGCGCCGGGATCAGGCGATTACTCTACTCGGGGATAATGGGCTGACTATTGCGGCGGTGGGGCAGCAGATAGGATTTGCTGAACCGGCGGCATTTTCGCGGGCGTTTAGACAGTGGACGGGGATGAGTCCGCTAGGGTACCGGCGGGGTTTAGGGTGAGATTACGTCAACGCCATCACCTGCATATTCAATTTGCCAGCGATAATATAAAACGTGTCCTGTATCGCCGGCAGCTCATAAAGTGCCGCTTTGCAATTTTCATAAATCAGGGGCAGCGACATGACCGTTGTAGTGATACTCCTGATGTAAGTGCGCAGTAGTGCAGTAGGTTGCGGAGATTCAGGTGATGTTGCCCCCGTTCCATAACATCATGTATACCGGCTGTATCCCATGCATTTTTATCTGAGCAACGACCACGAGCATTCGCCAGGTCCAGGTTAAATTCAGCATTTTTTATTATCAGCCATGGGGTTGATGGATCGCTTACCAATATCTATGGTGGCCCAGCATCGGTGGTTTATAACAAGCCTCACATCAACCACTAATTACACTCAGCCTCCCTGTAAAAACGCTTGAAAAACAGCGGCAAAAGATACATCGGCAATTGCCAGACGCCAACAAAAATCAGAAAATGCTCACCAAGGCTTGCACCTGCGATGGCTGCAACAATACCCATATTTCGATAAGCACATAACAGGCACGCCGTTTTAGCATCACGAATTCCAAGTCGGCTCAATGCTATATACGTTACCCCCTGCACCACTATGCTGATACCAAAGGCCAGCGCAATATAAGACAACAGCAGCCAGGGTCTTTCGAGCAATAACGTCTGCACACCGTCCATAACTGCCAGACCGAAAAACACCAGTAAAATTAATACGGCATGCGGTACTTTCTCCCGTACCCACGCATCGATTTGTACACTGGCTATTTTTCGAAAAACAAAAACAACAATAAAAGGTACGACGATAAATACAACTATCCGGGTGAGGTACACAGCGAAATCGATGCTTGCATCACCTTCCACTGCGAAGGTGAGCAATACATAAAGTGGCAGTGGCATCAGCAGCGCTCCCCCAAGGCAAACCACCAGAGCCAGGGCATCGTTCAAACCAAAGAGACGGGACAATGCCGTTGTTGCGGTAATTGAGCCGGTGCACAGTGTCGCGAGTGTAAAAACGTACCATTGATCAGACATCAGCGGATACAAAATGGCTGCCGCCAGTACCGGCAATAAAACAAGCTGCCATAGCAGAATCAACCAGCAATTGCGATTCCGCTGCAAAGTACGATATGCATCTGAAAACCGGATTTGCACAATGGCAAAAACAAATAATAAAAATATAATCTGCGGCAGCAGTGGCTGCCACCACGCTGCCAGTGAAGGAAACAAAACACCTGAAAAAATTGACAGCGCTAGCAACAATAATTGAAGATCAGAATTCATAGGGCGCTGGATTGATACGGTTAGAATCAGGAGTGTTGTTACTGTATCAGATACTACTAACCCGCATTATTCACGGATTAACGGGATCTCACTTGATCCCTGATCTCACAGCGAATTTTCTATTGCAATTATCAGCAAGTGTTCGACGCGAGTAGAAAATCTACGTTGAAACGCCATGGTGTGAATAGACCAGGTTGGCGCGATATCCTCGCCACCCCATGAATAATGCGGGCTAAAATCCGCGACAGCTCAGCCACGAGCCCGCAGACTTCAGCACAGTAAAAACAATAAACTACTCCTGATGGTCATCCCGACCGGTGGGCGCTCGCTTCACTGCTTGCCAATACTGGTCCAATTCATTAAGGGCCAGAGAATACATTTTAACGCCGTCATCGTTCACAGTATTCTCAACCTGGCGGAACCGATGTTCGAACTTTGCCGTTGAACGCTTTAACGCCAGCTCCGGATCAACATTAAGGTGCCGCGCTACATTTGTTACTGCAAATAAAAGATCGCCCAGCTCATCTTCTATAGCTGAGTTATCCTCAACAGTGTTATCCGTAGCCCCGGCTATGGCTTCTCGCAGTTCGACTAGTTCTTCATCAACTTTTTCAACTACGGGTGGAAGAGTCGGCCAATCAAAACCCACCCGTGCCGCACGCTTTTGTATTTTTTCGGCACGGGTTAGTGCGGGTAATGCAATGGCTACTCCGTCGAGTGCCGATGGTGAAGCACTTTGCTTTTGTGCGCGCTCCTGCTGTTTGAGCTCTTCCCAGTTTGCCTTCTGCTCGGCTTCACTGGCAAATTCTGTATCACCAAATACATGCGGGTGCCGACGCACCATCTTTTCATTAATCGACTTCACCACATCTTCGAAATCGAATAAACCTTCATCACTGGCCATTTGCGCATGAAACACCACCTGAAGAAGGAGATCACCAAGCTCTTCACGCAAGGCCTGCATGTCATTCTGCTCTATCGCGTCTGCGACTTCGTAGGCTTCTTCAATGGTATACGGCGCGATACTCTCAAACGTCTGCTTGATATCCCACGGGCAGCCCGCCTTGGGATCACGAAGTTTTTTCATGATCTCAAGTAGTGCGCGCGTTTCTTCCATTACCGGATCGGCAAAGCTTAGATGATTTAAACCGATCTATGCCGGCAGCATTCTAGAATTCGAGCCGAATTCCAAAATGAACGTTGTCGTCAAGTTCGAAAGTAATATTTCGATCATCTTCAACTTCCAGCAGACGGTACCCGAGAAAAGCCTTTGCCTGAGGCACCACTTCGATGGATAGACGCGCACCTATTTCAAGAATTGATTCTGTATCTCCGAATGTTGTAATCCCCGGTGTGAAATAACCTTCAAGCGCGAGGTCTATGGGATTGAACCCTTCTGTGAGGTTAATATCGAATGCACCGCCGATTGCCAATGCGCCGACATCGACATCATCGCCGTCTTCAACATCGACCTCTCCCCCGTACAATTTTGCACCGAATGAGAGCTTATAGGGCAATCGGGAATTCGTTTGATTGCCAACGGCAATCAGTTTGCCATGTATTACGATATCATCAACATCATTAAAAAAAACGCCCAGTGATGCCTGACCGCCGTTTTCAATTAGCGATGAAATAGGAGACATCAACTCCAGGTTGGCAGTTTCATCACTGAAAGACAGATCAAGGCCAATTGCGTGGGCATGATTTCCAAAAATCAATCCAACAGCGGCGGCGACTGGTAATAGTTTGCGCATTGTTGTTCCATTCTATGGGATATCATCAACCGGATATTGCTACAAGCCGGGTAAGCTGTAGTAATTGATCGAGACGTGACAGTGCCCGTATTTTTGCGTGAATTAAGCGGAAGCGGTTGGCAACCCAAGGTGGATTACCGAAGGCTGTATCGTACCGGACACGCGTAACAAACTGAATCTGCCTAGATGACTGAATCTCCATACAATTCTGTTAGTGACAAACGACTCGCCGACTTATGCCGGTGGATGCAGTCTAAAGGATTTCCTACAGATGGAATTCACAGCGCCTCCAGCGATGCTGGTTTCAGGCGTTACTTCCGTGTATTGCATAACAACGGCAGTATTATTGCGGTAGATGCTCCACCCGAACAGGAAGATACAAAAAGCTTCGTCGATATAGCCGGTCGCTTGCGAGACAGCACGCTTAGAGTGCCCGACATCTACTGTTACAGCCTGGAAAAAGGATTCATGGTGCAGGAAGATTTAGGAAACTGCCCTATGCAGGATATTGCGGGTAAATCTAAATTGATTGATTCACAGACAACAGCACTCTATGAAAAGGCCATCAATACCATTGCGGTAATGCAACAAAGTACTTTTACCACTGGCCTGCCCCGGTACGATTACGCTTTCCTGCGTATGGAGCTCGATCTGTTCACCGAGTGGTATGTCGGCAGGCATCTGCACCAGGCGCTAAGCAAAGTGCAAGTTAATTTACTGCAAGATGCACTTGAACATATTATTTCTGTCGTTTTACAACAGCCTGTGGCTTTTGTTCACCGGGACTTTCACTGCCGGAATCTTATGGTAGTTCCCGCGACCGGAGAACTTGCAACTATCGATTTTCAGGGCGCTGTGTGCGGGCCTGTCACTTACGATGCGGTTTCGCTTTTAAAAGACGTGTACATCGAACTACCGACAGAATTCCAGCAGCATTGCATGGAGCAGCACCGGCAATCACTTGATCCGGTTCCAGATACGGAAAGCTATAGTCGCTGGTACGACTACACCGGGTTACAACGGCACTTGAAAATTCTTGGTATTTTCTGCCGCTTACACTACCGTGACGGCAAATCACAATACCTTGATAATCTGCCCATTGTGAAAACCCATATTGAAAAAGTGCTACAGACGTACCCGGGGTTGCAAGGGCTGTACGAAGTATTTACGCACCTGCATTCAGATCACAGCTGATTCTTTAACTGCCACCCTGTGAGTAATCTATGAAAGCCATGTTGCTGGCAGCCGGTCGCGGCGAAAGGCTTAAACCGCTAACCGATCATACGGCAAAACCATTGGTGAAGGCGGCAGGAAAAAGCTTAATCGAGTACCACCTGCTAAACCTTGCTACAGCAGACTTTAGCGATGTGGTGATCAACACATGCTGGAAGGCCGAAAAAATTGTTAATGCACTAGGGGATGGATCATCCTATGGCTTACACATTAATTACAGCCACGAAGAGACGGCTCTTGAAACGGCCGGTGGCATCGCGCGGGCACTACCGATACTCGGCACTGGTATGATCCTGGTGATCAGCGCGGATATCTGGTGCGATTTACCCTTGACGCAAATCCGCTTGCCTGCTACCGGAGTTCTCGCTCACCTTATCGTGGTACCGAACCCTTCTCACAAGAGCACCGGAGACTTTGACTTGCGGCAAGACCGACTGGAGCACCGTGGTAAAGGCTCCAGCGGCCTGACCTATGCCGGAATCGGTATTTACCACACCAGCCTGTTTGCTAATCTGGATTCCCCGTGCACGCCGTTGCGAGATGTTCTGCACGCGGCGATTACCCGGAAAGTCATTACCGCTCAGGTTCACCGCGGTGCCTGGTTCGATGTTGGCACTCTGGAACGCCTGCAGCAGCTTGAGTCTTACTTGTCTGACACTTCCGGCTAACGCTGTCTAGATAAAAAAAGTACCCCGGAATACAAATCTGCGGCACTTTTCAGCTTAAGCGAATTTACGAAACGCCACCTCGTGATCGAGCATGGTATCGCCGTCAAAAATAAACCGGCCGGTCACATACTCACCATTCAACACCCGAGGTAACCAGATTTTGTCGTCCGCCCACATTTCGTCGTAGGGTATGTCTGCGAAATTAAACCACAACGGTATTGCCTCAGCGGTTTCTCTGGGCTCCCCCAGATACGACCTGGCCAGGTAGACGTGCACATGAATCGAATAGGCATCTGTAAACTGGAATTTCAGCTCGCCATATTCCAGCGGATCAACAAGCGTTATGCACAGTTCTTCCTCCACTTCGCGAACCGCACACTGAAGGGATGACTCTCCTGCATCCAGTTTGCCGCCCGGCCCGTTTATCTTTCCCGCACCAAGCCCGCGTTTTTTGCGAATCAGCAGAACTCGCCCGTCGACCACAGCAAAGCCCAGTGTTGCGCGATGTACAGCCTGCCAATTATCGTCTATTTGTGAGAGGCTATAGCCCTGTGCAGGTGGTTTCATCAATTAATTCCAGTGGCGAACGCACGTACTTTACCACTACAGTCAGGCAAATATAGTCAGCCAGCTGCTTTCGCCCGCCAAACACCCTCAAACACCTATTCGAGTAAACGAATGTCCCAGCAAGTAATTGATTTTATGCAGCAACGCCGCTCGGTAGTTGCAAAAAAAATGCTCCCGGAAGCCCCGGCCGATGACGCACTGAACGCTATTTTGCAAATTGGACTCCGGGTTCCGGACCATTCCAATGTACAGCCCTGGAGAATTGTTGTATTGAAAGGCGAGGCTAGAAAACAGTTCAGTGAGCAAGTTATTGTTCCTGCCGCCCGCAAGCGATGTGAAGAAGACAGCTCCATTCAATCCGGCAGCGATATGGGAGAATCTCTGGAGCAGGTTGAATGCAATCGGATGCAACGGGGAGGAGTGGTTATTGCCGTACTATTCAAACCGACAATTCCGCATAAAATACCCGTATGGGAACAGCAGCTATCGGCCGGAGCGGTGTGCGCCCATATTCTGTTGGCGGCACAAGCTTACGATTATGCTGCACAGTGGCTTACCGAATGGCCTGCTTACGATAAAGCGGTTATTGAATCACTCGGCGGCGATGCGGCGACAGACCTTGTGGCCGGGTTTATTCACATCGGCAGAAAAGCCGAGCAGCCGAACGAGCGCAAGCGACCGGTGCCCGAAGACATAATCAGCTACTGGACAAGCTCTTAGACAGCAGCAAACCAAGCGTGCGTGCAGAGATTATTACTTTCCACTCATGTTTCTGTTTTACTTCTTATGTAATGATTGTATTGCCCTATTCTCAGCACATCCATTTGCAATCATTCAATCACCGGTCTTGAGGCAAGCGAAAGCGCTTATCGCCTAAAATGCCGGTTATTGAACGCAAGCTCAGAAGACTCCTTTATTATTTATGTATCGAAGTAAGCGACCCCTGATTTTTCTCTTGCCGATTATCTGCGCCGTTGTTCTAAACGGCGCACTCACAACGCCTTCTTCCGCCGCCACGCCCGACTGCGTCTATAAATCCAGCGATCCGGACGGTGATGGCTGGGGCTGGGAAAACCACCGCTCGTGCAAGGTTTCCGATTCTTCTGTGAAACGGCCTGATGACGATGGCCGCAAAAAGAAGGACACCGGCGGCCCGAAAAAAGACGGAACGCTCTACAAAGGAAGACACCCTTATTGCAGCAGCCCAGATGCCGATATTGACGGCGATGGCTGGGGTTACGAAAACCACCGGAGTTGCTTTGTAGGCACTGCTAAAAAAGACCCGGGCCTGATCTTCAGGCAACAGTTCAACTTATCCAGCCCCGGCTTATATCAGGGCGACCAGCTCAACAGCGGCTGGGATACGCCACGTTGGCACATCGGTTTCGACGAAGGGCGTGTCAGCATCGTTACTGATGATGCAGCGCACGGCAACGCAATGGAGGTGACCTACCCCGCCGGCGCTTATGGCTCTGATGGCGCCAGCGCTTTCCTTGCCGACGTTCAATTCAGCATGGGCCTGCCAAAGTCCTATGACGAGCTCTATCTCTCCTACGACATAAAATTCGGCAAAGATTTTCAGTTTGTACTGGGCGGAAAATTACCGGGATTGTGCGGTGCAGACACTAATCAGGCACCGGAAACCGGATGCAATACAGGCGGCGGGTTCCCGAGCGGATACGACGGCTGGAGTGCACGAACCATGTGGCGCGCGGACGGCGCTATGGAAAATTACGTTTACCATGCGGGTCAGAAAAATTACTACGGTGACGACGAGCACTGGAATGTTCACGCGACACCGGAACGGTGGCACCGGATTCAGCAGAGAGTGGTGCTCAATTCAGTCGGGCGTAAAAACGGAATTCTAGAAGCCTGGTTCGATGGAAAAAAGGTACTTAGCATTGACAATTTCGAATATCGCAAGATCGAAAGCGTCGGTATCAATCTGTTTTACTTCAGTACATTTTTCGGCGGCAACGACCCGACCTGGGCTCCCACCGCTGATCAGACTATCCGGTTCGACAACTTCGCTATTTCAACCAAGCCGATAACTGACTGAATCACTCCAGCGTGACGGACAAACGACTACTCCATCGCCGCGCCCCGACCGCCGTTATCACGGCCAGCACAACAAAGCACAGCGCCCAGTGAGTCAGCTGGGCATCGGTTATAAAGTTAACCAGCACAACGATCATCGAACCGAATAAATAGCTCAGCAGCCCAAACATTGCCGCCGCACTCCCCGCTCGCTCCCCGTGTGGCTCCAGCGTCAGGCTGGCAAAGTTGGAATAGACAATCAGGTAGCACGAATTAAACGAAAACATCAGCGCGGTAAACAAGCCGGTTGTCATGTGGCCGTTAGCGCTCGCGAGAAATATAACCAGTGCGGTAGCGGCTATAACCCAGGCAGCATACGTAGCCGCTCGGGCAGCCCCTACATTTTTTATCAGCCGGTGGTTGATCACCTGGCCTGCCACTATGCCCAAAGAACACAACGCAAACATTGTCGCAAACACACCACTGCCGGCACCGAGGCTATCGTAGATAACCGGGGCATGCGTCAGGAACGTTAGCACCATGGCAGTACAGAAACACGAAAGAATAATGAAATGGCGGGACTGGGGGTGCCGTATGATAGCCAGGGTGTCGTCCCACAGTAGCTGGAGCCCGCGTTTGCGGCGTGCCGCAACTGCCAGTGTCTCCTGTTGAAACCAGGTTGCCACAACCATTGTCAATCCAACCAGCACCAACATACCAAAAACCGCTCTCCAACCGAACAAGGCATAGACACCGAAGCCAAGCAACGGGGCCAGCATCGGTCCGAGTGCAAAGAACATACTTGCAATGGCCATATTCTGAGCCAGTTCCATCCCTTCAAACCGGTCTCTGATCATGGCGCGACACAAAACCGGAGCGGCGGCTGCGCCAAACCCCTGAAAAAAGCGGCCAATCAGCATGGTATCGAGGCTGCTGGCCAAGCCGCAAATGACCGAACCAAACAGGTAGATGGACAGACCGATGAATATACCCGGACGCCTGCCGATGCGATCTGACAAAGCACCATATAGCGGATTACCAAGCCCGAGCGCAATCATGTAAACCGGCACAATCAGCTGTAACTGCTGAACAGAAATCTCAAGGCCATCGCTGATTGCTAAAAAAGCAGGCAGTATTATGTCGATAGAAAATGCAGATATACTAAGGAGGAATCCGCAATACAAAGCAAACCACGTAATTCTTATCACCTTCCCCTATTTTTAGCGGATTTCGAGCAAAACCCGTTGCAGGCTTTGGGTGAACATACAACAATCTGCCCGACAAACACACCACAATCGGCCTTTACTTTAGTATCCTGTACCGCAACATTAATGTCGGTCACAGGCTAAAGACGCCATTCCAGCCGTTTAACAAACCGACGATAGAAAATTCCGATAAATTAAGGCGTAACAAGAATCAGGCGAGTTCACGTGTTTTAAGCTGTCATGCGTTTGTGCGAGCTATTCTAACCTGGATTATTCATCGGGTGACGAGCATAACGCGCTGACCTTACTTATTCACGGCAAGGGATTTCACCGTGCATTTTCTTCTCGCGTCCAATAGTTTGTTTGATATTTGCAAGATAAATAATTCGCTGTGGATTCGAAGATTAGGTGAGACACCGTCAACCCGATGAATAATCCAGACTAAGTAACTCATGTGGCCGGTGAAAGACCGCGTAACCTCTGTGGTCGCAATAGTGCTGGTTTTTTCGAATCCCGGCAGACTCAATTTTCTCCGCGTCAGTTAAGTCGCGAGTAACAACATGCAGAACTAATGACAGATCTTTACGACAATCCCTGGCAAACGGTTTCCAGCACATCGGTGTATAGCAACCCCTGGATCAGCGTTCGCGAGGACAAAGTGATCAACCCGTCCGGTGGCGACGGAATCTATGGAGTGGTGCACTTTAAAAATCTGGCGATCGGTATCATACCGGTAGACCACGAAGAACATACCTGGCTTGTGGGGCAGTACCGCTACGCTCTAGAGGAGTATTCATGGGAAGTTCCAATGGGTGGCTCACCACACAATGATGACCCGCTCAACGGGGCAAAACGTGAATTGCGCGAAGAGACCGGCCTGAGCGCGGCTAAATGGCAGCAATTGATGAAGATTCATCCGTCTAATTCGGTTTCAGACGAAACCGGTTATATCTATGTGGCCAGCGATCTGACCCCGGGCGAAACAGAGCATGAAGACACGGAGCAGCTTTTAATAAAGCGGCTCCCGCTGATCGATGCAGTGACGATGGCACTTGATGGCGAGATTACCGATTGCATGACGGTGGCGGGACTGCTAAAACTTCACGTCGCAATGCAATCCGGCCGAATTACCCTTTAGCCCTTACGTTTACAATCTATGAAAAAAGTTATTATCGACACTGATCCGGGAATCGACGACGCCATAGCTCTGTGCTACGCGCTGTCACACCCGAAGCTTGAGGTGTTAGCGCTCACCAGTATTTTCGGCAATGTCTCGACGGAGCTTGCAACACAAAATGCATTGCGAATATGCGAGCTCTGCAACACCTCGGTACCGGTAGCACAGGGCGCAGACTCACCCTTGCATATCAAGCGTAACCCCGCACCGGATTTTGTTCATGGCGTTAATGGTTTTGGCAATATCGAGTTACCGGTACCCACAACCCGACGCGACAAAAGCTCTGCCGCAGAACTGATTATAGATCTGGTTCGGGAGCAACCGGGAGAGATCACATTGATTCCGGTAGGCCCGCTGACCAACCTTGCTAAAGCACTTGAGCAAGCACCGGATATCGCCGACAAAGTGGCCGAGGTGATCGTTATGGGCGGAGTATTTTATGCCAGTGGCAATGTCACCCCGTTTGCTGAAGCCAATATCTGGAATGATCCGCATGCTGCGCAAAAGGTATTGACTGCCAGCTGGCCTGTTGTTGTACACGGCCTTGATATCACGCACCAGATAGTGTTTGATCGCCCCTATCTTGGCCGCCTGGCCGCTGCCTCGCCGCGTATCGGTGGATTTCTGCACAATGCTGCAGAATTTTATATCAACTTTTATAAAGAGCAACGGAACATTGACGGGTGCTGCCCGCACGATCTGCTGGCAGTCGCCTATGCTGCGAACCCGCAATGGTATAAAACCGAAACCGGCCGCTTCGATGTAATTACCGACGGAGAGCAAATCGGTCGCACCACAACCACCAAAGTCTGTGAGTCCAATAAACAGATTGCTTTGGATGTGGACCGGACAGCCCTGATTGACGAGTACTTTGACATTCTAGGTACCAGACCCTAATCCGATGCAGCTTCGAGTAATAACTCTACGTTTCTAAGCCCTTCCGAACCGGGCACAGCTATACGAGTGGTGCCGGAAATGGCATCAATGAAATTCTGGATTTCGCCCACATAAGGGTTGCGCAATTCAAAATCCAGCGGTGCATTGTTAATGGTAATAGTTCCGCCGCCACTCGGCCCCAGTGTTCCTTCACAGACTACCATTGCCTCTTCGCAATAGAGCTCAAACCGCGATGGAGCACTAAACATAACCGATGTTGTGATATCGACCGGTACGCTATCGCCGAACTGCATCGATACACAAGCGGTCTCATCATGCGGGCCGCCGTAAGTGCTGCTGTCTATGACCGAACGACAGCGGGTTACTTCACCGCACACCGGCAATAACATCCAGCGCATCAAATCTATACAATGCGTTCCAACACCAGCCAGCCCCCACCATCGACCCAGTTCCGGATGCGCTCGCCAGTTGGAGTTATCCTCTGCCTCCCAGGTCCACAGCGCTCTTGCATAACGCGGTTTGCCGAGCATACCTTCATGCAGCATCGCCGCTATTTTCCGGTGTCCGTCGTGCCAGCGCAGATGGTAGGCAATACCAAGTTTCAAAAGCTCTTGCTTGAAGGTTTCATTTATCTCTGCTGCATCTTCGGCTGTTGTGGCCATTGGCTTTTCCAGCAGCACATGCTTACCGGCACGGGCGCAGGCAATTGCCTGGCGCGCATGTAATGCGTCGGGTGTGGCGATAATCACCGCTTCAAGACTGGGATCGGCCAGAAAGGAAGCCAGAGAAGCATAGGCATTGACCGGCGCTGTGGCACCGTGCAAATTAGCAAATTCGGCTGCGCGCCGGTTATCACGGCTTAATACGCTCCACAGCCGGGCTCCTTCAATATGCTGCATCGCCGGTGCTAATTGCATATGCGATATACGACCAGTGCCGATTATGCCAACGTTAATGCTCATGCTCAGGTGTCGCTGTTTCTAACAAGCCGCTACTATAGCGTAAAGTAATTTACTTTCGATACCGTTCAACCGTGCACCGCTATAGCGGTACGGTCACAATCGTTGCAACGTGTCCTTTCCACTGCCGCCATTCACCCGGGGAGCCTCTATGGCCCAACTAGCTCACTGCCGTCACTGGATATTTGATATGGATGGCACACTGACAATAGCCGCACACGATTTTGATCAGATTCGCCGCCAACTTGGCATTGAAGGCAATCGGCCTATTCTCGAAGCCATAAGCAAAATGCCGGAGGAGCAAGCGCTGGCGACAACAGCCAGGCTTCATCAACTAGAGATGGATATCGCCGCGGACTCCCGCGCTCAAACCAGCGCTGTGGAAGTACTAACCGCACTCAAAAACCGCGACTATTCACTGGGGATCGTCACCCGCAACGCCAAAGACATTGCCCACGAAACACTGACAGCAGCTGGGTTATCCGGCTTTTTCAGCGACAACGAAATTATCGGCCGCGAAGACTGCGCCCCCAAACCGGACCCGGCCGGGCTCCACCTTCTTATGACTCTTTGGAATGCCGGTAACACAGAAACCGCTATGATTGGTGACTACGTGTTTGATCTAGAGGCAGGAAGGAATGCCAGTGTAACCACCGTGCACTTTGATACACAAGCGCACTACCCGTGGCCGGAACTGACCGATGTGAAGATCAACCAGCTGGAACAGCTGCTGACTCTGCTTTAGCGCTTTACTAACCCGCATTATTCAGGTGGTGGCGAGTGTATCGCGCCGACTTTATTTATTCAATCCATGGGATTTCACAGTGGATTTTCTTCTCGCGTCGACGACTTACTGATTATTTGCAAGA
>MDLA01000078.1 GCA_001730015.1 Chromatiales bacterium (ex Bugula neritina AB1) | reverse complement strand
TTTCTCAACACTCTCCAGGCCCGGCGAAGTGTTTAAGTGACGATAGTAATTTGAACGGTTCAACCCCAGTAGTTCGCATTGCTGTACAATGCTCAGATCGTGCTGCGGATCGATCAGCTGAGTCTTATTCATCACTGAAATGCCCGGTGTTTTTTTTTAGGTAGTCCAACTGCATCTTCAATCGTCCAATCTCTTGATACAGCGGGGCCGTAAGCTCCTCTGGATCTTGAACTAACTGTTTTGGACCATTTCGAAAAGTATCGACCAAACCTTCCACTGCCTGCTTTTTCCAGCTACTGATTTGAGTCGGATGAATCTTAAATTGACTGGCCAATTCGCTGCTTGTACTCATTCCTTTAATTGCTGCTAATGAGACTCTGGCTTTGAATTCTGGAGCATGTACTTTGCGCTTCTTTGTCATGACGTATACCATTGTTAATAGCTAATTATCTGTCAAATTTCTTAGCTTAGGTACCTGTCTGATTTTTGGGGTCCACTTCACATATTTCCTGTGATAAGTTAACTTTGAAATCTATATTAACTCAGACTACTACAGTCTGATTACAGGTTGATACACAGGGATGTATCTCCAATGTCAACATCGTTCGTCTATTACACAGAATTTCCAAAACTCCCTGACAGTGAGATTTACAAACTGCCTTGTACGCTTCATTACCCAACCTGCTTAGCTCTCTCGTCACTTCAGCAACAAAAATAGTGCAACTTGGGGGTGGGCGTGCTGTCAATAAACTGACGACTCTTTTGAAAATTCGAGCACACATTGAAACCTGGTGATCTATTCCTGCCATTTGTTCACAGATCTTGTGGAGCGATAATTGCTTGATTGTGCGGCCAATTAAATTGAAACAAGGATTGTTCATGCAGTGCCGTATATGGAGTTTCTTTATTTTCTAAGGAAAAGAGATTCCTATGGAGTAAAAGATGATATCGTACCCGGTGCTATGATGTTTGTCAGGCCGGTTTGATATCTTTATTTCCTGGATAAGTGTTTTAGATGATTGGGTCGCACAGAGTTACGACGCAAAAAATAGTTAACGATACTAAGTAGAATTTATGAATCCAAGCGATAACTCTGAACAAGCTAACCTATATGGAATTGAGGGGCTTTCTAAAAAAAATAATGTGTCAAAAATAAATTGTGCGAATATACGCCCAAACTCCAATGGGGTTGCGGAGATATTGGAGAAATGCCAGTCCCTTATAAAGGAAAGTAAATTTCAATATGCTGTTGATATGCTGCATATTGCTCTAATGGAGTCGCCCCAGAATATTGCTCTAAACGGTGTGCTAGCTGATAGTTACTACAAGCTGGGCAGGTATGAAGATGCAATCCAGTGCTATGAGAAGGTTATTAGTAATTCGCGGGATGTTCCACATTGGGCGATGGTCGGCTGTGCCAATGTAATGGAAAGGCAAGGGGATGATGAGGGAGCATATAGGTATCTCCGCAAGGCGTTAGCTATTAGATATTCCGCGGATCTGGCGAAGCGTGCCCTAATGTTTCTTGGGAATTCCTCAAAAGAAAAAAGTATTACTGAAGTGTTACCAGACATAATCGATCAGCAGATCGAAGATGAATATATACGCGCGAAAGAATACCTTGAAATCGCAGAGTATTTA
Source organism: Chromatiales bacterium (ex Bugula neritina AB1) (assembly GCA_001730015.1). GTDB lineage: Bacteria > Pseudomonadota > Gammaproteobacteria > Granulosicoccales > Granulosicoccaceae. The sequence continues at coordinate 11,149 of MDLA01000078.1, read as the reverse complement.
AGGCTGAAAAATCAGTTTCAAATTGCGTATGAATTCTATAAGAAAGCGATCGAAATTAAATCCGATCTGCGCTTACCTGCAACGAGAATTGTGTGTTTTCTCCTGAGAAAGAATTGTATTGAGCAGGCAAAAATATTTCTGGAAAGATGGAAAGCCAGGAACCCAGGAGATAAAAGACTCAGGCGTTTGGAAGATATTTGTAACAATAGAAGTGTTGCTAAAGGTGTCCGAACGATCGCATTCTATCTGCCGCAGTACCACCCCACTAAGGAAAATGATGAGTGGTGGGGCAAGGGGTTTACCGAGTGGCACAATGTTGCATCTGCAAAGAGTATGTGGGCGGGGCATTGTCAACCTCGATTACCCACGGATCTGGGATATTACGATCTCAGATTACCAGAAACATACAATAGTCAAACGGCAATGGCATCTGAATACGGGGTGGATGGCTTGTGCTTTTACTACTATTGGTTCAACGGGCGTAAGATATTGGATACGCCATTGCAGAACGTGTTGGATGGAAAGACAAACCCATTCCCGTTCTGTATCTGTTGGGTAAATGAAAACTGGACACGAAGTTGGGATGGTATGACCGGTGAAGTTTTGTTGTCAACTGAACATTCGTTGGAAATGAATGCGAGGTTTATAGAGGATACATACCCTATATTGGCGAATGATAATTATATTCGCGTAGATGGAAAACCAATACTCATAGTGTATTGTGCGGAAAAACTGGATTCAACAATAGCTACTACCGAGATGTGGAGAGACTACTGTCGCTCTAAGGGTTTAGGGGAGATATATATTTGTGCAGTTCAGTCATTCGGGTTTGGTGATCCGACCGCGCTCGGTTACGATGCAGCGATCGAGTTTCCGCCACATGCGATTCCAGGCAAGGGTGAGAACGATTCACATGTTGAGATTGCGAATGTAGAGAATATTGTTTCCGGTTTTTCAGGTAAGATCTATTCATATCAGAGGTTTGCGGATGCGGCAATGGATAGGCCTCGAGAGGATTATACGCTTCACCGAACGTGCATGCTTTCGTGGGATAATACAGCAAGGCGTGGCAAGCAGGCTCATGTTTACGCTCATTTCTCTGTTGATAAGTATCAGCAGTGGCTGTCTACAAACATGCGTAAAGCGCTAGTGGAACAGAAGGACCCATTAGTTTTTATAAATGCCTGGAACGAATGGGCAGAGGGTTCTTCGCTTGAGCCGGACAGGGAATACGGCTATGAGCTGTTAGCGGCGACTAGACGTGCCAAAAGGACTGCGGTATGGAACTCACAGGAGACATATTGGAAGCCCGAGGTTGCTAGGCCTTTGGTTGACGAGGTGTGGGAAAACGAAAAGATTTTAATGATTGGGCATGATGCTTGTAAAAATGGTGCGCAGATTAACTTTCTCTATATGCTAAAGAATCTGGTGCGTGATAAAAATAAGAGAGTGACGGTGATTTTGAAGAGCGGAGGTGATCTGCTTGCTCAATATGAGCAATATGGGGAGGTATATGTACTAGATAATGTGCAGAATAGTCGAGAAACATTTTGTTCGGTAATCCGTGACTATTATCTTAAGGGGGTAAAAAAAGCTATATGTAATACCTGTGTGACTGGTGATTTTATCGAAGATTTGTCGAAATTCGGGTATTCCACCATCTCACTGGTTCACGAGTTGCCTGGCTTAATAGAGGAGTATGGGCTGTCAGAGTACTGCGATACGATATCAAAATATGCTGATTCTATTGTTTTTGCTTCGGAGTATGTGGCTGAAAAATTCAAAAACAAATTTGAGGTGAGTAGTGAGAAAACGCATATTCATATGCAAGGTATCAAATCAAATCCATACTTAAATAACAAAATTCAGGTTCGTTCGGAAATGCGTGCCGAGTTGGGCCTTCCAGATAATGCAAAAATAGTATCTGGTTGTGGATACGGTGATATCCGAAAAGGAATTGATTTATTTATTCAGCTTGCAAGTGTTACCGCGAAAATAAATGATGATGTCTATTTTGTCTGGGTAGGTGATATTGATGTCAATCTAAAGAGTTATTTGTGCCGTGATATTGTTGAGATTCCAGATGGAAGGCTTTTGGTTACCGGGTATCGAGATGATTCCGGCAGAATCCTGGCAGCCTCAGACGCTTTTGCCCTTACATCGAGGGAAGATCCGTTTCCAAGTGTCATTATGGAAGCGATGGAAGCTGGGTTGCCCGTCTTTGGATTCGAAGGCTGTGGGGGTTATGATTCAATAATCAATGAACGTTCCGGTGCACTCGTTCCTTTTGGCGACCTTTCAATATATTCGAATGAATTGAATACTGTCTTAGTGGATGAGAATGCATGGAGTGATATTTCTGATTACAACGCTGCATATGCATCGGTGAATTTTGGGTACCAGGTGTATATGGATAAATTGCTGGAATTACTTCATGCTGGTTATGTGTCCGGAAATAATAATTCTGAATTATCGGTCTCAGTAATAGTGCCAAATTACAACTATGAACAATACCTACGTTTACGTCTAACGACAATATTCCAGCAAAGTAGGAAGCCAGATGAGGTAATTATTTTAGATGATAATTCCTCGGACGAAAGTATGAGGATTATACGTGAATTTGAGTCAATATATCACGATATAAATATAGTTGTGGTAGAAAACAAGACGAATTCAGGGAATCTATTCCTACAATGGAAGCGTGGGATCGAGCAGGCTTCAGGTGATATTGTATGGATAGCCGAGGCGGATGACTATTGTGATCAGGATTTCCTGAGGGTTATGTGCGAGAGAGTTAGGCAGGAAAATGTAAATATATCTTTCTGTAATTCTATCATGGTAGATGAATTTGGCAGCAGCCATGGTGCTAATTACAACGATTACTACTTTACACATTTTAATGATTACTTTGAAGTGAACTTCACAAGGAATGGTGTGGCATTCGTGAACGATGTTATGACTAAGAGGAATGCTGTCATGAATGCCAGTGCGGTAGTATTTCGACGCGAAAAAGCGACACGCGCGATAGAAAATCTCGGGAAATTAAAACTTAGCGGAGACTGGCTATTTTGGATTGAGCTCTGTATGGCAGGTGATATCAATTATACAAGTGATACCTACAATTATCATCGAAGGCATAAAAAAAGTGTATTGGGACGAGCTCTGGAGGAAAAATCCGAAATTGTAAGTGAGATGCTAACTTTGTTAGATGTGGTCAACGATAGATACGGAGAGGATTTATCAGAAGCGTCATTTGAGGCTGCATTTGATAGTATTAAGTGTACCTACCAGGAGTTGTTTAATGATGATAATGGGGAGGGGACAATTGAATCGCACCCTGAGCTGGCTTCAGCATACTTACGTGTCAGGGAAATGATATGCCCCAAGGGTTTGGATGAGGCCATTGAACCAGTGTTTGTACGGAAACAGGTCAGCGCATGAGACTGCCGGATTATCTAATTATCGGAACAATGAAGGGAGGTACCACAATATTGCATGACTTTATATGTGATCATCCAAATGTTGTTGCTGCCAAACAGAAGGAGGTTCACTATTTTAGTCTTTTTTATGATAGAGGCGAGTCGTGGTATAGCGATTACTTTAGAGATGCTGACTCAAGTGTTATTACCGGTGAGGCGAGTCCTACCTATTTCGATATGGATGCGGGTGGAGTCATTCCTCGTATAATCTTTAGGGATATTCCAAAGGTAAAGTTGATTTTGGTGGTTAGGGATCCCGTGGAACGAGCGATCTCTCACTACAACCATTATTGCGTTGTAAACAAGTTGGAGTATTTGCAGAAGATGGGGCCTGAAAGATTTTTCAATCTTCCTTTTTCCGATGCACTCAGATGTACAACGGTTGAACAAACCCATCTGTTTCATGCTTTGAGTTTTTCTTGTTATAGCAATCGATACAATCAGTACAAATCAATATTCGGAAAAAATTTGTTGGTAGTGACCAACCAGAGTTTACGTAAAAATCCTCACGCTGTGATGGCCCAGGTCCAATCTCATATTGGATTGGAGGCAGTTGACTCTGTCAGGTTTGAAGATGTGAAGTACTCGGCGGGAACCAGTACAGAACAAATATCTGCCGAAACCCTAAGGAAGTTACAAGCATTTCTCTATCCTGATTATGAGCGATTTTGCGAGTCTGCTGGTATAGAGTTTACGGCTGTTTGATATGGTAAAAGACATATCCCTATTTGACGATGCATGGGTGTTTCTGTTGGAAGGATCCAATAGTGTGAGGGACTATTACATTGATAATATAAAAGTTAGTCCGGAGAATGTTCGTGGTTGGTGTGATTTATTAGAGAGACGAAAACAAAAATGCAGTAAAAACAACATCCGCTACTGTCATATTTCAGCTCCTGAAAAACTCGGTGTTTATGCAGAGAAAACAGATCTTGAAGTTCTGATAGAAAATTCACCGGCGAGTCAGATAGAGCGCGCTCTGACGTCTGATTTCGGCGTCGAAAGCTGGTTGAATCCACTTAGCTATCTCAGAGCACAGAAAAATCAGTTTCAGGTCTATTCAAAAACTGACAGCCATTGGAATTTCTATGGTGCTTTCAGTGCGTACCAGCTACTGCAGGCGAAGCTTGGTTTGCCAGTGAATTCTCGAATTCTAGATTGTTCTCGAGAAGAGAGCTGGACTGTGATGGATCTCGGAGCGAAGTTTGATCCACCATTACCGGAAAAGGTTTTTTACTATCAGGTCAGCGACAACGTGGTTCGCACATATTCAAACGCCATTGTTGATTTTAAAGAGAATACTAATCGGCAAAACGATGCTGGTCTGCATACCGGGTCGTATGTGGTGTTCGAAAATAAGGTGCCAATAGTGGAGCATACTGTAATGCTTTTTGGTGATTCATTTTCGGAATACCGACCGCACCTTCTTACCGGAATGTTAGCCGAGACGTATCAAAAAGTACACTTTATTTGGAGCTCAAATATCGATTGGGCTCTGGTAGAAAAGTTTAAGCCTGATATAGTTCTAACCGAGCTCGCGGAACGTTTCATGCCCCGGATAGTGCCAGCAGACCGCTTTTCTCTAGCGAATTACGAAAAACAAGTGCTTGAGCAATACCTAGGACTGCCAGCGGCAGTAGGGTCGATAGTGTAACTCGTGTTCTGATTAGTTCGTACTGGATGGTTACAGGTGGTGGCAGTTTTTGTGCAGCCTGTACGGGTCTTGCACGGGTTGATTCATTTTGCGTCGATGTTCTTTTCCGTAAGGCAAATATAAATATGCTACCAGACTACACTAGAATTATTTTGGAAGAAGCCAATGAGTATGCACAATCGGGCGATGATCAGTCTGCGTTTAAAGTTTTGAGAAGGCTCAGCCTAGCCGATTTTTGTGAGCTTAATCTCTATCGACCCAACAATTACACTGGTTTGTGCAGGTTGCTCCCGACAATGCCGAGTGATGAAGTTCAGAAAAAATGGGTAGGGGATTTTGGACGTGGTTTGATGATTCGTTCTTGTAACCTGGCACGTCTTTTTGAGGTGATCTCCCTGAAATTGACTGGGGAGGGGCTCGAAAGTAAAACTATTCTTGACTACGGTTGTGGCTGGGGACGGTTGCTTAGGATCATGAATTATTATGCACCTGTTGAGAATGTGATTGGAATTGATGCAATGCAAACTTCATTGGATCATTGTCGAGAAGCAGGCATTCAAAATCAACTCGAAATTGTTTCAGCCAGGCCTAATACTTTGCCTCTTGGTGGGCGTGAGATCGATTTTTCTTTCGCTTTTTCAGTGTTTTCCCATACGCCGGAGGATGTTACCGGTTTAATGCTTTCGTCGCTAAGGAAATCGATTTCAGGCAACGGAATATTTGTTGCCACTATTCGATCGGTTGAGTGGGTGAGAGTACGGGACGGAGTTTGGCCGGAGAAGTGGACTGAAGAGATGCGATCCGACTTTCACTCAACGGGATATGCTTTTCAACCGATCAACAGTGGCGAAGATTCGCTTGCAACAAGTGACTACGGAGACACCATAATGACCCCTCAGTATTTTGGTCATATTGCGGAGAAAAATGGCTGGAGAGTAGCGCTTGTTGATCGTGATTTGACAGAGCCGTTTCAGATCGCTGTTGCTCTGACCCCGCTTTAATCCGACATATGGTATCAATTGGTTAAATAGAGGCAATAATGTATGGCTGCTGTATTAGAGAGGCTCCGCGTGCCGCCGGAGTCATTGATTGTAGAAAACGGTATTGGGTGTGACGATTACAACAAGATAGCTGCCCAGTTCTGTGATATTGGGGCTGGCATCACCAGTAATATGATAAATGCGGACCTGATTAAGCCAGAGTATTCGGTGCTTGATGTTGGCTGTGGGTTGGGTCGTTTGGCGCGGCCGTTGATTGAATACCTGGTTGATGGTCGTTACGTCGGGCTCGACACGACAAAGTCATCTGTTGATTGGTGTACGCAAGAATACAGTGATGTACCCAACTTCGAGTTTATATTCGCCAATGTGTTTTCCAATGATTACAACACGGATGCCCCCCTTAAGGCGTCAGAATACAGGTTTCCATTGGATGATCGTTCATTCGATTTTGTATGGTCAACCAGTTTATTCACTCATCTTGTATTTGAAGATTTCGATAATTACATAAAAGAAATGTCTCGAGTCATGAAGCCGGGGGCCAGGTGCTGGAATACATACCTCTTACTGGATAGTGTGGCGTTGGAGCTTATAGATATACTCAATGCAAAAAATACTCGCCATAATTTACCTCACGAGGTTCATGGCGGAAGGGTACGCAGCCTTGAAAACCCGGAAGCCCAAATTGCTCTTTATGAAGCGATGGTGATTGATACCCATAATAAATATGGGTTGGAGATTGAGGACATCAGATACGGGCCCTGGAGTGGAAGGAAGCACAACGTTCGTGCTGGTGGGCAGGATGTTGTTATAGCGGTAAAAACATAAATCAAATGTAAGGAGTAAACACCCTTTGTATAGAGGGTGTGTTGCTTTGTCGTATGTGCGCTTTACTATAGAGTGGTGAAATCCGTAGTGGGTGTGCCCTGATTCGTGTCATATGATAAATCGTAACCATCACTCGTCTTATTTTGATAGTGCTAAATTGTAGAAAGTGTAAGTAACATGGCACGATGTGTATTGTGGTATCTGTCTACGGGCTGACATTGTTCTGTCAGGTTGAAATCACAGTGAAAATATTTGTGATGGGGCGATACAAAACTCCTTAGTATTTACAAATAGTGAAAATAAAAAAATGGCGATTAAGCCTATGACTTTATCTATACCATCATCATTGTATATAGTTTCGACAGGTAGATCCGGAACCACTGTGCTTGCAAAAGCGTTGAGTGGTCACCCTGAGTTGATTATGCGAGCTCGATTCCCCTATGAGAACAGATCGAGCCAGCACCTTTTTACCTGGGGAATGAATGGTCGCGAATGGGATATTCCCTATCTATGTGCGGATAGGGATACCGGGGTTAAGTACCAACTGCACCAACGGGATGACGAACAATCAAAAAAGTGGTTTTCAGACAATAAAGATTTGATTCGTAAATATAGAGCCGTAGATATAACTGATAAGTATTATGAGTTCGTGGCAACCATTGAGGGTAAAACGTCACCAAAAGCCTATGTGGAGAAGTCAATAGGTGTTGGAACAATTAGACGAATGCATAACTGGGGTTGGCCGCTTAAAAAGATCTTGATGATAAGAGATCCCAGGGATATCTTGCTATCGGTTAATTCCTTTAATAGAAAACATAATATGGAGGGTTTTGGAGCTGACAAGTTCGATGATCGGGAATTGCTTCGTCGCTACATCGCATTCTTTGTGAGTAATCGACGTGCTATAGGTGCTAAAGATCTACCGGGGTTGGAGGTTAAGTACGAAAATCTAAAGAATAACCCGCAGCTGGAGTTGAAGAGAATTGCGACTGAGCTTGGGCTGGATGACTCAGACGATTCGATCAGTAGCATGGTTGGTGCTTACAGCAGTGTGGATGATCAGGTTACCGCCCATCGAACACAAAAGAACATAGATAATACCATACGTTGGCCAGATGAAGCTACCGATGAGCAATTGGAAATGTTTAGTGAGTTCCAGGAGGAGTTGAGTGAGTTAAGTTATCCAAGCTGATTTATTATGGTTAAGTCTAGGGTCTAAACTGTATATAGATATTTCATTGTGTATGGCTTTTGGTGTAACTTTGTTTCTTTTTAGCATATGAATCAGGATTATTGTATTTTACGTGCACTTCAGCTATCTGTGTTGTGCTGAGCGGTAAAGTGGCAACATTGGCAAGGGTCCGCTTAGTACTAATTATAGGGCACACACAGAAGGTGATACTCAAATATAGTCCGTCGCTGCTCATGATCGGTCAAGAGTAATGGTGTTGTGTTGGCCCAAGGGTTATTTAGAAACAGGTATGATTCGATTGTTTTCCCGGGCAAACGATGAACTATGCTGGGCGATTGTACCAATGTTAGTCATATTGGGGTGGTTGGGTAGGCTGGTGAAATCCTGTTGTTTACTGCAGGGCCTCGATCAGAATTAGAAAATATACTTTGTGTAAGATTGAATTGGACGCTCTCCTAGATATAGAAAATAGCTAACGTACATCACCGATGGTGGGGCTACTAACTTTAGTTCGTTCTATTTAAAGATATAAAAGTACCCCTGACTTGAAACTTTCGGGGTCGTTAACCGACCCCGTTACTGCCTTAAGCGATTAATAATAGTGCCCAGCGCTTTTCTGTGAAATTCTTATATTTCGGTCTGGCTACGGTGTAAAGGAGAGAGCGCTAAAAGACCCATTCCCATTACGATTGCGCGTTTGAATCCACCATCTTCCTGATCCAGACACCAATACATTTGGTCTCACGCTACAACGTCCATTGACGCAATGATCTGAACCCTTGTACCATTTTCTTAAAATACGGCCGGTACTATCATTCACTAATAACAGATACCATGTAGCATCGGATACTTCATTCCAAACATAGTTCGGATTGCTGCCAGATGAAGGACCTTTGGGTGATATTAAGGTAGCCTTACCTGGAACCGACCCTGCATCAGCGACATCAAATTTCAATGTCGAACTCCATGGCCCATTGCCTGCTCTATTTCTTGTCAGTACATTCCAGGTTACCCTCCCGCTAAAAGTAACACTTGGCGCAACTTGGCAGGTGGTAGAATCGCAGTTCGCTTCATGATTTCGATACCACTTCCTCAATTGTGCCCCTGTTTCGTCTCTTATCCAGAGCAGATACCAGTTGGCATTTTCGACGTCGTTCCAAACAAAGGTGGGTCGCTGATTGTCCGTACCTTTGGGGGAAATCAAAGTCGCTTGATCCGGCGGGCCAGCAGTTATTGCACTAAAAGACATTCCATCGCTCCAGCCCCCGTTGCCCGTACTATTCCTTCCAAATACTCTCCAGCTTGCATTTCCACTGATAGATTGGCTTGGCGTAATCGAGCAGACCCCCGAACCGTTCCCGCACCCGGCTTCAATGGCGCTGTACCACTTCTGATGCAATGGTCCCTGTGAATTTCTTACGCTCAAGTAGTACCATGTGGCATTTGAAACCGAGTACCACTGGTATTCAGGAGTGTGGTCATTTATCTGAGTGCTTGGGTCTATGAGCGTTGGGGGATTGGGTACTTGAGATGCGCAAATTCCAAAGCAATTATATTCTATCCGATATGGGCCAAATTCATCAGCGTTACCATAATAGCCAAAAAGATGTGATAGTTGTACAGTATATGTGCCAGTGTGTTTCATCTCTATATCGAAAAGCGATGCTACACTCGAATCAGAAGTTCTGCTGACTCTGCTTCCATCCGGGTTGTAGAGGTGAATGTACGGGCTGATACCACCATTTTCTCCAGTACCGGTGTCAACTGCCTGCAATGAAATTGTATCACCCTTATTTGCGGAAAATGTATAGGTATCAATATCCCCCAAAGTCAGCACCCCGTTTTTTGGTGATTGGCTGGTTAAACGGCCACCCTCGTTGGCCCCTGGCGCTTTGGCAAAATGAATAGTGTATGGGCCAAATTCATCAGCGCTACCATAATAGCCAAAAAGATGTGATAGTTGTACAGTATATGTACCAGTGTGTTTCATCTCTACATCGAGAAGCGACGCCACACTCGAATCAGAAGTTCTGCTGACTCTGCTTCCATCCGGGTTGTAGAGGTGAATGTACGGGCTGATACCACCATTTTCTCCAGTACCGGTGTCAACTGCCTGCAATGAAATTGTATCACCCTTATTTGCGGAAAATGTATAGGTATCAATATCCCCCAAAGTCAGCACCCCGTTTTTTGGTGATTGGCTGGTTAAACGGCCACCCTCGTTGGCCCCTGGCGCTTTGGCAAAATGAATAGTGTATGAACCCGTTCCAATAGCATGACCTCCATAAATCTCATTATGAACTAGCTGTATTTTATACGGGAAATTACTGCCATCTTTGGTCAATTTAATGTCAACAAGTGACGCTACACTTGCGTTAGCAGTTGATGCAATTTCACTACCGTCCGGGTTGTAGAGGCGAAGGTGCGGGTAGATACCATCGTTATCCCCGAATCCTGTATCAACCGCCTGCACTGAAATCGTGTCGCCCGGGTTCGCGTTAAATTCATAGGTTTTAGTCTCCCCCAGGGCCAGCACACCATTAATTGACGTGGTATCCGGAAGCATGACGGCGTATACCGAGTGGGCCAAGCATAAATAAACTAAACTGGTTATTAGTGTTTTTGCAAATATTTTGAGCATTAAAATTCCATTTGGACAAATTCTATAAGATTCACAAAGGTAACGAGCGCTAGCAAATTCCCTGAAATGTACATTATCAGAATCGATCACCAGTTTGCCTGTGGGGCGTCACAGAGTTGTAACAGGCTTGGTATGTGGATCTCCGTATAGGGGGTGTTCCTATCAGGATGTGGTCATTCGCACTAATTCTCGGAGCTAGTGCTGAGAGCAGGCTGTGACCGAACTAACAAAATGGCATCTGTGTTTGATGTGATCCGATATCGGAAAGTACTCGTATTCCGCCGCCCTGGCGGTAGAATCAGAGTGTCCTTACGGCAGCTTGGCGCAACAAGAATAAATTGAGCTGATTTAATAGGC
>MDLA01000077.1 GCA_001730015.1 Chromatiales bacterium (ex Bugula neritina AB1) | reverse complement strand
GCGCAAGAGCGTGTATGAAACCATCGAGCGCCAGGCCCTTAAATCGCTACCGGCTACCCCGTATGATTATGTCGACATTCTCAATGCTCGCGTGAATATAGATTATCACATCGAATACCAACGTCACTATTACTCGGTCCCCCATAACCTAGTCAAGACACAAGTGGAAGTACGCGCCAGTGCCAAGCTTATCAGTATCTATGCACGCGGTAAGCGGGTAGCCTGCCATGCCAGATCACAGCTACGTGCGGGCTATACCACACTCACCGAGCACATGCCCGGTACACATCAGTTCATGGCCGAGTGGACAGTTGAACGATTTGAATCATGGGCCCGTGATATTGGTGACTCAACACTTGCGGTGACACAAGCCCAACTTCGCAGGAAACGTCTACCAGAGCAGTCTTTCCGCGCCGTACTCGCTTTACTTGGCCTGGTAAAAAAATACGACCGGGTACGACTCGAAGCGGCTTGCCAGCGTGCACTTAAGATCGGTTCACCGACGCGCACCAGTGCGGAATCGATTCTAAAAAAGGGGTTGGATAAGAAGCCTCTAAACACCGCCCGAGACACCGACCTGCAGGACGATCTTTTCCTGCAGGAACACGAGAATGTTCGTGGCAGCGATGCGTTCGAATGAGCCTTGCTCAGTAGCATATTATCCGGTCGGCGAAGCCGGTTTTCTTCGCCATCAATCTAGTCAAAACTAACCAGAGAAACACAATGCAAAACGATGCACTTGTCGGGCAACTGCGCTCACTAAAACTAACGGGTATGGCTGATGCACTTGAGCAACAACTTGAACAACCGGCAACACACGATGATCTTGGATTTCTAGAGCGACTGTCCCTGCTCACTGATCGAGAGGCTTGTTCGCGTAGTAACACCCGTGTGGCACGGTTGCTCAAAACCGCACAGCTGAAGATTCAGGCACAACCTGATGACGTCAACTACAGCCATCCACGCGGGCTGAAAAAGAGCGCCTTCGCCGCACTGCTGAGTGGGCAATGGATCTCGGGACATCAGAATGTTTTTCTCACCGGCCCCACCGGTTGCGGAAAAACCTACCTTGGCTGTGTACTGGCAACGCAAGCCTACCGTCAAGGCTACTCAGTGCGCTACTTCCGCACATCTCGCCTGCTGGAGACACTGTCGATCGCGCATCACGACGGTCGTTTCTCCAGGCTTATTGCACAGCTGGCTCGAACGGACGTACTGGTGCTTGATTTATGTTGAGTCTTTAATTATGTGAAGTTGTGGCTTTGTTTCACTGTCCTACAAGGTTTCAGCGATAGATAGCTTCACATAACTATATTGTCCTCAGGCGTAGCGTGAACTCTCCCATCCATTCTTGGAGATCGCTATGCTACGAACACTTTTCCCCAGATACTATCCACGCTATGAAGGTTCCTGTTGCTCTGAAGAGCTGAACAAGTTCGGCCGTTGGCTTTTAGACACTGGATATTCGTCTAAGAACACTCGTGACCACTTACGCCGCTTACGATGTGTTTTTGAACACATAGACCAATCCGCGGCTGGCACCGTGTTCACGGATGAGCAGCTAATTCAGCTTTTTTCCGCTCAACAGTGCTCTGCTTGTCTCGCCATTCTCAATACGGCCACCCGTCGAGCATACAAACGCTTCTTACTTTCAGAAAGTCGACTTATTCTGGTCGAGACAACTTCTCCGCTGTGTATTGCTTGCCTAGATGACTACGAGCCATTTCTTCGAGAAGTTCGTGGTTTGGCTGAGACAACGATTGCCCAGTATCGCTCAACGGTTACCGAGTTCTTAATGCAAAGTCTGCACTCAAAGCAGCCAGTTGCGAATCTGACAACAAAACATATCGACCAATATATCGCAACGAAGAGCACTAAGGTCACTCGTCACACACTACAACACACCATTGCGCGACTACGAGCCTTTTTGCGATACAGCTTCGACCTTCGGATGATCCCCGAGCGACTCGACAGAATCGATACCCCACGAACCTACCGCGACGAGAAACCACCACGAGCGTTGCCTTGGTCGCTCGTTCTGCAGTTGTTGCGCTCGATTGACAAAAAAAGCAAAACAGGCTGGCGTGATTACACAATCTTGCATCTCATGGCACATTATGGCTTGCGTCCGTCTGAAGTAGTTGCACTCACCTTGGATTGCGTGGACTTCGAAGCCAGACTTCTGAATGTCGAGCAACGCAAAACTCGATCGCATTTGATACTACCTCTAAATGAGTCTTCTATTGGTGTCCTTCGTCGTTACCTAGATCACGGTCGTCCGGTGAACTCTCATAGTGCACTTTTTTTGCGCGCACGTCGGCCAAGCGGAGCAATCAAGCATTACGCGGTGTGCGATATATTTCAAAAACGCGCACTGCAGTGTGGTTTGCCTGATGGACAGTATTCTTCATATAGTCTTCGCCATGCATTTGCCATGCATTTGCCATGCGGTTGTTGCAACGCGGCGTAGGGGTCAAAGCAATAGGAGACTTACTGGGCCATCGTAGTCTTGAGAGCACATGCGTCTATCTGCGACTTGATGTCAACATGCTACGCAAGGTGGCACTACCGGTTCCCCGCTTGATGAAGACGGGAGATTGACCATGGACAAGCCTCTTTCCAGCACAGCACTTGATGTAGTCATCAGTGATTTCATTGCCCACAAAAGAGCACTTGGGCGCGACTATAGAACAGAAGAATTCATTCTTTTGGCCTTTCGCCGCTTTCTCCAGGCTGACACTGCCTACGACCTTGATCAAACCGTGTTTGATCGTTGGTGCAAACAGCTCACCGGCCTTAATGCCAATACACGCCTCTCGAGGCAGCTTATAATCCGCAAGCTATGTCTCTATCGACAGCGAAGTGAGCCAAGTTGCTTTGTACCAGATCCTTTGTATTTTTCTCGCCACCGACCGTATCGCGATCCCGTACTGATCGAGCCCGAACAAGTCGCCGACTTATTGGAAAAAGCCAACACGTTGGCTCCGAGTTCAAACTCACCATTACGTGGTCCTGTGCTGCATATAGCCATTATTTTACCGTACACGGCGGGGTTGAGACGCGGAGAGTTGGTGCGCCTGACGCTGGATGATGTTGATTCAATTAGTGGCGTAGTTCGAGTACGTGAATCAAAGTTCCATAAATCCCGTATTGTTCCTTTGTCAGAAAGTACACGACTGGAGTTGCGTCAATACTTGAGTGCACGAAAGCAGCGAGGGGGCCCACAACGTTCTGGCTCTGCACTGCTGTGCAACCGTTCGAAGGGCTGGCGCCCCTACACAGGTGCTGGCCTTCGGCAGGGTATTGTACGGCTACTTGATGAGGTCGGTGTGCGTGACGCGCATGGTAGGCGACCTCGTGTCCACGACTTTCGCCACAGCTTTGCCGTTCAGGCGTTGGTGCGTTTGTACAAGCGCAATGAAGACGTTCAAAGTGGACTTCCACACCTTGCGCTATACATGGGCCACGTTTCAATCGTATCCACCGCATACTATCTACACTTTGTGCCCACTCTGGCGGCTATAGCCAGTGATCGATTCGAGCAATATTGTGGGAATTTACTTGAGGCGACACGTGATGAAAACTGATCCTACAATCGTCTTTAGTCAATTTATACAGCGCTTTTTTCAGGACTACTTACCCCAGCTCCGAGGGATGAGTATCCATACCATCAAAAGCTATCGTGATGCATTGATTCTATTTCTGAGGTTTACTTGCAGCGACACGGGCAAGCCTGTCGAAAGGCTCCAGCTACACGACTTGAATCGCGACCGTGTGTTGAGATTTCTGCAGCATCTCGAGGGTGATCGCGACAATGCCATCGCAACACGCAATTCACACCTTGCAGCGCTGCATACGTTCGTTCGATTTCTAGCATCAGAGAACCCAGAGAGCTTGTTGGAATTGCAAATGGTATTGGCTATTCCGTTCAAACGTGGCGCACGAGAGGAGCCGATGGATTACTTTGACAGTGATGAGATGAGCGCACTGCTGCAGATTGATCGCAATACGCGCAGTGGTGCACGAGACTATGTATTGTTCGCTCTATTGTTCAATACCGGCGCCCGTGTACAAGAAGTACTAAACCTGCGTGTGAAAGATGTTCGTCTTGAGCCACCCAGTCAAGTTCGATTGTGCGGCAAGGGGAACAAAGTCCGATTATGTCCAATCTGGTCCGGCACAGCAGAGTTGATGACAGGCCATATAAAGAAGCTATTGACTGACGATGAGCAGGCAACGGCGTTTATCTTTCGCAACCAACGTGGAGATCAGCTGACCCGCTTTGGCGTTCGGTACCGTTTGAAGAAACACCTCGAGGCCTGTATACCAAATACACCGAGCCTAAAGGGAAAGAGCTTGCATCCACATTCTTTGCGCCACAGTACCGCTATTCATCTCTTAAAAGCTGGAGTGGACTTCGTCACCATTAGTCAATGGCTCGGGCATGCTAGCGTCAATACCACCATGCGCTATGCACGTGCCGATATTGATTTAAAACGCGCTGCTCTCACACAGGTATTCCCTGAGACGCTCGGGTCTCCACATGGCGGCAGCCTCAATATTCAAGACGCTACTATCACCGATTGGTTGCGCCGACTATAGCCAACATTATGTTGAGTAATATATGAAAAACTCATTCCAGTGCTGGACTCGTGCACCTCCAGCTCCACATAATTAAAGACTGCACATAAATCAAGTTATGTTGAGCTCAACATAACTTGATGACTGGGGGCTTGAAAAGCTTAACCTGGCACAGCGCAACGATATGCTGGAGCTGATGGAGGATCGGCACGGATCCAAATCTACGATGATCACCAGTCAGCTGCCGGTCAAGGACTGGCATGCTTCGATTGGAGATGCGACCCTGGCCGATGCGATTCTGGATCGGCTCGTTCACAACTCACATCGCATTGCTCTGAAGGGCAAATCGATGCGATCAATGGATCCGACCACCAGGGGCATAAACCCACCAAGCTGATCACCAGGGATGATATCCTCAGTACTCGCGCGTTAGCTCTGCGTGGTGATCACCATGGGCCGGAACAGGTGATCAGCTTCGCCGGAATACGCACATGGCTTGTGTGAGCACTATTCGATGAAGCCGACAGTGAACAATCGAGGGGTAAGCCACGAGAACGGCGCCATTGAAGCGCCTCACGGGTCGCTAAAACGCCGCATTGCACAGGCATTAAAACTTCGTGGGAATAGTGATTTCGCTAGCGAATCCGATTATCGACGTTTTATCGAAGGCATCGTTGAACGGCTGAATAAAAGGTGCCAAGGCCGTCTGGGTGAGGAACAATCGCATCTCACCCCGCTACCAGAGGGTAAAGCGATGAGCTACAGCCCACTGACTGCTCGCGTGACTACTTCGAGCACCATTAGTGTTAAGCGCGGTTTGTATACCGTGCCCTCACGGCTGATCGGTGAGCAGTTACGTGTGCATCTCTACCATGACCGGCTCGAGTGTTATCTGGGCCAGAGCCAGGTCATCACGTTGACTCGGGTGTATGGCACAACGCCTGTCGGGCGAGCCCGCAACATCGACTATCGGCACATTATCCATTCACTGGCAGCCAAGCCGCAGGCATTTCGTTTTTCGGCGTTACGCGATGATCTATTGCCGAGCGCCTCGTATCACCAACTATGGGCGCTGGCACAAAATCAGTTTACGCCACAAGAGGCGTGCAAGTGGATGGTTGCAGTTTTGCGAATTGCCTGCGATCACGATTGTGAATCGGTGTTAGCCGAACAACTCCTCGAACAGCAGCAACGCGAGGGAAAATTACCCGCGCTTAAAACTCTGCAAGCTCGCTACATCGGTGATCCGACAACGCCACCGATCCCAATTCGACAGCATTCTATCAACGATTATGATGGATTCTTGAGTGGTCAATGGATAGCCCGGGAGGCGGCCAATGGATGAGTCACTGGTGCCGATGCTCAAGGAGCTCAGACTACCCGCGTTCAACGATCATCATATCGCCCTTGAGGAGCAGGCCACGCAAAGCGCCTGGAGTTATCGTACCTACCTGGGTAAGTTGTGTGAACAGGAGTTGGCCCGGCGATATCAAAGCCGGATCAGCAAATGGACACATGAGGCTCGACTGCCACAGGCGAAGAGTTTCGACACATTCGAGCTCCAGTTGCTGGACCCGGCGCTACAGAAAAAAATCATCGCCCTGCGTGACAACAGCCAATGCGCGCTCGAAGCCGACAACGTGTTGCTAATCGGCCCTTCAGGGGTCGGTAAATCCCACATAGCTGCTGCTCTGACACGACAGCTGATTGAACAAGGCGTAAGAGCGAAGTGGTTATCAGCGACCGCCCTGGTTCAGCATCTGCAACAAGCCAAACAGGAACTGGATCTGATGGCGGCTATGACACGGTTCGATAAATTCCGAGTGGTTGTCATTGACGATATAGGTTATGTCAAGAAGGACGATGCCGAGACTCAGGTGTTGTTTGAGTTTATCGCACACCGCTATGAAAGTGGCAGTTTGATCGTCACCTCGAATCAGCCGTTCAGTCAGTGGGATCAGATATTCCCGGATTCACTCATGACGGTGGCAGCTATTGACAGAATCATCCACCACGCAACGATTCTGGAAATAGACAAGGATAGCTACCGGCAGGCGAACCGGAAAAAACAAATATAGCGCCGGCAACCTAAGTATGGATCCGCAGTCCGGGGCCAGGCGATCTGTGGAAAAAGCCTGAATGCCGCAAGCGGGCGTGTGGATAAGATGGGGAAAATCGCTGAGACGATTTCCCCCAACTTATCCACACTCACTCACCCTTTTACCACAGCCCGCTTGTGATAGCACAGTGCGAAAGCAAGTCGCCTGCGGCGCAATCACCACAAAAATGTATTTATTAAAAAAGGGAATCCGTCTCTCACATGCTAACGGCAGAACACACGGCCAGACAGTCGAGGGTTCCCTCCAATAGATTCATGTTACTAGTAACGTTAGACCGGCCAAGATAATTGTCGCGAAACCGGACAAAGTAATTGACGCCAGACAGCCATACGACTTTGAGCAATGGTAAAATACACGCCACATCAATTACCAGGTCATGCAAAGTTAAGATCTGTAACCTCTCCGGCGAAACTACCTTGATCAACCATGGTCAGATTAGAGGAGACACAGCCAGCACATGCAGCCCGCATACCCCCTGCTTATGACAATTCCACCTAACCATAAAAGCCATCTTTGTCAACCAGGCAGCCATAGACTGTTAACTAACATAAATTTCAGAGATTAAATCTGTGGTGGTAGCTTTCAAGGCTACTATATTGATGTGTCATTACATAAAAACATGATACATTTGCCCTGATACAGCCAAAGTCAGGATCGGCTGTCAGCTTCACGGTTTTCGAACTCCAAACCGTACAGCCCTAGGTTATTAACATGCGAACACTCATCCAGACTATTTTACCGTCAGTGCTCATCAGCTTACTGATTGTGAAAAGCCCAGCGTATTCCGCACCAGTTTTAATAATGCCAGTTGGAGACTCCATTACGGAAGGATATACACCGAACCCACCTAACGGCACCGGACAGGGCACAGCAAGTTACCGGAAAGAATTCGAAAACTTACTCACACAAGATGGATGCAGCTTCCAGATGGTGGGTGCAAAAACAACCAACTTTCCTCAGAACCCAGTCGTGTTCACCAGCAAACACGAAGGGTGGTCCGCTCATCGCGCTGACCAACTCAGAGATGGACACGAATCCAGTGGCGGCATCGCCGGAATGATGGCAGCACAGGACCCCAAACCTGACGTCGTATTGCTGCATGCCGGGTCAAACGACATAAGAATTGACCAATCTCCGCAAGCCACCGCAAACGAAATCGATGACATCATCAATGCGATCCTCAACGCAAGCCCACAGGCCACTGTACTGGTCGCTAATGTGATTCCGTGGTGGGGCTCAGCTCCTAACCCGAATGTAACTGCTGATATAATCGCACTAGGAAATGCAATCGAAGCTTCCAGTGTAATTGCCAGCAATTCTAATGTAATTCTTGTGAATGTTCGGGATGGATTCAGCCAGTCAATGATGCAAGCCGACTTTATTCACCCGAAAGAAAGTGGCGAACACCACATCGCAGACGCATTCTACGACGCGTTCGATCAAGCTGGTCTTTGCCTCGACGAAACTGCGCCTCAAACATTCCTTAAAACACCCTACTTGAAACCGGGACAAGGGGTAACACACCCCTGCCCGGGAAATGGTCAAAATACCGTAAATACATTCGGAGGTACCACAACCTATTCCGGTTGCGCTACAGATAGCGGGAATTCAGGGTTTGAGAAAGTCCGAATCGCAATTCGAGATCAAAATACGAACAATTGGTACAATTTTATCAACCAAACATTCGGCCCGATTGTGCAGAACGGAATTGAAGTAGGTATTAAAGACATCACTTCAACCAGCACATCAACTACCTTCATCAACTGGGACATTTCTGTAACTTTACCCGAAGGGGATTATACTTTCTTTGCACTCGCTGTAGACAAAGCAGGCAATGATGCATTCACAGGGATGGGCCTTTCAACTTGGCCAGTCAACACCAGCATTAGCGTTAACACCTCAGCACCGGATACAACGCCTCCTATTGTGAACTTCACCCGTCCAGAAGAAAGTACAATCGAGTCTGGGTTAGTCACAATTTCAGGCACCGTCACTGATGATTCAGCGATCGACCGAATAGAGCTTGTAATCAAGGATACAACCAACTCACAGTGGTGGAATGGCCTAAACTGGGAGAGTACCTATAGGAGAGTGCCTGCTAGCCTGATCGACAGCGCTGGAAAGTGGGATTACACCCTGGAGCTGCCCTCTGAAGCGTCCTTCTACATCGCCGCCTGGGCTTGGGATACGTGGCTAAACGTTGCATCACCGCCAGAAAAAATCATAATCTCTACACAAAACAACACAGATACAACCCCCCCTAGCACCACTATACTTGCCCCCACTAATGGCACAAGCGCGACCGGTTCTGTTGCAGTATCAGGAAAAGCAATCGACAATCTCGAAGTAGCGCGCGTAGAGCTGGTTATAAGAAACAAAACGAGCAATCGCTGGTGGAACGGATCGTCCTGGCAAAGCGCCTATACCCGAGTCACAGTTGCTCTAACCAACGAAAATTGGAGCTACACTTTAGCACTTCCAGACGATGCCAACTTCTATGTATCAGCCTGGGCGTGGGATACCCAAGGCAACTACACACCTTCCCCCGCATTTATAAATTTTACAACCGCTGGCGATAGCACCCCACCCATCGCAACAATATCATCCCCTCAACCAAATACACATATCCCGGCTTCATTCACGCTGGCCGGCACGGCAACGGACAACTCTGCCGTTGATCGAGTCGAGCTCGCGATCAAAAATAAAACAGAAAATTTATGGTGGAACGGCACCTCTTGGAGCGCAGTGTATTCCCGTGTACCGGCCAGCCTTACTGAAACAAACTGGAACTATACGAGTAGGTATCCAACAAACAGCACTTTCTACCTTGGCGTTTGGGTCTGGGATAAATCTGGAAACCGAATTGCCTCGCCTGAAAAACGGCACTTTTTCACCCACTAAATACCACCCCTGGCACTGCATAAAATTCCGGCCCAGAACCACCGCTGCGCTCCTTCTATAGCAACCAACATCTCAGGCCCTGTACTCGTTTTTCCTGAACCTCACTTAGAGTGACTAAACCCAAACCCAGAAAAAACTCCGTGCCACGCCTTTTATATAGCCCTATAACCGCCTAAAACTCCATCCATTCAGATTGCGATAGAGTTTCGGGGCTAATTCCGCATTCACCAAAACCTCTCAATACACACTAGCGGATTAAATCTGCCAGTTCGTCTGGCAGGCTTTTATTCGCCGCCCGGATCACTATTCTCCACAATACGCAGCACACGTGAGCTGTGTAAAACTTCCAGCAATTCTGCTAAAGGTATACCTTGAGATTGCAGATCTTTACCAACTAACCCCACATCCACCTCACTATCAAATGGACCAATTGCCACCTGATACGCCACAGAATCTTTCGAGCGAATCACGGCTACATCAACGCCATCATACCTGTCGTCAAGCCACCGTTGGAAATCAATCATTTGCGTTGGCTCCTTCGAATATCCCACCACAATGTACTTTGCGATCGCTGCGGAATTGGGTTTTTTAATAGCAGGCTCGATTTCCTCCGGCTCCTCAGACGCCTCCTGTTTCTGCGAATCCACCGCTGGAGCAGGCTTAACCTCATTTTTAGTCAAATTGTCTTCAGATTGCCTTGAGGAAGGTGGCTCCGGATGTCCGCTTGGTGCAACGCGCGCTCTCGACACCTCATCGCTTTCATCAAATGGAATCTCCATCCAACTTACTGCCGCACCACCATCTCGGTCCCCCGGCCCAACACCCCCGCCAACTGTATCCGAATCTTTTGTGTCCACACTCAAATCCGCCTCTCCTACCGCTGCAGTAGGTTCACCTTTGGGTTCGGAGACCTGATTAGCTCCAGATTGCCGCAACTGTTGCCCCTCATCAACAGGCTCGGTTAACGAATGACCAATATACGTTTCGACGTCTTCCTGAGTTAGGAATTTCGCAAATGTATTAGACTGGATATCCTCTGGATTCTGTAGCTGCCAGGTACCTGTTTTTAGACCATCAGCGATCAAATCGATCAAGGCAAAAGCAATCGCTTCCTCTAATCCAACCTGCACGGACTCATTCGATGCCCACCCCCCTTCAACTTCAAGCAGTCTATCGGTATCGACAAAACCAAAAATACCAGAATTCACAGACTTCGAATAAATACGCTTCGTGCTGGTAACACTACTTAACACGACGCCGCTTTGAGCGTTTATTGCTCTTAGGGAAATTGTGAGAACATCTTCACGATATTCCTTACTGCCACCAATTCCCAAATATTTCGCCCCGTAACCTCCAGTCCTCGTGTTAAACTCATAGGCAACAACCCCTCCCTCGAAAATGATCGAAGCAGGGGGAAGTGGCTCAAGCCCGCTACGTTGCTGCGCTCGTAATCGCTGCTCCCATAAATTCCGCTCGCTCAAAATGGATTGCAGGCCCACACGCTCCACGGGTCGAAACCACCCGGATTCCAACATTAATGATATGAGTGAGCTTGCAGCCCCCTGGGTGACTGCCGTCGATAACCCGCTCGCCGGTGAAGGTTTATTCTGGCCAGTTAGATCACCAAAACCATACACCGCAGCATTTATTCTACCTGAGGGCGCCGGCAACGCTCTAAGCATCTCTCGAGCCTCACCCACTTTTGGCCGCTGAGGGGACGAACGAATTACACCCTCTGAATCCGGTTGAGGCCGGTATGCACTAGCACAACCGTTAAGCAAAAAGCAAAACACAAGCGTAATGCCCAAAAGCCAAAGCTTCCGGTCTCGAAATACACTAATCA
This sequence comes from Chromatiales bacterium (ex Bugula neritina AB1), assembly GCA_001730015.1. Taxonomy (GTDB): domain Bacteria; phylum Pseudomonadota; class Gammaproteobacteria; order Granulosicoccales; family Granulosicoccaceae. The sequence continues at coordinate 5,648 of MDLA01000077.1, read as the reverse complement.
TCCACATTTTCAACTTCGATTATGGATTGATCTCCAGTGAGCCTATCGGTGGTAATAATGGTTATCAATCCAGATCCATCGTCAATAATCTCTATTGTAAAATCAGTAGTCTCAAAAAAACCCGGAGTGATGTTTCCTTGTGCGTCTACGATATCCCGAGTCACCGCGCTTGTAACCCTACTCAATAATGAAGAAGCCAATCGATCATTGAACTCTTCAAGGGGTGTTTTTTCCTCTCGCTCAATTTGAAATTGCTTTTGAGCGTTTGCAAGACCCAACAAATAAGATCCATTTCCAACACTCCCCCCAAACGACGGATTTACCGGCCGGTAAATGAGTTCTGACGCGCTTGCGCTAAATATGAAGCCTGTCGAAAAATACAACAACACGGTTGCTGTAAATAGTAACGTGGTTCTAATTGTGTTCACTAGTTTACTTCCGTTTTACTGTGGCGTTCAAATAATAGTACTGAAATCACTCCCTGACCACAGCAAGCCTACGCCTGATCAATCGGTTGATAATTTCATTCGCAACAACCGCGGCTGAGATACCACGTGGACGCTGTCCGTTTGAATGTGGTATTACGGCTAATAGACGGGTAGATGTACGGACTCTTAACTCGTAACGCCCATTAGACTTTCTACGCTCAGACAAGAATACGTCCGAGGCCAGCCGCACGTTGTCGGCCAACATTCGCTGAGCAATCAACGAGCTAACTTTATTTCCAAAGGATGTATTCACGCTAGGTCGAACCCACGCGTCCTGAGAGTAAGCAGGACCACCCACTCCAAACAAAAAAAGAGAAAGAACCAGGAAATTTGCCCGACAGCCCGATATGTGTTTTCTAAACATACGGCTCAACTACCTATTTGAGGGCAGGCAAGATGATCAGAGATGTAATGCTTCTGAAAACCTCTTCATCCATCCAATTTAACGAATAACGAGCCGGTCGCCGTTTCCGCGTTGGGCTATGTTTACATTCAATCCTCCTCCGCTTTGACGTACCTCAAGCAGGTTATCATCACCTACTTGTACAAAGCTCAAAAAATTGGAAGTACCCGATTGACTTACCAGTATTTGATTACCGACGCCCACTTGAAGGGCACTGAACTTACTCGAACTACCCACCATATCTAATTCAACTTGATTGTCAACTCCTTCTTGTTCCACAGCCACAAACAGTTCATTACCAACCAAATCAAGATCAATTGCATTCTCAACCCCTCTTTGTGAAAGGTGCGCTGTTTGCCGTCCACCGGATGAATCAATCTCAACGGATCCCGAAGTCCCTTCTTGAAAAATAAACGCTGTAATATCGCTATCGATTGTCAGGTCAACGGAATTATCAGTTCCAGACTGATCGATATCCAGCTGGAAGTCCCGCTCCAAGTCTGCTATGTCCAACGTCAATTTACTATCTTCATCCTGCTGGTTGATAACAATTGTGCCCCCTGCACTGTCAGGTGAAATAGCACCACAGGCAAATGCTACGACGCCGACAACAATATAGCTAAAACGCATCCCTAACATAAACCTCTCCACAAGCTGACGCCTGTTACTAAACTAGAATACATGGCTGTATGCAAACGCAAAACTGCCGACCCTTTCGGGTCGGCAGCAAAATACAACAAAAGAAAAATTACTGGTTTATTGTAGGGTTGGCTGAATCACCCGCTGCAACACATCCAAAGCAGTTAGTCTGAGTAATCACAATGTCTACAAAATCATCACCATTAACCAATGTAGCCGTGGCAACGTTATTGGCGCCACCGATTTGATTAATAGTCGCGGTAGATTGTAAGTTATCCATACTAGAAATTGATGCCGAGTTGTTGTTGCCACCATCCTGGTTGATTATGTAAGTACCACCGTTAGTATCGTCCAAGTTAACCATGGCCAAATGCCCAATACCATCGTTATCCTGGGTTACCGTTACAGTACTACCAAAGTCATTGAATATATCCAACGTCATCTCGTTGTCATTACCATTTTGTACGATATCAACATCGGTTTCATTGGCATTCAACAATGCAAAAGGAAGAAATCCAGCAGCAGATCCTAAATTGACGGTATTTCCATCGCCATCTACGTTTCCTTGAGTTATATCCAGGTTGAAACGGGATTCCGTAATCCCACCTTCAACAACGTTTCGGTCATCAGCCTGCGAGATGTTGATTATACTTCCGCGATCCTGAACAATGCCTAACCCAACGAAATTGTCGTTATTACTCTGAGTGATCATCAATTTAGTCAGAGTATTTTCTTCCAATTCAAGCTCAACTTCATTTCCATCTCCTTCCGGCAAGCCCTGAGAGATATCAATATCCTGAGCACTTGACATCGAACTGAAAATATCCACCGAGTTATCGTCGTCGTTTTGAATCACGTCAAAATGACTACCGATCTCAATCCCTACGACGTTCACAACAACCTCGTTGTTCTCGCCTGTTTGGGTAGATGAAATTCCGGTGTCTTTCCCATCCCTTACATCAATATCGACGCTATTTTCAAACGATGTAGCGTTATCAATCACAGTAACCGTCACGTCTTCGGAATCAACCAAATCAACGTCAACGTCCCCGGCCCGGCCATTTTGATCGACATCGACCGCAACCATAGAACCATCTGCCGAAGACACGTGAGCGTCATTTTGACCCTGCGTTTGATCAACGGTGAACATCCCCCCTGTATCACCTAGAGTTTCGACATTGGCGACTTGATCATTACCCACTTGCGTCACAGCAGCTGTTGTTCCACTAGAATTTCGTAGCCATACCGTCGCGTCGCGATCATCACCGGGTGCCGACTGATCTACATCAATATCAACACCACTGCTATTGACTGAACGAACAAGAGCGGTATTACGTGTGTCTGCTTGAGTGATATCAATGGTCGAATCGACAACGGATGCCCCCCACATAAGGACCGTGGCATCATTTTCATCGCCAACCTGAGTAATATTCGCTTTATAACCTGAAGCCCCATTAGTTGCTGTCACTAATGCCGTGTTTGCATCGTCTTCAAGCTGGTTAATTGCCACTTCAACATCAGAACCGCCAAAGAATCGAACACGGGCTTCCATTTCGTCGCCATCCTGATTAATCGTGGCACTACCTGTCCCGCCTGTACTATCCACTTGCGCTATACCATTTCTACCTGCCTGAGAAATAGTCGCTGACCCATCCGTTGCAACACTCACGGTTGCGGCGTTTCCATTTCCGCTCTGATCTATGCTTGCAGTTGCGTTTGCACCTGTTGCACTGACGGTCGCAGATTCATTGACTCCACTTTGAGCAATAGTAACGTCTGCGTCTGTCGCATTAGCAACCTCTACAGTCGCGTCGCTATCGAAGCCTGTCTGGTCTACTGAAACTTTGGAACGAGCAGAGTCTGCTATGTCGACAAATGCGGTATTATCTTCCGCCGCTTGATTCACATCGACATCATCCCCATGACTATCTGTTGAATCTACAGTTGCGCTGTTGTTCACACCGCGCTGCATAACAACATAATCATTAGGCTCAGTCCCCCCGGCTAGCCCTAAGGTTCTTACCCAGGCAGTGAGCCCCTCTCCATCCTGGTCTACCATCACGGTGCTGACATCTGGATCAAAGCGTCGTTGAAGTACAGTTGCATCGTTGCCTACTGCACCACTACCTTTCTGTAGCACGGTAGAAGTATGGTTAGCGCCCGCTGCAGTTTGTTGAACATCTGCAGTGTGTACAACTCCGCCATCCTGATCGATCAGAATAGTTGCAACGTGCGCAGGAAGCTGCACCCATGTTGCTTGATGTTGCACACCAGGCACACCGGTCTGGTTAACTGTAACACCTGCCGCTGACGCGACCCCGGAACTCAAAATCGCCGCCACCGCGACCGATAAACTGGACTTTCTCATTTTACAATTTCCCTAATTATTTGAGATTAAAGTTGAAACTAATTTGTTATGTGCAAGCTTGCAAACCCCTCTCGTGGCAAATAGATGTTAGCCAGAAAGAGGAATTCACGCCACTCAATGCAAAGTCTAGTCCTGACTCAGCTGCTTGACAATAGCAGAGAATGACCACTCTGTCTCAATGTCTATATGCCATGCCAGGCCTCCTTCCCAAGGAACCAGCAAACATCTTTAGAAGGACAAATCCGAAACCGCAACATCCCAGCAGAACACACAAAGTCTAAAAACATGACAATTCTGAATAAGGGCATCAATATGCTTCCTATGCCTCAAACCATAAGTTAACTTCAGGCACTCTGGTAGCAGCTTCTGCTGTACACGATCAAATAACAACAGAATTCGCGAGGTACCAGATACTAGGCTCATAGAGGACAACCAACCGACTAGATCTTGCAAAAACACTAGTCACAATTTAATAGTATCAAGAATCTTATTTAAGCTTGACTAGACAACCCAATTACATTACATATTAGCAATACCAATTCCTCGGTTGTGTGGAGCCCACGTATTGCCAACTTTAATTTGACCTTTAGGCCAGGAAAAACGTATCAATCTTATCCTGGCGAGCGATCATTTAGATACACATGTCAACCACATGATAGTTATTTAGAATCGCGTAGCAATACAGCAATGCAAGGGAAGGTTTAAGTCAACGGTTAACTATCAGTGACGACCCCACTGTAGAAGCAATTTTACCTTGGTGTTGCATAAAATTCCGGCCCAGAACCGCTGCGCTGCTTCTATAGCAGTATCCAAGGCGCTGTACTCGTTTTTCCTGAATCTCAGTTAGAGTGACTAAGCTCAACCCAGCAAAAAATTCGTGCTGCGCCTTTCATACAGCTCTATGAGCTTCTGGAGTCGAAATTTTATGCAACACCAGGGTTAAGCTTGCAAATAACGTAATACAGACTCCGAATCTCTATAAAACGCCTCCTCAGCAGAATCTATGGGTCGAGGGAGGCTCAGGCAGGTTGCCAAGTGCATGATATAAGGCGATTTCCGCGCATTTAAAGGTGCGAAAACCGTATGAAGTTCTGGTAGTCACTTTTGCTTTGTTATTTAGGCCTTCGACAATGCCACTAGAGAATTGCTTTTTTGCCCTGAACCAATTGAGGATTAGAGGCTTGTGCTTGCGTATAGACCTGGCTACCTTTTTCATAGGATCGATCTTTGATCTCATCACTCGGGTACACCACCGGTCCAGATATTTTTGGCTATATACGGAATCTGCAATGCCATAAATACACATCCAGTCTGTGATAGTAGTCATATAGCTTAATTTATATTGTACGAAATTTGGGCGGAATTTGCGCAGGAATATCAAGGTCACCTACGGTCAGGAAAATGAGGTCTTTAAACGCATCAAGATTGGAAAACCCACTGGCCCTATTTTTCACAATTTTGATGATTCGATTCAAGCCTTCTCCAACCGCATTCGTTAATCCACCGGTGTCAATAAATGCGACAATCCTGTCTTGATGTTTGCGCAATGTGGCAACAAATTTCTTCATGGAATCGAGTCGACTCCGCATGACAGTGGTTGTCCAACTTTTCAAAAATCGCTCCGCAGCCCAGGTTGCTTTGAATTCCCAAAACTGTTCAAATTCATCCTTTAACCGCCACGCACGATAGATTCGCCTATTACCCTTTTCTAGCGCTTTAAGTGTGTGTGTTTCATGTTTCTTACGGGTGG
>MDLA01000076.1 GCA_001730015.1 Chromatiales bacterium (ex Bugula neritina AB1) | reverse complement strand
CGCCTTAGATGCTGCTATAGAAGCAGCGTAGCGGTTCTGGGCCGGAATTTTATGCGACACCAGGGTATAGTCTGCCTACCCCGTCCAGCCAAGTGCTGACGATATGCAGTTCATCGATTGCAGTAACGGCATGGAAATACCTGCTTGACGGTTCGTTTTACGGGCATCGCGCAACAAGTCAATCTGCAGTAAATGCACACGATCCAGATCGCGGGCATAACGGCTGATGTGCGTGCGAAAGTCCGGAAATCGGTCAGCGAGACTATCGGTGCCAGCGATGAGCTTCACCATAGCAACACTAAGTTCGTACTCTTTCTGGACCATGGCTAAAATTCGCAGCCGCGTTTCAGTGCACTCGACAAGCGTTGCATACTGCGATGCAATTTCCAGATTGGTTTGATACAGTGTTTTTTCGGTTTCATCGACAATGAGTCGGAAAAACTCCGAGCTGCCAAACATATGGTGCAATAGACTCAAGCGTTGATCGCTTCTTATCGACAAATAACTATTTATCGCACTTCCGAAACCATACCAGCCCGTTAACAGGTGGCGATTCTGAGTCCAGGCGAATACCCAGGGTATCGCGCGTAAATCGTCAAGGCTGTTAGCGCCGAATCGCCGCGCCGGTCGGGATCCGATTTTCAGACTTGCCAGCTCTTCCACCGGACTTGCCTGTTGAAAATAATCGAGGAAGCCCTCAGCGTTTATCAGTTCAGAGTAGGCAATCTGACTTAACCCGGCCAATGCCGACAATGCATCTTCATGTTCCGGATCAAGATGGCGCACCGGTTTTTTCATTCTATGTTCAATCGCACTGGACAACAGCAACTCCAGATGGGCCGCGGCTGTACCGCGATTGGCATAGTGCGTCGACAACACCTCGCCTTGTTCTGTTATACGAATGCGCTTACCAATGGTACCTGGAGGTTGTGCCGCAATCGCACGATGCGCCGGTGCACCGCCACGACTAACACTGCCACCCCGACCATGGAAAAATGTAACATCGAGGCCGACACCAGCCAGGGCCGACACCAGTTTCGACTGCGCACAATGAACTTCCCAGTTAGAGCAAAAGTAGCCACCGTCTTTGTTACTATCGGAATAACCGAGCATGATTTCGATCGCGCGACCTTGCCGGGTAAGACAACGTCGTGCACTGGGTATCTGTAAAAACCGCAGCATAATATCCGGCGCTGCGCGCAAGTCACCAATGGTTTCGAACAACGGCACTACCGCCAGTTCGGGCACCTCACGATCAAAGCCGGCATAGCGCGCAAGCAATAGTACGGCGGCCAGATCGTCTGCGGATTGTGTCATTGACAGTATAAATGGCCCTACTGCCTGTGGATCCGCTCCGGATATAACTGTGCGCATTAAGCTGAACAGATCGAGTAGATCGCGGCTTTGTTCGGACAGGGATTGTCGATCCAGGAAGGCGAGCTTCTCGGCTGCAAGCTCCTGTCGCAAACGCGCCGACCAACCTTCGCTGCCATAGTCATAAGGCTGGTCTCCTTCAACGTTTTGCCAAATCTCCTTAAGCACGGAATTGGTGACGGTGGAGTTTTGTCTTATATCAAGTGTGACGGTCCTGAAGCCGAAAACATGGGCAAACCATCTGATCGGTCTGATATATCGCTTAGCCAGATTGCCTGCCTCAAGCGAGTGTAACGCGTTTTCAATATGTTCTATATCGCTGATTAAATCGCTCACATGTAGATAGCTATCTGATTCAACGCGAACCCGAACCGCAGAGAGTGCCTGGCGAAATAATTCATTTGCATTTCGTGACAGTGCACTGGTATCGCTGACAATATTTTTTAACGCTTGATTCTGCTCCGCACTGAGTGGTGTGATTCTATTGCTTATAGAAAGCCGCGAGGCCGCTTCAGACAACATGCGAGAATAACGCGCGCTCACTTTTTGATGACCACACGCTAGCGCCCTGCGTGTTACCGCAGTGGTGACATTCGGGTTACCATCCCGATCGCCACCTATCCATGAATGAAAACATAACTTTGGAACGCACTCGGAATAGACGAATTTCTCTGAACCTATCGCACTGTCGAGGCTGTCAAACACACCTGGAACCACATCAAAAAGAATATCGCTAAAAAAGTGTAAACCCCATGCTATTTCGTCGTCCGGAGTCGGGCGATCTATACGCAACTCACCTGTTGACCAAAGCAGATCAATTTCACATTCAATTGAATCGACCAGGTTATCGCGTTCACGTGGCGTCCAGCGATCAGTCTCAAGTGCCACAATGCCACGGTATATCCGTCGATGAATTTCAAGCACAGTGACGCGTTTGGTTTCAGTCGGGTGGGCGGTTAGCGTTGGGCTAACAACAGTACTTGCTGCAAGTTCAGTAAACATTTCGCGGTTGTCATTGCTCAATGCGAGTTGCGCGAAGCTTTGTGCTAACGACGCTCGGCCACTGTCGGTTTCTATCGTGCGTCGGAGCCGCATTGTTTCTATTTCATCGACTATGCGCAACAGCTGAGAGCGCATATTCAACGCTTGCAGGTAGGCTATCGAGTCGTCCCCGGCCGGTAATGGTCGCGCAGGAATTGTTTCAAGCTCACAGGCAACATGAGGGGCTCGACGAACGAGCACACGACGCCACAATTCGAGTACCTGATCGGTCAGTGTCTTCTCAGCAACACAACTGTTTGGCACAACTGGCGTCACTGTCTTTGCCAATGGCATCACGACGGTATTCACGCGGCAAGTACTCTGGCTATCGTCTCACCAATCTCCGCAGGGTGTGCGGCAACGGCGACACCGGCTTCCGATAGAATTTCTACTTTCTCTGACGCACTTTCACCAAATGCCGAAATTATTGCACCCGCGTGCCCCATGGTTTTGCCCTTGGGAGCAGTCAAACCCGCAACGTAGGCGACCACTGGTTTTTTCATATGCTCCCGAACAAACTCCGCGGCTTCTGCCTCCTGCGGACCGCCGATTTCACCAATCATGCAAACCACGCTGGTGTCGTCATCCTGTTCAAAGTGTGCCAGTACATCTTTAAACGATGCACCATTGATGGGATCACCGCCGATTCCGACTGATGTCGATACACCTATACCGAGATGTTTCAACTGTGCTGCCGCTTCGTAGCCAAGTGTGCCGGAACGTCCGATAATACCAACGTTGCCAGGCATATAGATGTGACTCGGCATAATGCCAATCATGGCTTTACCCGGACTAATCGTGCCAGCGCAATTCGGCCCGGTTAGCATCATTCGATCAGTCTTTGGAAAGCGATACATATATCGCTTTACCATTATCATGTCCTGAGCCGGAATCCCGTCGGTAATACATACGCAATATCGTATACCGCAATTGGCAGCTTCCATGATGCCATCAGCGGCAAACGGCGGCGGCACGAACACTAGACTGGCCTGTGCTGCGGTTTTATCAACCGCCTCTTGTACGGTATTAAATACCGGCACACCCTCCACTACTTCACCACCGCGACCAGGCACAACACCGGCAACCACATTGGTGCCATAGTTAATCATTTCAAGAGTGTGGAAGCGCGCCATTTTTCCAGTGATACCCTGCACCATCACAGGGGTCTTTTCATCCAGTAAAATACTCATTGCACAGCTCTCGTTAACGACCCGTTGGTCAAGTGACTGCGCCACGCTTCGACCACGGAAGTAGCCGCCTCGCTTAGCGAAGAAGCCATGATGACCGGCAGCTCACTTGCAGCAAGAATTTTATTGCCCTCCTCAACATTGGTACCAGACAACCGGACTACGACGGGCACACTGACCGGATTTTCTGTTAACGCCTGCACCACCCCTTCAGCAACCCAGTCACATCGATTGATACCGGCGAATATATTAACCAGAACTGCTTCTACTTTGTCGTCTGACATCACGAGCCGAAAAGCTTTTGCAACGCGCTCAGGTGTCGCACCGCCTCCGATATCAAGAAAGTTTGCAGGCTCTCCACCAGCGTGCTTAATGGTGTCCATTGTCGCCATGGCCAGACCAGCGCCATTGACTATGCAGCCAATATTGCCGTCGAGCCCAACATAGTTAAGCCCGCGATCCGCGGCACGACACTCTCGCGGGTCTTCCTGGCTTTTGTCACGCAGTTCTGAAATCTGAGAGTGCCTGAACAGCGCATTGTCATCGAATGTCATCTTTGCATCGAGCGCTAGAATTCGTCCGTTCTCGGTAAGCACCAACGGGTTGATTTCAACCATTGTTGCATCCAGATCACGAAACGCTCGGTAACAAGCGGAAAGCGTACGAACAAAATTCTGTACAACGTTCCCCTCTAGCCCGAGTTCAAAAGCAATATCACGGCATTGAAACTCACGAAGGCCGACGGCTGGCTCGACCGAAGCTCGAATAATACTTTCAGGTTGTTCAGCGGCAATTTCCTCTATCTCCATACCGCCTTCCTTCGAACAGACAATCATCACACGCTGGCTTGAACGGTCCAGTACCAGACCCAGATAAAACTCTGTTTTAATGGCCACCGCACTTTCTACATAGACGCGATAGATACCCTTGCCCTCTGATCCGGTCTGGTGGGTCACTATCTTTTTTCCAAACATTTCTTTACAGGCTATTTGAATCTCGGTGTCAGACGCGCACACTTTCACACCCCCGGCCTTCCCTCTGCCGCCGGCATGTACCTGAGCTTTAACCACCCACCTATCGCCGCCGAGCTCCCTGGTTCTATATGCTGCTTGTTCCGGGCTGTACGCCAAGGCCCCTGGCGGGCTTTCTACTCCAAACTGCCCGAGCAGATCTTTCGCCTGATACTCGTGAATGTCCATCGAATGCCTTGAGATTTAAGAATCGATGGTTGCAGTTTTAGCCAATAGATCATTACGGACAACGTTCACAACTACAGTCTTTTGACTATCTGTAGGATGGTATTTACCCCATCCTTTTAGTTTGAAATACGCAGAATGTTTGGATGCGCACGCTTATCCAGCCTACACTGTCACCGCAGATCTCACTTGTGATGCAGGTAACACCGATCAGACTTTACTGAACTAGCACAGACGCGGCTAGCTGTCGAAGGTTTCAACATTGAACACCCGATCCATATAATGATAAAAATCGAGTACAGTTCCCTCGTGCGGGGCAGATGCCAGCACCCGCGGTTCATAGAAGCGTGAGGCCAGCCCGGTATAGAGGCGAGTCATCTGTTCTTTATCTTCATTCATCACTTTCTCGAAGAACATACCAATTTCTTCCTTTTTCTGCTCGCTGATCGAATCGTCATACACTGCCACGCCAAGCTGCGCGCGAACTGCATCTACTCCCTGTGGTTGCAGCAATAAATACGACGTGGCATGGGCTGCTACACCGGCAACATGCGCAGGCATTACAGCAAACATAGGCGACACCTGCTTTTCAGCATCGCTAAGATCATGGTGGCCTTTGCCGCGTTGTACATAAGTAGCGGGGTAACGCGAGTTATAGCCTAGATAAGCCAGGCCTGGTGCGAAGTGCTCGCACAGGTGCGTTGGTGTTACCGGATGCAGAGTTTCCTGGTGCACGTGAGACAGATGGTAGCCCTCCATAAAATTCTCGGCCAGACACTTCCAGTTAACTGGCCACACCTGTTCTGCACTGTAGCTAAGCGTCATTTCCTCCATATGATAATTGCGAGTCAGTGCGCTCAGACCTTCCAGCTGAGGCGACAGACTGGCCGCATTCTGATCGAGGTTAACGTAGACAAACCCGCCCCAGATTTCACAGCGAAATTCAGGCAATCGCAGATTTCGGCACTCGCTTCGCTCAACCAACGGCATGCGCAGCAGTTCACCCGCTGTGCTGTATGTCCATGCATGGTAGGGGCAGACGAAACGCCGGGTGTTACCGCTGCCTTCAGCGATCAGCGTCCCTCGATGAAGGCACACGTTAGAAAGTGCATGAATGGACCCATTATCCTGACGCACCAGCAACACCGATTCACCAGCCAGATCACGAACGACGAAGTCACCAGGCTTACCTATTTCTTCTTGTCTTGCCAGGCAAATCCATTGCCGACGAAACAGCTGCTCCAGTTCCAGTTGCAGGAACTCTTCAGAACGATAGTAGGCAGCAGGCATCGGTCGAGCGGTGTCGTAGCTCTGCTGGCGACTGGCCCGTAAGGCATCGAGTACTATTTGTACTTCTGATTTAGAGCGGTTCATGCGTATAAAAGAATCTGTTTAAAACCGTTGAGAGAATTGAACAACAGCTTGCTTGCCACTACAAGCCCCGCGACAAGACCTCCGATTCGCTGGCACCGCAAGCCATTCGCTTATCAAACTGACGACATTGCACTGTCAGTTAGAGGTATCGAAATTCCCTGGCAGCACTAAATTCCAATGCCAGCGCTTGACCTGAACCATGGTTCATAGCTTATACATTAAGCACATCTTTGGAGAGAGTTTATGAACAATTCAAAAGCAGCAGCAGAAATACAGAATTCATTTTCGAACCCATCGGAAAGCCATAAACCGGCAGAGAACAATACAGAAAATGCAGTCTCACTCAGCCACTTAAGTGCCGGGGCAAACACGCAAAAGGGCCCCGAAGCCGCCAGTACGTCCGGGGAAAGCTCCGGATGGTCAAAGATTCTCGGCCCGGTTACCGGAGTGATAACCCTGTGCATGTTATGCTGTGCACTGCCCTACCTGCTATTGTTTACGGGCTTGGTGGGTACTTCGACTGCCGCGTACCTGAGCAGTAAAGCCGGATTTCTTATGGGTATCGCGGTTGTCACTGCCGCTGCGTTTGTGTTCATTCGACGAAAACTTCGCCATTCAGCAAAGAAAGGGGTTGCATGAAAATATCGGAGGTTTCAAAGTTTCTGGGAGTACCCGTCTCAACCATACGGTATTACGAAAAGAAAAAAATCATACCCAAACCGACCATGGTTGGCGGTAACCGCTCATTCTCCGGGCATGATATAAAAATCATCAGCTTTGTCCGCGATGCTCAGTCTGTTGGTTTCTCCCTGAAAGAGATCGCGCAACTGGTAAATAACGATTCATCCGTAACTGACTATGCAGAGCAACTGGTTGAATTAGCAACGCACCATAGAAAGACACTGAGACTTCAGATTGAAAAATTGAACAAGATCGATCTTGTTCTTGCGGAGATGGAATCGTGTCAGTGCCGCTGTGTGAAACAGTGCAATATCAGCGGGCTGATTGGCGATTATCTTGAGCCACCCCGATAGTAGCGAACCTCCCAAAAAATGCAGGGGTGGTATCAGGCATCAAAAAAGATGTTATCAATCAACTGAAATTCCAGGTTGAACCCCTCCCTTTTTGCTGGCTGATTAATTCCAGCTTACTCAACTTAGTCATCCACCTCATCAATTTGATGAATTAAAAATCATCATAATTGACGATACCGCCAAAGTTAGCTCAAACCTATTCTAAGTCCAGCTGCAACGGCCTGTTCAGGCCCGCGCAGCTTCTAAGACGCAAAAGGAGCTAACCATGTCTCAGGTAAACCTGATTACACACAACGGCAATACCATTCAACTCGATACCGAGGTACTGGGTCAATCGCTACGTGGCAGCCTTTGCCTGCCAACTGATGATGACTATAACAACACCCGCATGCTGTGGAATGCAATGATAGACCGTAAACCCGGTCTGATCGTGCGCTGCAAAGGCGCGGCAGATGTCATGCACGCTGTCAAATTTGCCCGCGATAATAACGTGCTGCTGGCCGTTCGTGGTGGCGGTCATAACATTGCAGGCAAAGCCAGCTGCGACGGTGGTTTAATGATCGATTTAAGTCTAATGACCTCAGTGCGCGTCGATCCGAAAGCGCACACAGTGCAGGTCGAACCGGGCGCATTACTCAGCGATGTCGACAAGGAAACTCAAGCGCATGGACTCGCTACGCCGCTGGGTATTAATTCTACTACTGGCGTTGCAGGGCTGACACTTGGCGGTGGCTTTGGCTGGCTATCTCGTAAATACGGCCTGACGGTCGACAATTTGATGAGCGTCGATATAGTCACAGCCGATGGTCAGCTACGCCATGCCAGTGTGAACGAAAATGCCGACCTGTTCTGGGCGATTCGAGGGGGTGGCGGTAACTTCGGTGTCGTTACTCAATTCGAATTCAGACTGCACGCAATTGGCACTGAGGTACTGTCCGGGCTGGTTGTTCATCCAGCTGAAAATTCTGAGGCCCTGCTCGATCAATATCTCAATATAGCTAAGCAAGCACCAGATGAATTGTCCGTTTGGGTGGTATTGCGTAAAGCGCCTCCACTTCCGTTTCTAGCAGAGGACTGGCACGGTAAGGATGTCCTGGTGTTTGCCGCCTGCTATGTCGGAGATATGGCCGAAGGAGAACGTGCATTGGCGCCATTGCGTTCATTGGGCACACCGATCGCGGATGTAATCGGGCCACACCCATTTTGTGGCTGGCAAACCGCTTTCGATCCACTGCTGGAATCCGGTGCGCGAAATTACTGGAAATCACATGATTTTTCCAGCCTAAACACCGAGGCCCTGGCCGTTATCCGCGACTACGCTGGCAGGCTGCCCGGCCCCGAGTGCGAGATTTTTATCGCGCAGATGGGTGGACAAAGCAATCGTATAGATAGCGATGCCACAGCGTATCCACACCGCGATACCGAGTTTGTGCTCAATGTGCACACCCGGTGGCAGGATGCCAATGATGATGAACGTTGCATTAAATGGGCACGCGAATTTTTCAGCGACACAGAGCCTTACGCCAACGGGGGCGTATATGTGAATTTTATGGCCGACGACGAAACTGCCAGAGTGGGAAATGCCTATGGCAGTAACTTCGAACGGCTGAGTAAAATCAAGAGCGAGTACGATCCAGACAATCTGTTTCGAGTCAACCAGAATATCAGCCCATTGAAATAAAACAACGCATTAAACCATTGAAATGCACCTGCGAAAAGCTATCACCGAAGCCAACCACCCGGTCGGACATTCATTCACACTAAAGGACGAAACTTGTGAGCACAGCAACTCTAGAAGCAATTGACTGGACAGAAACCGCCACGCAACTAGGCAAAAAATTCGCCGCCCGCGCGGCCGAGCACGATGCAGACAACGCGTTTGTTGCTCAAAACTACACCGAGATGAAAGATGCCCATCTGTTCTCTGCGGTAATACCATCAGAACTTGGCGGCGGCGGCGCCAGCTACAGTGAAACCTGCTCTATTACACGCACCCTGGCACAGTATTGCGGCTCAACCGCGCTTGCCTACGCCATGCACTGCCACCCGGTAGCGCTGAATGTTTTCAAATACAAACGTGGCGACGAGAAAGCAACCGCCAGCCTGAAAAAAATAGCAGGTGGCGAGCTGATTATCGCAGGAACCGGTGCCAATGATTGGCTGAACTCCTCTGGTAGCGCTGAAGCTGTAGATGGCGGTTTTCGAATTAATGCTAGAAAACACTTCGTCAGTGGCAGCCCTGGTGCGCAAGTACTCGTAACCAGCGCTGTTGTCACCGGCCAGCAGAGTACAGAAGTGATTCACTTTGCTATACCCATGGCTAGCGAGGGTATCAGCCACCACGACAACTGGAACACCATTGGCATGCGTGCCACCGGCTCTAACGATATCAGCCTGGAAAACGTTCTAGTGCCAGACGCTGCGGTGGTACTGCGTCGGCCGGCTGGCTGGCATCCCGCGTTCAATGCTATTTTGCCCACTGCCATGCCGTTGATTATGTCTGCATATCTAGGGCTGGCCGACGCCGCCTTAATACAGGCACGCGAGGCGGCCGGTAAAATGCCCAAGCATCTAGCCGTACCATTGGGTGAGTTGATCAATCAGCACACTGCTGCAACGCTGGCGGTTGACGACATGATTCAACGCAACAACAACCACGGATTTTCCCCCGACGACGAAAACACCAGTGCGATTTTGTCACGCAAAACACTCGCCACAGAGGCAATTAAACAGAGCGTAGAACTTGCCACAGAAATAGTGGGCGGCGCTGCGTTTTTTAAAGGTCACCCTCTGGAGCGCATTACGCGAGATGTCCGGGCATCACACTTCCATCCTCTGCCACATCGACGTCAGACGTCGTTCAGCGGCCGTGTGGCGATGGCGCAGCCGCCGTACTAACAGCGCTAACTCAACCCTGGGGGTTGCATGAAATTCCGGCCCGGAACCGCTACGCTGCTTCTATAGCAGCATCTAAGACACTGTACTCGCTTTTCCTGAATATCACCTAGAGTGGCCAGGCTCAATCCAGTAAAAACTCCGTGCAGCGTCTTTTATGCAGCTCTATAGGCTTCTGGACTCGAAATTTTATGCAACACCAGGGTCAACCTGGAGAAACGCAATGTCAACATATATCACCGAATCGATCCTCTCACAGGCACAGCTTGATGCACTACAAAAAGGTTCCGCCAATGGCGCAGAAATCTCGACACACGATTTCGACGTTCTGCAGCAATCTGGGTTTCTGGTTCAAGCCGTGCCAGAGGACCTAGGGGGGCTAGGTTTGTCGTATACAGAAGTCCGGCAGCAATTGCACTCGCTGGCAGAACATTCGCCAACTCTGGCGAGAGCAATCGGCGCGCACATCGGCTGGACGGGTGTTGCGGGTGAACTGTGGAAAAGCGACAACGTGTCACTTGAATGGCTATTGCGAGAGGCCTGCGACGGTGCTTTTTTCGTCAGCGAATGCGCTGATACAACAAACACCGACAGAAGCTACATTCCAGCCTGCAAGATTGACATTGCCGACGGAGGCTATTGCTTTAGCGGACAGACACGTGTAACACCATTGGCGTGGTCGTGGCTGGCGATCAGCGGTGTCTGGTCAGACGGTATCGTGTATGCCTTCGTCACCCGCGACGCTCCGGGACTGCTGCTCGGAAACGGAAGCGATATCACTTTGGATGCTGTTTTCGTGGCGAACAAACATATAACCCTGTTACACCATGAACTGTCACCCGACCAGCCAGCAGTCGATGATATGATTACCAGTGGATATCTAAGGCGCATTATTCACGGGATTGACGGAATCTCACCAGACCTTTGATTCCACAGAGAATTTTTCTCTTGCAAATATCAGTAAGTATTCGGCGCAAGAAGAAAATCCACTGTGAATACCCTTGCCGTGAATAACTAAGGTCTACGCGATATCCTCGCCGCCCCATTAATAATGCGGGCTAAAACTCACTGTCGGAAACAGTGGTTCCACTACCTGAATGGTTATAAGGAGGTTACCCACATGCCCATGTTTATGATTGAACGCAACTTTGCTGAAGAGATCGCGCTCGACCCGAACAACGAAGTTATTCTCACCGCCAATGAGTCTGTCGGAGTCAAGTGGCTGTACTCGTTTTTATCGCTGGATAAAAAGAAAACCTATTGCCTCTATGAAGCGCCCAACGCAGATGCCGTGCTTGAAGCCGCCCGCCTGAGCGGTGTGCCTGCAGACACGGTAGTGCCTGTCGATACGCCGGTCGGGCCAATGACAGCACCGGCCGTGTAGTTGGGACAACATCACAATGGAACGTCGACTGGCAGCAATACTGGCAGCTGATGTAGCGAATTATTCGCTGCTCATGAATACCGATGAGGGCGCTACCTATACAGCCTGGCGTGCAGCGCGCAATGAGGTGGTTGATCCCCGTATTGCGCAGTTTAATGGCCGCATCGTCAAGCACACAGGTGACGGCTTTCTCGCCGAATTCCCCACCGTATTGTCTGCGGTCGAATGTGCTGTCGGGGTGCAGACTGAAATGAGCGAGCGCAATACCCATATCGCCGGTGATCGGCCGTTCCAATTCCGAATCGGTATTAATCTGGGAGATATAATCGCCGACGATGAGGACATTCACGGTGACGGGGTCAATATTGCCGCGCGCCTGGAGAGCATTTGCACGCTCGGCGGCGTTTGTATTTCCGCTGATGTCTATCGGCAAATTGCCAATAAACCCGGTTTTCACATCCACGATATGGGCGAGCACCGGGTTAAGAATATTCGCGCACCGATCCAGGCTTACGCGATTACGCGCGGCGAGGCCGGCATCGTTGCACCTCTGCCTGAGCCTGTTTCAACCACCCAGCCAGAATTAACTGAACCGTCTATCACCGATGTGCTCAACGCCATCAGTACGCCTGCACACAGCCTCACCAGCCAGGTCGTTGGCCGCGAACGTGAGCTGGAGATACTGAGCGAAGCCTATACGCAGGCAACCAGGCAAAACGGCAATATTGTATTAATTCGTGGCGAACCCGGCATTGGAAAGTCCTGCCTGTCGCACTGGTTTTGCGGCCAGGTTCAATCGGCCGATACGCAAATAGTTTTTGGGCAATGCCACGAAACTCTGGGCTCTCCACCATTCTGGCCATGGCTGCAGGTACTTAAAGCACTGCACGGCAGCGGTGAGTTCGGCACGAGCACGTCCGCGAATATTTTTGAAAGCCTGACGGCAGGTCAATCGGCGCAAACCGGCAAAACAGTGTCAACATTCAGTGGCGACACCGGCAGCGAGCAGTTTTTACTGTTCAATCGCATCACTAACCTACTAGCTGAATACGCCACACAGCGCTGTCTGGTAATTATGCTCGACGACCTGCACTGGGCCGATCGCTCATCACTGCTTTTACTAAGCCATTTATGCCGCAAACTCTCCGACCACTCTATTCTTGTTATCGGTACCTATCGCGACCGCGAAATCACCCGTAAACATCCGCTATTCGAGCAATTAGGCATTATCAGCCGCGAGTCGAAATTGCAGCGCATCAGTTTAAGGGGCCTGTCACCGCAAGCTGTTTCCAGTCTCCTACGCAGCGATGTCGACCACGTATTACCCGATGAACTACTCAAGCGCTTGTACGAAAAAACCGAGGGCAATCCACTGTTCGTAACCGAAGTTGCTGGTCTGCTGCAGCAGGAATTACCTCGCTTCGCAGAAGGCCAGTTGGCACTGGAAATTCCCGACGGCATTCAGGAAGCAATTGGCCGCCGCCTGAATTTATTGTCAAACGATTGCACCGATCTGCTGTCACTGGCTTCCGTAGTCGGGCGACGCTTTAGTCTTCGAATTCTCTCGGCATTGCGACCCGAAGATAACAAAATGCACACGCTGCAACTGCTGGAAGAAGCCACTGGCCGGGACATACTGCGCGAATCTGACGACAAAGTCGGTGAGTTTCACTTCAGCCACGTGCTGATCCGCGACATGATCTATGAAGAATTAAGTCTGACCAAAAAACTACTTTGGCATAGCCAGGTTGCGGACGTGCTGGTGAATCTGCAGACGCAAGGTTCACCCCAGTCACTGGGTGAAATTGCCCGTCACTATTATCAGGCACTGCAAAATGATCAGGGGGACAAAGCGCTGGATTATGCGCTGCGCGCCGGTGAACACGCCTACAGACTCGCAGCATTCGATGAAGCACTGGCTTATTACGAGCTCGCACTCGACGTGGTCAACACTGATAACAAAGGGGCCGAAACCGATAAAACACAGATATTACTTGGCATTGCCAATTGCCTGCACGCCACTGGTGCCGGCCACCGTGACACGTTTCGAGCTCTGGACCGGTGTCTTGCGGAAGCACGCGAACACCAGCACCACAATATATTCGCTGAAGCCGCCTGCCGTAAAATTTATCAGGTGCGCGACCCGAAACTGGTTCAGGACGCGCTCACCACTATTGAAGAAGCACTTAACCATATCGACCCGAATGATCTCGTTATACACGCTACGACTATCGCCCATCGAGCCATGGCGCTCAGTTACAGCTCCCGAAGGCGCGAGGCCGAACAGGACGCCAATATGGCGGTTGAACTCGCAACAAAAAGCGGTGACCAGCACTCTCACTGCAACGCCTTGTGCATGGCACTTTTGGTATTACGCGGCCGCCCGGAAAAACTTTCAGAGCGAATTCGCATAGGAGAGCAAGCGCTGCAGATCGCACTGGCAGCAGGCGATACTTTTTTAGGTATGGACCCCCTTGAATGGCTGATTCTCACCTATCAGGAACTGGGTGATATAGACCGTGCCCGACATCTCGTTACGTTGTTACACGAATCCGCCAGGGAAACACATCGCTTCAAACCACATTATTTTGCAAAGAGCGCCAGCGCCTGTCTGGAACTCTTTAGCGGCAACTGGCAACTGGCTGAAACCCTCATTGAGGAGGCTATCGATCTCGGCAGTGGAGCGCTCGACGGCGGCGCTGATGGCGTCTACGGTACGCAAATGTTCCTGTTAAACCGCGAACTCGGCCGACTACCGATGATTCAATCTGCTCTAAAGCAAATGGTCAGCGAGCACACACCGATGTGGAAACCCGGGTTGCTGGCCACCTATACCGACCTCGGCCTGCTCGATGAAACCCGCACCTTGTTTGATGAATTAAACGGCAGCGATATCACCGACGATGAATTATTACTGACCCGATTGGTGTATCTGAGTGAAGCCTGCGTCGCTATTGACGAATCCGACAAAGCAGCCAGATTGTTTCAAAGGTTACTGCCCTATTCCGGGCAAATGGTTTCACACCCAACGGCTGTCTGTTTTGGACCGGCGGATTTATATTTAGGCATGCTCGCCAGTCTGATGAACAAACTTGACGACGCCGAAGAATTATTAAAACGCGCGGCGGTGCTTTCCAGACAAGCCGGTGTAAACATGTGGCAGCCGCATATCGCCTATCGCCACGCGCAAGTACTAAAACGGCATAATTACAGAGGCGGAAAGCCTGCTTTTCGCAAACTGCTGGAGGAATCACATTCGACCGCCAGCGCACTTGGGATGGTCAATCTAATCGGCAAAATTAAGCAACTGGAGAGTGACACCAGCGGTGAAACCCGAGATAACCTGCACGGACTCACCCATCGTGAATTAGAAGTACTAAATTTAATTGCACAGGGAAAAAGCAATAAACTAATCGCCGCGGATTTAAACCGCAGCCTGGCGACAGTGGCAACCCATGTACGTGCCATATTGAATAAAACTCATACCGCTAATCGCACCGAAGCCGCTGCGTTTGCGATCGAAAACGAACTGTGCGATCCGTGAATCAAGAGAAACCATGAAACTACAAGAAACAGCGGACTATATCTGCAATTGGCTGAAAACCTACGCACAAAACGCAGGAGTAAAAGGGTTTGTTGTGGGCGTGAGCGGCGGCATCGATTCCGCGCTAACCTCCACTTTATGCGCGCGTACCGGACTCGACCTGCTAACACTGGAAATGCCTATACACCAGCACCCGGATCAGGCCTCTCGTGGCCAGGAGCACCAGCAATGGCTGGCTCAGCATTTCCCGAACTCGCGGCACCAGGCGGTTGACCTGACTCCGGTATACGATAATTTCGTCAGCGCGATGCAGCCTGGTGGTGCAGATCACGAGCTGGCTCTGGCCAATTCACGCGCCCGCCTACGTATGTCGACGCTGTATTATCACGGCCAGGCTAACCAATTGCTCGTCGCCGGAACAGGCAACAAGGTCGAAGACTTCGGCGTAGGCTTCTATACCAAGTACGGTGACGGAGGCGTAGACCTGAGCCCCATTGCCGACTTAATGAAAACCGAGGTGTTTGACCTGGCCCGCCATGTAGGAGTGGTAGAGAGCATTCTCTCGGCAAAACCCACCGACGGACTCTGGGGTGACGACCGCTCTGATGAAGACCAATTAGGTGCCACCTACCCGGAACTCGAGTGGGCCATGAGTCAGCAACAGCAAGGTAAGATTACCGAAGACTTCTCCGGTCGCGAAGCCGAAGTGATGGCTATTTACCTTCGATTAAATGCAGCCAACCAACACAAGATGTTGCCTATTCCAGTATGCGAGATCCCAGATCACTGCCGTTGATTAAAGCCCCTCGTGGTGGCTACATACGTCCCTTGCCAGTGGTGGAAGAATTTTTCTAGATTGTGCTATAAAGCATATTGAATCGAACAATCCATAGAGTAACTGATGACAAACGAACTATCGATTGCCCTGTTGCAGCATGTTCCCGCACCCGACAATATAGCTGCCGCTGTCGAGCGTCTGGAATCAAACGCCGCTACGGCAGCAGCACAGAACTGCTCACTGCTGGTAGTACCGGAGGCAAGCATTACCGGGTACAATATTCCGCTGGAAACCATGCAGAAAGTCGCCTTGCCTGCCGATGGCGAAACCACCGAAAAAATATCTGCCATCTGCAGACAGCATAATATCGCTATTGCCTATGGCTTCGCTGAACGCGATGGCAGCAATTATTTCAACTGCGTTCAGCTTATAGATAAAACAGGTACTCCGCTCGGAAAATATCGCAAAACGCACTTGTGGGGTGACCTCGATCGAACCTTGTTTACTGCCGGTGATAACCTGGCCCCGCTAATCAATATAGAAGGCTGGAAAGTCGGACTACTGATCTGCTACGACATCGAATTCCCCGAGTGCGCTCGCCGCCTCGCACTTGAAGGCGCTGATTTGATCCTGACACCCACCGGGCTCATGCAGCCATGGCGCGAAGTAGCAGAGCGGGTTGTACCTACACGTGCCTATGAAAACCAGCTCTATATTGCCTATGCAAACTACTGTGGCAGCGAAGCCGAACTGAATTACGAAGGTCGGAGCTGCATTGTCGACCCGAATGGCGAGGACTTAGCACGTGCAGCACAGGAAACAACGCTGTTAACAGCCACATTAACGCGAACAGCTATCGATGAGGCTCGAGCGGCATTGCCTTACCACCGGGATCGTCGTCCGGAGCTATACTCAGCGCTTGGACAGTAGCAACCTCAATAGTTTTTGCACTTACATTATTTGTTGCATTTAAGTGAGTCATTCTGATGCCCCAATCGCCGATTTCCGTCTTTGGCCCCGACTTCCCGTTCGCCTACGACACATGGATTAAACACCCTGACGGTGCGGGAAAGTTACCCGAGCCACATCACGGTACCGAGGTTGCCATTATCGGAGCTGGTGTATCCGGTATGGTAGCCGCTTTCGAGTTGATGAAGCTTGGAATTAAACCGGTGATCTATGAAACCGGACGCATGGGCGGGCGGCTGCGCTCTGAACAGTTTGCCAACGCCGACGGAATCATTGCCGAACTGGGTGGCATGCGTTTTCCGCGCTCGGCAACCACTTTTAACCACTATAGCGAATTGCTCGGGCTGAAAAAGAAGCCATTTCCCAACCCGCTGACCGAAGCTGCTGGCAGTACAGTCATTGATCTGGCCGGGAAATCTGTTTACGCCAAAACTATGGCCGACCTGCCCGCCGTTTATCACGAAGTCGAGCAGGCCTGGAACGACGCATTGGAAACCGAAGCACATCTTATTCAGTTGCAACAGGCTATACGCGACCGTGATTGTGCAAAAATCAAAACGCTGTGGGATCCGCTGGTTTACAAGTGGGATGACCGTACCTTTTACGATTTTCTAGCCACTGCACCGTCGTTTCAAAAGCTCCAGTTCCGCCACCGTGAAGTGTTTGGTCAGGTTGGCTTTGGCACCGGCGGATGGGACTCCGATTTCAGAAACTCCATGCTGGAGATTTTACGGGTAGTACTGACGGAATGCGATGCAAACCAGGATCTGATTATTGGCGGGTCTGAGCAACTGCCACGCGGGTTATGGTCGCACCAGACTGCACACTGTGAGTATTGGCCAGCAGGCACCAGCCTGTCAGATCTGCACGATGGCGCAACCCGACCCGGCGTCACCCGCCTGCAAAGAGCAGGCAACGGTATACGCATTACCGACCAATACAACAACGAGCGTGATTTCCCTGTGGTTGTTGCCACCTGCCAGAGCTGGCTTCTGACTACCGGTATAGACACCGATGAATCGCTATTCTCACAGCAGCACTGGATGGCGCTTGACCGTACAAGTTATATGCAATCGTCAAAAACCTTTGTGATGGTTGATCGGCCGTTCTGGAAAGACATCGATCCCGAAACCGGCCGTCACTGCATGAGCATGACACTAACCGACAGGCTAACCCGTGGCACCTATTTATTCGACAATGGCGAAGGCAAACCGGCCGTAATCTGCCTCACCTATACCTGGATGGCCGACGCCCTGAAAATGCTGCCACTACCGACCGAACGGCGTGTGGAACTCGCCCTGAATGCGCTGTCGAAAATTTATCCACAAGTCAATATTCGAAGCCATATTATCGGTAAGCCCATCACTATTTCATGGGAGGACGACGCAAATTTTCTAGGGGCATTCAAAGGTGCCCACCCGGGACACTATCGCTATAACCGCCGTATGTATACGCACTTTATGCAGCAACAGATGCCGCACGCGCAACGGGGAATATTTATCGCCGGTGATGATGTCTCATGGACACCCGGCTGGGCGGAAGGTGCGGTGCAAACGGCGCTTAATGCGGTGTGGGGGGTTCTGAATCATTTCGGTGGGAAATGCGCTGCGGATAACCCCGGCCCCGGTGACCTATTCGATGAGCGCAAGCCGGTTGATCTAGACACCGTATGGCCGGAAGCAAACTGAAGATAACGCACCCTGGTGTATTCAGAGCTAAATGGCTATGGATCAAGTGTGCCGAGTATTTTCATGAAGTTTGATCGAAACGCACGCCGGTACAGCACGACAGAAACCCAGATCGTCGCACCGATCAGCAAACGGGGATCAAGAAACCACACAGATGCCGCCAGGGCAAAGAAGTAGGCATTAACGCCGGTGGTAAAATGCCGGGCGCCCAGAGAATGCAGCTGCCCTACCCCTTTGGCAAAGCGTTCTCCCTCTCTAAGCTGCTGTTCAAAAAGAGCTTGCGTCTCTTCGCTGTCGTCTGTTGGCAACTCTTCTTTTTTTGCACGCACAACACTTATGTCCGGTGCAGCACCGATCAGGATAATAACGTAGCTGAAAAGCCGGTAGCTCCAGGCGAATTTGAAAAAAGCAAAAGTGAAAATAAAGATAACCACAAACACCTTGATTTCCCAGGCGGTACGCGACGTATTAGTCACAAAGGGTAAATCGGCCAGTAGTTTCACTGCCTGATCAGAAGCCCCCAGACCAGCGCCTAGAGCACCCACCAGTAAAATCGACGTAGACGCATAAAACAACACGCCATACTGCAAAGTATTCTGTATGAGTGTATCGGGCATTTTCGGATCACGAAACACCATGTTATCCATCCACTTCTGGCGATAGCGATTCATGCGGTAGGAAATTGTATTTACCCGCAGCGGTGAAAAATTCACAATCCAGTAGTGCAACACCCAGGAGGAAAGCAAAAACAGCACAGCAACTAAATCCAGCGCGGTAAAGCCGGTATTTTGCAGGAGAATATCCATCAATTAACCTGCCTGTAATTGTAGTTAGTCACCTAGAATGTTGCGCTCTTGGGCGCCCTTGGGAACGGGATCGCATCACGTATGTTTTCCATTCCGGTAACGTAATTAATCAATCGTTCAAACCCCAAACCAAAACCTGCATGCGGAACCGTACCGTAACGCCGCAGGTCCCGATACCACCAGAGTTCATCTTTGATACCCTGCGCTTCCAGCTTTGCATCGAGCACGTCGAGACGCTCTTCACGCTGACTACCACCAATGATCTCGCCAATGCCCGGCGCCAGCACATCCATAGCGGCAACGGTTTTGTCATCGTCATTTTCACGCATATAGAAGGCTTTTATCTCCCTGGGATAGTTGCGCAGGACAATCGGCTTGCCAACGTGCTCTTCGGTCAAAAAGCGCTCATGCTCCGATTGCAGATCAAGCCCCCATTTAACCGGGTACTCGAACTTCTTACCTGATGCACTGAGTATGTCGATTGCCTCGCCGTATTCCATCTGGACAAAATCATTCTTGATCATTTGCTCGAGCCGATCGATGCAACCTTTATCAACCCGCTGAGCAAAAAACGCCATGTCATCGGCGCAGTCTTCAAGTACCCTGGTGAACAGGTATCGAAGCATGTCTTCTGCGAGCGCGGCGTTTTCATCGAGCCCGGCAAACGCGATTTCGGGTTCGATCATCCAGAACTCAGCCAGATGACGACTGGTGTTGGAATTTTCTGCACGAAAAGTAGGTCCAAAGGTATAAACCTTCGATAACGCCAGAGCAAAAGACTCTACATTAAGCTGACCCGAAACTGTCAGAAAAGCTTCACTGCCGAAGAAGTCCTGTTCAAAATCGACCTTGCCTTTATCTCCCAGCGGCAGATTGGCCAGATCAAGCGTACTGACACGAAACAGCTCCCCCGCACCTTCACAATCACTGCTGGTTATGATTGGCGTATTCACCCAGTGAAATTCACGTTCATAAAAGTAATTGTGCACCGCATTGGCTAGTGTGGTGCGAACTCGGCTTATGGCGCCGAAGGCATTAGTGCGAGGGCGCAGATGCGCAATGGTTCGTAAAAACTCAAACGTATGGCGCTTCTTTGCCACCGGATAGGTTTCCGGGTCTTCCACCAGACCCGTTACTGAGACTGACTGCGCCTGCATTTCAAAAGCCTGACCGCTGCCTTCTGATTTGACCAGCTCACCGGACACCTCCACCGCACAGCCGGCAGTTAACTTGATGACTTCACTTTCGTAGTTGTCTAGGCTATTGGGAACCACCGCCTGCATGCCATCGAAGCAGGATCCATCGTAGACATTAAGGAACGAGATCCCCGCCTTGGAGTCTCGCCGGGTCCTTACCCAGCCCTTAACGGTTATAACATCGCCCACTGCGGCGCTGCCGCCCAATGCCTGCTTAACTGATAGATGCGTACTCATGTACCCGGTCCCTCGTGTCAGTGACACGATCTGAAATTCTACGGAGTTCTCTACACAATAATAGCTGTGTTTGCCGGTTTCGCGTGTCTCTGCCAGTGGCAGCGCACCACTTATTCCGGTGCCCGATCAGTCAGTTTCGCGAAAGGCCCACAGCCGCGTGTTGGATAATCACAATTTTACCGGCTTTACGGCAAAAGTCTCCTGACAGCTGAGACGGGTTTGACCAATATCTCATCACAGTGACACCGTGGTGTTACCGTCAAGTCTGTATAATCGGAGTTCAGAACCGCCCCGTATCGAAGCAACCGAGTCCGTCCATGAGTTTATCCGCCGCCACCGAGCGCCAACTGAAACACACACGCAATGTGACTTGCGAAGGGTACGAGCGCACGGACGGGCTGTGGGATATCGAGGCGCATCTTACAGACACCAAAACCTATGCGATACACCCCGATAACGGCGGACGGGTGGTAAATGCAGGCACCCCCATTCACGGCATGCACGTACGCCTGACCATAGACACATCACTACTGGTCCATGCCATAGAAGTCAATATGGAACACACGCCCTACCGGAGTTGCAATTCAATTGAAGCAGCGTTCCAGAGCATTGTCGGAGAACGCATAGGCAGTGGCTGGCGACAGTTGATTCGAGAGAAAATCGGCGGTGTAAAAGGCTGCACGCACATAGCAGAGCTGATGGGTCCAATCGCAACAACCGCTTACCAGTGCCTCTATAAAGTACTATTTGAGGAATCTGGCGTGGTACCGCTGAACGGTTGCCATATCTGGGCAGACAACGGGCAAATGGTGGCTGAGTATTTTCCACAGTTTTATCGTGCTGCCACACAGGATGGCTAGCCCCGGGCTACAGAATATATCTAGATCAGTGGCATCCGGTATTATCAACACCAGGGTCAGTTAACTCCACCCTGATCGTAAAACCAGGCGGCTCACTGGCCATTGCCTGTATGTACAATAGAAATAATCACAGATATACTCGAGACACCTGATACCACATAGCCCAACGTACAATTATCGACTAGAGGATCCATCAGATGAGTGATATCGAGAAAAAACTGGAAAAGTTTCAAGCTGAAGCACGCTCTCAACTGGAACTGGCCGGGGTTACTGACATTGATGATTCAACGCTCGGTGAGCTGGTAAGCAATCTGAAACTCGTAATTGATAATCGCGATGCCCTCTATGTGGCCGGCACCGATCCTTCGGAACTGGAAACCGTACGGCGCAACTTTGTTGTGAAAAAGCTCAATGTAACTGATACCGACAAAGGTAATCTCGCCGTTGCAGAAGTAGCTAAAAAAATGGCATCCAGCCGCATGAAAAACCGGGCGGCATTTTATTACCTGGTAAAGCAGCAACTCGCCTGAGGCGAGTACAGGCTGTGGACTTTCCGGTTATCCGCTTCTAATAGGCAGCACACGCTATTCGTCGGCAATACTTTAAGCCGATGCTGCACCCGCCAAGTGAGTGGTATGCCGTTTGAAGGTTATCTGGAGTCGCCGAAGTAAGTTTGATAGAGGTTCCGGTAGAAACCCTCTTCCCGCATTTTCAAAATCGCCTGATCAATACTCTCTGCGTGAGGCGAACCTTCCGCCATCAAAATACCGTAGTTTTCCTGATTAAATACTTCACCGGTGAGCATCATCCAGTGCCTGCCGGATCCGGAGGCATGGTAAGACAATATAGGGAAATCAGCCACAATGGCATCAACCTTCTGCGACTCCAGCGCAACATAGAGGTCGTCCAGAGTCGTGAAAACCAGCGGCCTGATATCATTTGATTCTAAAAATGACTGATGCGAAGAGCCCTCAGTCACTGCTACGCTTTTGCCTGCAAGGTCTTTGTAGGTTTCAATACCGCTTTTTAGTTCGGCAACCGTTAGGGCCGTTGTGATTTTTGCGGTTAATGTCGAGATGAAAAACAAGCTGGTAATAATCCAGAACATGGCCAGCACACGATTAATAATTTTGTGCGGAACTTCTTTCTCAAAACCTCCCATGGTCATGATCACAAACGCCCACCAAAAGGCGTCCCATACACCGCCAATATAATCATCGCGGAAATAATCGTGTCTGGAATCTTCTACCCCTCTCTCAAAAAACCAGATAAGATTCGAAATTACAAAAAGCAGTAACAACGCGCCCAGCAAAAACAGCAGAATACCCGATTCCCAGATGAGCCCCAAATAGCTTGTGCCACCACCTTTGCGTACGGCTATTGCCATGCCCGATTCAAAGATTGGCTGGGAAAAATCCGCTACCGATTCCCGTTTAGAAGTAATAGAAATATTTGCTACCGCAATATCAGTCTTCCCGGCGATTGCTTCATCGATCATCAGCGAGAATTGATCGTGTACCTGCCACTCGTAATCAACGCCAATGCGACGAGCAATCTCATCCCACATCTCCACCGAAAAACCGGTTAGAGCACCGCCGTTGTCGCGCATGACGAAAGGCGGGCGCTCGATTGTACCAACCGACAACGTGCTCTGAGATCTGGCAACATTTGTAGTCAGGCAGCAACAAAGGGCCAGCAACCCCAGCACGGTAATTCTGTACATTACATCTCCGGTGCAATTTTCAAAACACAGAATAACTGCGTTTCTACTAAGCTTGAAGTGGTGTTAGTTAACACATTGTTTAGACGAAACAGATCAGTCTATGAAACGCCAATATACGCGTTTCAATCATTGAATTCACACCAGGCGCGCAGGATCCAGAAATAGCTATTCACCTGACCGGCACGGCTAGTCGGACTGCTTCCCCTTGCGCCAGAAAAGCACTAACGGTACAACTGCAAAGCAGGTCCAGGAGTACAGTAAAAATGCATTGTTGAATGCGATCAGTTGCGACTGTCGCGATAGCTCGCCGCCTATTGCCTTCATTCCAGCTGCGCTGTCAATATTCCACATCCCGGTAACCCAGGGAAAACCCAGCCGTTCATTGTAAACCGACAAGTGCGGCATAAGCTCGGCGTAGTTTACCTGGCTGCCGCGCACCACAACAATGAACGACAGTGCTATATAGATGCTCTGGCCCACATTGCGCAACAAGTGAAATATAGCGGCACCGTCTGGTAAGAGCCTTGGCGCCAGTGTGGAAAAGGCGGCAGTCGTCACCGGCACCCACAAAACACCGCTACCCAGGCCTTGCAGCAGACTGGCCCAGGCGATCCAGTCTGCTACCGCATTGGTTTCTACAACGGCGAGCGCCAGCCCGCTAAACCCGACAAGCACAAAGCCGATTGCCATGCTGATTCTAGGATCAACATGCCCCATGCGCCCGGCAATGTAAAACCCGACAACCATCCCGAGACCACGCATGGCGAGTAGCCAACCGACCAGTGAATCCGGATAGCCGTGCAGAGATTGCAGCATCGGCGGCAGCAGGGTAATCGGGGTAAAGTTAAGCATGCCGTAAAAGCACACCAATAACAGGCCGACGCAATAGTTGCGGTCGCGCAGTAACTCGCGATTAAAAAACGGCTGATCGTAAGTTAACGTGTGCACAATAAACACCCAGGCTGACAGCCCTAGCCCGCCGGCATACAACAGTATTTCCCCGGACTCGAACCAGCCGGAACTGTTACCTCGATCAAGCAGTAACTGCAGGCAGGTGATGGCGACAGAAAGCGACAGAAACCCTGTCCAGTCGAGCTTCACGTCGGCGTTGCGGCCACCCTGTCGAATGAACACCATCGTCATTAACATCGAGGCGACGCACACTGGCACCAGTAATAAAAAAATGGCTCGCCAGTTGTATTGCTCTGCAACGTAACCACCAACCACCGGCGCCAGACCCATTCCAGCTACAACCGCCATGCCGAAGAAACTTTGCGCCATTGCGCGCCTGTGATCACTGAATGTGGCCAGCACCAGGGCCTGCGAGACTGGCACTATCGGCCCACCGAATACGCCCTGCGCGATACGATAACCCAGCATCGGCGCTAACGAATCTGCGGTGGCACAAGCGAAAGAGGCGATTGCAAAGCCACCGACACAACCCAGCAACAGATTGCGCTGCCCGAGTTTGCCGGTAAGCCAGCCAGTCATTGGAGTCACTATGGCCGTACCCACCACATTCAGGGTGATGATCCACGCCACCTGATCCGGACTGGCAGACAATGATCCCTGCAGCTGCGGCAGCGTGACATTAACCACCGTTACCGTCATTGAATAAAGCATGGTGCAGACTGAGACGGTGAGCAGCACCATGTAGGGGTTCGATACGGTACCTTGCTGTACCTGCCCGGCGGTGTCGCTCATGGCGCAGTGCCGGCGATGGTGTTAGGAATCTTGTCGATAAGGTGGCTATTCATATCGAAGAACTAGTAATACAGACAACTGTATCATTGCATATTATTGCATGGCTAACTAATATCGGCAGCATGTTGAAAGAAAGCCTGGATCGAAATTTCGGCCTGATTCTGCACGATGTTGCCCATCTGCTGCGCATCACCTTTGATCGCCGCGTGCGTCATATGGATCTGACCCGGGCGCAGTGGTGGCTGCTCACGCACCTGTATCGGGAAGATGGACTGACACAGACCGAACTTGCCGAGCTAATGGAAATTGAAAAGCCCAGCCTCGGTCGATTGCTTGATCGGCTTGAGGCGAAGAACTGGATTCGCCGTGATGCCGACCCGGGAGATCGTCGGGTAAATCGCGTTTACCTCACAAGAGACGTCGAGCCGATGATCGCTGAAATGCGCCAGCACGCGGCATCTTTGCGCGCTGACGCACTGGCCGGCCTGAGCGAACAGGAGCGCGAGCGGTTCGTCGATACGCTGCTGCTGATCAAGGAAAATCTGCAGCTACTAGACAATGCGACCGGCCTGCACAATCAGCAACCGGAAAAAGACAAAGACCTGGAGCGCCAGGTGTGACTGCCACCGCGAGACCCGCGCACAGTTTCGGCCAACGCGTCAGGCGCTTTTTTCTGCGACTGATACTACTGGTTTTATTCCCGCTGATCGCACTGTTGGTGGCGAGCCATTTCTATATGAAAGGCGGACGCTATGTCTCTACCGAAAATGCCTACGTTAAGTCTCATATAATTGCTATCAGCTCCGATGTCGACGGCCGTGTTGTCGAAGTAAACGTCAGAGACAACCAGCACGTAGAAGCCAATGCGTTACTGTTTCGCATCGACCCTGAACCGTACGCACTGCGTGTTGCAGAAGCACAGGCAGAGATAGAACTGGCGCGAAGTGAAATCGAGTCAATGCGAGCAGACTATAGAGAATCACAGGACGCTATAGCAGTAGAAGCCGAAAATGTGCGATTCATGACCACCCAGCTCAAGCGCCAGCAGGCCTTGCAAAACACAGGCGTTACCAGTGTAGAGACGCTCGATGAAGCGCAACATAAACAACGTATCGCCGAGCAACGGGTTGCCGTTTTGCAGCAGCGCGCCAAACAGGTACTGGCGAATCTGGGTGGTAACAGTAGTTCTGCTGTGACAAGCCACGCCTCCTACGTTCGCGCCAAGAGTCGGCTCGATCAGGCAGCTATTGATCTGGCCAATACCTCGGTATATGCGCCGTCGGGCGGCATTATCAGCAATATGCATCTGCAAGCCGGCGAGTACGTAAAAGCAGGCACCCCGGTTTTCAGCTTACTGGAAAACAACCGGATATGGGTGCAGGCTAATCTGAAGGAAACACAGCTGACCAATCTACGCGCCGGGCAATCTGCAATACTTCAGGTCGATGCGTATCCGGAAATGGAATGGCGTGCCCGTGTCGCCTCTATTGCACCCGCGACTGGTGCCGAATTTGCCCTGCTGCCGCCGCAAAATGCTACCGGTAACTGGGTAAAGGTTGTACAACGAATTTCTGTAGAACTGCAGGTGGAGCATCAGTCAGAAGCGCCAACCCTGCGCGCTGGCATGACGGTCACTGCAAAAATAGATACCAACCGTCGACGACAGCCACCTGCGATACTGCGAAAATTGGTTGAAAGAGATGACATTCCTCGTCCGCTGGAAAAAATGCTTCGATTAACGCTGGCAATGGACAACGCTCAAAGAGAGGTTTCATCCACCGGAATACAGACCGATTTGAGCGCCGGATTACCAGCTAGAACCGCTTCCAGGCCCTTAGCAATAGAGGTTGCAGCGATCCTTCCATTAAATGCAAACATTCCACCTTCTGACAACGTGCAGCCAGGCGCAAAGCCAAGCGATAAAGCGAATCGTCCTGAACGTTCACGCCCGCAGAAAACACCTGACGACGACACTTCAGTCGAAATAGACAGCACCATCAAGCGGGAAGAATGGCTTTCGCAGCAAGCCGAAACAAAGTTCACCATTCAGGTAGGCTCCTCTACTGACCTTGCATTTTTGCAGCGCTTTGCCGAACAGCTGCCAGCCGATTTTCCCAACGTTATATACCACTACAAATACAGTGAAAATCAGCAACCGGAATATGGCCTGGCCAGTGGGCTTTTCGACAGCCGTAAAAGAGCAAACGAGGCGATCGGCACTTTGCCGGAAAAGCATCGCCGCTATGATCCATGGGTGCGCCGCATTGGTGAAATTCAGCGCACTATAGTTGCCAATTAGGCCGCATTATTCACGGGGTGGCGAGAATATCGCAGACCTTACTTATTCATGGCAAGGGTTTTCACTGTGGATTTTCTTCTAGCGTCGAATACTTACTGATATCTGCAAGAGAAAAAATTCTCTGTGGTATCAAAGGTCAATTGAGATTCAGTCAATCCCGTGACTAATGCGGGTTAAATGCCCTCGATTATTCAGGTCTTTTTATATACCCTGGTGTTGCACAAAATTCCGGCTTAAAACCGCTGCGCTGCTTCTATTGCAGCATCTAAGGCGCTGCACTCGTTTTTCCTGAATATCACTTAGAATGACCACGTTCAACCCAGTAAAAAAACCCGTGCCGCACCTTTTATACTGCTCTATAAGCTCCTGTGCTCGAAATTTAATGCAACGCCAGGGTATACATTCAGTTTAGAGCCGGGCACTTTGGTCGGTCGACTCACTTGTGGAGTTTGAAGGCTTCAGTGCACCGCATTTGCGAAAATTACTGCCGCGGAAATTATCGAACTCCCGGCCTTCTACTTTCTGACACGATAGAATTCAGGCGTAAGGTCGCTTTCCGGCAAGACGACTATATATTTTTGTATCACTCAGACAGTGCCTTTTGCACCAGACGGTGAAAATGGTGCAGCGCATGTTCGCCACGCCCTGACATCGCGTCGTCAACAATGATAGGCCCCTGCGAATAGCCTTTCGACTTAAGCCCTCTCTGTACACTTTCGCACAGTGCGATATCTTCAGGCACCAGAACATCGGCGGTATATTCTGCTCTGGGCTTGTTGTATTCGCCACTGACTGACACACTGTGGCCGCCAAAGTCGCTCTCTTCCAGACTAATAGGCCTAATGGCTGAAATATTCAGCTCTTCTGTACCGGGTAACACATTAAACGTGGTGTTTGGCCATAGAAACCAGAATGACGACTGCATACACGGCTCGTTGTCTGCCAGACCATAGGCAGAGTTATCCTGTCGAATGTCTCCTCCCAGTTGCCTCGCCCAAATGCCAAAGGTATCGTGTTGATAGCTGTCCATACAGATAAGATCTGCAAATGCAGGATGCGCATGATCGCAGTGGTAGCATTCAACATAGTTATCAACAACAACTTTCCAGCCCGCCCTGATGTAGCTTTCGCCCAGTAAACCTTCAACCGGGCTGTTCAACTGATCGAAGTACGGTAGTTTTTCGCGGACATCCTGCTCCAGATCAGCAGCCTGCTCAGAAAGTGGTGTGGCGTCTATATCAAGGTTAATAAATACGCAGTTTAGAAACACCTCAAGCCTTGCCTGCTTGAGAGAATAGTCGGCCTTGTTAAAACCGGGGCGCTGTTTTGTTCGTGGTGCGCCGCGCAATGATCCTTCATGATTATAAGCCCATGCGTGATACGGGCAGACAACCAGTTTACTGACATTGCCACTACCTTTTGGCAACAACTCATGTGCCCGGTGCTGGCACACATTGTAAAACGCACGCAGCTCGTTATTGCTGCCCATCATCACGTACATACTCTGATCACAAATCTGTACGGTGATGTAGTCACCAGCTTCCTTAAAAAAACTGATCGGCGCGACATATTGCCACGTGCGATAGAAGATTTTTTCTTTCTCCAGCTCATAGACATCAGGGTCTGTATACAGATACGAAGGCAGCGTGAAGGAACTGCCTGCTTCTTCAACCAGCGGTAACTTGTAGTTGGTGAGATCGCGGGTGGCTGGATCACTGTATTTTTCAGGCAT
Source organism: Chromatiales bacterium (ex Bugula neritina AB1) (assembly GCA_001730015.1). Classification (GTDB taxonomy): domain Bacteria; phylum Pseudomonadota; class Gammaproteobacteria; order Granulosicoccales; family Granulosicoccaceae. The sequence continues at coordinate 9,516 of MDLA01000076.1, read as the reverse complement.
GTTGTTCTCCTGCTATTGGTCGATTTAACTGCGTCGCTTCTGTTAATTGGTCCCGGGCTTGTGCAATCTGCAAGTGGCAACTTCCTGCAGATTGATAATAATCATTAGCCCGGCCTACAAACTTGCATTCATAGCCTTCATCACAATTGATCGGTCGATTTCGCCACAGGGCGATCCATTATCATCAATCACTTGAACTGGCTCATCGCTGTCGGCGACCAGGTTGATCAGGCTATCAATCTTGGCTGACATTGGCACGGTAGCCAGGCCGGTTTTACCTGCCGAACCATTCAGGGATCGCATAACCTTGCCCGCCGACAGCACTTTATATCGCGGAACATCTTCCGTGAAGTCTGCGACATACTTATCTACCGGGTTGGCAACGATATCTTCCGGCGTACCCATCTGCGATATAGCACCGTCTCGCATAATCATGATGTGATCGCCCATTTTTATCGCTTCGAGGAAATCGTGCGTAATAAATACCATAGTCTTTTTCAGACGCGCTTGCAGATCGAGCAGTTCATCCTGCATTTCGCGGCGAATTAGCGGGTCAAGCGCAGAGAATGGTTCGTCGAACAGTAATATTTCGGGGTCCACAGCCATCGCTCTGGCCAGCCCCACTCGCTGCTGCATACCACCTGACAATTCCCTCGGATAGCGATCTTCCCAACCATCGAGTCCGACCAGCTTTATGGTGTCGAGGGCCTTTTCATAGCGCTGCTCTCTCCCCTCACCGCGAACCTCCAGCCCGTAGGCGACGTTGTCTATAACCCGCCTGTGTGGAAACAACCCGAAATGCTGAAACACCATGGCCATTTTATGGCGCCGCAGGTTTTTTAGCTCACTCTGAGAGACGGTAGTGATGTCTCTACCATCGACCAGAACCTGCCCCTCGGTAGGGTCGATCAACCGTGACAAACAGCGCACCAGCGTCGATTTACCAGAACCAGACAAACCCATGACGACAAATGTTTCACCCTGCTCGACAGAGAACGACACATCTTTTACCGCAATAACATGGCCGGTCTGCCGCTGGACGTCATCCCGCGACAGCGAGCGGTCAAGTGTTTTTAAAACCTGCTCCGGCTTCGGGCCAAAGACCTTCCAAATATTGTTACAGACAATTTTCGGTTCGACCGACATGCAATTTCCCGTCTTCAGGATCCGTCGTAGATCGCGGATTTGATCAATGTAAGATCATCACTATACAACAACTGCCTGTGCAGAAATTCGCTTCCCGCGCCGAGGCACTCGCTACGTCGAACCATCAACCTTATTGCGACACCACCGGGCACCTGCTTTTGCGACTCGCCACTCAAGTGGGTAGTATCAGGCACGGTAAACACCCGAGCCTGATAGACCACCGGGTGATTATCCGAGATCCCGGGTCATATCGAGGGCGTGAGGTTTCAGGTCAGGTATTTCGATCGAATTTGGCGAATAGTCATACATCATTTAACGAAATTGATCACAATAGCCTGGCAAATGATCATGTTCGCAACAGATCATTCATTCTCAGACAACCACCCGACAGCCCGGGAATAATTACACACTGGTATGACCTCAATCGCCGCACAATCATCGCAACCGTCTCTGTGGAGTCGCTTTGTGGCAACAACCACCTGGCGAGGACACAGCTACGCCGGGGCAACTGTTGTACTAGCCGGGCTGCTAGTGTCACTCGCGGTTTATGCAGTGGCGGCGAACGCGTTTCAGTTTCCGCAGCAAATCATCGATGCCTTTCCATTTGCCGATAAAGTCAACGAAGCCCGGGACTGGCTGGAGGCCAACGTCAAAACCTATACGCGCGCGGTGGCAGAGGTTATTCGAGTGCCGCTGGAGTGGATCGAAGAGCAACTGTGGCAGTTGCCCTGGCTGTTTGTACTGTTAATGCTGGTACTCCCTGCGTTGGCGTACGGGGGGCTAAAGCTGGGTCTGCTCACCTTTACTGGAGTAATGTTCTGGGGCATGGTCGACATGTGGTACGAGGCCATGTCCACCCTTAGCCTGATGACAGTATCCGTGATGTTCTCGGTAATCCTCGGGGTTATTCTGGGTGTGCTCGCCTCCCAGAGTGATCGCTTCGAACTCTTCATACGTCCTATCCTGGACACTATGCAGACGATGCCCGCATTCGTCTACCTGATCCCTGCCATTTTTCTGTTTGGCGTTGGTGCAACGTCTGCCGCAATGGCTGTCATTATCTATGCTCTGCCGCCCGCGGTACGCCTGACCAACCTGGGAATCAGACAAGTACCTGCTACGATGATCGAATCAGCGCAGAGCTTTGGCTCCAGTTCGTTACAAATGCTATTCAAAGTCAAACTGCCACAGGCACTGCCGTCAATTATGCTCGGCGTCAATCAGACTATTATGATGGCACTCGGGCTGGCTGTACTGGCGGTATTCATCGGTGGTGGCGGTCTTGGCGAGCAGGTCTGGAAAGCCATTACCCGGCTCAAAGTCGGCTGGGCGTTTGAGGGGGGTATCTGCATCGTATTTCTAGCGGTTATTCTGGATCGGCTGAGTTATGCGATCAGCGGTGTTGCAGCAAAAAAGCAATGGCGTGACGACTCCAGCCCAAGCTTTCACCTGTTGCCGCAAAAATGGGATACCAATCCGATTGCGCGAGCCATCGAGTATCCATTCGCGTTGATCTGGAATTTGTTCGCCAGCATCGGCGGTGCAATCACTCGCAGTATCGCCGGTCTGGTCAGGCCAGTGTCAGAAACTTCCGCGCAATCACTTAACAACCGGCCGTTTCTAGTCGTTGGCGGGCTGCTTTTGTTGTTGCTGTATTTTTTCGGCGGAGAGATCAAATGGATGAATACCTTCCCGCGGGCATGGGAGGTTTCATTCCGGGAGCCGATCGATACAGTGATCGACTGGCTCACCATAAACCCGACTTTCATCGGTATCACCAAGGCTATTCGCTCTAGTATCTATCTCTATTTGCTGAATCCACTGGATTTGTTTTTGTCCGGTTTGCCCTGGTGGTACCTGATGGCACTTATCGCGCTGATTGTATGGGCATCGGTGAGCTGGCAGTTTGCTGTAGTTACGCTGATATTTTTGATTTTTATAGCAGCTGCCGGGCTTTGGGAACTGACGCTGTTCACCCTTGCTGGCACCAGCGTTTCAGTTATTATCTGCATGCTCGTCGGCGTGCCAGTGGGGGTGGCAGCCGCGTATTCACGGGTGGTTAATTCAGTGGTACAGCCGGTGCTCGACGCCATGCAAACACTTCCTGCTTTTGTCTACCTGATACCAGCCCTGTTTTTCTTCGGCGGCAACAAAACCACCGCCATCATCGCTACCGTCATCTATGCCATTCCCCCGGTAATTCGCCTGACCACACTGGGTCTGAAGCAGGTTCCGGAGGAAGTCGATGAGGTAGCCGGGTCGTTTGGTTCTTCCACACTGCAGACACTGATCAAAATAAAGTTGCCAATGGCCTCGCCGTCGATCATTCTGGGGCTGAATCAGGCTGTCGTTTTTGCACTCGCAATGCAGGCAATCACACCTCTTATCGGAGGCCTGGGCCTTGGCAAAGAAGTATTTGATGCAATGAATGTAAGTAACCTGGGCAAAGGTCTCGCCGCGGGTATTGGTATCGTACTGCTAACCATTGTGCTTGATCGCGTGACCCAGGGGTGGACCAAAAACCAGCGAAAAGCGCTGGGGCTGTGAGAGCGCCAGCAAATATGACGTAATCGAGCACGAATCTTTGCGAATTTTACGAAACAATGTTTACTGTACCGGGACTGGCGTGGCTTACAGTTTCCGGCAAAATCCGAGCAACTCAAAGGTGAAAATATGAATCTACGCAAGAATCTGACTGCCATGGCTGGTGCAGGCGCGCTGTCAGCGACCCTGGCCGCCGGGCTACTCATACCCAACCTCGCCGCGGCTGGTGGCCTGGTGAAATCTGCCGTCAATGACTGGACTGGCGGGGCGGTAATGTGCGAAATCGTTCATCAGATTCTCGAAAACGAAATGGGTTACAAGGTCAAACGAATTGTCATGCCATCAGGACCCGGGCGCGACGAAGGTATTCGCAGTGGTGATCTCGATTACGGCTGCGAATTGTGGCCTTCCTACTCCACTACCAAAGAAAAGTTCGTTAAAGAATACGGTGGTGATGGCTCCATTCTTAAAGTATCTGATGACGGCATCATCGGTGTATCCAGCTACTATGTCCCCAGATACCTTGTTGAAGGCGACGGCGCTCTCGCACCGGATTTGAAAACCTGGGAAAACATGAACCAGTACGCGAGCCTGTTCAAGACGCTCGAAACCGGTGACAAGGGGCGGCTTCTCGGTTGCCCGACAGCCGCCTGGCAATGCGAAGATACCAAACGCCTGGAAATGCTGGGGTTAAACTATGCAGCGGTAGAACTCGGGTCAGAAGCAGCACACTGGGCTGAAATGCAGGCGGCGTATAAACGTAAAGAACCCTTCATCGCCTACGCGTGGGAACCCCACTGGATACACGCCGCCCTAGACCTGGTGAAGGTTGAACTGCCAGCTCATTCAGATGAAAAGTGGCCTGCTACCGGTTGGGCTGAAGATATTACCTACAACTACGCCAACCCGGACTTCGCCGAAAAAAATCCGGAGGTAATTGAACTGCTGACCAATTTCACCCTGACAAATGAAATGCAAGCGCCATTGATTCTGTCTATCGATGTTGATGGTAACGATATGTCAGATGTGGTCAGCGATTGGTTGAAAAACAACGAGGCCGTCTGGCGGGCATGGTTGCCAAAAGGCTAGCGCTATAATCTGGAACATTATCCCGGCTGAAAGCCGCAACCTCGTTGCGGCTTTTTTTTGCCCTTCGCAATGTCAAAAGCAGTACTGCGATATGACTCCAGACCAAAACCACAGTTAAAGTCAACCTATTTACCCTTCTACATCTACACCCTTTAGTTAATCGCCGTAAATCCAGTGCAAACCATGATGTCGCTTACTCTTTTACAATTCAGGTCCTATTACAATGCATGTCCTGATAGTCACTCCTCTGACTAACGGTCCATCTGTTTTTTTCATTATATTGTAGTACTGGGTATATACCCCATTCACATGGTGCATCGCCCTGCCTAGATTTCCTCTCGGAGTATGTATCAGCAAATAATAGTGATTCCCCGTCAGGCAATACGCGTTTATTTCATCACCGAATCGCTTATTTGCCTACTCCAGGCACAATAAAAACACTTCATAGTTCTTCGATCCATGAAATACACTCTGACGCCCCTACCACGATTCATTATGTGATAATACGCCCCTTCAAATTCTACTCGCTGTGGTCTCGCCACAGCCTGCACATGAACACAATTATAAATGAATTGTAGACTTGACCCATTTTGATTCTTTTCCTGTGTGGCGCGAAGCATTCATGAATGTCGCATCATTGTCACTGGCTGAACAAACGTACGAACTTACAACGCCGCACCCGTTAAAGACACTCGCAGACCAGGTGTAGCTGAAAACATTTTTCAATCTTCAAATACCCAAGTCGTACATTAACTGTACTGAAGACATTGCGATGCCACCGGGTGAGTTTGCTTGGTTTCCGCGTTTCCCCGCACGCTTGGGTTTGTGCAGGCTAGTGCAGATGCCAAGTGGTCATGAGGCTTGCTTCACGAATCCGAAGCTGCTTACAGAAAAAATCGTTGAAGCCGGACGTGACTGATTCGGTACCCCATTATAAGTACATTCATTCCGGCCGTGGCGGCAAAATGATTAACGACTCGCACCTGACTGCTGATCAGCTGGAGCATGTTGGCTCATTGTCTGAAGAATAGCTTCAGGAGATTGACCTGGCATTGTTGTCTAGCCCTGGAGTACGTTGTCGGAAAGTGGCGCGGATTGTAGCAACGGCGATGTCTTGCTTGGAGCATCGTGTTGTCAGGGATCCAGGTGTGTTTTATTCTCAAAGAATTACGGGCTTAGGTGCCCGAGGAAATCTTTTCTCACAAGGCAATTTGAATTGTCTGCGTGATTGTGAGGTTAGATTGCCTTGCCCCTCTTCTGCAGCATCGAGTTTAAACGTTATTCAGTTTTAACTATATTGTATTATTCATCAGCCTTCGATCAATAATTCGACTATACTTTACATTGCAGTGAAATCCTCTAGGCTTAAGCGACACTAACGCGACCAAATCCTTATGAGTCCATCTGCGTACGATGAAATTCAGGCCGTGATCGAACATATTGATACGGCCGTTTTTATTTTAGAATTGAATGAATCCGATGAACCTACTTATGTGGCCTTAAATGCGTTTATTCGGAAAAGAGGTAAGTTGTCTCTGTCTGATTCCATCGGGAAAACCGCGAAGCAGCTGTACCCCGGAAAATTTGGCGAGATGGCGTACCGCTATCATTGTGAGTGCTTTGCCAGTGGGCAGGCAGCCTCGTATGACCTGACGGCGGCCATAGGGGGTGATGAGTTGCGCGTGCGAACGTCGTTGGCACCAAACCTAAATTCGGATGGTGCGGTGGTGCGGGTTGTGGGCACGGCCAACATTGTTGAAGCGGAATACTTGATCCGAGAAGCACAAGAAAACACTCTGGCACTCAATGCGGAAATTGAGCACATCATTGGCCTGTCTGCGCATGACCTCCGAAGCCCCATGCGGAACATGAGCCAGCTGACCGACTTGCTGCTCGACGGCTTTGTTGACCTGGGTGACGGCAAGCTCGCGCTGGTGAACATGCTGAAGCTTGTGAGTTCGGCCACTCAATCTCTGATTGGCAATATCGTGGATTTCACACAGACCTCAAAAGCCGCGGAGTCGGTGGAACGATTTCAGCTGTTGACGGTTTGTCGGGAGATTTTTTCTATACTTGACCCGGCGGACAACCACCGTTTTGACTGTGATCACGTTGTCTTATTTGGGGATAAGATAGCCACCCAAATCACACTGCGCAATTTGATCGACAACGCAATCAAGCACAACGCCGATAAGAAAATTCATGTAAGTGTGTCTGCCGGGGCCATCGCCGATAATGTGTTTGAAGTGGTCGTTTCCGATGACGGCCAGGGCCTGAGGAACCCGGAAGATCTGTTCAGTCAGAAACCACCGACAAAAATAGACAGTGGTTACGGGCTCTACGCCGTATCCAGGCTGATCAGGTCGCGGGGCGGCCAGATTTCAGCATCACAGAAGGCAACGGGGTCGGGGGTTGAGGTGCGCTTCTCTTTGCCAGGTCGAGTGGAATAATACTAATCGGACAGCCATCATAGCTGGCCATCATAGCTGGGGTTTTGAAATGAGCCCTTCCTTTGGCTGGTTAAGATGGGTGTTCAGTTAACGTATTTTCTATACGAGATTCTTGCGTTGGACGCAATCATATTTCGAGTCTTTATATGGGATGTCCGGTTAAGAGTTCCCGGTTAAGAGTTCCACCTGATTGTGTCTAAGTAGCGAGAATTAGTTAGTGCCCATCCATAAACCGGGGCGTAGCGAGGGTCACTCAGGTGCGTGAGATTTCGCCTACCACATGTGGGCGTTTAGTCATTCTAAATAACTACATGTGGTCGGTGAAAGATCACGTGTCCTGAGCGATCCGCAGTAGCGCTGGTTTATGGATGGGCACTAGTTAAGTACTCTACAAGGTTTATTTTCAACTGATTTAGTCTGAATGGTTACGTATTATCACACTACACCAGAGAACCGGACGCGGTAGAATTTCTAAAGTAAATGAAGAAAGCCCCGTGGTTTCGAGGCTCTTATTGCCTATGCAGATGTAGAATTACTCAAGTGGGTACATGTCTTTCACAATCGAGTCGAAAAACTGAATTCTGTTTGGAATCGTATTTTCAATAGTTGTTGCGTATTCGTCGGAAATCGCTTCGCGTCGATACCGTAGCGCCATATAGGGTAAAAAAGATTCAGCTATATCTTCGCGAGTAGGATAATCTCGTGCATAGGTAGAGATAAAGTTTACGTCTGCTTGTTGAGCGGCGATCCAGCCAGGCGCTGCTGCATAGTTAGCATCAAGCGAGGTGTGGCAGGCTTCATGGATGAGGGTCTCCTCCGCAATTCCAGAACTGAAGTAGAATTCGGCTTGTCCGGTGTGGACAAGCAGATTGCGATTGCCGCCACCCCAGGGTTTTACACCGCGGTGAATCCATGATGTATCGACATCTCTGCGCAGCAATGTTGGTAATTGCCCGAAAAGCCGGGCGTAACGATCTGCTTCGGTAGAAGCTTCAGTCTTGCTGAATTCTGTGTTTACCTGAAGCTCGATACTCAATCCATCATCGTAGAGTGCCTGGAAAATGTGCGCGTCGAGTGAAATAAAGGCGTTAGCACGTCGATCAAACATCCGTTTCAGAGCTATACCGTCGTAGGCGATGCTCTCGAACGCACTGGGATCATCGGCAGTGATTATATCGGGGTCGAGGAAAATCGTTCCTGCGAACGGCGGGGCCGGGATGGGGCCGGAGCCGAGGATTGGACCGGAGTCAAGTGTTGGGCCGGAGCCAAGAATCGGTCCATCCATGGTTATATCGCCAGTGGTCGCTGTGCTTGTACTAAACGATTCATCCGTCGTTGTGACGTCTGACGCTGTATCGGAGTTAGTGACTTCGACACCACCACCGCCACAAGCGATAAGAACAGATAGTGCAAATCCAAAGGTCATGTAGGTTCGTGTTACGGATCGGCTCCGATTTGACTGGGGAGACACAAGTACGTTTCTCAACTCTAGTTTCCTATATTCGTAGTCGGGAATAGATTGAAAGTTTCCCGGTGTGGTTTTTCTTTACGGCACAGCTAAATGTTTCGTTTGCTTTAAGATAATTATATTGCATGAATATTGTACTTGAAAGAATTTGAAGGCATAGTGAAAAAGTGCCGTCGTGCGTCGGTAAAAATACCGGGTTGTACTGTGGCAAGCGGGTGCCATGTCAATTCTGATGTTAAAAGTAACAGAAGTGAAGCAATCTCATTTTCCGCTATTAAGAAAGCGGGACATTTTAACCGGACACCCATTTTTAATTCCAAAAAATCAAAAGCCAATCAGTAAAGTCGGGAAGTAAAATCTTTACGCGACAAATTACCCTATGAAATCTAGCTGAAACGGAGGACATTTTAACCGGACACCCATTTTTAATTCCAGAAAAAAATCAAAAGCCAATCAGTAAAGTCGGGAGGTAAAATCTTTACGCGACAAATTACCCTATGAAATCTAGCTGAAACGGAGTATTTTCAACACTACCTACGCCAATTCATTGCGAACTGGCTATCTGTTATTGTAATTTCTTTCAGGCAAATGGATAGGCTGCTTCGCGCTTTACCATATTAGTAAGCCTTTTTTGGTTCTAATAACTGCTTGTCACAAATTCCGTGATCAAAACAACCATTCACATGCCGCCCTGCCTGGCATTCTCTTATAACTCAAGTTTCGGAGTTCAAACTTGGCATAGGGGAGCGCTATGCCATTGAAATTATATAGATGAGAGGCCTTGCGCCTGTTAAAATGTTGATTGTCCAAGATCCACAT